>CAWEKR010000013.1:0-121381 GCA_963809615.1 uncultured Chloroflexia bacterium
GGATCAGACGGTTGTGGGTTCGAATCCCGCCGGGGGCGCCTATATATGGGGGTAATTACTCGATAAACCCCCACATATAGCCATAGTTGGAAAAGTTAACAAATACTTTAGCGCCATTTTAGCGCCATTAATTAATTATTGAAATGGACCGTGGGGAAAAAAGACCGGTCCCCAGGGAGCCCTGGAGACCATTCATGAGAAATTTCATAAAAAAAACTAGGAGGCTAGCTTTTGGGAGTGCGTTTGTATAAAATGATTATGAATTGATTGTCTACTTTACAGCATACAAATAACCATCAAAACTGCCAAAAAAAACAACACCATCTGCGATAGTCGGGGAAGAATTTATACCACCATCTGTCTTAAATTTCCACATTTCCTGTCCTGTCTTGACATCCACGGCATATAAATAACCATCCAAACTACCGAAATAAATTACTCCATCAGCCACTGATGGGGATGACATCACTGCGTCACCTGTCTCAAACTTCCACGTTTCATTTCCTGTCGTGGCATGCACGGCATATAAGTATCCATCAGAACTACCAAAATATATTTCTCCATCCACCACTGCCGGGGATGATAAAACTGCACTTGTCTCAAACTGCCACTTTTCATGTCTTGTCTTGATATCCATCGCATAAAAATATTCCACGCTGAAATAAACTACTCCATTAACAACCACCGGAGAAAATACTACTGGATTTCCTGCATTAAAATTCCATATTTCATGTCCATTCTTGGCATTCACGGCATATAAATATCCACCCCCACTACCAACATAGACTACACCATCCACGACTGACGGTGATGACGTAGAGAGATGCGTTTCAAATTGCCAATTTTCATGCCCAGTCTTGGCATTCAAGGCATATAAATAATTATCACCAGTACCAAAATAAACTACTCCATCAGCAACTGCCGGGGAAGATACCACTGAAGAAAATGTTATAAATTTCCACAATTCCTGACCGGAAGTCGCATCCAAAGCAAAAAATTTTCCGTCAGCGCTCCCAAAAAATATTACTCCATCCACTACAGCCGGTGATGAAATCACAACATCACCTGTCTGAAATTTCCATTTTTCCTCTCCAGTATTGACATCTACAGCATATAAATAATCATCATAACTACCAAAATAAACAATACCATCAGCGACTGCCGGGGATGATTGTACCGGACCTTCGGTCTTATATTTCCAAATTAATTCATTGAAATTTTTGGGACCTTTTCCTATATATCCTCCGGTTCGAGCCGGATTCGCACGATACATTGCTTCATTACTAGAAATACTAGTGGGGGTAGATGCATGCGACGAACAGGAGGCGATGATCAGAATTAGCAAACAGATAAAGAGTAATTTTCTGAAATAATAATGATTGCCCATATAAAAAACCTTTCCTTATTGTATAACACAATGAGAAATTAGTATAATTTTATCAGGAAACCCTTATGATACATTTGAGTACGACAGGTGAATTGCACTAAATGGCAAGGAGAAGGGTTACTCAGTCCTGATACGTGAGATCGATCGGTATCGGAGTGAGAATATCATCCATCACACGCGCTGCCTCATCCTGGGTCCCTGGAATATAGTGAGCATAAGTGGTCATTAATATCGCGAGTGAGTGACCCAGCATCCCAGCTACTATAATCGGAGGAATCCCATTCCTTCGGATCAGACGGTTGTGGGTTCGAATCCCGCCGGGGGCACCTATATATGGGGGATAGTAATCTATCTACCGCCACATATAGCCATAGTTGGAAAAGTTAACAAATAGTTTAGCGCCATTTTAGCGCCATTAATTAATTCTTGAAATGGTCTGGGTGAGAAACAGACCGGTCTCCACATCAACTTGGAGAATGATTTTATAACATTGATATTAATATATAATTTGTATTATTTGATATATACTTAAAAAAATATCGTTTGTCTCTAAATCAAATAAGATAAAAACTGCATAGGAGGGCAGAATGAATAATAGCATGCTATTGATAAATAATATCGAAAGTGTGTTGATGTTCCTTGTGACGTTTCCCGCCCTTTGGATTGCTGGAAGGATTATCCTCCGTAACTTTACCGATGAAAACAAGGCTCTTAAAGTCCTACTTTGGTTCACATTAGGAGGGCTGATTCTCATTCCATTGGTAGATATAATACGCTATCTAAGTTACATCCTTTATTTGATAATTCCCTCCTCTGATAAATTCAATTCTGCAACGGTTTTTCTTGGTGTGGCACCTTATATATACTATTCGACGATCGCTCTTGTACTGGGAATTGTCGTATATGGTCTGGCTTTCTACCAGGCGCGCATGTTGGTTTCTCAAAATAAGCTACATTTTATCCAGGGATTTAAGATAAGTAACTGGGAATTTGGCTTTATCATCTTGGGAATTGCAGGCCTGGTAAATCGTGTGGTGGGTGGAATTGTGGTCAATTTCGTTACGATTTATATCCCCAGTTTGACTGCCCAACTAGACCAGACTCAACTCTCCAGAGGTTTCTGGATCAGCTGGCTCATTGGATTTGTAGTTTTGATCCTGACATTATTCTTATTGAGTGAATTACCCAATCGAAGTAAGAATAAGTTGTCCTCAAAATCTAATTGAACTTAAATAATGCATTAATCTACAACAATAATTAAATCAAGGAAATATCTCGACTTTCCAGCATCAAAACTATTATCAGAAGCTGATCTCTGTTTAAGAATTATTAACCCATCATCAAAGGTGTTTATCAAATAATAGTCCTTTTCTCCGATCAACCATTAAATCGATTTTGTAACCATAATTACAAATAATATTTTGGCTTGATTAGACGAAATTTATAAGAAAAGTTTATATTCGCAAAACAAAGGGCAGATAAATGTTACAAGGGAGGACAGAATGAATAACTCTCAGGAGCACGATGACCCCGACATTCTTCGTCGCATTCTGTTCCCAGCAGGCGTGCTTGTAACTTTGGTTTTGGCATACCTGCTGGATCGCTGGCTCATTACCCAGACCAGACTAGCCCGCAGCAATCCAGCAACAACTTGGTCTCAAGATCCAATATTCGTGTGGACTTTAGTAAGTGGATTAGTTTTATTCGCTTTATGGCTTGGATTAAGCTGGATTGTATTAACCAGGAGTCAACGGTCATTACCGGTTTCAATAATTCTACTGATTGTAGGCTTGATAGTTTATCTCTACCCATTTGTACAGATGATATTTATCTGGTTGCCATACATATTCACGAACGTTCGAACCCCACTCTCTTACTCTGGTCTGTATATCGCAATATTAAGTATCTTGCAATTGCAAATAAAACAACCGAACCGGACAGTGAGCTAAGGAAGATCAATCGGGAGTGGAGTGAGAATATCATCCATCAGGCGAGCTGCCTCATCCTGCGTCCCCGGAATATAGTGAGTAAAATCGCTAGGGAGTGGCCCAGCATCCCAGCCACAACGATCGGAGGGATCCCATTCCTTCGGATCAGACAGTTGTGGGTTCGAATCCCGCCGGGGGCGCCTATATATGAGGGTAAATATACGATCTACCCCCACATATAGCCATAAATGGAAGGGTGACCAAACATTTTAGCGCCATTTTAGCGTCATTAATTAACTCTTGAAATGGACTGTGGGAAAAAAAACAGGTCACCCCAAAAAACACGGGGACTTGTCTGTTCAGAAACAATATTCTGTTATTAAAAGATCTATTTTTCCAGAACCCTGAGATCGATCGGGATCGGAGTGAGAATATCATCGATCAAGCGAGCAGCTTCATCCTGGGTTCCTGAGATATAATTAGCTTAATTGGTCATTAAGATCGCCAACGAATAACCAAGCATCCATTCTTAAACACCAAAGGAAGTAATATATTCAGAGCAAGAAATAGTTATTACCCACTTACTAAAACTTACGTATCTAGTGAAAGGTCCTTTTTATGAATAGTAAAATTATACCAATCGGACTAATTATCACTTGCTCGATATTGATTTCATGTGTTCTTACAATAGGAGAGAATAATAAATCCTCCGAAACAAGCATTTGTTTACCAGTTCCCGACATTTTCCAAGAAAATGATTTAATAGGAACATGGAAAACAGTTTATGGTCTAGAAGGCCTTACTGATATTCTGGTTATAAAAAATGATGGAACGTACGATCATGAATTCATAAACAGCGATACTGGTTATCATTATGAAAGCACCGGGAACAAATGGCGATTGGAGTATAAAACGACTGGTGAAGAATATCTTCACCTAAAAAATATGCAGTTTTGTGGAGGGTCAGAAGAAACTTGTATTGATCCGAGTACGAAAATGGGGTTTTATGATGCTTGTGAGAGTCAATGGCTTACGATGGACGGTGAATTTATTCTGGGGGTTGTTGGATATAAAGATGTAATAAAAGGGGATGTATTAAGGGGGATTGGGTTGAAGATATTTAAACCGTCTGGTTGGGAATTTTATGATCAGTATTATACATTAGAAAAATCCAGCGAAATAAAATAAGAACCAACATTAGTATGAAGTTTTATAACAATATTTTCTTTAGCTAATACACGATACTTTTAGGGAGTTTGAGTCGTCAATACTTGGCGCAAGGATTTACCCCATGAAATCCCTATCTCCTATTTTTCGAAATCACTAAAATCTATCGCGATCGGAGTGAGAATATCATCCATCACCCGAGCTGCTTCATCCTGAGTCCCTGGGATATAGTGAGCATAAGTGGTCATTAAGATCGCCAGAGAGTGACCCAGCATCCCAGCTACTATAATCGGAGGAATCCGCAGGCTTCGCATGATTGAGGCTGCCGTATGCCGGCAGCCATGTAACCTGATCACGGGAAGGCCAGCCATCTCGGCTAGAATTCGAAACTCATGGGTGATACGGTCAGGACTGATCGGGGGAAAAGTCACTCATCCTGGGCCAAGATTCCCGGGTTGAGTTGTATAAAACTTGCATCAACTTATGTGAGCATCATGCAGGCAGGGCCTAACTATCCGCTACCGGGATTGCCACTAACGAGGAAGTCGGCACTCATTGTTATAATATACATTCCGTGCTATCATATATCCATGATTCTGTCCTTCAAAGATACTGGCGAAGAGGATATTTTCAATGGTATTAACAGCTCTGCAGCTCGAAGGACTTGCCCGGAGAATCTATGGAAGATAGCTGCTCGCAAACTGGATCTGCTCGACTCGGTCTCAGTCTTACAAGAATTACGTATCCCTCCTGGTAACCAGTTTGACGCTCTTATTGGTAAGCGGAAGGGTCAGTACAGCATCCGCATCAATGACAAGTATCGCATCTGTTTTTTCTGGACAGAGCAAGGTCCTGATCAAGTCGAGATCGTGGATTATCATTAGGAGAATAAAATGATCCGTGTTCCTACCAATCGTACCCCTACTCATCCTGGCGAAATGCTTTTGGAAGAGTTTCTTATCCCGATGGGTATTACCCAGCGTAAACTTGCATATGCCATACATGTGCCCTATCAGCGCATAAATGACCTGGTCAATGGTCGGCGGGGCGTCAGCCCTAGTAGTGCACTACGCCTGGCAAAGTTTTTTGGGAACTCAGCGGATTTCTGGATGAATCTGCAGTTGCGGTGGGATCTATATTTTACTCAGCAATCTGAGATCAAGATCATCGAAACCATCCATCCATACAAGCACCCAAACCAGATCATCGTTAAATTTTGAGAATTAATTAGCTTTTTTGATTAATAGATTCCAGATCTACTGGGATCGGAGTGAGAATTTCATCCGTCAGGCGAGCTGCTGAAGCAAGGGACCGCCAAAGGGTAAGGCACCGCTGGAGATCACAGCAGGTAGCGGTGACGGCGAAGATGAGCGGCTCATCCTGGGTTCCTGGAATATTGCTTCATAGCGAGCTAAGTGAGCATAAGTGGTCATTAAGATCGCCAGGGACCGCCGAAGCCGCCTAAAGGCAGGTGACAGCACGGCAGGTGACGTGACCCCAGCATCCGCCGAAGATCACGGCAGGTGACCCCAGCCATAATAATCGGGGGAATTCCATGACTGAGCATGATTGAGGCTGCTGTATGACGGCAGTCATGTAACCTGATTACCGGTAGACTGGCCATCCCAGCAAGAGTTCGAAACTCATGGGTAATCCGGTCGCCTCCGAGCGGCGTTCCAACATACCGGTGCCTTGCGCATTGTGATATAACATAGGAATTGCGACGTCGTTTACATATTAGAACGAGGCCATCAGAAGAATCCGGATGTTGAAGGAACTCAGTCATGAGAAAAGTTATTGTGCTTGAACATATCTCCCTTGATGGCGTTATACAAGCCCCAGGCGGACCGGACGAAGATACCAGCGGCGGCTTCGCGTATGGCGGGTGGATAGGGCGATATTCCGACCCGATTCTTGGAACAGCCCTGAGAAGGCAGATGAACCTGCCGTTCGACCTGTTGTTAGGGCGAAAAACCTTTGATATTTGGGCGCCTTACTGGCCGCATCATGCGGACGCATGGCCTGCCGTCAACGCGGCGACCAAATACGTCGCTTCGAATAGCATGACGTCTGGTAAATGGCAGCCGTCCGTGTTTTTAAACGGAGATATTGCAGAAAAAGTCACCAAAATCAAGCAGCAACCAGGGCCGGATTTACACGTTTGGGGAAGTGGCAATCTCATTCAGGCGCTTATCAAGCATGATTTGGTCGATGTGTTCTGGTTGATGATATATCCGATAACGTTGGGCGTTGGAAAGCGGTTGTTTGCCGATGGCACGATCCCGATGGCGTTCAATGTAACGGAAAGCATAGTCACCCCGAGTGGCGTCATAGTCGTGAATTACGAGCACGCAGGCACACTCGCTACGCTCGCTACGGGCGGTTGATGCTCACCGTTAGGCGGCATAAGAATAAAAGCAATTTCATGAAACGGTCTTCGCTTATGCAAATAACGGCAGATTGTAAAGTCATCGGTGAACTGTCCAAATGGAAATAATGTGATAGATTAACGCAAAAATACAAGGTATCTATGAACAATTCCAACACACACAATCAACGCTTCGCAAAAATGACCTTCGCTACAGTCTATCCGCTGTATCTCGCCAAGATCGAGAAGAAAGGCAGAACCAGGGAAGAATTGCTTCAGGTCATCGAGTGGTTAACAAGTTTTGATAACGAAAAGCTTCAGAAACTAATTACGGAAAACGCAACATTTGAGACATTCTTCCAACAGGCTTCGCTAAACCCGAATGCGCACCTGATCACCGGAGTCATCTGTGGGTATCGTGTGGAGGAAATCGAGGATCCTTTGACGCAGCAGGTTAGATATTTGGATAAGCTGGTGGATGAGCTGGCGAAGGGTAGGAAGATGGAGAAGATCTTGCGTGGCTCGTAAGCTGTTGATAAGCTTCAAGAAATCGATTTGTTGAGCATAAAAAATCAATTGGATTTAATCTAGAATTTGTGATCAGTGCATATATCAGTGCTTCATCCACATCTCCCCCGCCCAACACATTGACCATTTGAAGCTGGTTATTCTGTGGCATTTTCGAGCATTTTTCTATTCTTGGTTTATTATCTACCCCCAAGCATTTTCCACGCCCGCCCCGCTGTATTAACGCACACCAAACTATCTAGAATCGGATTTGTAAAATAGGCCAGCCTCAGGGCCACACAGGACACTTGTGATATCATCACTTAGGGTAAAAATTAGCCTATCAATCCCTGATCAATCGGGATCGGAGTGAGAATATCATCCAACAGGGGAACGGCTTCATCTTGGGTTCCTGGAATAGTGCTTCATAGCGAGCAAAGCGAGCATAAGTGGTCATTAAGATCGCCAGGGACCGCCGAAGCCGCCTAAAGGCAGCCCGGGGAAACCACCCGGATCCAAAGAACGGGGTGACAGCACGGCAGGTGACGTGACCCCAGCATCCGCCCAAAATTCAGGCCGCACATAAAACGTGCAGGTGACCAGGTGACCCCAACCACTATAATCGGAGGGATCTCATTCCTTCGGATCAGACAGTTGTGCACCCTTGATGGGTGTTCGGTTCCTATCCGCCGACAAGCGTCAAGCGGCTCGGAGGGAACGCCAATGTCCGTAGGTAATAACTCATATACCTCCATATATGAGGATAATTGGAAAAGTGAGCAAATTGTTTAGCGCAATTGATGAGGGTCTTTGAGCGACCCTGGTGAAAAAATTACCGGTCTGACCGATTTATTAGTAATTATTGAGACTTCTTGGATAGACAGCTAAAACGCAGCGTATCGTTCCTGTAGAATAATGTTATTCGGCGAAATGCAGTGTGGTAAAGCCCGTAGAATCATTCGTTAGCCCGGTCATAGTATACAAAGAGATGGAAAAACGTGCCCCAGCCAGCGTGGGTCTGAGAGATTAGAGACCCACGAATATATTGATTGCTCTTCGAATGCGCATGCAATACCCTTGACTTGGAGTAGACTCCAGGTGTTAGAATCTCGTTCTAGTGACCTAGGATATTTGCGGCGGTCGGTGACAGAAATTCGGACGCTCCGTGGATAATCTTGCTCGAAAAGCATGTGCTGGTGGCAAGCGTAAATACAGCGACACAGCATAGACATAAGGAGAGAGTTATGCAAACTGAACTATTGGAACAAGAAATAATCGATCTCTCTAAGGAGAAGTGGCGCTGGATGTCAGCGCGCAAAGTAGATTTGCTGGAAACTCTATTCCATGAAAAGGCTGTCTTCGTTCATATGGGCGGAACCATGTCCAAGGAACAGGAACTGGAGGTTATTAGAAGCGGAGGGATTCACTACAAGACCGTGGATATCCAGGAAGTGTCGGTGCGGTTTATTGGTACGACAACTGCCGTCCTTTTAAACAAAATTCGTCTGGTGGCTATCGTTGGCGGCAATGAGGTCACCAATCCCTTTGTGGTTACAGAAGTGTATGTGCAGCAAAATGGTACATGGACGTTAGCGTCGCTTTCTTTCACCAGGCTACTTACTCCGTAGCGATACCATCAACTCTGTAAACTTTAGGAGAGAATTATGCAAAATGTGAAATTGAACAATGGCGTTGAAATACCTATCCTTGGTTTCGGTGTTTTTCAGATCACTGATTGCACCGAATGTGAAAGAAGCGTGGTTGACGCAATCCAAACTGGATATCGCCTGATTGACACTGCTGCTTCATATCAAAATGAAGAGGCGGTTGGTATGGGAATCAAAGAAAGCGGCGTTGCAAGAGAAAAACTGTTTATCACGACAAAACTTTGGATTCAAAGAAATGGATATGAAGGCACAATAAAAGCCTTTGAAAAATCCCTGAAGCGATTGCAACTAGACTACATCGACCTGTATCTGATCCATCAACCATTCGGAGATGTGTATGGAGAATGGCGTGCGATGGAAGAACTGTATCAACAAGGCAAAGTCAGGGCAATCGGAGTGTCAAATTTTCCTCCTGACCGAATAATGGACTTGATGATTTATAACGAAATAACGCCTATGGTAAACCAGATTGAAGTAAATCCTTTCCATCAGCAAATTGACACGCAAAAGTTTTTACAAGATAACAGTGTTCAGGCTGAAGCATGGGCTCCATTTGCAGAGGGAAGACAGAATATATTTCAAACTGAACTATTGCTTTCAATTGCTGCAAAACATAATAAAAGCGTTGCGCAAGTAATTCTCCGCTGGCTTTCCCAAAGAGGGATTATTGTTGTTTCAAAATCAACTCGTAAAGAGCGAATGATAGAAAATATCAGCGTCTTTGATTTTGAATTAAGCACGGAAGACTTGGCGGCTATGGCAACTTTAGACACAAAAACAAGTAGTTTCTTTGACCATCGTAACCCTGAGATGGTGAAATGGCTGGGTAACAGAAAAATAGATATTTAATAATGAATTCCCGCCACAACGGAAGGCATCGCTTTCATGGAAGAAGTGGGATGACTCAGTTATCGTGGAGAGGGGGGATTCGATTGGTAAATCATCAATGATAGAATGCCCCATTAAATCCATCACCAAAGCCTATTTGATAAAGGCTAGCACAGTTGATAAATAGTAATAAATCCGACCGGTCTCCAATTCTTACAGTAGAGAAGCCTCCGCTGAAATCCCCAGGATACTGTATGCAATCTGATCAGCTTACATGCTTCAGTTCATCGGGATCGGAGTGAGAATATCATCCAACAGGGGAACGGCTTCATCTTGGGTTCTTGGAATAGTGCTTCATAGCGAGCAAAGCGAGCTAAGTGGGCATAGGTAGTCATCAAAATCGCCAGGGAGTCACATCCCAGCAACTACGATCTGATGAATACCATGATTCAGCATAATTAGCCAAAACAATACTATATTAGCCTAGATAGAAAAAAAGATTGTATGATTCTGGAAGGTGCTGTTGGGTTATCCATGGCTGGAATACCAGTCCAACACGCGTAAGGCGCGCAGCGTGTTCCACCGGCTGGCTGTGCCGGACGGACCTTCCATGGCAAAGTTGACTTGATCGAGGTGAGGGTTCTGAAGCGGCCAGCGCCCGTTTTGGTGCTGTTTCTTCACCACCAGATCAACGGCCTCAACCACTCGTTCGTCGGGTTCGACCCCGGCACTGCGCAAATAATCCAGACCGCGCAGCACATCGTAGTGCCAGGTGGGTGGAAACGAGAAGCGCAACCATTTGCGATCGATCACTTCGCCGGTTGATAACCTGCGGAACATATGACGCACGAGGAGATACTCCTGTGCTCGGAGGCGGGCATCGGTGACCGCAGGACTAATACCTTTTACTTTCTCATACACTAACAGTCCTTCCAGAACGCAGATAGTCGTGTGAAATGATGATCGCCGGCTAGGCGGGGCTTCGCAATTCCAACCGCCATCGTCGAGCTGCTCGCTGAGCAGCCTGTCGACCAGCCGGTCGCTCGCATGGCCGAAGTAGGCACCTAATGCAAGAACCCTTCCATTGATACACGGCTCGACCTCACCCTCAAAGAAGGGTGAGTTACCGAATTCCTGCCCCCAAGTGACCTTTTCGTGAACGAGGCCTACAGCCTTCCGGGCCGGCTCACTCGTTGGGTCAAGCCCCATGTCCCTCAGAAGGAGCAGGGCGTAAAATGTAGACGCCCACTTTGCTGGAAAGAAAGCGCCAGCCCACATGCCGTCTACACCCTGGAGGGCAAGCAGCTGGGCACCCCAACCTTCCGTGGCTACTCGCTGGCGCTCGGTTGCAACGAGCTGATCGGGCTCCTTGGTGAGGTCACGCATGACCTGCCAGCGGATCGAAGGATCGGAAGCCAGCAGCCACTTGATTACCGCTTGCTTTAGTCTGGTGATTGGTGGTTTAAGTGGATCAATCATCGCCTACCTGTCCCTCCTTGTACTATTTAGGACGCACATATCCCGATTAGTAACTATTTGGAAAGTATATAGTATATCCAGAAAGGAATGGCCTAATTAAAAATTATAGGACCATGATTTTTTATTGTCAATACCAAGGACGTGCTACATGTGCGAAAAAAACCTGCCAATATTTCGCTTTTTGGTACTTGTATGAACGATGTAAAAGTATGTGGAAAAAAACTAGAATGTTTAAAACGCACAGAACCTTTACAGGGATTTAGTGAGCATAACGGGCCCTAAAATCGCCTGGGAGTAACCCAGCCTTCCAGCCAGTACGGTCGGTGGGATACCTTCACGAAGGAAATTCGAGGCAGCTGATTATCTTCGGATCGACCTCCCGGTAAATTGGCGGATAACTTGCAACAGGCAGTCTGACAGGAAAATTCTACCTGCTGCCCTTCCATTTTTCAGATTCGTGTAAAATGGTAGGTGCGGCATTGTAATTTGCCTGAGATTTCTGCTCCTGGCAGTGTGGAGAATGTGGAATGTATCGTAAAAAAGTAATCCTTTTAATTATCGTTGTATTTTTCGGCTTATTCATTTTCTCCCTTCCCACAGCCTCTTCTACGGCGCTGTCTGCCGAGCCTAAACCATCCTCGGTGAGTCCGCAGGTGCTCTCAGATCAACTTGTGCAGGCCGTTTTGGATGCCGTTTCATTGAGTAAACATTACGTTGATAGCGGTTTGGTGACCAACGTCCAGGTCACGGATACCAAAATTTCGCAGGATCAACAGTGGGCGACTGCCTGGGTGGTATATTATGACCCCCAGATCGAGGCAGTGCTACCCACCGAGCCTGGATTGGCGGTCGCACATATGACCGATGGTCAGTGGACGGTTATTCTGCCATCCGATCCGGGCTGGCAGGAGGCGGTAAAGTCGGTCCCCGATGACCTGCTCTCACCTGACGAAAAAGATATGTGGCTGGCGATGAACCAGGGGACGGTTGAAACTTACCCGACCCAAAGCGGCTATTTCCTCCCGTGGCATGGGGGTCAAACCGGTTTCTTATCCCGCAGCGTCGGTCACGATGCCGATTTTAATACCGCTCATTACGCCTTTGATTTCTATTTCCCCGGAGATACTGTATGTCCGGGAGGGGGTGGTAACCAGGAGCTGGCAGGTACCGAGGGGTTAAATTTCAGCATTTATGCCTCCCGGGCTGCCACGGTGTGGGGCTGGGATGACTCGGTGGCAGATTGTGATCACAGCAAAGTCAATTTTATCGTGCTGCGTAACATCGATGATCCTTCCATCTTCCAGCTGTATATGCACTTATCTCAAGGCAGCATTCCACCGGCATTGAAATCAGTCGGCGCTCCCGTAGCGCGGGGTCAATTTATTGCCCTGGCGGATAATACCGGAGCCAGCTCCGGCTCTCACCTGCACTTCCAGGTTGAGCGCCAACCTTATTGGCCGGCAGCCAACCCATATTGGTCTACCGCATTGGATATGACTTTCGATGATGTCAATATCAATGGAGGCCGACCACGCGTCAACCCATTGGATGGCCCCTACTGCCGGAGCGATGATATTTGTGCCGTGTTCAGGTCAAACTACGTGTCGGGCAATTATTACCAGGGCGACTCGACCCCTCCGACGGGCGAATTGTCGGGTGTGATCAGCGGTGAGGTGGTTGAAACGCAAACGATTACCCTGAACGGATCGGGAAAGGATGATCTCTCTGGACTGGATTACGGTCAGCTGGTGGCAAATTTCAACGGCACCTGGAATAATCTGGGGCCTCATTTCAACCCCGATTTTACTTATACCTGGGATCTATGCGATCCCTCTTTGCCCGTGGAGAATGGACCGGTAAGTGTTGCCCTGATTTTATTCGATGTCGCCGGCAATCCCGCCCCACGGGTGGGCCTGACCCATTTTGTCAAAAACTATTCTTGTCCCATCCCGCCCCCGAGCTGCATCCCCAGCGCCGACCAGATAACGTTATTTGAAGATCCATATTACCTGGGGGGGTGTGTTAAGTATGGAGTTGGCGAATACCCAATCGGGCAATCTCTGGACCCATTAGGGAATGACGATGCAGAATCGATCCTGGTGGGAGATAATATCACCGCCACCCTGTATTCGGAAGAAATTTTCTCGGGGCACTCGCAGGCGGTATCAGATGATATTGCATTCATGAAATATAACTGGGTGTCGGGGAATACGCTTTCATCGATGAGAGTCACCACTCGTGACGCTGCACCTAAGGTTCCGGTTACGGTCCTGCCCATCGAGTCATCCCAATTCCGTGAGGATGATGTCATTTTATTTTCATGGCGAAATGGGGGTGGAGCAACGCAATTCAGGCTGGAGATCTATTTAGGCTCAAATTTATTTAAGAGTTATCCCTGGCAGACCGATCCGGTGCGGTTCGTCGATTCTTTGGAACTAGGCGCCTACAGTTGGCGGGTGCAGGCCAGGAATGCGGCCGGGTTAAGCCCTTGGACGGTGAAATCAAACCTCACTATAGAATCCCCGATCATCTTTCCAGCGATTGAGACAATCCCTTACAGTGATACGATGGAGAACAGCGCTTCAAAATGGGCTCATGATGGTCTGTGGAATGATAAAAGCGACCCTGGATTGGCTCACAGTGGCACAAAAAGCTGGTGGTATCAAAATGATTATGGTGATTACAACGGCGAGCAGCCCAATACAGGTTCACTGACATCCCCTCCGGTCGATATCACCGCGCCCGGTTACTTCCTTAGGTTCTACTATCGCTACGAAACCGAATCAACGGGCACGAAATGGGACCAGCGCTGGGTCCAAATATCAGTGGACCGAGGTCCGTTCCAAAACCTTATTCAGCTTTCCGATGATCCCCAAATCAACGAGACTTCCAGCTGGATGCAAAACAAAGCAATTGATTTATCTCCTTTTGCGGGTCACAATATCCGCGTCCGTTTCCTGTTTTCCACCCTGGACACGTCTGCCAATAATTTTCCCGGCTGGGGAATAGATGATTTCAGCATCAGCGCCACTCTTCCGGGAGGTTGTAGTGAGAACCGGCAGGATAAATCTCCTGCTCAGGCTTTTTTTCTGGCTTATGATCCCACCATCAAAATTCCCGGGGAGATTTGCCCGAACGGTGATTATGATTTTTATAAGTTTTCTGGAAAGGCGGGAGACCGCATCGTCGCAGACATTGATGCAATGGTCGATGGCTCACCCCTGGATTCGTATCTTTACCTGCTGGATACCGACGGAAGCACGGTGCTGGCAGAGAATGACGATGAAGTTTATGCTGAGCTGCGTGATTCACTGCTTAGTTATACCCTGCCTGCTGATGGACTTTATTTTCTGAAGCTCAAGGCCTGGAAGCACCCCCTCGTGGGCGGGGATAGCTATACCTATACCATCCGCCTGTTTGAAGACCATGTCATGCCAGCGGCAGAAATCACCTGGCCCAATTCGAACACCTACCTGCCGGATACGGATATGCTGTTTACCGTGGATGCCAATGAGATTAACAACGGAGTTGATCGGGTTGAGTTTTATTGGCATCCTACCAATTGGATCTCGGGAGCATGGCAGGAATTGGGTACCGACTTTGATGGTTCAGACGGCTGGAGTATGAACTTTAGCCCGGTCGGTCAGCCCGAGGGGAGTGACGGCGCTGTTTTCATCCAGGTATATGATCGGGCTGGAAATTGGATCGGGAAAGTGGCCTGGGGATTGGGGATTGATAAAACTCCTCCCACCACAAGCATGAACCCATTGGCAGCCACCCAGCCGAGCAATGCTTTCTCGATCGGATGGGAAGGAGCGGACAACTTATCCGGGATCGATTTTGTTGAGATCCAGGAAAAATTAGGTACCGGTGCCTGGACCACCTATCCGCCCATTGATGGGTCAAATACCCACTATTGGATTATTGGCGATCCTGGAAATAGCTATTCATACCGTATGCACAGTGTCGACCATTCGGGGAATACTGAACTCTATCCGCCCGATGCCGAAGCGACCACCTCCATCCCGGGAGCTGAGGTGATCTGTTATGCGCCGGATAGCTATGACACATCAGGCAACGATAACACGCCTGACAACGCCAGCGAAATATTTCCCAATGGCGCTAGCCAAAATCATAATTTTTGTAACCCTCTCCGACCAGATTTTCAAGCCGATGAAGAATGGACGAAACTCAGCGTTACTCCGGGGAAGCATTACCTCATCCAAAGCACGGCTAAAAGCCCACAAACGGCTACCGTAATCAGTCTATTTGCCCAGGATGGGACCACCCTTCTGGCTGAGTCAGACCCGCCCGATTTCGGAGCTAACACCGTGTTGGTCTGGACCTCTGACCGCAGCGAACAGGTCTATTTGCGTTTCACTCATATCGACAGCCGGGTAATTGGGACGGATGTAGGCAGCTCAATTGCGGTAAAGACCGGACTGTGGTTTTTTCTACCGAGGGTATACCGCTAGGAATGCCTGAATGGAAGCTATCTGTTGCCCGTTGGTCTTATCGGTGACTGATTCTAGTGGATAAATACCCAGGCAGTTATGCCAAATGAGATGAGATAAGCCAGTGGATACAGGTAATTAAAAGGCGCTTCCAGGCGGTCGGCTTTGTCACGCTGACCTTTTTGCTCCAGCCATTTAAAGTACACATTCAGCACCACCACCAGTGTATTGATCACAAATGTAATCGCCATGATGGCGTCCATGAAGGTCAGGTAGCCCATGCGGGGGTAGTTTTCTCCCAGGCTAAAGCTGAAGGCGATGAACAGCAGCAGGTTTCCGGTGGCGATCTCGATACGCCGGGTGTAATCCTTCAAGAAGAAGCTGAAATAGGACACGCTGATGATCAGGAAGATGGGGATGAACAGGCGGAAAATATAATAACTCAGGTGCCGCGGTGCAGAAAAATGGAAGGTAAACCGGCTGGTGGGCACCAATCGGCTGGAGAGCTCCGAGCTGATCTGTGTGTCAAAACCGGTTAGGACGAACTCATCTTCACCGTTCAGGGGGTCGATTTCAGAAAAATTTTCCAGGGGGACGAATTCATATTGGTTTTCCGCATAAAGCATGTCCACCTTTATATAGAAATCCTGGCGGTCGAATGGGTAGGCTGTCCAGTCAAAATCCAGCTGAAAATTCGTCGAAAATCGCTCCAGGTAGTTCACATGCCCGGTTGATTCAACCTGGATGATGCGGTTCAATATCCAGCGGTTGCCTTGCTGGTTGAAGAAGGTAAAATCAGGCCATTTCCCCTTCACGTCGGTTAGGAATGCGTTGAAATCGTTCTCGGTATACAGCTTGGAAGTACAGTTACAGCTATCGGGGTTGAATGCTAGAGCCGGGTCGGTCCAATCCAACCTTAGAGTGCCCACATCGTTCATGATCTCGTTGGGTTGGTCGATATTTACGATTTGTTGGAGTTTAAGGCCCACCTTGACCGGGATCGGCAGAATCAACAGGCTTTGACTGTTAGGTAGCCCCTGCCCATCCATCACCTCTGGTGCGTTGATCCCAACCTGCAGCTTGAAATCCCCACTGGTGGGCTGTCCGTTTAGCGCGGCCGGCGTGATATCCAGGGTGTAGTTCGCGCCACCCTGCGGGAATGCTTGTTCGAAGGAAGCAGTGCTCGCCTGCCCAGCGATGTTAATCACCCGCACCGGTTTATCTGCATAATCGCGCAGCATCAGGATGGGCCTGAGATCCCCGGAGGTGGACTGCAGGTCAACATATAACGTATCCCCTCGGTTAATATCACCTAGCCTGATGGAAACCGAAGAGATATCTTTGTTCAAGCTTCCGCTGATCTCCTGAACGAGGTGCGCGCCCAGCAAGGCCTGGTCCTGGACTGCGATGACTGCGCCGGTCGGTTCAGCCGAACCGTCCAAGACCTGTTGAGCATCCAGGCCGAGCAGCAGGCGATAGCTCCCTGTAGTAGCGCGCCCGGCTGCGGAAAGCGAGCCGCCCGCCAGCAGGTAATAATCACCATCATTGGGTGGGGTGAACATCAGGGCCGCGTCATGACCTGGACCACTGTCGTCATCCCAGGCTAAAGTGAACTTATCCCTCAATGCTGGCAGGTCGAGCAGCGGGTTGGCTGAGGTGGCGATCAGGTCTGCGAGGGCTTTTTTATAACTTTCCAGGGTTGCCGGTAGGTTAATATCTCCCGGCAGGATGGAGAGAATTGGGTCCAGGTTCCCGGAAGTGTTTTCCATTAATGCGTCCAGTGTTTGACCCTTCTTCAAACCCGAAATGACATAGATATCGGTTTGATCGGGCGCCAGTGATCCGGTCAGCTCCTGGACAGGCGGTCTGGCTTGTGCCCGAACAAGGCTCAGTGGCACGATCAAGAGGATGCTCAGCAGGGTTAGGGTCAGGTAAACTTTACGCATACTATTACTCCAAGGGCAAGTTCCATTATTTTCGAGAAGTTGCCTTGCTCAATTCAGGCCACAGTTCGTCTTGTCTTAGCCGATCAATATCGATTGCTCCGGGTAATCGACCAATTTCCTGTTTTTATCTCGTCCCAAGAGGGAGATCATGATGGTAATTGCTCCCAGGCGACCGGCAAACATGGTGAAAATGATGACCAAACGACCGAAAGTGTTCAACCCAGTGGTGATGCCCAGCGATAAACCGGTGGTCGAATAAGCAGACACGACTTCGAACAAGGATTGGTCGAGGGTGAAAGGGTTCGTCAGCAAGAGCAGCCATGTCGCCAGGATCACCAGGCTTAGGCTAATCACAAAGACCACCAGCGCCCGCATAATTAACCCTGAGGGTAGGGTATGCTTTCCGATACGGATCTTATCCAAACCGCGAGCATAACTGATCACCGCCAGCAAGAGCACCACGAACGTCCCGGTGGTTATCCCACCGCCAGTGGAGGCAGGAGCGGTGCCGATGAACATTAATGTGATTAATATCCATATACTTGGGAAATTAAGCTCACTAAAACCTGGTAATCCCGGGAATCCTGCCGTACGGGCAGAGACGGATTGAAACCAGGCCAGGATGGTGCGCTGCCCGAGCGGCATATTGCTCAACACACCGGTCTGGCGGTATTCAGAAATCAGTAATCCCACCCAGCCAAATACGATAAGGAGCAAGGCAATGCTGACGGTCAGGCGGGTATGTAACGAAAACGAGCGCCGTCGCCTGAAGATCAAGTCCATGTAAACCGGTATCCCCAAACCACCCAGGATGATCAGCCCACCCAGGATGATCAGACTTATAGGATCGGTCGGGAGCCCATTGGGATATTGCGGCTGACCGAAAAATAGATCAAAGCCCGCGTTGCAGTAAGCCGTCACCGCATGGAAAATGGCATAAAAGGCGGCTTTGCCGGGCGGGACGATCCCAGAGATGCTCCAATGGATGAAGAGCAAGATGGCGCCGATCCCCTCGATGGCTAACATCAGGACAATCGCCCTGACCATGATCCTGATAATCTCTTCCGGGCGATCTAATCCCAACGAGCTGGTGACTGCCAATCTTTCACCCAGGGTAAGCTGGCGACCGATTAGCCTGAATATCATCACGACAGCGACAATAAAACCCACCCCACCAACCTGGATCAGCAGCATCAGAATGATTTGCCCCCAAATGCTCAGGTCTGTGCTGACTGGGAACAGGCTCAGACCAGTCACTGCAGAAGCGGAGGTCGAGGTGAAAAGGGCTTCCATAAAGGAAAGTTTGCGGGAAGCCACACCGGGGATCAATAACAAGGCTGTGCCGATCGCGATCAACACGATCAATCCGGTGACCAATTGCATGGCAATCGGGAACTGTGTTGTGTGCTCCGATTTTCCCTGGTTTCCAATCCTGATCAGCCGCTGCTTGCGGGATGAAGACCCCATTTTGGGTTTTGGATCACCGGCGGATTTTGGCTTATTCATCTCGGTTGGTAAATTCAGCCAGGCGCTGTGTTTCACCCATGAGCACCAGGATATCATCTGGTAAAAACCGCGCACCCCTATCGGGATTGATGATCAGCTGGTCACCACGCAGGATGAGCAAAACGACTACCTGATAGTCGTCACAGGCGTCAATTCCTTTACCAATCAGCCATTCGGGAGGTGTTATCTCGATCAGGCTGTAATCCAGGCTTATATGCAGCTGATCCAGCATGCCGGGGATGCTGAGCGCGTCAGCTAACCGGCTTCCGCTATCTTCCTCCGGAAGGATCACCCGGTCCGCACCGATACGCAATAAAATTTCCCGATGGCGGGCTGTGTTGGATGCACAAATCACCTGAGGAATCCCCAACTTCTTTAGTGTGGATGTGATCAGGGCACTGGCTTCAAAATCTCGGGATATGCCAACAATAATCGTGTTAAAAGAGGTGATGTCCACTTCGCGGAGCGCGTCTTCGTCGGTTGCATCCAGAATGACTGCCTCTGTGATTTCATCGGCGATCTCTTTCACCGCTGCCGGGTTGATATCAATCGCCAAGACGCGGTGTCCTAATCCTACGAGCCGGCGCGCCAGCGTGCTACCAAATCGGTTGAGTCCAATGATGGCAAATTCCTTTTTTTTGTTATTCGCTGCAGGCATGATTTTTCCTTGAACTGAGTGGAGCCGTCTGGTGTAACAAGGCGGACCGTAAGACTATCGAATGTGGATTTTATGGCACTTATTAAATCTCAATACCCTATATGGTGATGCCCAAGGCGCCAGAAGGGTAGAAAATAATCCTATCTTGGCAGGAGGAAATTGGAGGAAGTATCGATCGATTTCGAGCATAGAATAATCCTCCACGATTAAATAAATGCTAAAGGGGAGATCCGGATGAGCACCAGGCTGGAGATGAGAAAAACTGAAAACGCTTTTCCGGCGATTATCGCCGCGCGCGGCGTCGTCAATTTCGTGCTGGTTTTTTTATGGCAATCATGATTCATGATTTCTAGTCCAATACGACGAGGAAGAACTCACGAACTGGATGCTCATCCAGGATTCTACCCAAGCATTACGAGATGATACTATGCAGACCGCTGCCGGAATGCCTGGAAGATCAGACCAATCCCGCCGATGACTGCGAGCACTGATGCAGACCACACCATGGATAGTCCTATGCCAAATTTATAATAATTGACCATCAGGGCGATACCAAATACGATCCCTAAAACACCCAGGATGCCCGCTCCCCATCCCGCCCCGCTGAATGCCATGACGAGCAGGGAGATGCCGTACATCAATCCCCAGATGCCAAGCACAAGAGCGAATATCTTTGGCAAGGATACTCCGGCAATTATCGGGTACGAGAGGATGTAGGTGCCCGCGGCGATGCTGATGATACCCAGGAACAGCTTCCAGCCCCACATGGAGTGGTCAATAAAGATGGCGATGATCTCGAAGATGCCCTCAACCAGCCAGTATATTCCCAAAACTACTACCAGACCCTTGTAAACATCCAATTTGGTCGCGGCAGGAGCCCAAAGCATGATCGCACCCACGATCAATGCCATGATGCCGGTGATCAGCGTCAGCCACCAGGGTCGTTCCTTGGTTTGTGTTTGTACTGCAGTTGTCATATTCATTCTCCTTAGATTGTATAAGTGATTTTTTGATCCCTCGTTCTATTCGTGTGTCTTTATTGCCTTCCCTCGTCAAACCGCGCGCTTAATCGTAGCTATATTATACTGTTTTCCAGGGATGGTGCTTGAGATTATTATATTAAGGAATAATCAGCTTACCAGTGAAAAAATCCAATCACAGCCCTGATCGGGTCATTCTGAACGAAAAACTGCCGCCTCTCAACAGATGAGAAGCGGCAGGCAGGTAAATAGGCCATCGAAACTACCCGGGTTTTAGATTTTGTCCACCGAGCAGGATTTTATTTTTTATTGAGTTGCACCGCCAGCGCATCGTCCTGGGTGCGCATCTCGAGCATGTTTCCTTCAACCTGGTAAATGGCGGCAGTTTGCATGGCAGCCAGGAACTGCATTTCCTGGTCCATCACACCCGCCGGATCGCCGCAGAATTTTTTCGTCGCAGCCAGCGGACCAATCGTCACCTGGTTACCGCTGAGCTTGTAAGAGCCGCTGTATGCGTTGCAGCCACTGTTCCCTGAGACGGTAGCATCTGCACCAAAACTGGCAGTAAGGGATGTACCAAGCATCACACTGGTAACGGCTTGTTTGCCGTTGTTGTAACTGATCACATCCCAGGAGCTACCTGACAGATCCTGAGATTGGGCATTATATACGCCAAGATTTAACCCGGCAGAATCAAATAAAGTGAGCTGGTCGCTTTTAACTGTATAAGTCTTTGCCTGGCCTAAAGCATTTAGGTAGGCTGTCTCCTGGTCCATAATCGCTTGTTCACACATTATCATCGTAGAAGCTAATGGAGCAGGAAATGTGATCTTGTTTCCTGATACGGTATAGCTGCCTGAATACCGGTTGCAACCCGCAGAGCCGTTCACCTTGCCGTCAGAGCTGAATTGTGCGCTGATACCTGAACCAGCCACCAGGGAGCTGCCCGCCAGCTCCGTCAGTGACCACACCTTGCCGGTCAGGTCACCACCACTTCCTGTTTGGGAAGCGCTACAGGCTGACAGGGCGATGATCGCGATCGATAATCCGAACCCGAAAAATAAATTTTTCATCCATATCCTCCGTTATTTTCCTTCATAGATATGGCTGGTTAACGTAATTAACCAGCTAGATGTTCCCTTTTGGTGGTTCTTAGAAACCTCGAAGGTTGTCAGGGTAATATGTAGAACATGGAAAGCTGGATATTAGCAAAATCGTCTCTATTGCTCATCCAACATGGGATTAATTCGATACATTGCGCATAGCCATTATCGTATCTATCTCACTAACGCGAAAACTGCCCTTTTAGCCCTCGATATTTAGGACAGCCTGACGATCATATCAACGTATGTCCAATTTACACGTTAGAATTCTTTCCACTCGACAGATTTTCCAGCAGCTGGCGCAGGCCAGCCAGCTCATTTTTAATCGCCGCCAATTCATTATCGTCCCTGGGCGGGACCGATTCAATAACAGGTGGCTCTTCCTCTTCTGCCGGAGACGATCCTCCGACCAGAACGCTGGCGAGAATGCTCGCAAGCGCGCCGATGATTCCAACCCCAGCAAACATGATAAACGTGGCGGTGATTCGCCCCGCTGCGGTAACCGGATAGAAATCGCCGTAACCAACCGTAGTAATGGTTACAATTGAGTACCACAATGCATCTCCACCGGTAGTTATATTAGCCCCCGGCGAATGGCTTTCAAACTGGAGCACAAGCACACTTGCAGTCGTCAAGACGATAAGGGCGAGCAAGATCGTGATAAATGCTGCGTACTGGCTGCGGTTCTCAAGGATATCTTTAACCAAAGTCTTCCTGTTTTCACCGCGCATTAAGCGAGCGATGCGCGCCAGCCGGCTTAATCGAGCCAGGCGCAACAGGCCAGCAAATTTTCCGAAATTGGTAAAAAGCCCTAATGAAGGGATTGAGCCAAGTAGATCCAACCAACCGCGATCCTTGATAAAGTAATCCGATTTCTTGGGCGAGTTGAACAAGTTTAACGTGAAATCTATCAGGAAAATGACGCAAATCAAGTTGTCATATACTGAAAGTAACTTTATGGTTTCGTCTGATAAAGGCAGGAGCATCACTACCATTACCAGTAAAGAAAGCACCGTCAGGACAAGGATAAAGATGTTATACGAATTGCTTTTAGGGCGCGGGGATGCAGTCGCTTGTGCCATGAAATTCCTCCTAAGCGTATTTATCTTCTATTTCCCGTAAAAACTTTAATAAAAGAATTAGCAAGGTTTGGATGGTTGGACTACTTGAACTAATAGCCAGCCCAATTTAACTTGGGATGGTTGTGGCTGGTTCATTATCAGGTTTACGGAGGTTCGCCAGGAGGATGTGCACGCTGATCAGCAGCACCCACAGTGGGAACACCAGTGCCGCCCAGTCGAAGAAACCGAGGCTGAGCAAGAGAAACAATGCCAGCCCGATGCCAAGAAATGCCATCCAGCGTGGGACAATTCCTGTGCGCAGCGAGACCGTGCTGGTTGAGATCATGAACACCCCTGCCATTTTCATTGTATAAACGGTCATGATCTCATAGGTCACCGTACGACCGAAAGTGTATATACCGGAAGAGATGAGGGTATTTGGGGTAGAACCATAGATACTTATCAAGCCACCGGTTATCGCCGCAGAGACAAACAGCATGGCAAGAAATAGGAGACCACTGCCCAGGAAAACGGTGGCAAAGAAGCGGTCTTCATTATCCCCCAGCCGGTCGCGCACTACGCCGATGAACCACAAAAAGGCAATCCCGGCAAACGGCACAAGGTTCAGGGCAAGGTTAACAGTTCCCGAGTACCGAGAGAGCCATGTTCCTGCTTCCAAGGGATTGGCGGGGATTGTAATCCGGATAAGAACCAGGCTGGTGATGAGCAACAGCGAAAATAAGATTCCAGCGATCGCCGCCGCGCGGGGGGTGGTCAACCTTGATCTGGTTCGGATAATGTCTGCATTCATGATTTTCTCTCCAGTCATTCTATAAGGGTGGTTTTGATGAGCGAGCTGTGCATCGTTTAGTGCACACCTCGCTCATTGGACAATTTATTGCCGTGCCATGGTCATCTTCATTTCAGCGTCTCTATACGGGATCAGCTCACTGGATAGATCCACTGTTCCATCCAGCGAAAGCCACCCTGAATGCAGGGATATTGCACTCCCTACCCGGTCGGCAGTCAGGCTATCAAGCCAGGTTGCATTCAGATTGGTTTTTCCGAGACAAGCCGGTGCACACACCTGGGTAAGTGGATGGTTAATACCGTCATTCAGCCACTCCGTGAGTCGCGTCCGGATAACCAGATTATATATGAGCTGAGATCTGTGGATTTTAGCATGCAGATTGATTTGACCCTGGTCAGTCATATCGATAATAACCCCTATTGGCATATTTTACCTGATAAATTATTAAGGCTCAACAAAGTCTATTAATAATCTCATAAGTATATTTCTGCTGCCATAGCTTTGGGTTGGAATTTTATCCACCCTCAGATATAGATAAAAAAGGACTTCCTTCCCAGGAAGTCCCAGATTTATTGGGGTGCCTAACGGGATTCGAACCCGTGATAGATGATCCACAGTCATCTGTGTTGCCGCTACACCATAGGCACCATGAGCGGGCTGATTTTATCACATGGGACGGTGGCTTTCAAGCAATTTTGTGATCTCTGCGGCTGCCTGTGTTTGCGAGATGGTTTGTTGGCTTCCGTCGGAGAGGTCTTTAATCGTCACCTGGTTGTTCGCTGCCTCATCCGGACCAATCACAACCGCCACACGGATACCCATCCGGTCGGCATACTTGAATTGCTTGGGCAGTTTCGATGCATCTGCGCTGCAAATGACATTTAAACCTACCCTGCGTAGATCGCTTGCCAGCGCCATCGAGCTTGGCTGCCGTGCAGCATCGAATACGGTCACCAATACCTCCACCGCTGAGCGTGTGATCTCTTTGGGGAGCAGCCCGGATGACTCCAGAAGCAAACCGACCGCCAGGTCACCCATGGCAAAACCGACTGCAGGCAGTGGGTCGCCACCCATCTGGGTCATCAGGTTATCGTAGCGCCCACCCCCCAGCAAGGCGCGCTTGATATCACTGTTCAATGCGTAGGCTTCGAATACCGTACTCGTATAGTACAACAAGCCGCGGATGGTGTTCGGGTCAAAGCGCACATATTCACGCCCACCCAGAGCTTCCAGTGCCTCGAACACTCTTACCAGCGTCTCGGATTTCTTCCAGAGGTCCGGGTTGCCCAGGAAGTCTTTCATGCGGTCCAATTGCTGCCTGTTCATCCCCAGGTCCAGGGCGTTCGCCTCCCATTCTGTTGGCTCCATCTTGGAACGGCGGTCGATCAGGTTTAGGTAGTCAGGTTGCCTTGCGCTTGGAACATCCAATTCCGCTAACTCCCTATTGATCAGCTGGCGATCGTTCACGTAGATCGCAGCTTTTTGAGCTGAAAGCCCCACTCGTTTTAAAAAGCTGGCTGCAATCGCGATCAGCTCCGCGTCCGCTTCAGGAGTATCCACTCCCAGCAAATCGATATTCCATTGAAAAAACTCTCGCGTTCGTCCTCTGGCGGGTTGTTCATAGCGCCAGAACGGTCCCCAAGACCACCAACGCAAGGGGAATACCAGCTGCTTTTGTCGTTGAGCTACCATTCGTGCCAGGCTGGGGGTGAGCTCAGGGCGCAGGGTCAGCAGGTCACCCCCCTTGTCGGGGAATACAAATGCTTGTTTATTGACCAGCTCCTCACCAGATTTTGCAGCATATAAACCGATGGTTTCCAACATCGGAGCTTCCCATTCCTGGTAGCCGAAGGAGGTGGAAACCTGGCGGATGGACTGATATAACCAGTTTCTAAATGCCATTTCCTCAGGGTAGTAATCCCGGGTGCCTTTGACGGGTGGAATGATTTGTTTCATATAGGATTCTTGCCTCTCTTGCTTGCCTTGATGCTGATCCCACTGTACGATAACGATGGATGATTTTAACACAATTTTCTTTTCAGGTCCTGTATAATAGCTATATACAGATACAACTTAGACCTAATTTGGGGCTTTACCCCAAGAATAGACAGCTCAAAGGAGAAACCGAATCTATGAAAATTGTGACCGATTGCGCCGCCGATTTAACCCAGGCAGAATCTGCAGAGATGGAAATACAAGTTGCCCCACTGTTCATACAATTTCCCCAAGGTGAAGTCAGCTCGAACGATTTAACCCCCGACGAATTTTACCAGCGGTTGAAGAGTATTGCCCCCCGCATTCCGACCACATCCCAACCTTCCTCTGGAATTTTCACCGAAATCTATAAAAGGCTGGTTGAGCATGATGAAGAAGTGCTATCGATACACATTTCTTCCGGGCTCAGCGGCACAATAGAGTCGGCTCGGGCTGGCGCAGCCCAGCTCCCTGGGAAATTGATCACCATTGTAGACAGCTTTACTCTCTCCGGTGGTGAACGCTTCCAGGTACTCGCGGCTGCGATGGGAGCCAGAGCAGGTCGCAGCAAAGAGTTTATACTGGATAAGCTAACAAAAATCCGTGAGGCTACCGAGGTGATTTACACCCTCGAGACGCTCGAATACCTGCAACGTGGGGGTCGTATTGGGAGGGTCCAGGCGCTGGCAGGCTCATTACTGGGGATCAAACCTCTAATCCGGGTGGAAAGGTCGGATGGAAAATATTCGACCATGGGTAGGGCGCGCACGATTCCAAAAGCGTTAGAGACCATCGCCGACCACATAGAGCAGCTGTACGGGAAAAGCACCCCCTTGTGGATTTCAGTTCTGCATGGTCAGCTGGCGGAGCAAGCGAATGCCCTAGCAGAGATGGTCAATGGAAAAGTAAAAGTCGGCAAGCTTGAGCTGCTGCGCATTTCACCGGTCCTCGGGGTACACACCGGTCCCGGGGTGGTTGGATTAGCCGCAGTACCCTACGCTTTGATGGAAGGGTTGGAGTGAAAATCACCACCTGGAATGTAAATGGGCTGCGCGCAGCCCTCACCAAAGGTGCCTGGGATTGGGTGCAGCAGGAACAGCCGGATGTGCTCTGCCTTCAGGAAGTCAAAGCGCGCCCCGAGCAGATCCCCGCCGGTTACCAGGAGCGGTTTAATTCACACCAGGTGTATTGGAATCCGGCTGTAAAACCCGGTTACAGCGGGGTAGCGACGTTCACCAATCTTCCAGCATTATCTGTCGACTATGGCGTTGGCAGGCAGGAATTCGACCATGAAGGTCGCGTGATCCGCATTAAATTCCCCGGTTTCTACCTGTATAATGTCTATTTCCCCAGCGGTCAGCGCGGTTTGGACCGGGTCGAATTTAAGCTCAAGTTCTATTCCTGTTTATTGGAAATCTGCGACCAGCTGCATTCTTCGGGTGAGCGCGTGATCATATGCGGGGATTTTAATACTGCCCACAGCGAGATTGACCTGCGTAACCCCAAATCGAACCAAAAAACATCCGGTTTTCTGCCTGAAGAACGCGCCTGGGTGGATACCTATTTATCGCATGGTTTTATAGATATCTATCGTATGTTGTTTCCTGACCGCGTTGAGTATACCTGGTGGACCTACCTGGCCAATGCCCGTAAAAACAACACCGGCTGGAGGTTGGATTACTTCATGATCTCAGAAGCACTTGTGCCAGCGGTTAAGCATGTGAAAATTCATTCGGATATCCTTGGCTCAGATCATTGCCCGGTAAGCCTGGTGATTGAGGCGTAAAATTCCCCCACGGTGCGATTATTTTGGTCGCTATTCGCCGAATTCGGTTTCCAGCTCGTCCAGTCCATCCCAGGCTTCTGTTATCTCGAGGGAGATTTCCCCAAACATCCCTTCTTGCGACACACGCACCATGTGCCGCTTGATCAGCTCGAGCATGGCTAAAAAAGTGACTACAATTTCGAGGCGGGAATTTTCGTGGTTCACCAGTGACCGGAAGGAGATGGATTTTTGACGCCGGAGTGAATCGGTGATGAGCGTGATCTTTTCACGGATGGTCACCCGTGATGGCGGCACCACCGTGCTCAGCGCATCTGCCAGGTTTAGCTCAAAAAATATTTCCTGTGCCGCTGCCGCGATGTCATCGATTGTGATCCCCGTCAGGTCGTAGCTGCTGTCTAATTTTGGCGGAGGCGCTACTCGTAGGTAAGTCCTCAATCCATCTGCCTCGCGTTGGTCGAGGATGGCGGCGATTTCCCGGTACCGTTTATACATGATGAGCTGCTTTGCCAGGGCCTCACCGGGGTCTTCCTCGCCTGGCTCACGCTGAGGTGGGCGCGGCAGCAAGGCTTCAGACTTGATCTGCAGCAGCTTGGCCGCGATCACCAGGAATGCCGATACTTCGTCTGCCTCCAGTTCGGTCAACTTGTGGATATACACGAGGTACTGGTCTGTGATCAGGGCTAAAGATAGTTTGGTGATGTCCAGCTCCGCGTGTTCGATCAGCTGCAATAGCAGATCTAATGGGCCCTCATATATAGGTGTGTCGATGGTGTAATTCGAGACCTGTTGGTTGGAAGGGTTGAACATCATGGCGGGATTATACCTGACATTTTATATGGCCCATGCTATACTTGTTTCAAATTCATCCTAGGATAAAGTTATGTCAGATCAATGGCGTGAGATTGAAGCTGAATGGAAGGGTGGGGGTGCTTTCATTGGTAGTAATGTTTCGGGTGGGACGGTCCAGATGGGGACGCTCAACGAGCATCCCGGCATCTCCCCGATGGAATTGATTTTAGTGGGGTTGGCCGGTTGTACCGGTGTGGATATTGTGGATATTTTAGCCAAGAAACGTGAGCCTTTACAGGCATTAAAGGTGAAGGTGCGTGGCAAAAAGGCGGAAGATTTCCCTAAAATCTATGAGGAGATCGAGGTCACTTATCTGATCTGGGGTGAGGGGATTAACCCCAAGGCAGTTGAGCGTGCCATCCAACTGTCTGAGGAGAAGTATTGCTCGGTCAGTGCCATGCTGCGCCAGGCGGCACAGATCAGGTCGTCCTACCAGATCCTATCCCCTGAAACACCGGCTGAGTAATTATCGGTATCTGCAACCATTTTATTAGGGTTGCATCTAATTTGGAAACGCATTTTGGAGAAATAGGAATGATAATCGACGAACCCATTCACGTCACCGATTCTGCCTTTGAAAAGACCGTGTTGAATTCAAGCGTGCCAGTAATTGTCGATTTCTGGGCACCCTGGTGTGGACCCTGCAAGATGGTCGCGCCTACCCTGGAAAAAATCGCCAAAGAAAATGCTGGAAAGGTCATTGTAGCAAAGGTTAATACGGATGAGAATCCCGAATGGGCGATGAAATACGGTGTACAGGGTATTCCCACCATGCTGTTTGTTTCAGCGGGTAAGATCGTCCACCGCCAGGTGGGTGCGCTGCCTGAACCGATGCTGCGCACAATCGTTACCCAATTTTTAGAAGTAATTAGTACGGTCTCTAAGAATTAAATCCTGGTTCGATCACAATTCAGAGGTGCGCTCAATTTTTGCACCTAAAAGGCGCAGTTTTTCGTCTATCCGTTCGTAGCCCCGGTCGATCTGCCCCAGGTTACGGATGACCGACTGTCCTTCAGCCGTCAGCGCCGCCAGCACCAGCGCCATTCCTGCGCGGATGTCAGGGCTTTCGAGTACTTCTCCGTATAGCTGGGTCGGTCCCTGTACAATACAGCGATGAGGGTCACATAGCACGATTTGCGCCCCCATCCCCACCAGCTTATCGGTGAAGAACATGCGGCTGGGGTACATCCAGTCGTGGAACAGCACGCTGCCCTTGGATTGCGTCCCAATCACGATGGCAATGCTCATCAGGTCGGTGGGGAAGGATGGCCAGGGCATCACATTGATCACCGGGATCGCATCTCCCAAGTCTGGCTCAACCACCAGCTTTTGGGGGCTCTTGATCACGATTTTATCGCCATCCACCTGCCACTCCACACCCAGCCGGCCCAAAACCAGCCGGATCATGCCTAAATAATGGGCCCCGGCATTGTTGATGGTGATCGACCCACCCGTCAAGGCTGCCGCACCGATGAAGCTGACCACTTCGAGATAGTCTGGACCGATGGTGAATTCACCCCCGTGAAGTTTTTTCACTCCTTCGATGTGAAGGGTATTGGAGCTGATATTGTCTACCTTCGCTCCCAGGGTGTTGAGGAAATGACACAGCTCCTGGACGTGAGGCTCCGAAGTAGCATTCCGAAGAATGGTGGTGCCTTCTGCCATGACTGCTGCCATAATGGCATTTTCAGTAGCAGTCACACTGGCTTCATCGAGCAGGATATCTGCACCGATAAGTTTTTTGGCCGTGAATACAAACACCCGGTTTGACCGGTCGAATTCCGCCTGGGCACCGAGCGAACGTATGGCGAGGATATGTGTATCCACCCTGCGCCTGCCGATCACATCGCCACCTGGGGGAGGCAGCCTGAGCTCGCCGGTGCGTGCCACCATTGGACCCGCCAATAAGATCGAAGCACGTATCCGGCGGCATAATTCTGGTTTTAATTCTGCCGGGGACAAGTTGGAGGCCTGGATCTTCCAGGTATGGTTGTCAAATCGCTCCACATCCGCACCCAGGCTTTGCAGCAATGCGATCATATCCTGCACATCGCGGATATTCGGCACATTGTGCAGAATTACCGCTTCATCCGTCAACAGGCAGGCTGCCAGCAGGGGTAGGGCGGCATTTTTATTACCCGATGGAGTCACTTCTCCATTTAGCGGGTATCCCCCCTGGATGATCAACTTTTCCATCACATCCTCCTAACAAAATCGATAACACCTGCAGGTGAAGCCTCGAAACGAGAAATACTTGCTATAATTTCCTCTATGATAACATACAACATCTTGGCGATCATTCCTGGCTGGCTGTTTGGTGCGCTGGTAAATTATTTGGCGGATGTGCTTCCGCTCCGGCGGCGACTCACCCGGCCATTTTGTATTGTATGTGATACCGATCAAAATTGGATCAATTATCTCATCTGGCCGAGAAAGTGCCCCACCTGTCAACAGCGCAGGAATATCCGCGTTTGGATTGTTGAAATATTTTTTATCGTCGCCTCGGTTTTCATCAGTTATTCACCCCCGCATAAACTCGGATTTTTGCTTGGGTTGGTCGTCCTGGCTTATTTCGGCGTTGTGGTCTTGATTGACCTGGAATATCGCTTGATCATGCACCCGGTCAGTTTGTTCGGCGTGGCGCTCGGATTGGTGGTCGGATTTATTCGGGTCGGATGGTGGCGTACACTGGTCGGTGGGGTAGCGGGTTTCGCCATCATGTGGCTGATCTACCTGCTAGGGGTACTGGTCATCAAACTGGTCAACCGCCGGCGTGGCCAGCCGGTCAATGATGTCGCTTTTGGTTTTGGGGATGTAAACCTGAGCGGGGTGCTTGGCTTGATGCTTGGTTGGCCGTTGATTTTAGTCGGGTTGGTCGCGGCCGTATTACTCGGTGGGTTGGTCAGCCTGATCTATTTGCTGGTAATGTTGGTGACGCGGAGGTACCAGGCCTTTGCTGCCTTGCCATATGGTCCTTTCCTGGTATTTGGAGCGGTGATATTGATTTACTTTCCTGAGGCGGTTGCAACTCTCCTGGGGGGATAACTTCAATACCCGCCCGATCAGAATGTCTTACTCCTTCGCTGGGTCAAATATCAATAGACGTATTGCCTCGCCATGACACGTGCAGGCTCGCTTCACATGCCCTTCAGTTATTTTCAGGGTGCTTTGTTTGGGTTTATACAGTCTTTGGGTTGCGTCGGAACCACGTTTTCCATTCCTGGTTCTCCCACACCACCAGGATCGGTGAGGCGTTGAAGATCGAGGAATACGTCCCGCTGAATACACCCACCAGCAGGATCACCACAAAATGCCGGATGGTGATGCCACCAAACAGTGCCAGTGAAAGCAGGGTGAGCATGACGGTCAGCTGTGTGTTAACCGATCTCACCAGTGTCTGGACAATGGAGTGGTTGACCACGGTCTCATATGGCAGTTTCCGGTAGATATTCAGGTTCTCCCGGATGCGGTCAAACACCACGATGGTATCGTGGACGGAGAAACCGATCACGGTCAAAAGGGCGGTGAGGAAGAGTGCGTCCACTTCCCAATGGAAAAAGTGGGCTATGATCGCTTCCACGCCAATCACCACGGCTACATCGTGCAGCATGGCGATGATCGCCGCGACGCCGTAGCGGAAGGCATGTGAAACACCCCTGAATGCGAGCGTGATGTATAGTAGGATTCCGAGCGCTGCCAGACCAACCGCTCCCGCTGCACGTTTAGCTACTTCCTGCCCCACCGAGGGTCCCACTGATTCAAAGCGGTTCATCGTGATCGTGGCACCGAAGCGTGATTCCATCTGGGATACAAGCTGGTTGCGCTGTGCGTCGGTCATATCCGAAGAGCGGATGATTAATCCGTTCGTCCCTGAGGTTTGCACGATTGAATCAATGAAGCCATTCTCCCTGTATAGCGAATTAATCTCGGAAGGCTGAGGCACCGTCCCGCTATCGAAGCGGATGTCAAGCAGACTGCCACCTTTAAAATCGATCGCCAGGGGCAATCCCCATAGCAGTAATGCAATCATCCCGGGTATGATGACTAATAATGAAATCCCAAAGTATAAATAGCGCCGTTTTACAATGTCAATCATCCAAGGCTCCTAAAGCCCGAACCAGCGTGCATGTTCGGTGAAGTTGATGTTATCCAGGATCAGATGCAGGAATGTACGCGTCACCACGATGGCGGTGAACATGCTAACTAATACTCCGATCGCCAGGGTTAATGAGAAACCTTTGACGATGCTTGCTCCGAAGGTATTCCCGAACCAAAACAGGATGCCACAGGTAATCAACGTGGAGAAATTCGAATCGCGAATGGAAGGCCAGGCATTTCTCCATCCAAGATCAATCGAATTCTTAAGCGATTTCCCCGAGCGCAGCTCTTCTTTAATTCTTTCAAAGATCAAGACGTTGGCATCTACAGCCACACCCACGCTCAAGATAAATCCGGCAATACCGGGCAGGGTCAGCGTGACTGGGATCAAGCGGAATAATGCGTAGGTAAGCAGGGCATAACATAGCAGCGCCAGGTCGGCGACCAGCCCGGGCAGACGATAATAAAGTGCCATGAACAGGATCACCACCGCCATACCAATGATCCCCGCAATCAGGCTTTTATTAAGTGAATCTTGCCCCAGCGTCGGTCCAACTGTCTCGCTGGTGATTACTTTTAGCGGGATGGGTAATGAGCCATACTTCAATTGCAAGGCCAGGTTATTGGCTTCATCAGAGGTGAACTTTCCCTCGATCACTCCTCTACCCCCGGTGATAGGACTGTTAATGCCAGGGACTGAGATTACCTGCTTATCCAACGCGATCCCCAGAATTTGGCCGACATGTGCTGAGGTGAAATCCTTAAATATTTGGGTTCCTTCTGAGTTTAATTCAAATGCGACAACGTAACCCCCGCCGGTATTGGATTGGACACCGACGTTGGTTAAACTAGCTCCGGTCATTACGGTATGGAAGGTCGGGCCAGTTGGCAACGGTAGCGTGGAGGTAATCGTAGATGAGGTTGTAGCAGATGGCGTGATCGAAGATTCTGGCGTAAGGGATGGAGTTGTGATTGCACCCGGCGTTGGTGTGGTGCTCTGTGATGGTTGGCTGCCCGTAGGTGTCCAATCGGTGTTGATTTTTTTTCCTACCAGCGACGCCGCTTCGGCGTTGGTCAGCGTAGTCATATCTACGAATTCAAGCAAGCCAGTCTGCTTGATTAGCGCTAATGCTTTCTCAGTATCGGTCTCTCCTGGAAGCTCCACCACGATGCGCCGTGAGCCTGCTTGCTGAACGACGGGTTCTGATACACCCAATGCATTCACACGGTTACTGACGATTTGCTGTGCAATCTGCATATCACTCGGATTGATGGCAGTTGTTGCAGGGACGTCTGCCTCCAGCAGTGCCTGCAGTCCCCCAACCAGGTCCAGGCCAAGCCGGGTGGTAAAATCTCGCTCGATCCCAGCGAAATGGATGCCAGGGCTCTTCGGCAGGTCAATATAGATCGCTAGTATAAGGATCAAAGCGATAGGGATAAGTAATCGATAAGTCCGGTTCATCTACTGATTTCAACCTCCATGATTTACACAAATGCCAGCCGAAAGCTGGCTGGAATGCCAAAATCGACTGGCGGCTCGAATTATACTCCCTATCGATGGGAATGTCTAATAAGGAATTTATTTCATATCAAAAGATGCGATGAATACCAGTGCCGACTCCCTGACTTCCTCGGCCGTCATCGGATTGGTATCCAGGTACAGGTCAGCATGCTGGCGAGCGTGCCTCAACCTGCGCTGCTGTTCGGCAAACTCGTCTGAGGTCCAATCCAGTTTGCGGCGCAGGATGGTGTTTTCATAGGATACGTCCAGGTAGATCAAGATGTCAGGGTTGGTCAGCCGCTTCCACATATCGGGAACATAGGAATGTTCCTGGGCGATGTGCCTGACCATAAACCCCTTTGCGACTAACCCCGCCACCAGGGAGGATTTTCCGGCTCCACATGGGCCAACCACCCCGATCAACATGTTCTTATTTCCTTTAGATTAACTTGTTGGGTGATTATCGATCGCCAGTGTCCTGATCTGGCTCAACCCACCCAGGACTGCCAGCTCATCCTCAGCCGATAGGCGACAATCGGCGGGTGGGTGGAAATCGGAGGTGCTGTTCCTGCGAATGAACACCACACTTAACTTATATTTTTGCTCAACTTCGCTGATGGTCTGGTTGTTGATTACCGATTCCGGCCCGATCTTCAAGTGTGCCAAACTCATCGATTGGCCTTCGACCACGATGGGTCGGGTCATATCTACACCAGAGGCGGCAGCTGCAAAAGCCGGTGCTGCCATCCCGGTGGCACTGAAAGCTGAATAACCGAATTGCTCCTGCAGTCCCTGGGCGAAATCGTCATCGAATATCCTCAAGATCACGTGGATTTTTGGATTTAGCCGTTGGGCTTTAAGCGCAATTTTGAGGTTCAGGCTGTCATTTTGGATGCACAGGATGATTGCCCGCGCCTGCTGAACACCGGCAGATTCCAGCGTCAGCTCATGGCTGGCATCATCCTGGATTACCGGGATCCCCATTTTTTTCACCGTAGCGGTTAAATCTGCTTTCGGGTTGGTTTCAATGATAACGATATCCTGCTCCATATTGATCAGTTCTTCTGCCACTCGGAAACCTAAATGCCCCAACCCAACCAGAATGATATGGTTATTATATGTAGAAGCCACAGCTATCTCCCATTCTTTTCCGCGTGCCCTGCGGTTGAACAGCATCACGCTGAATTCTGCCACGCCTTGGGCCAGAATGATCAGGCCGATGACTGGCATGACGAAATAAAAGATACCCAGGTACCAGGTATGAGGAAAATTCCCGCTGTTTTGCAGGAACGTCATCGATAAGACTTGATAGATCCCTTCCAGCAGGTTCCCCAATGGTTCCCCGGCTTCCAAGGATAAAAGGTAGTATGCAGTTCCGCCCCCCAAAATTGCCAAAGCAAAGATGAGCAGCGGGGTTCCAAATCTGCCTAATAATAGCCATATGTCACGCCAGGCGGCCTTTAGTTCTCTCGCTCTGGTCCGGTTTCGATAAGACGAAGTTGAAATATCGATGTCTGGCATAGACTATCTAATTAAGCGGTAGCTGTACCGTCATGCGGCGGACTGAATCCACGTGTTGGCTGGTTACCTGGATCACGACCACCGATATGTCATCCACCGGGCGCCCTCGGTCGAGCTGCATCGCATCTGACAGCAGCCGGTCTGCAATCACTTGCGGGTCAGCAGCTTCTTCTTCGATATGGGCATCCAAAAAAGTTTTCACATCCAGGGATTCCCCACTGCGTGAACCGGCATGGATCAGCCCGTCGGTAAACAACACCACGGTCAGACCTGGTTCGAGCGGCATTTCATTGATCATAGGGCGTGTGTCGCGATATATACCGATCGGATTGCAATCATCATCAAAGGCACACACTTGTTCATTGGACGCAATGAAGACCGGCAGTGGATTGTTGCGGGTGATGACCATGGTGGCAGTTTGCAGATCGATGGAGACGATATTCAGCGTAGCCGAAACTTTTCCCTTGCGCTCGGTGAACAGATAATCCGAAGCAGCCCTCGCCGCCGCGCCATCCCGCACCCCTTCTGATAAGAGCGAGATTACTTTTCTAACCACCAATGAGGATATTTGCTTGGCCCCTTTACCAGAGCTCTGCCCGTCAGCCATGACCACCGAAATCCCCCCGTTTGGTCGTTCAACGACTTCAACCGAATCACCGCTCTCGGACGTCGCATATTTGTTGATTTTGGCGACCGCCAGCTTGATCTCCATATCCTACATTTTACAACAATATCCAGTTTGGTAGGCACCGAAACTTAATCGCTGGATTTAATCATCCTGATGACCAAAACCTTACTCGAGTCGAACTCGACCATCTCCCAGCTGACCCCAAAACCGGCTTTGAGCAGGGGTTCCAAAACCCTTTCATCCCATTCGGGTGCTTCTCCGGTGGTACGGTTAAGCCACGCAGCCGCTCGTTCCAGCGGTTTGCGACCCGTGATCCATGCCAACGGAAGTATGATCGCCGTCCCACCTTTTACCAGCACCCGATGGATCTCTGTCAGTGAGACAAGGTTCAGGATCGTTTCGGAAGGGAAGGTCATTGCAACTTGTTGGAAACTATCATTGGCAAAAGGCAATGCTAGTGCATCTCCGCGCACCAGGTTTGGACTGAATCCCTGCCCGGTTAGACGGCGCCTTGCAATCCGCCCCATCTGAACACTTTCATCGAGCCCAAATGGAGAGGAACCATTCTGGTTCAGCGCCACCTGGAGGTGCCCGGGTCCATACCCAATCTCAAGCGTCCTTGGACCATCAAGATATGGCTTGACCGATAACACCCATTTTTGCCATGCCCCCAGCGAAACCATCCAGGCGACCCAATCATACAGCCAGGCAAGTTGGTGATACAGTAAATTGAAGAACAGGCGTAGTGTGGATGCTAGCAGGCGAAGAGGAAATTGTGGTCGGGGTTCGCTGCCCAGATTATCGCGGTTCCGCATTCATTAATACCGGCAGATAATCTGGAAGCATACGGTACTCGATATCCTGGGTGGCCTCGAATTGGATTTCACCGTCGGCATGCAGAGGGGTGGGTTGGTCGGTGTGGATCTTTAACCAGCTGACTTTGATCTCGTGGATGGCAGGATGCTCAACGTAATTGCCTGCTCCCGCTTTCATTGTCCTGGGGAGTAAACGTAGAATTTGCAGCCTGGAAGGCATGGATCCAAATACACAATCCAGTAACCCGTCGAATGGATCGGCATGCGGCGCCATATAAAATACGCCACCGGTCAGCGGGTTATTGCCAGCTGTGACCAGTGTGGCAGGACCATGGTATTCGCCACCTTCCCACTCAAGATGCATATTCCATTGCGGATTTTTCCCCACACCAAGCAGTGCGGCAACGACATAGCGTAGAGAGCCACGCAGCCAGGATATTCGTTGTTGGATCAGGGTGATGCATGGCTCCAAGCCAATCGCACTGTTATTATCAAAGTATCTCCGTTTTGGATGACTGCCACTCGTGTCAGAGGCGGTTACTTCACCCAGGTCGATCCGCCTGGTATACCCGGCAGCAATGACCTTGGCCGCCTCTGGGATCGTTGTGGGGATATGCAGGTTAACCATCAGGTCATTGGCAGAGCCCAAGGGAAGAATGCCCAGCGGTGCGGGTTCATTCCCACCTTCCTGGGCGGCCGAGACCATCCCGTTCATCACCTCGCTGACGCTGCCATCTCCCCCGGCGGACACGATGGGAGAAAAACCGCTTTTTGCCGCCTGGTACGCCAGCTCAGTGCCATGGTTGGGTGCTTCGGTCACCACCAGGTCAAAATCGATACCTGCAGATTTCAGGGAATACTCGATTTCTTCTCTTTTCTGCAGACCCTTCCAACGACCGGCATAAGGGTTTAAGATGACCTTGGTTGGCATTAGCGGCATACCTCCGGGTGCATTTTAGCATAAAACCAGGCAAGAGGTGGTTTGAATGAACCTGCATCAGCCTGGCAGAGTAGATGTATGGGTGCCCGCTGGTAAATCTATGATAATATTTGCATGGCTTCGGTATTTCTACCTATATTTTCGCAGTTGGAGCAAAGCATGACTGAAATCCAGACCTTTACCGAGAAAATTGTCAATAATATTGAAAAAGTGATCGTGGGAAAGCGCGGCCCGGTCGAATTAGCCATCGTCAGCCTTATCTGCCAGGGACATCTGCTCATCGAGGATGTTCCTGGGGTCGGGAAAACTGTCCTGGCGCGTAGTCTTGCCAAATCACTGGGCTGTGAATTCAGCCGGATCCAGTTCACTCCCGATATGCTGCCCAGTGATGTTACCGGTGTGTCCATTTATAACCAGGTAAGCACGCAGTTCGAATTCCGTCCTGGCCCTATCGTAGCTCAAATAGTGTTGGCAGATGAAATCAACCGTGCGACGCCCAAGACCCAGGCAGCATTATTGGAAGCCATGGAGGAACATCAAGTCACCGCTGATGGAGTGACCCACATACTCCCTAAGCCGTTCATGGTTCTGGCAACCCAAAACCCAATCGAGTATGAAGGCACTTTCCCACTGCCTGAAGCACAATTAGATCGTTTTTTGCTGCGGTTACGGTTGGGATATCCGGAGATCAATGATGAGATCAATATTCTTGAACGGCAGCAATTCCAACACCCGGTGAATGACCTGCAACAGGTAGTTTCAGCCCAGGAACTAATAAACGCACAGGATGCAATTAAATCGATCTACGTCGCACCCGGAGTCAAGCACTATATCGTTGAGCTCACCCACCAAACCCGCAAGCATGCCGATGTATACCTGGGTGCCAGCCCTCGCGGCAGCCTGGCTTTATTTCGGACCGGTCAGGCAATGGCAGCCATGCAAGGGCGTGATTTTGTCTTGCCGGATGATATCAAGGCACTGATCAAACCCGCCCTATCTCACCGGGTGATCCTGGGTCCCGCTGCCCGGTTACGTGATCTGAGCAGTGATCAGGTTCTTGACGAAATCGTGAGTCTTGTTCCCGTTCCTGGGGGAGATTTAAAGGCCAGATCTGAAGTATGACTACTGGGCAAAAAGTTGTCCTGGCTTTACTAGCCCTAAGCCTTATTGCCGGGCTTGCTACTGGGGGAAAGCTGTATTACCGGCTTTCAATTTTTTGGGCCATGCTGTTCTTTGGCTCGTGGCTATGGTCGGTTTTTTCCTTAAGAGGTTTGAAATTTTCTCGTTCAGCCCGGACTCTGCGCGCCCAGGTGGGGCAAATATTCGAAGAGAGATTCGAGGTACAAAACCAGAACCGTTTTCCCCGTCTGTGGCTGGAGGTACGGGATGAGTCATCCCTGCCGGGTGCCGATGGCTCGCGAGTAGTCACCATGTTGAAAGGCAAACAAGGCAGGTCATATATCGCCCGGGTACGCCTGATACGCCGGGGAGTGTTTCCTCTCGGTCCAACTGTGATTGCCTCTGGTGATTTATTTGGATTATTCCCTGTCGAGCGGACCATACCTGAAGAAGATTCTTTGCTGGTTTATCCGATGATGGTTGATGTACGTGGATTTCCCAACCCACCCGGTTTGCTGCCCGGCGGTGAGGCATTGCGCCGGCGCACTCATCAAGTAACCCCAAATGCAGCCGGAGTACGTGAATATTCCACCGGTGATCCGTTAAACCGCATCCACTGGCTGAGCACGGCCAGGCGAGGACGGTTAATCGTTAAGGAGTTTGAGCTGGATCCGCTGGCAGATGTGTGGATATTTTTGGACGCAGCCAAGCAAGTCCAAGCCGCATTGCCACAACCCCCTCCACAGCTGCACATAAAAGATTTATGGAGCCATACCGGGAAAGTACCATTACCCCCATCGACTGAGGAGTACGCCGTTTGTGCAGCTGCATCGCTGGTAAGAGATTATTTGCGCAGGGGTAGGGCGGTGGGTTTCGTATGTTCCGGGAAGCACCTCGCATTAATTTCGCCGGACCGGGGTGCACGGCAGCTGGGTAAGATCTTGGAAGCATTAGCCTTGACCCAGGCAGAAGGCACCCTTCCGCTGCGTGCCTTGATCGAAACCCAGGTTAAACATATGGTGCGTGGCAGCACCGTAGTCCTCATTACCCCTTCATCATCAAGAGAAGTGGCGATGATCGTGGATTTTCTATTACAGCGCGGTTTAAAACCCATCGTGGTCATCCTGGATGCATCCACTTTCGGTGCAGCTGAGGGGTCTGGACAGCTGATCGAGAGCATCAAAATATTGGGTGTACCATCCCGAATGATCAGGAATGGAGCTGATTTGTCTGTAGCCCTAACAAATGGCTATTCAGCTAGATGAACGCATTAGTTTTTTATTTCATCATAGATCTGTTTCATCATTAATAAAATATCTTTTTCCCGCTTATCAAGATAAGGTTTGTTCCACTCAGCGATGTGAGCCGACCATTTCAAACGGATTTCATTGATATATGTCAATATATCCCGTGGATCATCTAGACGGCTGAGCCAGTCCGTGTCATTAATGAATAGCGCAAGATCAAGTTCCAATTGGGTATAAATAGCTGTCTGCTCGGGAAGACGTTCTGCTTTTGCTCTCGGGTAAGTTGTACCATCGACGAGATCGACAGGTGATAGCTTGAAAATTCCTGCCATTAAGGTAATGCTTCGCTCGCTGGGGATCGTTAAATCCATTTCGATGTGTGATATCGCCACCCGCGACATCGCCAACTGGTTAGCCAGGCTTTGCTGCGTCCAGTTATTTTTCTGGCGTAGAAATGCTATACGCTTACCGATAGTCTCGATCATGTGAACTAACTATACACCTAATGGTACTATTAATCTGCTAATCCAATTAGCAGACAAATTTGCGATGACCTGATATGCTTAAGCAAAAGAAAGGAACAGCACATGGTGACTAAACGAGCGTTAATTACTGGGATTACGGGTCAGGATGGATCGTATCTGGCAGAATTTTTACTCGAACAGGGTTATCAAGTCATCGGTATGGTCCGGCGTTCGAGCACGATCAATTTCGAACGCATCGAGCACATCCAGGATAAGCTAACCATTGTCTCTGGGGACCTTATGGACCAGATCTCCGTGATCGACATCATCAAAACCCATCGCCCCAGTGAAGTTTATAACCTGGCGGCGCAATCCTTCGTCCAGACATCGTGGGTGCAGCCCGTGTTCACCGGTGAAGTGACCGCTCTTGGAGTTACCCGTGTTTTGGACGCAATTCGGTTGGTCGACCCGGATATCAAATTCTACCAGGCGAGTACAAGCGAGATGTTTGGCAAGGTGCATGAGTCTCCGCAATCCGAAAGCACACCTTTTTACCCACGCAGCCCGTATGGGGTGGCTAAGCTGTACGGTCATTGGATCACGGTGAACTACCGTGAAAGTTATAACCTGTTTGCGTGCTCGGGGATTTGTTTTAACCACGAAAGCCCGCGCCGCGGCCACGAATTTGTCACCCGGAAAATTGCCCGTGGCGCAGCCAGGATCAAGCACAATTTAGAGAAGGAATTGCGTCTGGGAAACCTGGACGCCCAGCGCGACTGGGGCTATGCTCCTGATTATGTGCGCGGCATGTGGTTGATCCTCCAGCAGGACCAGCCGGAAGATTTTGTGCTTGCGACCGGGCATACCCACTCGGTCAGGGAATTCACCCAGCTGGCATTCGGTTATCTCGGTTTGGATTATACAGACTTTGTCATCCAGGACCCCGCTTTTATGCGCCCGGCAGATGTTGAGCTGTTGGTGGGGAACCCCCACAAGGCAAAGAAAGAATTGGGCTGGGAAACCCAAACAACCTTTGAACAGCTTGTGCGGATCATGGTGGATGCGGAGATCGAGGGTTCACCGGCAATGAAGGATGCTCAAGGAATTAAGAATTCCGGTAGGTTATAATGGATCTAATGCCCATGATCACTTTATCTGATGAAGAAAGACAACAGTTATTAGATTTATCTCAAACAGGTCCAGAACTATTGAGCCACCGGGCACGCCTGATTTTGGCATATGCCGAGGGTAAGCCAACCATCCTCGCCGCAACAGATGCCGGAATTTCGCGTGGCAGGGCGCGCTTCTGGAAACGACAGTTCCAAGCAAAGGGAATGGGTATCTTTAATCAGGAGGTCGATTCGGCATCAGATACACCTATCGAAGCAGAACAAGTACTCCAGGATGGTGGTGAGTCAGAAAACAGCATGATTAATTTACTGCCAGAAGATGCGACCATTCTCATGGAAATCCCTTTCCTGCAGCCGAGGGAGAATATTGGGATCAGTCCGGATGATAGTCTGGCGGGGGCCGGTAAAAAAGTGTGGTCGTTCTATTTCGCAGAGATGCTGTGCCACGAAGCCGGCACCCTGCTGGGCGAGAATATTGAAGAATTACATGACATGCGTGTAGCCACCCGGCGGATGCGATCTGCTTTTGATATTTTTAGCCTGGCTTTTGATCCAAAAACCATGAAGCGCCATCTCAAGGGTCTGCGGACGATTGGACAGGTTTTGGGACAAGTGCGGGATATGGACGTTATCATGGCAAACGCGGCGACCTATCAAAGGAAGCTGAAAGAAAACCTGCGCCCTGGTTTGGAACCTTTACTAGCCGAATGGCAGGCGACGATCGATCGGCAACGCATCAAGATGTTAAAGCATTTACAGAGTGAGCCATACCATAACTTTAAGTATAATTTCAACCTGTTCTTAGAGACCCCGGAACAGCTCAATTCTCAGCGCGTTCAAGTTGGTGGTAGGAGCTCGCTCTTGCGGGATACCGTCCCGGTATTAGTTTACAGCCGTTATGCCGCGGTCAGGGCATATGAGGGAATTATCCCCACTGCTTCAGTCGTTCAGCTGCATGCACTGCGAATTGAATTCAAGAAATTCCGCTACACGCTCGAATATTTCAAGGAAATCCTTGGGGAAGGCGCTGACCAGGCAGTAACCGAGATAAAACAGCTGCAAGACCGCCTGGGTGAGCTGCACGATGCAGACGTGGCATGCCAGCTGGTCGGCGGGTTCTTGAAGCAGTGGGATAAAGATCAAATCCTAAGACCGATCTCTGAACGCCTTAACCCCGAACCTATTGTTGACTATCTTGCGTACCTGAATGGAGAACGCTTCCGCTTGACAGCATCTTTTCCCGAATTGTGGAGAAATTTCAACCGTACAGACTTTCGTCAGATGATTGCCCAGGCGATATCCTTGCTATAAATACCAATATCCGGTGCAGCAAATTATTTGATGACCAGTCCGGTCTGGGGCTCACCTAGATATTCGGCTCCATCCTCCGTAACCAATACATCTTCTTCGAGCCCAAGATAGCCGTATCCCTTTACCGCTAACCCAGGTTCAAGGGTATATACCTGCCCGGGTTCGAGTAGATAGTTCGGAGTAGCTCCATAGCGCTCCCATTCCGGTCCCAAGATACCGGCACCATCATGCACCACCCGGCCCACCTGGTGCCCGGTTGCATAGGGGAATTCCGGATATCCTGCCTCCAGGATCGTCTGTCGGGCAACCTGGTCAATCGATTTGCCAGTAACACCGGGTTTCATGGATTGAAAAGCACCCTGGATGGCTTTCCGGACAGTGTGAAAGGCATGGTCCACTTCTGGGGGAGGCGTCTTTTCTCCAGGACGGCAGAAATAAACCACCCGCTGGATATCAGAGCAATACGCTTCCTGCATCACCCCGAAATCAAAGTGGACGATATGACCGGGTGATATCTTCAGCTCGGTCGGACCCACATGCCCGATGATGGAATCTGGACCGTTATTTACCGTCGGGCAATTGATCAGCTCCCAGGCGGGCTCCAACCGTAATCTATCCAGCTGGGCGTGCATAAAATCACTGATTTCAATTTCACTCATCCCAACCTGGATAAAATCAAAAGTCCGCTGAAAAATGGTGTGCGTAGTCCGAATGGCAGCCCGGATCCGTTCAATTTCCTGTGCTGTTTTACGCCCACGCAGTGCGCTGTGGAGCTTTTCTGCGCTCACCAACCTGGATCGGTACGGTGTCCCTTCGAGATACCTGCATAAAAGCTGGTACATCCCGTAGGACAGACCATCAGCATGAACGTCATCGATCGACTGGTTGATTGCAATTTGGCTTGGTTTCAGGCGTTCAATCACACCCATTAATTCCGGCTGGACCGAATGATCGTATTGGATGACCTCGTCATAGGCGCCAGTACGGCGGGCAGCTTCAGCTTCGAACCTGCCGACGATGGCAATACGCTCGCCGGTCTTGCACAATATCAACGCGCTTTGCCAGGTCAAGTCGAGCCCGTAGATAAGTGGGAGGATGGGGTCGCCCCCGGCAGAGGTTTCTCTGACGAAGGTCAGCCACATATCGACGTCCATTTCCTGCAAAATGCCGATAGCTTGCTGCACTTTTTCCTGTACGAGCGTGGGGTTCATTGCTGCCTCTATATCTTCTACTCTAGACTATCGTAATACTGCTTCTCTTATGATCGAGCCGGCGCGTTCGCTCAGGATTTTGAGCTTGATTTTCGTTCCCGGAGCAGCTTCGATCACCCACTCAAGCCGGGCACGGTTGTCCGTGGGGCTATCCGCAGAAAGGGCAGAAACCTCCATTTTGTTACTTCGACCTTCGAGATGACCCAGCTCCTGGCGGTGTTTACCACTGGTGAGTACCGCGCCGTCAGGCAGCTCTATCTCAACCCTGACGGGTCGGCAAGATTTGCGTGTTTTGCTTAGCTGGCTGGTATAAGTCGGAAGGAAGCCGCTATTTTCGACCACCAGATTAAGGTGGTATTTATCGGAGACGATTTTATCGATTTCTAGGGCGTGAATCTCAAGGTGGGGGAGCAGTTCTCCCAGGGTTAGCATGAACGGATAATGCTTTTTTGCTTCCTGCTCAACAAAGCCTAACGGAGGATTTCGCCAGGTATACATATTATTCCAGCCACCCAGCTCGATTTTGCCCAGCTGAGGGTGGTCGAAAGGCTGCCAGGCGATATATGCATCAGGTGCGCCATGCTCATCGATCCATTTCAGGATCTGCAGGTCCTCTTCATGCGGATGGTCCCGCCACCACTCGATCCATTTGCGGTCTTTAATCCCTGCTTCGGTGGGCAGGTCCCACAGCTCAATCGTATAGGTGAATACCCCATGGTGGTCATACATCCAATCATCAAAAGCACCGGTGGTGACTTCCTTTGGGTGGTATTTGAAGTCATGAAAAGTAGATACACAGCGATAACCGGTGATTTTTGTACCGATTTCACCGATCTTCTTGAACACCCACAGGTCTTCGGTGTTCATATCATCATCCGCTTTGGTGCTATACGGACGTAGAATGACCCGGCTGAAAGTATGAAACGTAATTGCTATATTGATGTTTGGGTGTTTGACCACAAAATCGGTGAGGGCACGCGTCTCCGGTTCTGAGGCGGGATACGGACCTGCTCCATACTGCTCGCCTTCGGTGCGCCATTCGAAGGGAAAGTTGCGGTTGAAATCGAGGCCCTCCAACGGGCGGGCTGATTTAATTACATAGCCGTCGTAATCCTCCAACAAGCCCTCGGTAAACAAGCGGTAGTAAGTGCCCCCGCTCTCATCGATGCCACGTTTCTCCATCAAACGTGGGTCGAGCGAGCTGATCTTCCAATCGCCATTGGGATCCTGGAGCCTCATCTGGAGAATTCTCCCATCCCCATTGATATCCTGGGTAAACAGACCATCATCTTTTTCCTCCCATGGATAGGGTCTTACCCCCGAACGCACATAGCGCGGGTTTGCTGCCATCGCCCATTCAGCTCCATCAGGGTTTGCCCGTGGGACAATGTAATAAACACTTTGGTCCAGCTGGCGGGTGATCTGCTCATCTGTTCCATATCCGTCCAACAAGTGAAACGCTATATACAGGGCGGTAGTGGTTCCGGTGATCTCGGTGGCATGGAGATTAGCATCAATCCAGATAGCTGGTTTTTCCATATCAGTACCGGTAGCCTGGTTGGTCAGTGTTAATAGCTGGATCGGTCGACCTTCATGGCTGGTTCCAATTGTGCCAATTTGAGCAAGGGAAGGGTATTTTGCCGCCCAATCGGTAAGAAGCTGGGCAAGCTCTTGATTTGAAAAATAGTGATCAAAATCCATGGGTATCTCCGGTTGTAGGTTGAAAAATGTTTTGTGCAGGCTGAATTGACTGAAACCTTATTCTCTATCAGTGATCAATTCAAGCGTTGATAAATCTATCTTCGTTGCTCAATTAGGATAATCATCTGGTCTCTCCGCACGGGTCAAGCAGGTTTTTTGAATTTATTCCAGTATCTTAATATGCCATCCGCCGACATAAAGGATGGATTTGCGATTTGTTGGGCATCAATAAAGGTTTTCTCTACCTGATATTTCTGGGCACGCGTTTGCTCGAACTCGATAAATTGTTGGCGAAGTTCATCCAGGGATGGGTTGAGGGGCAGCTTTTCCTCTGCCCACTCTTCGACCTCGTCCAGTCCATCCAATACTGCCTGTAAATGCCACCCGGCGTCGGAATAAATCCCAAAGTGGGTGGGAACGATGCGGCTTGGTCCATATTTTTGGATACGATGGATACTCTCCCTCCACTTCTCCAGGTTTAGATCTGGAGGGGGCATGGGGAGGCTGAGATAATGCCGTGCGGTCAGGCGGATACCGCCGATATCCCCACTAAAACATGCGTCCCCGATCATATATGCAAGGTGATGGCTGGCATGCCCTGGGACGTTCAGGGCGCTGATAGCCAATCCTGCAACATTGACCACCTCAGCATCATGCATGATGGTGATTCTATCTTCCTTCACCGCTAAGAATTCCCCCCATAATGATTCCATCTTGTCACCATACAGGCGCTCCGCACTGGCCAGCAGTTTCTCAGGATTGATTAGATGGGGAGCGCCATTTTCATGGACATGGATCTGGCAGCCCTGCTGCGCCAGCCATCCAGCTGCGCCGGCATGATCCAGATGGATGTGGGTTAAAAAGACATCGCTGATATTTTCAACCCCATAGCCGAGCTGCCTCATCCCCGTTACCAGGGCTTGGATGGTCGAACCTGGGCCTGTCTCTACCAGGATCGCTCCAGCAGAATGCGGCACCAGGTAAGCTCCAACGGTTCCTCTTCTTTCCAAAAAATTCAGGTCGATGGTATGGATTGTGGGACTTTCCATTCAGCCTCCCTTCTTCGCTGTACTCATTTCCTGGCTCGATTTTAATCCCGAAAGAAGGTGAAATTTTCCCGATTCGGCCAGTATGGTGATATTTCCATAAATTTCCTTGATCAAGCGGTCGTATCGAATGAACCGGTTTGCCACGATGACGAGATGCCCACCCGGATTGAGTGCCTGGTGCGAAGCTTCAATCATTGATTGGGCGATCTGGTAATCCACCGCCATACCAGAATGGAAAGGCGGATTGGACAGGATCAGGTCATATTTATCCGGTAAAAGCGGGTTGAGCAGATCGCCCGCAAACACCTGAGCGTTTGAGATATTATTTATGGAAAGGGTTTCCCGGCAAGCAGCTAGTGCCAGCAGGTTATTATCGATCAAGTGGACCATCCCGGCGCCCTTGATCGCAGCAAACAGACCGATGATCCCGTAACCACAGCCGGCATCCAGTACTTTCGCACCGGGAGGAATTTGGACGGTGACCAACAGCATTTCTGTCCCTGCATCCAGGTGGTCGAATGAAAATATTCCTGGCAGGCTGCGGATTGGGTAGGACAGACCTTCGATCGGGATGGAGAACTCGACCCAGGTGTGAGGCTCAATACCGGCAGCATGCGCCCAATCAGGCTCAGGAACCTCATGAAGCCGTTTGCTAAAATGTGCCAAGCGGTTGCCCTTCTTGTATGCCAGGATCCTTCCCCTTCCAAACAAGGACTGGGCGTCTTTGATCACCGACTCGATCCCCCAGCGGTTTGAGCCCACGAGATACAGATTTCCGCTCAAAGCCAGGGCGTTGTATGCCTGGACCAGCCATCTACGCGAAAGCAGCCTGCCTTTCGGAATTTGGATGATTACTGCGTTAAACTTTTGATCAACCTCAGCTGTCTGATCAACACCCGTCAGCATCTCGGCGGGAGGTAACTTGTTCACCGATAGCGTTAGCCTGGTCATCTCTATCGCAGTGATGTTTTGATCGCTGATGCTCAGCTGACCTGCTGGCAAATTTCGCTGTAGGTAGGCCGCCAAGGCACCCTGGTGGCAGCCCAACAGAAGCACATGGTCAGTCGGGTTAATTTTGACATTCTCAGCAATCAATCCAGCAGATGGGAAAACTAGCTCCCAATCAGGCAGCCCTGGCAGGGTATAAACTTCGAGTGGCACCCCCCCAAGATCCACCTGTTGCTTCCGAAAATCTGTTCGGGAGGCAAGAGGAATAAAAATCGTCTGATCCGTCATTCGGCATCCGGAGCGAAGGAAGAGAATCTGTCCCCCAGGTCTCTCACCAGGATCGACCTGGGTTGTCTTGATACCCAGGCAACCACGATCATATCTCCAAGTGCCCCTGCAGCATTGAATGTGGCGATGAATAACGGGTACGGAGCGATGGACGGTGACAGGAATGCTGCAAACAGGATACCTGCGATTGAAATCAGGATTAATGGTGATAAACCCACGATGGCATATTGGATTTTTGGCAGGTACCATTCGGGAGCAGCTGCAAAGGCATATCCTGATCTCAGGGCAAATTTCGGTCGTTCACGGGTGAATACCCAAAAAAACAACCCATGGATGAGCTCGTGGACCACCAGCATAAAAATAATGCCTACCAGGATGGCGAATAAACCCCATCCGGAGAAAGTTGTAACCACTCCCCAAAACCCATTTAGAAAAGGATTGAGAGAACGCAGGAAAATGATTACCCGGCTGAAAAACCAGCCAAACAAAAACAGGAGCGGGATGGCCAGTAAGTTCAACCAAAGCACAGTGCGGGAATTGGATAGGTCCAAGGTCTTTCGGTGATGATAATTGGTGGGTAAATCCTTCATGGCATTCATGCTGGAATTATAACTTCCTCTTGGCGATAGGATTGACGAAAGTGCTTAACGCGGCTAAAATTCAGCCTGCTTTAAGCACGTCTCCAAGGCGGAGGCGATTTTTTTGCTAAAGGATCTCCTTGTGTCTTAGGTCTAAATTTTCGCCTTAGCACATCTCCTTGGGCAAATTTCCAACCGGTAGACACCGGAATAACCAATAGAGCGAAGGTAATCCTCAGGGATCACATTCCTGAGAGGTGAGAGGCGCTCGAGGAAGGGAATAATGGACGAGATTGTATTAAAGGCGAATCGCCGTACTCTAATTGGCAAGCAGGTTAAGGCGATCCGCCGGGAAGGTCAGCTTCCCGCGGTGATCTATGGTCACTATATCGACCCAATTTCGATTGTGATGGATCTTCGTGATACTGCCAAGAGCCTGGCGGGACTCGCTCCATCTGCATTGGTCACAGTTGATGTAGAAGGAGAAACACATCGGGTGCTGGTGCGGGAGAAGCAGCGCAATAAAATCACCGGCATATTACTTCACGTTGATTTCCTGGCAGTCTCCATGAAGGAGAAATTACGCTCCCAGGTATATATGGAAATCGTTGGTTTAGCTCCAGCGATCAAAGAATTCAGCGGGGTTCTCGTCACGGGATCCGATGAAGTGGAAGTAGAATGTTTGCCCCAGGATCTGCCTGAACGTCTCGTGGTGGATGTCTCTGGATTGATGAAAATCGGGGATGGGATTTACGTCCGCGATCTGGTTATCCCTGAAGGGGTGAAAATCCTGGAAGACCCCGATACCATGATTGCCCTCATCACTGCCCAGGCAGCCGAAGAGGTGGAGGAGGCTCCGGTAGTTGAAGAAGTATTGACCGGAGAACCGGAGATCATTGAACACGGCAAGAAAGAGGAAGAAGAAGAGGCTGAGGCCAAATAATTCCTGGCGGGCGTTTCAAACGCCCGCCAGTTTTTTATTATCGAGGATCCTGATAAAATTCAGCGTTATTTCCGCGCTCACACCCCATAAGAGCTCATCCTGGTAGGTTTGAAAATAGATCACCGGATGGATTTTAGATCCAAGGATGCTTGAAAAGGGTTCGGGGACGGTCCGATATGTGGTTTCATGATGCCCTGGATCTGCCAACCAGGACAACGGTATTGAGAAAACCCGACTGACCTCAACTACTTCCATCTGGATTGGGAACGGCCATGGGATCACTCCGACGATCGGGGTGACACAATAATTGGTAATGGTGCGCAGCCTGTTCATCCGCCCCAATATCCTTACCTGGGTCGGGTTCAGTCCAATTTCCTCGTAAGCTTCCCGTAAAGCAGTCGATTCAGGCGATAGATCGGCCGGATCTGCACGACCCCCAGGGAAAGCCACCTGACCCTGATGTTCCGCGACTGCCTCGGTGCGGCGGGTCAGCAATACCTGCCAGTTATGATTTTGTCGATCCTCATCTGACGCAAAGAAGAGGGGGATCAAGACTGCGGCCGGGCGTATCGAACCTTCCAGGGATTCCGACCAGTTCGGATCATCCGTCCCTGTCTCCAGCACTTCATTCAAGCGGTGGATGATGTATTCCTCGGTAAATGCAGGCATAATTTAAGGGTTAACTTCGATCGATTCCTCCCGCTCATCGATTTCAGCCCTTCGCTTTCGGTCGGTGTTAATGAAACCGGTAATTTCTGGTTGAACTGACCGTGCGAAAACCAGGTAGCCGGTGTGGGCGATCATCCTATCCGCGGGGCGCAGCCGGTCTGCTATTGCTTTGTAATAGCGTACCAGGATTTCACACACCTCGATAAAGGCATAGTTCGACCGCCTCAAGGCAACGAGCAGGGTAGAGACCTGGTTGGTGGTGGGTATGATGCTGCCCAGGTAGCCTCCCGGTTTCAGGGCTTCCTTGGCTTGCAGGAGGTAATCTTGTGGGTTGGGTAGATCGAGGAAGACCGCATCGACATTTTTCTCATCGAAGCCCTCGACGATATCGCGCAACTTAAAATCAACCCTGTCTGCAAGTCCGAGCCTATCCAGGTTTTTCTGAGCCAGGTTCTGGAACTCCTGGCGGGATTCATAAGTTGTAACCCGCCCTTGCGGACCAACCGCATAGGCCAGGGCAGTGGTGAATGAGCCTGAGCCTGTCCCGGCTTCTAAAATGTGCTTCCCAGGTACAATATCCATGGCGACGAGGATAAAACCGATGTCCTTGGGATACATGATCTGGGTATTCCGGCGAGTTTCCATCAGGATATCAGCCAACGAAGGCTGGAGCAGTACGAACGGGCTGCCCATATGGCTTAATACCCTGCTACCCCATGGTTTTCCAATCAGCTCATTGTGACTGATATACCCGCGATGCGTCTCAAATTTCCCATCGGGTACAATGCGGAAGATAAAACGCTTATTTTGAGCGCTGATCAATTGAGCGATATCGCCGGCCTGCGCTTGCGAATTTATTATTGTTTCCATCATTTCATCAAATGCTTTTTGAAGAAATCTGTGATGGCGTTGTAACAGGTGACGCGATTCTCAAGCTTAAGCACATCGTGACCTTCATTCTCGAACATCAGGTATTCCACTTGCTTACCTTCTCCACGCAGGTGTTCGACCAGATCGCGTGATTCCTGCTCGATCACCCTGGGATCGTTTTTCCCCTGGATCACGAGCAGCGGGCATTGAATCTGATCAATATAGGTGCGAGGGGAGCGCTCGACTAAAAACCCCCGATCAACTACCGGATCACCAAGTGAGAGCTTGAAATATGGCTTCCAGGTCTCGGGAAGACGATCGCTGAAAGTGAGCAGGTCGTATGGGCCGAACATGTCCACCGCAGCAGACCACAGCTCTGGGTGACGGGACGCCATGGTTAGGGTCATATAGCCACCATAAGAACGACCCACCACTGCCGCTTTGGAAACATCCAGCCGGGAATCTTTCTTTAATATTTTCATTGCCTGGACGTGATCCAGGCGGTCAAGCCCTCCCCAATCATGGTCCACCTGCTTCATATAACTCAATCCATAGCCCATGCTCCCGCGTACGTTGGGCACAAAGACAGCAAACCCGTTCAAGGTTAAAAACTGGATCAGCGGCATGGAGAACCAGGCAAAATCCGGCCGTTCCTGGCTCTGCGGACCCCCATGAATATAATAAACCACCGGGTATGGTGTTTTGTTCCTGATCTCTGATGATGGCAGATATAAGCGAGCTGATATCCTCAAGCCATCATAAGAAGTAAAGGATGCATCTTCTCCCGCCGACAACTGCGCATCAACCAATCCCAATACACGCTCGTTGGTATGGATAAATATCTGCTCCCTCTTCTTTCCGCTGATGGTGAATATCTGAGTCGGAGAGGTGGCGGTTGAATGGCTTAAGCTATAGGTATCGCTTTCCTTATCATAACTGACCGATTCCAAAACCCCGTTGGATATCGCTCCTTTGCCAACCAACACTGTTTCAAGATGCATGTTTAGCTTATCTTGGTTGTATTTTGCCTCATAAAGCCAGGAGCACCCATCAATATTGTATTCAACCAGGTATGTATTCTTTCGAATGAATTCACACCGGTTGAGCTCCCCTTTTCCATGATGTTTAATTCCTGTAACTTTAACCGGTTTTACGACGGATGGGTGTTTAAACCGCAGGTAGCCGAAGCCAAAGGTATCCTCAAAAATCGCAGATAAAACTAATAATCCCCGATCCCCGTTTATAAAATGGACCGCGTCGATCGCATTCAGTGGAATCACTTGATCGGTTTTTCGTTCTTCCAGCGGGGTGCCGTAGATCAGCTTGCGCTCGTGGGTATCCTTCTCCCACAGGTAAAGGACATTATCACCCGCCGAGTATCCATCGATGATTACCAGCTTGGTATGGTCTTTGTTGTGGATACTGACATACGCCCCCCATCTGCTCTCGGCAATTTTAACCAGCTCGCCAGTATTCAGATCCCAACGGTACGATTCATTCATTTGTGCTGTGCGGGATTCAGCAGAAAAGTAACAGATTTGATTCCTCCGGTCACAGCCGTGCAGATGGACCCGGTAATTTTCAAAATATTGCTTCAAAACTGGATCCGGATATCCACCTGCAACTGGAATCAATGCAGGCTGGTAGTTTTCATCCCCATCCTTATCCAGCATGACCAGGATTTTTCCCAGCTTGGGGAAGACGAAGAATGATTTTCCTCCGATGAGATGAGGGTTTTGTAATGCAATCCCAGGCGGCAATAGCGGTTCCGGCACACTGCCGCCAAAATCCATGGCGTATAAACTCATTTGACCGCTCAGATTGCTGATGAAATAGATGCGCTCATCCACCAACTGAGGTGCTAAAAATGCTCGCGCTGATAAAAAAGATTCGATCTGTACCATTTCCACATCCCTTCTGAATGAATCTGTGTTTTAGCAAATAATTGTACCTTCAAAACGTCCTGGTAACAGGATAAGAATTGTGAATGGGGCTGAAGATTAGTGAAAGCTTAAAACCTTGACGAAAATAACCATGCCTGATAAACTGAATAACAGTTCCAGTGGCACGTGTGTTCTTTCTGGATTTCATAAGGAACCGGTCTGAACAGGAAGTGCAGTTCGGATCGGATGTTTTTTTAATCGCCTGATGTGACCGGATTGAACGGATGCCAAAGAAACAATCATTAATATCGTAAGGAGTAAAAAAGATGAGTGAGCGGGTGACCGGTACTGTCAAGTGGTTCAATGCAAGCAAGGGTTATGGCTTCATTGAACGCCAGGATGGCCCAGATGTGTTTGTACACTTCTCGGCGATCGATTCAGAGGGTTTCAAGACCCTAAATGAAGGACAAAAAGTAGAATTCACCATCGAGCAAGGCCCAAAAGGTCTCCAGGCGGCAAACGTTATAAAAATAGTTGAATAATTTCCCCCCCTTTAAAACTGCATACCCCTCACATTGGTGAGGGGATTTTTTTATTAACGGGGCTTGGTTTCTGCCTGGACCAGGCTGAGCCAGAATCCAATCGCTAAAAAGATCAGGCTGCCCAGCGTTGCAAACACCAGGTGAAGCTGACCGAGTATATCGAATGATACATTGAGGATATTTGCGGCTAATTGACCGATCCAAAATCCTATCCAGGATAGTAACAGGTACAACAATAAACGTCCTGCATTCCCACCGCGCCATAGATGAAAGATCGCACCATATAATGTTGATAGGATGAGACCCAGGAATAAGGTTGGAAGGGACATCGGTTCACTCTCAGGTTGCTGATTTATCTATCTCATTTGATATTATTCCACCGCCAAGACAGACTTCTCCATTATATAACACTGCAGCCTGCCCGGGGGTAATATCCCGCACTGGGGTTGTGAATTCGAGCTCAAAGCTATCCGCGCTACTATTCTTTACCTTGCAGGCGGTGTCGTGAGCCTGATATCGGACTTTTGCCGTTGCTCGAATGGGTGGGGCAGGTGGCTCACCAGCAATCCAGTTTACCTTACTGGCATAGAGCGTTACCCTGGCAGTTTGATCTCTCCGACCGACAATGACCCTGTTATGGACGGAATCTTTTTCGAGAACGTAAAGCGGAGTGGGGGAGCTAAGACGCAGACCCTTTCGTTGTCCGATAGTGAAATTTGCCAGACCTTGATGATACCCGAGGATATTTCCCTGTTGGTCGATTATCTCACCTGGGATGCCGCTCTGTGGGGCATGGCGCAGCAGGAACTGCCGGTAATCTCCTCCTGCACCAACAAAACACAGGTCCTGGCTGTCGGGTCGGTCAGCAACTGGTAATGCCAGACGCTTTGCCATTTGTCGGACCTCAACTTTCGTATAGCCACCAAGGGGAAATAAAGCCTGCTTGAGCTTCTCCTGGGTCAGCACATGCAGGACGTAAGATTGGTCCTTGGTTGGGTCTACCCCCCGGTGCAGTTGGAATGATCCATCTTGTCCTTGGTGAATGCGGGCATAGTGACCCGTAGCCAGGAAATCAGCCCCCGCCGCTCGGGCTTGATTAAGCAGGAAATCCCACCGGACGGAGCGGTTGCAGGCGATGCAAGGATTTGGAGTGCGGTTATGCGTATAGTCATTAATAAAGGCGCTAACAACATGATCGTAGAAATATTGCCTGGCATCCAAAACATAAAACGGGATCGATAATTGCGCAGCTACCCGGCGAGCCATTGCCATTGCCTCGGGTGTGCAGCAGCGATTATCTCGCTCAGCATCCTGCTCGCTCCACAGCCGCAGCATCATTCCAATCACGGTGTAACCTTGTTCGACCAATAAAGCCGCCGCAACAGAGCTATCGACTCCACCGCTCATGGCAATGGCAGCAACCGGCTTGGTGATCATTTTTTGCTTTATTCCTGGTTCGATCTGCGCAGTTTGGAGACTACACGCGGTAAAACAGTGAGGAATTGTTCAATTTCGGTTGGAGTAGTGTCCGTCCCGAGCGTCAACCTTAGCGAACCGAGCGCCCATTCACGCGTAAAACCCAGGCTGGTCAAGACATCAGAAGGCTCCGGATTCCCCGTTTTACACGCCGAGCCCGAAGAACAAGCGAACCCTGCCAGATCCAGCATCATCAATAAGGCATTTCCATCGATCCCTTGCAGAATGAAACTGGCATGATTCGGAAGGCGTTCATCCGGGTGCCCGGTTAATTGGCTTTCAGGGATTTCCTCCAGGATGGTGCCAATTAAATGGTCGCGTAGCGGGCGGACAGTGGAGCTGCGCTCCTGTTTATCAGTCTGCGCCAATCGCAGGGCCTCAGCCATCCCGACGATATAAGGAATGTTTTGAGTCCCAGCTCGTATGCCCTTCTCCTGACCGCCACCGGTCTGGACTGGCAGGATACCCAGCCCCTTACGGATATACAGTGCACCGATACCTTTCGGACCATAAAACTTATGTGCTCCGATGGAGATCAAATCCGTATTTAATGAATTTACATCCATGTTAAGGTAGCCGGCAGCCTGCACAGCATCCGTGTGAAAGCTGATCCCCTTCGATCGACACAGGCTTCCGATTTCCGCGATAGGATTGATCGTGCCGATTTCGTTATTAGCGTAAATAACTGAGACGATGGCTGTGTCTGGGCGTAAACAGGCGGCAACATCCTCCACCGATGCCTGCCCAAACGAGTTCACCGGCAGGTATTCCAGCTCGAAGCCATGCACGCGGGCAAGCTGCTCGGCAGTCTTGGATACTGCGTGATGCTCCACCGGACTGATCAAGATGTGATTTGCACCCCGCGACTGGCGTGCAAAAAAAGCTGCGCCTCTGATCGCCAGGTTATCACTCTCCGTGCCACACGAAGTGAAAATGATTTCTTCGGGCAGGCAATTCATCAGCTGGGCAATTTTGACGCGTGCGTTTTCGAGTGCTGCTTCCGCCTCCTGCCCAAACCGATGGATTGAAGATGGATTTCCAAATAACTCTCTGAAATACGGCAGCATCAGCTGCAGCACACTCTCATCGACCGGTGTTGTCGCCGCATAATCAAGGTAAACCTGTTTTTGTAGAATCATGGCGCAGATTATAACCCCGAATTATTAAAATAATCTTCACTGTAACTGCACAGGTTGATTTACGTATACCTGATAGAATCTGTTGTATAAAAATTGAACAAAGGCTATAATCGAAAAATAATAACCAGCTAATTTCACATTCACCCGTGTGGAGGATAAAATGTCTGATATGAAGGATCAGGTTTACCAAAAAGTCACCAACAGCATGGATATTTTCAAGCAGCTCGGGAGTAAGATACCGGGTTTCAAAGGCTATGTGGAACGCCAGAACCGCAGGGATTCGGATAAATTAATTCGTGATACGATCTATCGACGTTTCCGCGAGCTAGAAGGTCGTGTGTCAGATCTGCAGGTGGAATTTATCAACCAGGGAAAGATTGAATACACCGACGATCTGGAAAAAGCCGCCCTGAGATTGCGCACCTTTGCGGATCGTGTGCGCACCGCTCCCCGAGGTTATTCCAGTTTATTCGAAGCCGTTAAAATCAACGAACCGGAATTGCTCAAGTTATATGAATACGATGCTGCATTACTGGATAAAACGGACGAAGTTGGAAGAGCGATCGATAATATCCAGTCTTCCGTTGGAACGGACGGACTACCCGCAGCCATTCGAAATCTGCAAACTGTAGCCAAGGACTGTGTATTGGCGTATGAGCGACGCCAGGAAGTCATCGTAGTCGCGTGATCAGGAATTTAGGTGATATTTTTCCAATAGGAGAGTAGACATGGCTAGAATATTTGATGTAGTTGAATATCCGAATGAGATGCGTGATGAAATCGTACACCGTTTCCCTGAAACAGGTCCAGGTGATTTCAGGATTGGCACACAGGTGATCGTCCGAGAATCTCAAGAGGCAGTCTTTTTCAGGGATGGTAACGCACTCGATACATTCGGTCCCGGACGGCATACCATCACCACCTATAATGTTCCTCTGTTAATTGAAAAGATTGGACCTGCCCTATTCAACACAGCGACTCCCTTCCCCGCGGAAGTGTATTTCGTCGCGATGCACGAATTTGCAGACCAGAAATGGGGCACTCCCCAGCCGATCATTGTCCGCAATCCAGGGATGGGATTGGGCGTGGCATTACTGCAAGGGTTCGGCAGTTATAGCTTTCAAGTGAAGGATTCGCAGCAATTCGTCACCCAGATTGTGGGAACCCAGGGCGCGTACCGCACTGAAGATATTGAATCCAGGCTTCGCTCGATGCTGCTATCCAAGTTACAAGACCTGCTGGGTGAAACGGCGACCAAAAATGATATCCCCCAGATGATTGGCTTGACGGAAGAATTGGGTGCTGGGGTACGTGCCAAGACCGCTGAAGATTTTGAAGCGATCGGCCTGACCTTGAAAACCTTCTACATTGAAAACCTAAAGCCTTCCACTAAATCAGCCGAGGAGCTGCGCGCGATGGGGATGTTGGACATGGCGACCTACACCCAGCTGCAGGCCGCGGATGCTTTACGGGATGCTGCCCAAAATCCAAGCGGAGGTGCTGGGCTGACCGCCGGTATTGGAGCAGGGCTGGGGATTGGGCAGGTGATGGGTTCAGCCCTGCAGGGGATGACCGGTTCAAGTGCGATGGCGCCTGCTGGTGGGCCACCCCCGGGTGGAACGCCCTCTGGTGCAACCCCATCAGGGGCAATGCCAGATGTCATGACGCCTGGAGAGGCTGCCACCTACCTGAAAGTATCTGAAGAGGATGTGGTTGCAGCCATTACTTCCGGAGATCTAAAGGCGAAGAAAATTGGCAATTCATTCCGGATCAGCAAGGACTCGATTGATGCGTTCTTAAAAAGCTGAGCCGTACCAAGCATAGAAAAACCCGGTGCTCGTTGAACAGCACCGGGTTTTTGTTTAGGCAAACAGATCGTTGATTTGTTTTATTATTTCCGGAGTGAGGGGTTTACCCTTTGTGGTCTTCGTGATTGTTTTTTTAAGATCCTTTAAAGGGATTGTCGGTAGCGGAGCTTCCTTAACTTCTAATTCGGCCCTTTCGTTTACGAACACCAGTGCAACGTTCGGTTCACTGAGCTCCACATCTGGAATATTCTTCTTAATGAATTTATCGATGGTTGAGACTTCAGCCGGAGCCTCCAGGTCTGGTCTCCCGAGGCCTTCCTGGCCAAAGACGCGCAGGTATTTCTGCATAAAACCGCCTCCTCTTTGTTTATAGCGGTTCTTCTCATAAACAATTTTCCCTGTTTGGTGATATGGAATCAGTACCCATAATCCGGAGGGACCTACCAGCAAGTGAGCCGCAGGAGTCACATAATGATAGATGGAATATTGATTATTTAATGCTTTCAAAGCTTCATCAAGCCGTTCGTCAGGTCGAGGATGTCTTCCCCACCGATTCCCAAAATAAAGACCAATTTGGGATAAAGCGAAACCCGCCAATAATGCCACCCAAGCGAGTGACGCATAGTTTGGGTTACGGAATGAGATGACCATTCCTCCGACCAGGACTAATAATCCACTCACAGTGGCTACCTGACCGATTCGGGCATTCCGTTTGATCAATCTTTCGTTGGTGATTACCTTCATTAGCACATCCCTTGGTTATGTATTTTAGTGTGGTTACTCTTCAAAATTTTTCAAGATCAAGCAGGCATTTTGACCACCCAGGCCGAATGAATTCGATAAAGCGTAGTGAACCGCCTGTTTGCGGGCCTTATTTGGGACGTAATCCAGGTCACATTCGGGATCAGGAGTGGTGTAGTTTATCGTGGGGTGAATGATACCATTAAGGATCGTTAGGACGCAGGCAATTGCTTCAAGCGAGCCTGATGCACCCATGGCGTGCCCGATCATCGACTTGGTGGAGCTAACCGCTAACTTATAGGCGTGTTTCCCAAATACTTCCTTGATTGCTTTTGTTTCGGTTGAATCATTTAAAGGCGTGGAAGTCCCATGGGCGTTAATATAATCAATCTGGGTGGGAGCGATACTGGCATTCTCCAAAGCCCAGCGGATGGCGCGAATAGCACCGGCAGCATCTGGATCTGGTGCAGCAATATGAAATGCATCAGACGTGGATGATTCACCGATTATTTCCGCATAGATATGGGCACCCCGGTTGATTGCATTTTCCAGGCTCTCGACCACCAGTGAGCCAGCTCCTTCAGAGAGAATGAAGCCTTCACGCTTGGCATCAAAAGGACGGCTTGCACGGGCAGGATCATCGTTGTAGTTGGTTGGTAGGGCGCGCATGGCACAAAAACCGGCCACGGAGTAATCCTCAATCAAAGCCTCAGTCCCGCCCGTGATCACCACATCGGCTTTTCCACTCCACACCAGCTCGGCGGCTTCACCAATCGTCTGGGTACCGGTGGCACATGCCGTAACGATGGTTGTATTTGGACCCAGGCATTGAAACTGTTTGGCAATTAAAAAAGTCGATAGGTTCGGTATTGCAAAAGGCAGGGTGAATGGATTACCCCGGCTGAGACCTTGTGTGCGCAGCTCGATGATCCCATCAACCATTTGGTCGATTCCCCCGAGGGCAGTACCATACACCACTGCTGAGCGTTCCTTGTCTGGCATGGTACTCGGCAATCCGGCATCATTCACCGCCTGGATGGCAGAAATCAGTGCAATCTGTGCGGAACGGGGTAACCGGCGGACGTCTTTCCGGTCGAGATACATACCAGGGTCAAAATCTGGAATCTCGCCGGCTATCTGGCACGGCAGTTCAGCCGCATCGAATTGAGTGATCTTTCGGACCCCTGAAGCTCCGTTGAGCAGTCCGTTCCAAAATAAATCGACCGATGACCCTAGCGGAGTGACAGCCCCTATACCGGTAATAACAGCACGTTGAACTCTCATATTATTTCCTCGACTTGGGATTTTTGTATACTTTCTTGAATTGCTGATTGAATTGATCGAAGCAGGTTAGCCTCTACAGAAGCTCGGGCAGCTTTAATCGCACTAACCAGGGCATGAGCATTGGAACGACCATGACCGATGAATACCAGACCATTTACCCCCAGCAAGGGAGCTGCACCGTATTCATCGGGATTAAGCATCGCTCGGACCTTGGTCAGGCTAGGTTTGGCCAGTGCGCCTCCAATCATCGAAACCGGATTGGATTTCAGCTGCTGGCGCATGATATCCATGATAAATTTTGCGACAGCTTCCGTTGATTTTAACAAGATGTTACCCGTAAACCCATCGGTTACGACAACATCAGCTTCACCTGCGAACAATTCTTTGCCTTCTACGTTTCCAATAAAATTTAATCCACTTTGAGTCAAAAGTGGAAACGTATTTCTTACCAGCTCGTTCCCCTTTCCAGCCTCTTCGCCATTGGAAAGGATAGCCACACGGGGTTTTTCTATTCCCCGGGTTTTTTTTGCATACACCGAACCCATGATGGCGAACTGGACGAGATGCTCTGGTTTGCAGTCGGGGTTTGCCCCGATATCCAGCACGATGCAGAAACCACCTTTCACCGGAAAAGTGGCGGTCAGTGCCGCACGTTCGACCCCGGGGATCGTATCCAATCGAAAATATGCCGTTGCCATTGCTCCGCCCGTATTTCCGGCGGTTACGAATGCGTCTGCCTCCCCCCGCTTTACCAGGTCGATCCCCACAGCCATGGATGTTTTCGAGTTGCGTCGTTTGGCTTTCAATGCCAGTGCCAGACCTTTGTCTGCCATGGATATCGTTTCGGCTGCGTCAACCAGGCGAATGGACCTGCTGTCTGCATCGACCGAGTCCAGGCGGGCCCTTAACTCAACTGCCGGTCCTACCAGAATGATTTCTTCCCTGTACAAGCGCGCAGCTTCCACCGCAGCCAAAACCTCTGGCTCGGGACAGGTATCACTTCCCATTGCATCCAATACGATCCGCATGGTTTACTCCTGAATGTGGGCTCGCTTGACAATCGCAGTTAGCCGATTATAATACCAATACCTTTTGCGCTGGTGCTGGAATTGGCAGACAGGCATGGTTGAGGGCCATGTGCCGCAAGGCGTGGGGGTTCAAGTCCCCCCCAGCGCACACCCTGACGAACCCTCGATGAGGAAAAATGAATAGTGCAGTCTTCCCATCCGCTGAATGGATGCAGGCAATAAATGAGAAGCTTAATACTGATGAACATTATGCTCAGGTTGCCCACGGCTGGGAAGGCGATCTACGGGTAATTCTTGAGCCTGAAACTACTTTGCAAGAAGAGATCTGGCTGTATTTCGATCTCTGGCATGGAACGTGTAGAGAAGCGCTCATCGAGGATGTTTCCTCGACAAAAAAACCCGCATTTATCCTGAGGGGCTCGTACACTAACGTTATCAAAATATTATCAGGTGAAGTAGGGGTCGTGCAGGCATTGATGACCCGCATGCTCGGTGTTCACGGCAGCATGGCGACATTGATGAGAAATGTACCCACAGTATTAGATTTTGTGCGCTGCTGTCAGGAAGTCACCAAGAGCTGGATTTAAACTGCGCTTCACGCACGCGGTTCGCCTGACGAAAAGTTTGGCGAACCTTTTTATTTAATTGCCGCCTGGATGATCTTTTGGATACGTTCGATCATTCCAGCCGGATCAGGGTGTAATCCTTCGATAAGCAATGCATCTTCGTATATCTGCTCGATGATCAAAAGACCCAGATCTGCCTCGGCAGGGACCGAATTGAGCTGGAGTACTATGGGATGCTGTGGGTTCAGTTCCAACACTTTTTTAGGGGTCTCAAAGTCTTCTTTGAGCAATCGATAAACTCGCTGCATCTCCTGGTTTGGCACACCCTCCGGGTCGACCAACCGGGCTGGCGACCCGGATAATCGGTCGGTCATGCGCACATCGGTGACTTTATCACCCAGCTGGGTTTTAAATCGTTGGATCATGGAGATCCATTCATTGGGGTCGAGCCCAGCGGCAGGCTCCGTTTCAGGTTCTCTTTCCAAGACCGGCAGCTTCAGATCAGGAGACGAGACGTTCACCAGTGCATGGTCCTTATACTTTGCCAGGCGGACCACCATGAAGGGATCTATCGGATCGGTCAGGAGCAGCACCTCAAGTCCATGTTTCTTGAGCATGTCCAAGTGCGGGCTGTAAACGATTGATCGCTCATCATCACCAAGGATGTAATAAATTTCCTTTTGATCTGGTTTCATCCTGCTCAGGTAATCATCCAGTGCCGACCACTGTTCCGTTGAGCTGGTTGTATGGAAGCGGAGTAAGTTATAGAGCGATTCGGGTTCGCTTTGTTCAATCGCAATCCCCTCCTTGATAAACCGACCATATTCTTCCCAAAACGTGGTGTAGACCTCAGGCTCATCCTTCGCCAGCTTGTCGAGCGCTGTCGTGATCTTCGATGTGATCAGCGATTTTAGATTTGCCATGATCCGGTTAGCCTGGATGGTCTCCCGGGATACATTCAATGGCAAATCTTCAGTATCCACCACACCTTGAATGAACCGGTAATATTCCGGCAGGACTTCCTTGCAATATTCCTGGATCAGCACGTTACAGGAATAGAGTTTTAAACCGTCCTCTTTACGGAGTGAAAACAGGTTCCGTTCGGATTTTGCCGGCACATACAAAACCGCATACAGCTGCACTGGTGCGTCCACGGACAAATGGATGTGCGTCAAAGGGGGTGAAAAATCGAGGGTTAATTGGTGGTAGAACTCTTCATAATCTTTTTTATCCACCTTGCGGGGAGTCTGGCGCCATAATGCTGTCTGCTTATTGACCTGTTCCTTCTTATCACCCAGGTAGATGGGAAAGGAGATGAAATCCGAGTGTTTCTTGATCACCTCACGTATCCGGCTTTCCTGGGCAAATTCAGACGCGTCCTCTTTGAGCTTGATCTCGATCACTGTTCCGCGGTCAATCTGTTGTGCCGGTTCCACGCTGAAGGTATCATTGCCCGTACAATACCATGCGGCAGCCCCCGTATCAGGGAGATAGGAGCGTGAAGTGACTCGGATCCACTCCGCAACCATGAATACGGAATAAAAGCCAACCCCAAATTGACCGATAATGTCAGAGACATTTTTCGCCCCTTCCTTGGCTGCAGAGATAAATGCTCGCGCACCGGAATGAGCGATCGTTCCCAGGTTCTCAGCCAGCTCTTCCGCGGTCATGCCGACACCTGAATCACTGATGGTTAATGTTCCCGCACTGGGGTCAGCGGTAATCGTGATGGCGAGTTCAGCATCTGGGTCGAGCACATCTCGATTGGTGAGCATTTCGAAACTCATGCGGGTGAGTGCATCCGAAGCATTCGAGATCAGCTCGCGTAAAAATATCTCTCGTTCGGTATACAGGGAATGGATCAGGATATCCAAAAGCTGGCGGGTTTCAGCTTTGAATGGAATCGGTCCCTTGGTCTCATTCTCGGCAGGGGTAGTTGGGTCGGTCATAATAAATACCCTTTCATTTTCAGCGGCTAAGTTTTTTGTATTGGATGCGGTGGGGGATGTCGGTGGCTATCCCGATGCGTCTCTTTCGATCGAGCTCATAATCTGAGAAGTTGCCATCGAACCAGAAAATCTGGCTGTCTCCCTCGAATGCCAGGATGTGGGTGGCAACCCGGTCGAGGAACCAGCGGTCATGGCTGACAATGATGGCGCACCCGGCAAAGTTATCAACTGCCTCTTCCAGCGAGCGTAAGGTGTTCACGTCCAGATCATTGGTTGGTTCATCCAAAAGGATCACATTGGCACCCTCGGTGAGCATTTTAGCCAGGTGGACCCGGTTGCGCTCACCGCCGGAAAGGATCCCGACTTTCTTCTGCTGGTCAGTCCCGTGGAAGTTGAAGCTCGCCACATAGGCACGCGAGTTCATTTTTCTGCTTCCTAAGGTGAGGTTCTCCTCACCACCCGAAATTTCCTCCCACACGGTCTTATCGCTATCCAGCATGTCACGCGCCTGGTCGACGTACGCCAGCTGCACGGTCTCTCCGACGGCAATCTGACCACGGTCGGGTTTTTCCTGGCCGGTGATCATTCTTAACATCGTTGTTTTCCCTGCTCCGTTTGGACCAATTACACCCACGATGCTGCCTGGGGGGATGCTCAGATCAAGGCTATCCAGCAATAGTTTATCCCCATAGGCTTTGGATACCCCGGTCAGCTCAATCACCCGCTTGCCTAGCCTCTGTCCGGGAGGGATGTAGATTTCCAGGTTTTCACGGCGCTGCTCGTATTCCTGGCTGAGCAGGTTTTCATAAGCAGATATCCTGGCTTTCCCCTTCGCCTGACGGGCTCTTGGAGACATGTGGATCCATTCAAGCTCGCGCTCGAGGGTTTTTTGCCTCTTAGTTTCACTTTTCTCTTCGTGCTCCAGACGGTCCTTTTTCTGCTCGAGCCAGGAGGAATAATTCCCGCGCCAGGGTATCCCATAGCCTCGGTCAAGCTCGAGGATCCACTCTGCTACATTATCCAGGAAATAACGGTCATGCGTCACCGCAATAACGGTTCCTTTATATTGCTTGAGATGCTGTTCCAACCAGGCGACTGATTCAGCGTCCAGGTGGTTGGTGGGCTCGTCCAGCAGTAGGATATCCGGTTCGGTGAGCAGCAAGCGGCACAAGGCAACCCGTCGGCGCTCGCCACCCGAGATTATCGCTACCGGCATGTCTTCAGCCGGGCAGCGCAGCGCATCCATGGCGATTTCCAGCCGGTTATCCAACGTCCAGGCATCCATTTTATCCAGCTTATCCTGGACGGCCGTCTGCTGGCTGATCAATGCATCATAGTCGGCATCGGGGTCACTGAACTTGTTATTAATCTCCTCGTACTCATGCAGCAGGTTGAGCACGGGCTGCACAGCTTCTTCCACCACTTGCTTCACCGTTTTTTGCGGGTCCAGCTTGGGTTCCTGTTCCAACATGCCCACCGAGTAACCGCGTGAAAATGCCAGCTCACCGATGAAATCCTTGTCTTCTCCCGCGATAATTTTCAGCAATGTGCTTTTGCCTGCGCCGTTCAGGCCAAGTACCCCAATTTTCGCCCCATAATAAAACCCGAGCGAGATATCCCTAAGCACCAACCGGTTGGGCGGATATAGCCTGCCGACCTTGCTCATTGAAAAGATTACTTGTTGGTCATTCATAAGCTTTCCTAAATCTCATTGGATTGGAAATACTGCCAGCAGCAACCAGGAGAGGAACAGCGCGCCTGATAAAGCGAACGCCCAGCTGCCATGTCTGGACCGGATCGCCAGCATATGTAAACCGAGGATAACCGGGATCACAGGCAATAGGAGAAAAATGAAACCCAGCTCGGGGGTAATTCGGATCGCCAGGAAAAAACCCGCCAACACAACAAAGACTTCGTATAACCACCAGCCAATTTGACCCCACATGTTGGCATTTTTTGAAGCTTCCCCCAGCGCAAAAAACCACGGAAGCAGGAGAATCGAACCTGGTATCCATAGCCACAGGCGGGAGGGGATTAGCAGCCAGGGTAGCCAGACGAAACTACCCAACAACCCAACTCCTAACCAGAGTGCGGCAAAGGCTACCAATCCTTTACTGATTTCAACCAGTCCAGGTATGTAGATAGGAGGTCGTAAAATCAACAAAGCGATCACCCCTGCGATCCCAAACCAGATCAAGAGGTAACCACCAACCAGGACCCCGAGCATTTGGCTCAGGCTCACTCCAAGTAAACCCACCAGCCATAAAACAATCGTGGCTGACAGGCTTCCGACGATTAAGGCGATCAGCTTATGCCAAATGGGTGAAACGGTTACATTTTCCGCTATAGTCGTTGGCAGGCTGTTCACCGTCGCAATCGACAGGAAGATGAAACCCAGGATGCCAAACCCAAACCAGATAATCCGGCGGTCTGTGTAATCTGAAGCCCCCGGCTGGGCTCCGAAAGTATGATCCATCCAGATACGGGCATTTGAATGGCTAATTGGCGAAAATAGGATCGATATGTGTTCCACATTGGGTACGATCTTCAATTCACGCGCCGCACCGGCGTAAAAATCCCCATTCGGGCCTCCCGCCATCGTTAGTAATTGTTCGGCATTACTGACAAACTGGGGCTCGAGGCTGCCCGCCATCAGCAGGAGGTTATGCGGCAGCTCGGGGGAGACGGCCTGGTTGACCGGAGATATGGCGATGGTGGCATAGGTACCAGGATATGTACTGCCATAGGTGAGCGCCACACCGCTGCCCATCGAATGACCTAATATTGCCACGTGTTGGGTATCGACAAGCCCGTTCTTGCTGCAATCGATAAAGCCGTTTCTGCATCCTTGAGTAGCTGTCCCGATTCGTTGGATGAAACCAGCGGGATGGGGTTCGCCCCATGCCCTTCGAAATCCCACGAGACAGTTGTGTATCCGGCATGCGCGAGGGTGAGGGCGAATCCGCGCATCAGTACCGATGATCCGGCAAAGCCATGGGCGATGAGGATGGTGGGTCTGGAAGCGGGTGCCGCATCCATGGGTGTGATGATCGTGACAGGTGGGTTTGAGCTGTGCACGCTGATCACCTTCAAACCACTTTGGGCCGCGTAGATTTGCCATACCGACAGGAAAATAAAGACCAATCCGACCCCAAGGAGGATTAAATTCTTCTTCTTCATCAATCCTGCCCTGATATTTGGCTACAATTAATATCGTGTCGAATGTACCTAAAAGGAATTTTGATATTTGTCATAACAGGTGGGTTCTTACTCAGGTAACGATGACTAATGTCCCCATTCCTCTCTGTTCCCACTGGCGGTGGTTTTCAATCGGGGTCTTAAAAACAGGAGTGGTCCAACGGAAAAGCCATTTGGACTCTTCGGTGATCATATTGACACAGCCGTGGCTCATCTGCAGGCCAAAATTATCGTGCCAATAAGTACCGTGCAGTGCATTACCTGGCGGCGTTAGGAAAAATTGGGTCCACGGAACCCCAGGAAGGTCGCTTCCATCACTCGCAAGGTCGCCAATCCCCATATGCTTGGATGGCATCTTGGATTGAATATTAAACCGCCCGCGCGGTGTATCCCAGGGAATGCCATCCGGGTCTGGTCTTTGGTTTATCCCGGAGGAAATGCGTGTAGACATCACCACCTGATCTCCTTCATACGCAATCAGGGTCTGATTTTGAATGGATACTTCAATCCGTTTTTTTGATGGCGGAACATCCGCTGAAATTGGGGTCAGCTCCTCATCCGGAATCAGCCGCATGTGCTCGGCAGGTACGTGGTATTCATCTTCACGAAGCTCGTCATAAAGTCGATACCAGGGAGCGCCATCAGGTCCTTCATCCACCCCCACACCCCAGTGAGTGGATAGGTAATATAACCGGCTTCTCGGTTGCCATCCATAGGTCAAGCTTTTCTGGTAAATTTGCGTGTAAGGCACGGTGACTTCGCACAACCTGCCGCTTTCCGGTAGTGAAGTCACCGGGGTATTAAATCGGTATTTTACTTTTTGGACGTAAGCACTGTGGATATACCCATTCCAGATGCGGTACCAGATCGGGTTGTAAGGTGGTCCGTCTTGCGGAGACAATGAATAGTATAGGTTTTCCAGCGTGTCCCGGTGCAGGTAGTTGACTGTTTCACCTTTCGGCCAGGTGGGTTGCTTGAAGACGCTGACCGTATTCTTGGTGATTCGACCGATCACTCCGCTTGGCAGCGACGAATCATCCGCTGAGGGAGGGAACGGATTGGCAGCCAGGGTGGATAATGCCAGGGCGCCCAGTTTTAGAAAACTTTTACGTGAGATACGTTCTACCATATGCTTGATTTTAATGAATCAATCCAAAGTCGACAAGGCTGATTATTACTTTCAACCTTAATTAAGGTCATGATTCTTTATCGATGAAAACGAGGCGGTCTTTTTTCGCCGATAGATAGTACCGGCGGAATGCCGCACTTTCCGCTAACATTGCATTCAGCCTTGAAGAGGCAGGATGAGCGGTTGTTTTTTTCTGTTTTGATCCTAATTCCAACCTGGCTTGATCACCTCTGATAAATTGGACCTGGATATATCCAGACAGCTCGAGCCATTCCAGGCCAGCTTTTATCGTTGGAATCCGCTGAGCAGTGGCGCAAGCCAGCGCACTGAGCCTGACATTCCCACCCGAAGTTTTTATTCCTTGTTTTAACCATCCGACCATGCGTTTTAGAAATGCGTTCGGTTCATCCATCCCGGGATCGCGGGCGAATAAGTACACCTTACTCGGCTGAACTATGTCGAGCGCGGCCTGGATTTCAGCCGGGCCAGGAGGGATCGTCCAAATCGCCAGGACCTTTGCCGGCGGGAGGGCGGTTCGATCCACGCAGCTTAGCTCTGTTAGTGCACCTGCTTCACCCCAGACGATCAGCTCTTCGTCTGCCAGGAGCTGACTAATCTTGATGATTGGATCTGGTTCAGACCGCAAGTCGATGACTTCAATGCTTCGTCTGGCACTATCGAATGTTGCAGGTTGTGATACGACTGTCCTGTAATCGATCCACTCGATTTGGACTGCCCGCTGGCCGCGATAAGTGCTGGCACGTACGGAATACGCCAGATCAAACCTTCTTTCGGGTAATGAAAACCCAGCCCCTTGCCACCAGATGGAGGCTTGTTTATGATCAAGCTCATCCTCGATAGTAAGCTGAAGATGTTCTCCTGAGCGTCCGACTGCCGCATAACCGGCCAGATTGAGATTTCGCGTGGCAAATACCAGCGGTGGATTACCCGCACCGAATGGGGCCAATCTCTCAAGGTCTTCGACCAGGTCGAGGGATAATTCCGGCAAAGAGAGATATCGATCAACCTGCAAATCCTTTTCTTTCTGTACCCCAAGACCCATATTCATGACCGTGAGAGAGACAGCCTGGCGAAATTCTGGGATCTTCGTCGGGTCCATGGATAATCCCGCCGCCATTGGATGACCTCCAAATTCATTGATCAGGTTTTGATTGGCTGTGATCACGGAAGTAATATTAATTCCTTCGATCGACCTTGCCGATCCACGGGCAAATTGATCCGGTGGTGCAGACAGCAAGATCACCGGACGGTGGTACAGGTCCACCAGGCGTGAAGCTACCACTCCAATTACCCCGGCGGGCCAGGCTGGGTGAGATAGCACCAACACGGGATAATCCAGTAGTTTCTCATCCGCCAAGAGTTGGGCCTGAGCTGCCTGGTAAACCTGGTCGCTCAATAATTTCCGCTGGGCATTGATCCCCTCGAGCTCGAGGGCAAGGGTGCGCGCCCGCCCCATATTGTCTGTCGTCAACAGCTCCACCATCCGGTTGGCATCGTTCAGCCGCCCGAGGGCGTTCATGCGCGGCGCCAGGACAAAGGCGATGTGTTCTTCGGTCAGGTTGGATTTGTTCAGCTCGGTCAGCTCCATCATTGCCAGGAGACCTGCTCGTTCTGTGTGCCGCAGCCTATCCAGGCCAAGCTGAAGCAGGTAGCGCGTATCCCCCTTCAGGATTGCAATATCGGCAACGATTCCCAATGCCACCAGGTCGAGATACTGCTGCGGTTTGATGTCATCCCCTTCAAGGTGCCATAATTCTTCCATGATCTTGTATGCCACCCCAACACCTGGAAGCGTGCTCAACGGGTGCTCAGGTGGCAGCCTCTTGGGGTTCACAATTGCGTTGGCATTGGGCAGCTCTTTCGGCAGGTCATGATGGTCACTTATAATGACCTGTAAACCGCGATTTCTTGCAAATTCAATCGCCTCCCCCGAAGAAACACCCGTATCACAGGTCACAATTAAATCCAGGTCTTGCAGGAGGAATTTATTCAATCCCGGCAGGCTTATGCCGTGAGATTCTTCCCCGCGGATGGGGATATGGTGGACTACAGCTCCACCCAATTCCTGCAACCCCGAGACCAGCAGCGTGGTGGACGTCTGCCCGTCAACATCGAAATCACCCCAAATGCCAATCTTCTTTTTTGCTGAGATTGCCTCCCGGAGGATACTGACCGCTTTATCCAAATCGGGGAGGTCTGAGGGAGGGCTAGGTTGATAATCTTTGGCGGACAAAAAGCCTTTGGCAGTCGCAATATCCGTCATGCCTCGGGAATATAATACCTGGCTCACCATTGGATTTCCCCCAATCTCCTGCATGAAATCCTCCGCAACAACGATATCGTTTGGCTCGAGCCAGGTTCTCAACATATCGGGTTAAACTCGATCTCACCGATTTGATCGAAATCGATGCTGATATCGTCCTGTGGGTTAGGTTCCAACCATTCCTCCAGGTGCTGTAGATCTCCTGCTTCCACCCCCCGATTGCATAGCGATCGATAAGTACAGAAGACGCAGCGCTTCAGCTCAAGTGTCAGAGGGTAGATAGGTTCTGCCTTGCTGTCAATGGTGGCGATCAAATTAGCCAGGAATCTGGCGTCCTCCTGATAGTTGGTTTGGCTATATTGGAACTTTTCAGGCTGTTGTGGCTGGTTGGCGAACCAGTACACCATTTCAATTTGTCCGGGTTCGAGTGGTTTCCCACTAATGAGCCCGGTGCCTGCACCGGCCAGTACGAACGGGTAGACATGGGTCTGCAGACGTTCTGCCAACCAGCTTCTCCGGGGATGGTTGTGAGAAGTCTTCCAGTCAAAAATGAACCACCTCCCATCGGGGTGAAAGACCAGCAAATCATATTTTGCGATGATGCGGAATTCCTTCACTGCACCTGCCAGGGTGATTTCTTCGAAACGTTGGTTGCCTTGACCTCTAAGCATGTCAAGACTACCTTCCCTGATCGCCTGCAGGTAATTACTCCAGCAAGTCTGCAAGGCTTCGTCCCCAGAGATGGTTTGTGAGATTTGGGTTTCTGGCACACCAATCAGGTGTTGGTGGACGATTTTATGAAATTTCGAGCCCAGGTCGATCAGGCGCTCATTCTCCAGGTAAGGCTCTGCCTCCACCGCTGGCCATGCCTGGTGCAGGAGATGCCGAAGTTGAAAGCGGCGCTGGCAATCAACGTAATCCTGCAGGCTGCTCTGGCTGAAGATAAATCCTTTAGGCAGGCTCATCTTGGATCTCCATATTGTTTTCCAGGAATGATTTTAGAGCCATTAATGGCACAGCTGGCAATGATTCTCCCCGCCGGCCGTTATTCCAGGTAATAATCAGCTCCTTCTTGGCGCGTGTGATGCCTACATAGAGCAGTCTCAACCGCTCGCGGCTATAATCAATCCGTGCCTCAAGTGTCGCTCGTCCTTCCTGGTACCATCGATATTCGTCGCTTGATACCAGCGTTTTAAATTGCGCCAGTGTTTCCGCTTCAAGATTCAAATAATCCCTGATGAACCACTTCTCCGCAATATAGGGGTCGCCTTGGATTCCGGAGGGGAAATCATAATTGTTCACCGACATGAGGTACACCCGATCCCATTCCAATCCCTTGGCTTTATGCATGGTTGATACGATAACCCTGCCTCGATATTTATCGGGCTCGAAACCCGAGTCGCTGTCACTAAAACCGAGGAACCTGCGCTCATTTCTGGCAATCACTGCCAATTCATCGGATAACTGAACCAGTCGCCAGTCTGGATGGGCATCCTGGGCTCGGCCCAGCAGGACAGCCAGTTTATGCGCCACAGCCAGCTCACCCGGTTCGGTCAGCAGATCCTGGGCGAGGGTGAGTACGGTCTGGTCGATGGGCAGTAATACCAGCCCTTGCCACCGCCTGGCAAGCAGGCGGAATTGGTTGAGTATTGCGTACGCGTCTGGTGATCGAGTCGCCAGCCCTGAATCTTCAAGCCAATCCTTGCCATTTGCCGGCCAGAGGTAATCCTCCACATGGTTTATCTTGTGCAGCAGCTCGGCTAGTTTTTCCACCTGCGCATTTTCCACTTCATTTTGACGAGTCTCCCGTTTCCAAACCCTGAACACAGTGGCGAGTTTGCTTGAAGAGACTGGATCGGCGAGATAGCGCAGGATATTTCCCAGGCTGCCAGCGGAAAAGCGGGTGCTGCTCGAGCTGCGCAGAAGATCATCGTGATAAGGAATGTTCCTTTTGCGCAGCTCATCAACCAAGTCAAACGCGCGCAGGTTGCGGGGTGTCAAAACCGCAATGGTCGCCTCAGGATGCTCTGGCAGCCATTGCTGAATGCTATCCGCCACAGCCTGGATTTCAGCCACAGGGCTGTACTTTTGGGAGACAATATTGATATACGTCTGGTCATCATTCGGGTTGGGCTGAGGGTCGTCTTGGGAGGTCGGCGCGATCAAAGGCGAAGATTGCAGTGCGTCTCGTGCCGCTTCCACCGGATGTTCATAATTTGTCCACTTCACCAGATAATTGGCCAGCTTTATGAGACCTAAGGTGGATCTCCCTGAATTAGGTAGCTCTTTTTCTGCCACACCCGGCTGCTTGACAAATCTGCGTAAATACACAGGGTTGGCAGTGGTGAAGGTTTCATAAATTGCCTGGTTAGGGTCGCCCACGCGCACCCAGTTGCCTTCCTCACCCGCTAGAAGCTGGAGGATTTGTTCTTGCAGCATACTGCTGTCTTGGGCTTCATCTTCAAGGATAAATGGCCAGCGATGACGCAGTCGCTCCAAAAGGGCCGCGTCCCATTCCAAAGCGTGCAGAGCCAGCCGGATAAGGTCATCAAAATCCACTGCCCCACGGTAGCTGAGCGCATTTTGGTAATTCTCGTACATCTCAACGCCCATTTCGGCCAGCTGCAGTGGGATTGGAAGCGCTTTGACCTTTTCCCGCAGAAGCTGTGCTGTATAGCGATAATCCTTTGCCAGGCGGATAAAACTGAGGGCGACGTCTTTTACCAGCTGTGGCAGCTTTTCCCGCTTTGCCCACGCTCTTTTGGAATCATCCATATTCGGGTCAAGATAGGCATCCAGCTCATCGGGATGGCTCGCCAACCATGCCTGGGCGACTCCGTCACGGATGGATTCAGATTCTCTCTCATCGATGATTTGAAAATTTGTGTCCAGGCCCAGCAGTTCGGGACGTTCCCTGACGATATCGTGCGCCAGCCCATGCAAAGTGCGCACTCGGTAGCCGATATTGGGGATCAATCCCCTGGCTTCGATGAAGGAGCTGATCCGGTTGTAGAAATTATCCACTGCTGAGTTGATCAATGTCACGATCAGGATCTCCTGGTCATCCATCAAGATCCCGCGCTTTAACAGATCAGCTGCAAGAAAGGATAAAGTCCAGGTTTTACCGCTGCCAGGGACGGCAGAGATACCCATTTTCCCCCGTTGGTAGCGCAATATATCTTTCTGTTTCGGGCGAAGTGTAAACATCGCTCTCATCCGTTCAATTCTCAACCAATGACTGCAGGATGCGTTGGAACGCCTGTAGCAGAGGTCCACGTTGCTCGTAGCCCTGTTCGTTGTATTCGCTTAATCCCAGGTATAACTTTCGGCGGCAGCGGCTCAACAATCCTAACACCAGGGCGTACAACACCTGGTCGCCGGTTTCAACTTCTTCAACATCGGTCCATACTTTCCCCGGAAACCAGTTGCGGCTGAGGACATATGGATGGGTGAGCGGTTGGTACAGGCGTTCTGCCCAGCTCCTGTTCCCCACATCCAGCCAAAACTGCACATCCACCGGATAGTTGCTGATCAAAAAGGTGTAGGCAGGTGCGATAAAAACCGCATCTTCTTCCTCGGCTTGCCAGCCTGGCATATATTGAGCCGCGATCACGCCATCAATTGCCATCTGGATGTATTCTTTCCCCACATCAACACCCATCCCGGTGATATCGTCTCCAGCGACCTTGCGAAAATTCCGAATCGAATCCACCAGGTTGGCAGTAGCCTGGCCATAGTCAAAGTTGAAATGGAAACCAAATCCGGGCTGCGAAAGGACCTCACCAAACACCCGGCTGATAAAATGGTCCAGTTCTCCTTGTCCTGACTGCCTGTATTCTTCCAGCCACAGGCGCAGTCTTTCATACTTTTCTCCGATCAAATAGGAGATGCGCTCCTGGGTCACCGGGAGCAGTTGTTCGAACGGAGAAAGGGTTGCTGTTCCATCACGCACGCGGTAAACCATGTCTGCCAGGAGCTTTGCCCTGATCAGGTCCAGGCCATGGATGGACTGCATCAAGCATTGAGCCACATCAAACTTAGTCGGGGCAGTACCCCATTCCGGGTGGGCAAAAAAGGCCAGGGTAAATAAACACAGGGTTGCTGGTTCCTCCCGCAGGCTGCGTGAAGGGCGATGGGTTTTTACGGCAATATTTTTGCTTTCCAGGCGGTTGACGATTGAATAGCGCAACGAATCGGATAGGAAAGGCGCCAGGACCACAATATCCTTGGGTTGAACCCCTTCATTGTTAATCAGCAGCTCGATCTGGTTGGTAACCCAATCCAACATCTGCGGGTAATAGGTGTGCGTCTGGTGAGTCAAAGCCAGGCGAGGGTCAATATTGGATCTTGGGGCAGACTTCCTCAGCAGCGAATTTTTGAGATGAACAGACAGGGAATGAATTTCTGGAGAGGTAACCAATGAATCTGTGAAAGTATATTTAAAAGCGCATTGTTCGATCAAGGAGTGTGCACTGAGGGGGTCAGCACCCAGGAAGCGCCGGTAACCCGCTTCACTGTCGTAGATCACCAGGCATGATTCAGCCTGGGGAAGCCAATCTGTTAATAAATCATGCGTTACAGGCACATCTTCTTCGATATTATCGACGATGATGTGCTTGATAGAATTAACCAGATATTCCTGGCATAGCTGGGAGCTCCACAGATGCTGCCAGAAGATCTCCAGCTGTAAAGAAAAATCCAGCAAGTTATGTTCCAGGCAGTACTTTCGGAACATCGAAGCACAGGTTTGTGCGTCCTCGTACACCCTTGCCTGACCAGGTTCGCCTGACCAGGCTGATTTCAAGCGTGCACCTATCTCTGTGTATGGAAATCCTACCACCGCGGCTTTATTCAGGTTATCGATGATCTGGCTGTATAGCCGGTTGCGGTCAATGGTGACCGATCCAAATAATCCTTCACTTAATAATGGTCGGACGATATGCGCCATATAATATTGCGCCGTCTCAAGATTTAGGAAAGTCGGTGGATCTGGGTTAGAAAAACCGGCGCTTGGTGCCACAATCGGCCAGAACAAATCCACCATTCTGCGGGCTAAACCACTGAGTGTAACCACACTCACCATCCCGCCGGCAGCCACACCGGGTATATTCATCGCATCCAGATAGGGCGATCCCAACGTCCTCTGGGGGACAAGTATCAGGATAGAGTTTCCTGGCACACCCGCGCTCATGAGATAGAGCATACGCTCGAGCCCAACCGTGGTTTTACCAGTTCCGGCCGGTCCTTCGAGGAATATCTTTGAGGCCGTTGGATGCTCAATGACCTGGTGCTGTGCTATGCTGATCGGAGGGATTGATCTCATCTCAATATAAAGAAACGCACACTCGCTTTGCTTCCTCCCCAGCGCAGGTTCAACTGGAGGGATTAAATTTGCCCTAAATCGGTCAGGTGAACATGGCAATGGCTCGGAATGGTTATCAGCCTTGTATTGTATTCGATAAATTCAGAACCTTCAAACGAGATTCTTCCACTTTAGTGTGGAGAAATAGAAATCTCCCTTAGATTGACCAAAGGAGATTTTGAAACGATATAAATTGGTCGGGGCGCCGAGATTTGAACTCGGGACCTCACGGACCCGAACCGTGCGCGCTAGCCGGACTGCGCTACGCCCCGAACGCGAGGGATTATAATCGAGCCTACCCGTATTCGCAAGTGCGAGCTGCAAGCACGTTTTCATACGAACCGGTTTTCATGACATAAATAACTATAGTAGTTTTATCCAATAAATGATATCATCTATCGGCTAAACTACAATTAAAACATATTCCAGGAGGAATTTTGTGGCTGACAACGATAAGAAAGTACGTGTAGCGATCATTGGAGTCGGTAACTGTGCATCATCTTTAGTTCAAGGAGTGTATTTTTATCGTAATGCCAAAGAAGATGAGCAAATCCCGGGGATTATGCATGTGAACCTCGGTGGGTACCATATTCGCGATATTGAGTTCACCGCAGCTTTTGATGTGGTGGATACCAAGGTCGGGAAGGATTTATCTGAAGCAATTTTTTCGTTCCCGAACAATACCTATAAATTTTCTGATGTCCCTAATTTAAACGTTCCAGTGTCTAGGGGAATGACCCATGATGGGCTGGGTAAATACTTGTCCCAGATCCTAAAAAAAGCCCCCGGTCCAACAGCAGATATTATCAACATCCTGAAGGAAACCAAAACCGATGTGGTGATCAACTATCTGCCGGTCGGCTCTGAAATGGCAACAAAATGGTATGTTGAGCAGATCTTGGAAGCAGGCTGTGCCCTGGTGAATGCCATCCCCGTGTTCATTTCCAGCTCGGAATACTGGTCGAAGCGCTTCAATGAACGAAATCTGCCTATCATCGGGGATGATATTAAAAGTCAGGTGGGTGCGACGATTGTACACCGAATGCTGACCAGCTTGTTTGTGGACCGGGGCGTCAAACTGGACCGGACCTACCAGCTGAATTTTGGCGGAAATACCGATTTCCTGAACATGCTGGAACGCGAACGGTTGGAATCAAAAAAAATCTCCAAGACCGGTGCAGTGACGAGCATGTTGCCTTACACCCTCCCCGAAACTGACATTCACGTCGGTCCGAGTGATTACGTCCCCTGGCTGACTGACCGTAAATGGTGTTATATCCGCATGGAAGGCACAACTTTTGGTAATGTCCCGCTGAATTTTGAAGGCAAGCTCGAAGTCTGGGATTCACCGAATTCTGCCGGAGTGGTCATCGACGCAGTGCGCTGTGCGAAATTAGCCCTGGACCGTAATATGGCTGGTCCTCTGATCGCACCCTCCTCATATTTTATGAAGACGCCTCCCAAACAGTTCAAGGATGAGGTCGCCCGCGAGATGACCGAAGCATACATTCTTGGGAAAGTATAGGCATGGTATAATTTTGAGGCTTCAGAAGGAATTAGCTCTATCCACCAGTAATCTATTAGGAGTTTAGTTATGTCAGGTCATTCACATTGGGCGACGATTCGGCGTAAGAAAGGTGCCGCCGACGCCAAACGTGGTCAAGTATTTACCCGCCTCGCACGTGAGATCGCATTAGCAGCCCGGGTTGGGGGTGGTGATCCTTCAACGAATGTCGGCCTCGAGTTCGCCATCGAACGGGCTCGCGCTCAAAATATGCCCAAGGATAACATTGAACGCGCCATTAAGCGCGGTACTGGGGAAGGTAAAGAAGGCGTCGACCTAGAAGAGATATTTTACGAAGGATATGCAAACCACGGGGTCGCATTGATGATCGAAGTAGTAACCGACAATCGTAACCGGGCTATTGCCGAGATCCGCCATACCCTCACACGTAATGGGGGCACGATGGCTGAAGCAGGTGCTGTTGGATGGCAATTTAATCGAGTAGCGTATTTCTCCTTTCCCGCAGAAGGTCAAGACCAAAATAAGATCTTCGAAGTTGCCGTTGAAGCTGGGGCAGACGATGTTATTTTTGATAAGGATTTAATTGAAATTATTGGTCCAGTTGATTCCTTCAAGTCCATTTCAGATGGCTTGCACAGCGCTGGTGTAACACCAGAAGAAGGTGGACTACGCATGCTTCCAAAGAATGAGCTCGAGCTGGAACCCGATGCAACAGTCCAGGTGATGCGTACGATCGAAATCCTTGAAGAGCTGGATGATGTTCAGGAAGTATTTTCCAACCTGACCATTACCGACGAAGCAATTGCCAGGCTTGAGGGAGATTAGCCTAGAAAGTCAGGATGATCACCTTAGGGATTGACCCAGGAACTGCGATCACTGGATATGGAATTATTCAAGAAGAGCTGGATGGAACCCTTTTCATTTTGGATTATGGTGTAATCCGTACCAGCGCTGACTTTTCTCAGGCTGATCGATTGGTTCTTCTCTATAAGCGGATGAAAGAGCTCATCCTTCTCCACCAACCCGGTATGGGCGCAGTGGAGAAGTTGTTTTTTGAGCGGAATGTCCGCACAGCTTTAAATGTCGGTCAAGCTCGGGGTGTGGCCCTGCTGGCGATGGCGGAAATGGGTTTGAAAATTGGCGAATACACCCCCCTGGAAGTCAAACAAGCGGTTGTGGGATATGGTGGGGCGGATAAAAATCAGGTGCAGCAGATGGTAAAAACGATTTTGGGGTTGGAAACCGTACCGCATCCTGATGATGCTGCCGATGCATTAGCAGTAGCCATCTGCCATATTCATAGCGCAAAAATCCGCAATCTTTACGATGAGAGCCTGCCATGAAGACCGAGCCGATGTTACTTCAGGTGCCCAAAATCGAGATATTTTCTTCAGACCATTGGGAAGATTATGAGCTTCTGGATACAGGAAACAGCCTCAAGCTGGAGCGGTTTGGTGCCTACAAGTTTATTCGCCCGGAACCCCAGGCGGTGTGGCAGCCTGCATTGGCGGCGAACGCTTGGGAGAAGGCAGATGGGGTTTTCCAACCGACCAGTGAGGAAAGCGGTGGCAAATGGCAGTTTCATTCCCAATTTGAGCCCCAATGGAAAATGCATTATCGGGATCTTTCCTTTATGGCACGGACGAGTAATTCGAGGCATCTGGGAGTGTTTCCAGAGCAAGCCACGCACTGGGACTGGATTCGTGAGCGCCTCTCGGAAATTAAACCGCCGGTTAATGTATTGAATTTATTTGGCTATACGGGTATTGCATCTCTGGCAGCAGTAAAAGCAGGTGCTACTGTCACTCATTTGGATGCTTCCAAGAAAAGCGTTCAGTACGCCAGGGAGAATCAGCAATTGTCGGGTTTGGAAGGCAGACCCATCCGCTGGATCATCGATGATGCGGTGAAGTATGTTATGCGTGAGGCTCGCCGCGGCGTCCATTATGACGGTATCATCCTGGATCCTCCAAAATTTGGTCGGGGTCCAAAGGGAGAGGTGTGGGAATTCTTTAAAATGCTGCCATTTCTGCTGCAGGAGATCAAACCCTTGTTAACCTCAAGACCATTATTTCTGGTCATTACCGCCTATGCCATTCGGGCTTCAGCCCTTTCGCTGCATTATTCGGTCCAGGAAATGATGCATGAGTTTGGGGGAACTTTGTCATCCGGAGAGCTTGTCCTCAACGAGAAAAGTGCTGGTAGAATTCTATCCATGGCGATTACTTCTCGATGGTGTTCTCGATGAGAGTCAGCTGGAATGGTTCTGGAGGCTTTAAATGATTTCCATCCTTCACGGTAACGTCCTATCACAGGAATCCGATGGCATTATTGTGGATGTTAATGGCGTGGGGTTCCATGTGCTGGTCCCGGCGCCGCTGCGCGACAGGCTGCAGCCCGGAGAGAATATCTATTTGTACACACGGCTGATTGTCAGAGAAGATAACTGGATTTTATGCGGGTTTGAAACCAAGGAAGGCAAGGAAGTGTTCGATCTTCTGCTCAGCGTCAATGGGGTCGGACCCAGGCTTGCCATGAGCATTTTGTCCACCCTCACCCCCGATACGATCCGCAGGGCGGTATTTAACGAACAATCCGAAGTGTTCAATCGGGTTCCAGGGATTGGCAATAAAACCGCCCAAAAGATAGTGCTCCATTTACAGGATCGATTGCCATCCGGAGAAGGACTGGAACCACTTTCCAGGATCAGCGAAGTGGATACCGAGGTACTTTCAGCCCTTACCACTTTGGGTTACAGCCTGGTGGAAGCCCAGGCTGCTTTGCAATATATTCCCCGCGATACACCCCAAGACGTTGAAACCCGCTTGCGCATCGCATTGCAATATTTTTCCACTCCATAAATATCCTACAAATCAAATCAGGGTTATGTGAGCAGTGAGTATTCCTGCAGCCATCGGCGGGGAGATTGCTCCTCTTTCGCTACCTGTTGAGCTGGGATGAACCGGCGCTAGCCTCTCCGATAGATTTCAAATTTACCTAAGCTAATATACTAAGTAATTGAACCCGGCAGCACGTACAGAATGAGAAAATCGAAGAATTATATGCTATACTTTTCACATTCTCGAAAATTGAATAATTAGCTGTTAAGCTTATCTCTACATATATTAATCATCTATGCATGGTATAGTATCTCTGATTTTGCGCGAGTAGTTCATCGAATTTAATCGGTCAGTATTAACCGGATAAAGATTGCTGTAAGTGAATTATGGAATTAGAAATCAAAGTCCCCGAAAATTTTATTCACCCTGAACCGATTCCTATCATCAAGGTGAAAGGTACGCATAAGGAAATCGGACGGCAGATCGGAGAAGCCTTTCGGGAACAGATCACTCACCACATTCAAAATACGCGCGAGCTGATCAATACCACATTTGAATCCCTTGAGCTGGATTGGGATGGAGCGAGGAGGCAAGGGAGGAAATATATCCCATTTGCCGAAGAGCGATTTCCTGAATATGTAGACGAATTATGTGGGTTATCTGAAGGAGCAAATGTTGATTTCGACGACGTTGGGGTCGTTAACGCCCTCGAAGCCGTAACCATTGATGCACTTCATTTGAGTAAATGTACCAGCGTGGCGATTAGCGAGACCAGGACGGCAGACGGTCACGTCCTGATCGCCCATAATGAAGATTGGATCCCCGAAGACGAGCCAGACGTATACCTGATCCATGCAGAACCGGATGACGATCCACCATTTCTCGCCATGACCTATGGTGCACTATTGCCCAACATCGGCTTCAATGCGTATGGCATTGCCCAATGCTGTGATTCGGTCTATCCTAACGACAGCCGGATAGGGATTCCGCGCCTGGTCGTCTCACGAGCCGTCCTTGCCGCTCGGACCCCCAGCGAAGCCATCCGGCAAACGCTTATCCCACGCAGGGCTGCGGGATATAACCACCTGCTCGCTCATGAAAGTGGAGAAATTTACAGCGTGGAAGTATCTGCCAGGAAGTTTGCCATCTTGTACGCTCAAGATGGCTACATGGTTCACACCAACCATTACCTTGATTCCAATATGCAGAATATTGAATATGAACCCGACGAGCTTGTCTCCACCCGGGTGCGATATTTTCGGGCGAACCGGTTGCTACGTGGATCAAATGACCATACCGTCAAGTCGGTCCAGGCTTTACTAAGAGACCATATTAATTTTCCAAATTCCATCTGCAACCATGCGGAAGATGATATGGATCCGCTTGATCGGGAAAAAACGGTAAACTCCATGGTCATTGATCTCACTGCCCGTGCAATGCATATTGCCTGGGGTAACCCGTGTGCCAACTCGTACCATACCTATTACCTCGATGCGTAATGATATAATCCTCCCACTGGCCTTAATGAACCGGTCATGCGCCCCTAGGCTAAAATTACCAGGAGCTGAAATTGGCGTTTAACCCCCTTAATTGGTTGTTGGGTTTTTTCTCACTTGATATTGGTATTGACCTGGGTACCGCAAATACCCTGGTCAATGTCCGCGGGAAGGGGATTGTAATTAATGAGCCCTCCTGGGTGGCGATTGATAAACGGACACGGATTCCATTAGCCATTGGTGCTGAAGCCAAGGAAATGATGGGAAGAACGCCCCCTAATGTGATCGCCATCCGTCCCCTCCGCGATGGAGTGATATCCGAATTTGAGATCACCCAGGCGATGCTTGAATATTTTATTGAGAAAGCCCACCGTCAAAGCATTGTCCCTGTTCCAAGACCACGTGTGGTGGTAGGGATCCCATCGGGTGCGACAGAGGTGGAGAAGCGCGCAGTCTATGATGCAACCATGTCTGCCGGAGCACGCGAGGCAGGTTTAATCGAAGAACCCATGGCAGCTGCCTTGGGAGCTGGATTACCTGTTAGCGAAATTCGAGGCAGTATGATTGTCGATATTGGTGGTGGAACATCTGAAGTCGCCGTCATTTCCATGGGCGGCATCGTGATCTCGCGATCCCTGCGTGTGGCGGGCGATGAGATGGACCAGGATATCGTCCAATATATGCGCAATAAGTACAATTTGCTGATCGGTGAGCGGATTGCCGAGAAGGCAAAGATTTCCATTGGTTCAGCTGCCCATCTGCCAGAAGAAAAAACCGTCATCATGCGGGGCAGAAACCTGGTCACCGGTCTGCCTGAGAGTGTGGAAGTATCGTCGGTTGAAATTCGGGAAGCCATCGCCGTCTCCGTGAATACCATCATTGATACCGTTAAGGACGCCATTGATGAGACGCCTCCTGAGATTATTGCTGATCTAATGGAAGTTGGAGTTTGTCTCTCGGGTGGTGGCGGTATGCTGCAGGGTTTGGATCGAAGGTTAACGGATGAATTGAAGATTCGTGTCTGGGTTGCCGAAGACCCAATGAGCTGTGTCGCCAGGGGAGCCGGATCCGTCCTCGAAGATTATGCCAATCTCAACCATTTATTAACCAGCTTGGAACGTTCCAGCGATGGTCGATATAGTCAGTTCAATTCGTAGTAGAGCCAGTCTGCTATTTACCTCTCGGGCTGAGACTCCACTCGATTGTGACCCAAAGTAATGAAAACGAATTCCCCCCGTTCAATGCAATTATTTATCTTGATATTATTAGCGCTGGGCATCACCGGTCTGGCGTTGGGTGGATACCTGACACCCCTTTCCCGCCTCGTGATAAATCCTTTGGTTTCTGCCCAAACCTGGCTGGCGAAACGCTACCAGGCGGTGCAAAGCCTGATCACCCAGCCTGAAGATATCACCAGCCTGCGCCAAAAAAATGCCGGGTTGGAAGCTGAGAATTCCCGCTTGCAAGTGCAGATCGTTGAGCTGCAAAAGCAGGTGACCGAGTCCGAATTACTCTCGACTTTGGTAGATTATGAACGCAGGCATGTAGAAAACACATATACTGCTGCCTCGGTGATCGCCCGTGATATCAGTCCCTTCATGCATTACGTGATCATCGATCGAGGCTCAGACGATGGGCTGAGGAAAGGGATGCCTGTAATCACCCAACAAGGTCTAGTAGGCAGCATCGCCGCGGTGACCGCCGGCGCTGCAAGGGTCCAGCTGATCAATGACCCCGGCTCCAGCATCAATGTGATCCTGCAGCAATCGGGTGAGGAGGCGATTCTCAACGGTCAGCTCACCGGAGAAATCGAATTGGATATGATCAGCCAGAATGCAACGGTGCAACCTGGTGACTTGGTGTTGACCTCCGGCCTGGGTGGAAATTATCCTGCTAATATTGTCATTGGTCAGATATTAACTGTAAGGAATGAAGCCTCAGCACTGTTTCAGACTGCCAGTGTCCAGCCCGCTGTGGATTTCTCCCAGCTCGATATCGTGTTGATCATCACCAACTTCCAGCCGGTTGATATTTCCCCTTTAATCCCCACGCAAAGTTCGCCCTAATTAAAACAGCATGAGAAATTTGGTCGGCTTGATCCTTTTTGGGGTTTTAGCCATCTTCCAGAGTACAATTGTCACCAGGATGCCGTTGTTACAAGGGACGGCGGACTTGATCCTTCTATTTATTATTGCTTGGGCTCTTCAAGACCGTGTAGACTCGGTCTGGGTGTGGTGTTTAATTGGTGGATTATTTGCAAGCTTATACTCTGCACTACCATTGGGTATTTACCTCGTGGCGTATTTTATCTGTGCGGGAATCGCACGATTGTTAAAGCGACGCATCTGGAAAGCACCCTTTTTAGCCATGCTGGCAGCCACATTTATCAGTACTTTGGTTGTGCAGCTGTTATCTTTGGCAGCGCGGTTACTGATGGGCGTAAGTATCCCGTTCATTAGCTCGTTCAATTTGATCATCCTGCCCAGTTTATTATTGAATTTAATATTGGCATTCCCCATATTCTCTGTCATGCACGATATGGCGGAATGGTTGTATCCGGAAGAGTTAAAGGTATGAAAAGTTCTGGTGCGTTGAAAAATATGGTGGCAACATGGCGAATCCTCGTATTTGGGATCATCCTGGTTGCCATATTCTTCGTTTATGTTGGCCGCCTTTTTTATCTGCAGGTCATCCAATATTCTGATTGGACGGCTAAAGCCAATCAAAACCGGACGCATGAGCTGAATTTACCCGCTACACGTGGCATGGTTTATGACCGGAAGGGTTTCATTCTCGCCCGGAACATTCCCTCCTATAATGTGGTGATCACCCCTGCAAATTTACCCGATGATGCCGGCGAAATCCAGAATATTTACCGCGCCATCTCGGCGCTAACAGCGATCCCGGTCAATCGCGGCGAAGTCTCCCCAGCTGATCCGTACGTTCCATGTATATCTGACCATGGCATTTCAGAGATAGTAAAGTATGGAGAGACTACCGCACCTTACGAGCCGGTAAAGATTGCCTGTGATGTGAATGAACAGGTTGCCCTTTCCATCCAAGAGAATTCTGCCAACTGGCCTGGAGTAGCGGTGGATGTAGTACCGGTTCGTGATTACCCCACGGGATCGCTTACTGCCTCGGTCATCGGATTTCTTGGCCCAATTCCAGCCAGCGAAGAGGATTACTATCGAGCCATGGGGTATATTCCCAACCGGGATAAGGTTGGTTATGCCGGCGTTGAGCTGTACTTTCAGAACTTGCTGGCGGGAGTAAATGGTCACCGGGTGGTTCAATGGGATATTGCCGGGCAAATTTTGAATGATCTGGTACCTCCAGTTCAACCCACCCCTGGTTCCAGTATCGTGCTGACCATCGATACTCGTTTTCAACAGGCTGTTCAGTCAATATTAACGGACGAGATCAACGATTGGAACGCTACATTGGGCGAGGAGCGCATGACGAGTGGTGCTGTGATTGCGATGAACCCCCGCACCGGTGAAATTCTTGCCCTGGTCAATTACCCCACATATGAAAATAACCGCATGGCGCGTGTGATCCCCGCCTATTATTACAATCAGCTTATTTCCGATAAACGTAATCCTTTGTTGAATTTGGCAGTTGGCGCTGAGCTGCCAGCCGGTTCAGTTTTTAAGCTGGTGACTGCAACCGGCGGGTTGAATGAAGGCATCGTCACCCCAGAGGAAATTATCAAGACCCCAGGAAAAATTACCGTCACCGAACGTTATTATGCCAATGATCCCGGTAAACCGCGGGACTTCGTCGATTGGATCTATAAATCAAATCCCGATGGCTTCGGTCAGCTTGATTTCATTCATGCCATCGCTAATTCGAGCAATGTCTACTTTTATAAAGTTGGCGGCGGGTACCAGGATGAAGTCAATCCTGGTTTGGGTGTGTGCCGACTTGGCACGTATGCCCGAGCTTTAGGTTATGGGACTTTACCAGATGGATATGCCGGGTTGCCCAGCGGTTACCGCACCCCCGAAATTGAGCTCCCGGATGTGGCCTCCGGCTTGATCCCCGATCCTACCTGGAAGCGTATCAATCAAGGCGAAAGCTGGTCCACCGGTGACACTTATATATCAAGTGTGGGTCAGGGGTATGACCTGGCAACCCCGCTGCAAGTATTATTATCCGCGGCTACCGTTGCCAATAATGGTAAATTGATGGCTCCCACCTTATTGTATGAAGTATTGGACAGCGAGGGGAATGTAATTCAGCCCTTCATGCCCCACCTGCGCTGGGATCTTACCGTCGACCCGGTCATCCAGGTATATGAAGATAATACCATCCGTGGCTGCCAGACGACGGGTGAAATGAAGACCGTTCAACCCTGGGTATTCGATCAGATCCGCCAGGGGATGCGCCTGGCAGTGTTGGAAGGGACGTTAAAATCTGAGTTTACCAATGTGAAAATCGCGGTAGCTGGTAAGACGGGTACCGCAGAATACTGCGACGAATTTGCCAAGGCCAAAAATCTGTGCGAACCAGGGAACTGGCCCTCGCATGCCTGGACCGTGGCATTTGCCCCGTATGAAGACCCTGAAATCGCTGTCGTGGCGTTCGTATATAATGGACAGGAAGGTTCAACAGTGGCTGGCCCCATCGTCCGCAGGGCCTTGGAAGCGTATTTTGAGTTAAAGGCAGCCGATAGCCCAATCAATCCGTGATCGCGAGGGGCGTCGCTGGCAGGTAAAATTGTTGCTTGAATTGAAAACAACAGCTTTACCAGAAGTGAAAAATTGTGATGAACACCATGGTAAATATTCTGACCTTGATCTGCATGTGAAAGTATGAGTCAAACGAATTGGCGTCACTTTGATTTTTGGCTGTTGGGGGCGGTCGCATTGATGACCATCTTTGGCATCACCATGATCCGCTCTGCCGTCGCCGGAAATATCGAGCTTGGTACTGCAAATATTGTCCAGCGGCAGCTGATATTTGCCGGGTTGGGATTTGCGGTGATCTTTATCGTCGCCGCCATCGATTATCACCTGTGGGCCTCCATCAGCCGCCCGATGTATATCATTACAGCAGTCTTGTTGGGTGCGCTAACCATTGCCGGTCAGGCATTATACGGCTCCGCCCGCTGGTTTGATACGGGTGTCATCCTGATCCAACCATCTGAAATTGCTAAAATCGTAGTGATCCTGGTACTGGCAGATTTCTACACCAGGAATATGGACAGGTTGGGTAATATCTCCTGGATCGGCCGCAGCCTGTTATACACATTGGGCATCGTGGTGTGGATCATCCTTCAGCCAAACTTGAGCACCTCCTTGGTGATTCTAGCCATCTGGTTCAGCTTGCTCTGGGCGAGTGGGTTAAAACTCAAATACCTGGCCATATTCGGTGGCTTTGCGGTAATAGCACCGTTTGTAGCATTTCCCTTTCTGGCAGATTATCAGAAGCAAAGGATATTGAATTTCATCATTTCCGATCCAAACGCTACCCAGGGAGAGACCTATAATATTCAGCAAGCCCTGATCAGCATCGGCTCAGGGGGTTGGCTGGGTAAAGGATATAACCAGGGGACGCAGGTCCACCTGCGTTTTCTCAAGGTGCGTTGGTCCGACTATATTTTCTCCGCCACTGCAGAGGAATTTGGCTTTATCGGATCGGTTACCATCATGCTGTTGCTCCTGTTTATCATTTACCGTTGTCTGCGGGTTGCCAGGTTATCCAGGGATACGTTCGGGGCATTGATTGCCTATGGTGTCGCTGTGTTGTTGGCATTCCAGGGGATGGTTAACATTGGGGTTAATTTAAAGCTTTTACCTGCTACAGGACTACCGCTGCCATTTATCAGTTATGGCGGAAGCTCACTGCTCTCGCTCCTGCTTGGGGTTGGATTGGTGGAATCCGTCATTTTACGTCATAAACCGCTTGAGTTTTGATCTCATGCTGTAAAATTACGGTCAGTTACGCATAGCCACATCATAATAATTGGGAGAAACCTTGTGATTCTTAATACTCCGGTTCGTGTGCGCTTTGCGCCTTCACCGACAGGACGGACACACCTGGGGAGTGGTCGTACTGCGCTCTACAACTATCTAATAGCCCGCCAGACTGGCGGGACGTTCATCCTGCGGATAGAGGACACCGATCAGAAACGCTACGTCTTGGGTGCAGAAAAGGAGCTGATCGACAGCCTGCACTGGTTGGGGATCGAATGGAATGAAGGTCCCGGGGTGGGAGGTCCCAACGCTCCCTATCACCAATCTGAGCGTAGAGAAATTTATCAAGAACATGCCCGCCAGCTCATCGATTCAGGACATGCATATTACTGCTTTTGCACTCCAGAACGTCTGGATCAAGTTCGCAAGGAGCAAATAAGTAGGAAGGAAAATCCTCGTTACGACGGGTTATGTCGCCGGTTGGACCGGGATGAAGCCCTGCAACGTGTGATGAATGGTGAGCGACATGTGGTGCGATTTAAAGTACCTGAAACCGGTACCATCACCGCCCGTGATATGCTCCGGGGTGATATCACGGTCGCTAATTCTGCTGTGGACGATCATGTCATCGTAAAATCAGATGGCCTTGCACTCTATCACCTGGCTGCCATGGTGGATGATCACTTAATGGGAATAACCCATGTTATCCGAGGTTCTGAGTGGTTGTCTACATTCCCACTTCACGTACACATTATTCGAGCTTTTGGCTGGCAGGAACCGCAATGGGTGCATCTCTCAATATTTCTTAAACCTTCCGGTAAGGGGAAGATGGCGAAGCGGGATACCGAGCAGGCCATCAATGATGGTCACTCAATCTTTATCAAAGATCTGGAATCCTTGGGCTACATTCCAGAGGGAGTGGTTAATTGGGTTGCCTTGATGGGATGGAGCTATGATGACCGCACCGAGTTTTTTACGCTGCAGGATTTAATTGCTAAGTTTAATCTGCAGCATTTGAACCCATCTCCTGCCGCCATCGACTTCACCAAACTTGATTATTTCAATGGCTTGCATATCCGCAGTCTCTCCCGCGAAGAACTGGCACACCGGTTAGCTCCGTATATTACCAATGCCGGGTATCAGCTCAACGAAAATATTCTCTACCAGTCTATTCCAATCATCCGTGAACGCCTGGTAACATTGGATGATGTCATTCCCGTTGCTGGTTTTTTCTTCAGAGATACCGTCTCCCCCGATGCAATTCGCCTGGTTGCAGCCGGTCTTTCCCCGTCTCAAACAGCTGGCATCGCCAGGAAAGTTCACCAGATATTGGAATCACTACCGCAGCTGACTAAAGACCTGGCAGAACCTCCCATCCGCAATTTCGTGACTGAATCAGGTCTCAAGGCGGGGCAGGTTTTTGGGCTTCTTCGAGAGGCAGTGATGGGACAAAAGGACAGTCCGCCACTCTTCGAGAGCATGGAGATCATTGGTAAAGACAAGGTGCTGGAACGATTGCAATCTGCAATTACGATACTCGAGAAGATGTAAGGCCCAACCGGATGTCTCCATCAGGCTGGACGCCTGGGGGTGGGCATGGTAAAATTTCGGACGTTATTTACTGGGGGCTCGTCTAATGGTAGGACAGCAGACTCTGGATCTGTATGTAGAGGTTCGAATCCTTTGCCCCCAGCCAGAGATCAAAACACCCCGTCAGTGTGATCCGGGGTGTTTTGGTAAGCGAGGAGGACGAAATGACTGATACTACGAATACCGCTCCGACCAATTTCATTCGCGAAGCAATTCAGGCGGATCTCCAATCAGGTCGTTATAATGCAGTCCGCACCCGCTTTCCTCCCGAACCTAACGGTTATCTGCATATTGGGCATGCCAAGGCATTCAGCATCGATTTCGGCATGGCAGCTGAATTCGGTGGGAAATGCAACCTGCGGTTCGACGATACCAATCCAGTTAAAGAAGATGTTGAATATGTTGAGTCTGATTAAAGAAGACATTCACTGGTTAGGTTTCGATTGGGAAGATCGCCTGTTTTTTGCCTCCGACTACTTCGAGCAGTTGTATGATTTTGCTGTAAAGTTGATCAAAAAGGGGAAGGCCTACGTGGATGATCTCAGTGCAGATCAGATCAGCCAATACCGCGGCACCTTGACTGAGCCTGGGAAAAACAGCCCCTACCGTGAGCGCACCATTGTCGAGAACCTGGACTTATTCGAGCGCATGCGCAAAGGGGAATATCCCGATGGAGCCCGTGTTTTGCGGGCCAAAATCGATATGGCGGCTGGCAACATGAACCTGCGCGATCCGGTGATGTTCCGCATCAAGCATGCCACCCATCACCGCACCGGAGACGCATGGTGCATTTACCCGATGTACGATTTTGCCCACGGTCAAAGTGATTCGATTGAAGGCGTCTCTCACTCTCTATGCTCATTGGAATACGAAGATCACCGGCCGCTGTACAACTGGTTCTTGGATGAGTTGGAAATATTCCATCCACGCCAGATCGAATTTGGCAGGTTCAATCTTACCTATACCGTGATGAGCAAACGGATGTTGTTGGAATTAGTGCAGGATGGATATGTACGCGGTTGGGATGATCCTCGTATGCCCACTTTATCTGCTATGCGGCGCCGTGGCTATCCTCCTGAGGTGATCCTGAGGTTTTTGGAAGCGGTCGGCGTACCTCACCACAATAACCTGGTCGATATTGCCCTGCTTGAATCCATGCTTCGCGACCACCTCAACCTCAGCACTCCCAGAGTGATGGCGGTAATGCAGCCGCTTAAAATTGTTATCGATAATTACCCCATCGGGCAGGTTGAAGAATTGGAGGCGGTCAACAATCCGGAAGATGTGAATGCCGGAACGCGAAAGATTTCATTTTCAAGGCAAATCTATATTGATCGGAATGATTTTCGTGAAGATCCTCCCAGGAAATATTTCCGCCTTGCACCGGGGCGTGAGGTGCGACTTCGTTATGGCTATTTCATCACTTGCGTAGACGTGGTGAAGGACCCCCAGACAGGGGAAATAACTGAGCTGCATTGTACCTATGACCCCGCTACTCGCGGTGGATATGCCCCTGATGGCAGGAAAGTGCAGGGCACCCTGCATTGGGTCTCAGCTGAAAGCGCCATCGATGTTGAAGTCCGCGTGTACGATCGCCTGTTCACCAAGGCTGACCTGAATGATCTGGAGGAAGGGGAGGGATTCCTGAATTACGTCAACCCCGATTCACTCCACATTATTGAAAATTGTATAGCTGAAGCCAGCCTTGCGTCTGCAGTTCCAGCAAATCGTTACCAATTCGAGCGCGAAGGCTATTTTGTCGTTGATCCAGAATCTACCCCACAGCATCTTGTCTTCAACCGCATTGTGCCGTTACGTGACACCTGGGCCAAGATTGAAGAAGCGCAAAAGCAGACCGCAAGTTAGGCCGACTGGAGCCATGCGAATGGCTTTTGAATATCGCTCATATTTACAGACTTAACGAGGGAACAGCAATGTGCGGAATCGTCGGTTATATCGGTCCTCAGAACGCCACCCCTATCATCTTGAATGGGTTAAAACGACTTGAATACCGGGGCTATGATTCAGCCGGGCTGGCAGTCATTCAGAATGGTCGCATTGAGGTGCGCCGGGATGTGGGGAAATTAAATAAATTGGCTGAGCTTGTGTCGCAGATTCCTGTAGCTGGTCAGGTGGGCATCGGGCATACGCGCTGGGCAACCCATGGGGAGCCGAGTGCCCGCAATGCCCACCCTCACCTGGGGATGACTGGCAGCGTGGTGGTGGTGCATAATGGCATCGTGGAAAACTACCTCGAGCTGCGCAACGAGCTATCCGATGAAGGGGTCATTTTCAATTCTGATACGGATACCGAAGTCATCGTTCAGCTGGTTGAGCGCTATCAATCGATGGGTATCGGTTTGGTCGAAGCTGCTCAAAAATCCATGCGCTTGCTTAAAGGGGCGCATGGGATCGTCTTGATGTCTTCTCTCGAGCCCGATAAAATCGTTGCCGCTCGGATTGGTAATGCTGGCGGCGTGGTTATAGGGATTGGAAACCACGAAATGTTCGTCGCCTCCGATTTACCGGCAATTTTGGAGCATACCCGGCGAGTGGTATTTCTCGAATCGTGCCAGGTGGCAATCATTACCGCCGAAGGCGTAACCATCCAAACCCTGGAAGGGATGCCGGTGGAATTTAAAGAACAGGTGGTCGCCTGGGATCCGATCTCAGCTGAAAAAGGCGAGTACCGCCACTTCATGCTTAAAGAGATCAATGAACAGGTGCGCTCCCTCACCGACACACTCGCCGGTCGGATAGATTTTGAGTGCGCCCAAGTCCGCCTGCCTGAATTGAATTTGACCCCTGAGAAAGCACAGAAGATCCAAAAAATAATCATCACTGCCTGCGGGACGGCTTCGCATGCGGGTATGATCGGCAAAATCCTCCTTGAACGGATTACACACATTCCAACCCAGATGGAGATCGCTTCTGAGTTCCGTTATGGGGATCCAATTGTGGATAGGAATACCGTCGTCCTGGCGATCAGTCAATCGGGCGAGACTGCCGATACCCTGGCTGCCATGGAGGAGGGGCGTAAAAAAGGGGCCGTCTTGTGGTCGATCGTCAATGCGATTGGAACCCAGGCTATGCGTATAGCCGATGGGTATATCTCTATGCAGGTGGGACCAGAAATCGGTGTCGCCTCAACCAAAGCCTTTACTGCCCCGATTGTTGACCTTTATATGCTGGCAATCCTGCTCGCCGATTTGCGCGGGTCTTTGGATGAAAAAAACCGGCGCTTGTTGGTGGGCGATCTGCTGGCGATCCCAGACCTGGTTGGGAAATGTCTTGACCGGCAGGGGGATGTTGAATTAATCGCAGAGCAGCTAAAGGAAACCCACAGTTGCCTGTATCTCGGACGGGGGATTAATATGCCCATCGCGTATGAAGGTGCGTTGAAGCTTAAAGAAATATCCTATATCCATGCCGAGGGCTATCCAGCCGGGGAGATGAAACATGGACCCATTGCTCTCATCGATCGCGAAATGCCCGTGGTGGTCTTGGCACCTCACGATCCCTGGTATGAGAAAATGATCAGCCAGATTGAGCAAGCCAAAGCCCGCGGAGGAACAGTCATTGCGGTTGCCACTGACGGTGATGTGCTTGTACCATCCTTGGTGGATCATGTTTTATGGGTTCCAAATACACCCTGGTTGTTGAGTCCGGTGGTTACTGTCATTCCCCTGCAGCTGCTGGCATATCACATAGCAGCCAAGCGCGGTCTGGATATCGACCAGCCCAGGAACCTCGCTAAATCGGTCACGGTTGAGTAAATTTGATCGGCTCTACCGGCGCAGCAGCCGGTTGTTGGAGATCAGATGCTCCCCTTTGTCGAGCAGCTCCTGCTGGTCATCCGGAAAACTGGATTGGTGTAGTAAATCCAGGGTTCGTTCTCGAAGGAATTTTTGTGCTTCTGGCTGCCCCGTTTCCTGCCACTTTTCAAGGCTCATGCGAGGGAAGATGCTGCTCGAATGATAGGCATATCGGAATAATTTCATCGTTTGGCGTGAAGCGAGAAAATTGCCACCTGCACCAGCTTTATTCACCTCATTCAGAGCTATTGTTTCTTCATCAATTATAAAACCTTCTTGAAAATGTCGAGATTGTTCGATCAGCTCGCTGGCATAGACCACCACCTCCGGTGAGAACACCTTCGACCCAAGTGTTCCCCCAACGAAAGGTGCCAATCCCACCTTGCCCAGGCAGCTCGTAATCTGATTCATGCCTAACGCTTCTCCGGCAATCAAATCCGCCCCCCAACCATTCGTACTACCGGAGGTCCCGGCATGCGGGATTTGGTAATACGCCATCATTTCTGCACACGCCAGGTTAAGCAGCATCGTCCGCGGGTCGAAAAAATCCACCATTGTTTTCATGTCAAAGAATGCCGGCAGGCTGCCCAGGATGATGGGAGTCCCGGGTTTGATCAGCTGGCTGTACACCAATCCGGCCAATAACTCGGCATTCAACAGTGCCAGTGTGCCTGCAGACGTAATGGGTGTGGACGCACCTGCCATCCCATAATTGGAGTATATGCAAGGTAGTCCTCTACTAATGCAGGTCAGCATATTATCTGCTGTCGCCTGGTTTAAGATTAAGGGAGTTACCGGGTTGAAATAAGGGATTACGAATGGTTTTGCAGCCAAATCCCCTATCAGCTTATCGAGTAAAACCAACCCTGGCAGGAACTGTTTTGGATCGGAAACCAATAAAATCAGCGGCTTGGTAGTATTCGCCACCATTTCCAAAACGGCTAAAAGGTCAGCTTTTTCGGTTTCAACATCCCGCAGAATACCGATCGTCGAAATGACGTCATACGCGTCTAGCCGATCACCTAACCCGACGGATTGGCGCATGTGGTCCCGGCAGAAAGGCAGGATTTTATCGTTCTCCGGGTCCTGATAAAACAGGTTGGTCACCCCAATCCCAAACCGTGTGCTGTCATTTCCCAGCTGGATGACCGCCTCTCCTTTACGGTTAAAGATCTCCACCGTCGATGGTGCTGCCTGGATTGCCCAATCCACGATTTCCGGTTGAAACCTGACCTGGTGCTCATCTGTTATTGTTACCCCTGGTGCATTTTTGAACACACCGATCGCCTGCGGGGAATCAACTCGAATGCCTATCTCCGCTAGGATCCTCAACGACGCCCGGTGGATGCGTATAATCGCCTCCGCCGGTAGAACCTGTATCTCAGGTTTGACCTGAATAGAGCTGTCCATCGTATGATCTATTTAAAACCCACCTTTTCGCAGGAAGCGTAATGCCGTCTCTGCCAAAATGGCTGCTCCATAAGGTAAACATTGGTCGTTGACATCGAACTTGGAGTTATGGTGTTCGCGTTCATCCCCTTCGAGTTTACTTCCCAGGTAAAACATGGCTCCCGGTGCCAGCTCCGAGAAACATCCGAAATCTTCTGCACCGAGGCCATTTGTTGGTGGGAGAACATTTTCAGCACCGATCAAGTCGCTGGCAGTTTGTTTTATCAACTCTGCCACCTTCTCATCATTGATCATCGGAGGCGTGCCGAGCTCGAGCTTGAGGGTATAGTCACCGCCCAGTGATTTCGCAATCTCGAACGCTTTTCTAATTTCTGTGTGGATCTGTTTCTGCACTTCAACCCGCGTGTAGCGCAGGGTCCCAATCATATCAACCTGGTTCGGGATGATATTTTCGACACTCCCGGCATGGATCGCACCAATCGTGACGACCGCAGGGTCGAACGGGTTGAGCCTGCGGGATACGATCCCATGTAAAGCCAATAGGACGTGGGCAGAGATATAGATCGGGTCGATGGTCTCATGCGGTCTGGCTCCATGACCGCCCCTCCCAAGGACCGAGCCGCGGAAAGTATCCACCCCTCCCGAGGAAGGGCCGTGACCGATCTGGATCTGACCCACAGGCACGTGGGCGGAAACGTGCAGTGCGAGCACCATACCTACACCACCTTCCATGGCGCCATCCTGGATCATTCGTGGAGCGCCGCTAAGTCCCTCATCATCAGCCACTTCTTCAGCCGGTTGGAAGATAAACCGCACGGTGCCAGGCAGGTTTTCTTCCTTCGCCAAAAGCCCAGCGACACCCAGCAAGATCGCCACGTGAGCATCATGCCCGCAGGCATGCATTGTTCCTGGGTTTTGGGATACGTAGTCCACCCGGTTATCCTCTTGAAGCGGGAGCGCATCCATATCCGCACGGATCGCCACGATGGGAGTACCTTGGCCAATCTCGCCCACCACCCCGGTTTTGCCGACATTCTGGCGCACACGGCACCTGAGTGAGCTTAAAACTTCAGCAATCTTTGCAGCCGTGCGGAATTCCTGGAATCCAACCTCGGGGAATTGATGGAAATCGTGTCGATAACCAGTCAGCGGCTCTTGCATTTCCTTGGCTCGGTTTAGCATATTATCCAACCTATCATCCTTCATATATTTATATTCTTTTCAATTTATGGTCCGCTTCTTTCAGGATTTCGTCCAATTCATTTTCCTGGTTGATCGAGAGGGGTGGCACCTGGTGGTTCATCAGGAGATGTTCTGCTTCCTCTTGGGCGCGTTCAGCCATTCCAAAGCGATGGTTTGCCTCCCAAGTTTCCCAAGACCCACGTTCAGCCAATGTGGTCAGCAGCACTTCGCCACCCCTGAGATAGCGCAGGGTGTGTTTTTGACCCAGGAAATTGCGGCTGCTTTTCATCGCAGATCCAATCACCTCCACCGCCAAGGAATCATCCGTGACCTCAAATCCGCCCATCACCCTCCTGACACTGCCAGCGATCTCGTGATCGCATACAATTTGAGCGAATGAGCCCATCACCCCCGCTTCCATCTCGCCTATGCCTGAAAGCTCATCCGCTCCGGCAAGCGCAGGGATCATGGCATTGAGGGCTCGCTCGAATCCATTCTGAATATCCAGCGTGTGCGCATTGGTTGAAAAGCCATATACATTGACCGGCAAGCCATAGTGATGACCGATCTGCACCGTGGCCGCCGAAGCCAGACCCAGCTCAACCCCTCCCCAGACGGATATCCCCGTGCGCGGCTCCATCATCGCCAGCCGCCCACAATAAATGATCGGCAACCCCGGGTGAACCAATTGAGCCAGGACGATCGCTGCCAGGTTCTCCGCGTTCTGTTGTGCCACCGCCCCCGCAATGGAAAACGGGGCTGTCGTCCCTGCCGTGGGGCAGGGCAGGGGAGCAAATGCGATGCCATGGCGCGCAATTTCAATGATTGCAGCCGCCCCATCATCCGGAAAGTTTAACGGACTGACCGGGGAGACGCTTAATGAAAAAATCTCGCTGGGTGTGCCGATGACGGAAGCCATTCGGATGGCGTATTGTGCTTCCTGGGCCGTTTGCACTCCCGGTCCTTGGAGAGGTTTGGTGGTATTTGGGATGGCATGGCGGTACATTGCCAGCGACATTAGATGCCCGGGCACGTCCTGGGGAGTAAAAAATGGGGTAATCGTGGTCACTCCGTCCAGGGCATCGAGTAGCCGTGTGCAGTCTTGCAAATCTTTCAACAGGGCTTTGCGCCGTTGACCGGTCTTGGCGTCATAAATGTCCCGCGCTCCTCCCAGGTTGTGCCAGTGGAGAGTTTGGTCACCCAGCGATTTAATGGCTCCATTCCGGCCGCGTATGCTGACGTTGGTTCCGGCTTTTGAGACTTCCCGCTCAACCAATTCGGGTGGCAGGTAAATCCTGTCGTTCTCTATCGTCGCCCCTGCACCAGAAAAAATCTCACGAGCTCCTGGGTGCGAGAGGATGATCCCAGTCTCTGACAGCACCCTTAGGCTCGCGGAATGAACAGCTTTGACATCGGCTTCAGACATCACCCTAAATTTATCCATAATATCCTCGGGAGAATTATCGTGGGGTTTATGACCGTTTCAACCCATACGCGGATAGATTTTTGTGTCTGGAGAAGTGTTCAGGGTCACACCTCTCCAGAATTCGACGAAGGAATGGTACTAGTGTTCAAGTTCAGGCAGGGAATTCATCCCAGCCTGTTGCGCTTGATAATTGACGAATTTGGTCAGCTCAGCAACTGCAACCTGCGGCAGAGATGGTTCTTTATATTGGCTCAACAGTAGTTCAACCTGGGATTTGGCGCGTTGCGCTGTATTCAGGCTGCCATCCTGGTGCCAGCCTCGGATTGAATCCCGGTCCAGCACCTTCGAAGGCAGGTATTGTTCCTGGCTGAACAAATCTCGCGTCACCTTTTGCCTCAGGAAATCACCTTTGAAATTAATCCCCTCGAACATGGCGGTTGCCAGTGTTTCGGTGGGGGTATGTATCCCAGATAATAACCGTTTCGCCATCGCCACGATTTCAGCGTCGATGACCAGCTTTTCCAGGCTGAAACACGCCAGGAAATCCAGCATCCCCGCGCCGGAGATCATGTTGATCCCGGCGAGCGCACCGATGATGGCGGTTATCCCACTTTCCAGTCCTGCCTGGGCATCAATGACTTTCGCATCGCTGGCACACAGGTAAGTGTGCGTAGGCAGCCCGATAAATTTTCCTATTTGTGCATACGACGCATCGATCATGGCAGTCTCAACTGCACCCATGGGAGTGGTTCCTTTACGCATATCGAAGATCGCGGGTGCACCACCCCACACAATCGGTGAACCGGGTTTAGCCAGCTGGTGGATTGTGATCCCGCTCAAGCATTCGGCTGCGTGCTGGACCACAGCCCCCACCAGGGTCACCGGAGCAGTCGCCCCCGCCAGCGGCATGGAAACCATTTGCGCTGGTACCCCGGCCTGGGCTAAATCAATCAGGTTTTGAGCACCAAAATTACTCCAAATGAGCGGCGGCGATGGGCAGACATCAAAGACTGCCTGAGGTTTTTCAGCCAGTGCCTTGCGGCTGCCGGCGAAGATCGCCAGCATATCCACCATCACTTCAAGGGTGGGGATGGCAAATGCGCCTGTGATGATGGGTTTCGTCGAATACAAAAGCACCAGGTATAACCGGTACAGGTCACTGATCGACTTGGGAATTTCATTGCATATCACGGCGGTAGATTGTGCATCATACTGCGGCAGCATTTCGGTCAGTTTGATGATCTTGACCAGATCAGCAGACATCGATGGTCTGTGCTCATTCGTCTCCGGGTCAAGGATATGTACCCCGGAAGAACCAGGGTCGAAATGGACTTCATTGCCACCGTAATTGATTTTCGGGTTGCCATCGCGGTCGTAGAGGTAAAACTGGTGGGGAACTGTCTCCAGAGCCTGGTAAACCAGTTTTTCTGGAATCTGCACCACATCGGCAGCTTTATCAACCTTGGCGCCTGCATCTTCCAATAATTGTCTGGCAGCCGGGGACTGAACTTTGATCCCCGGGGTCATCAAAAGTTGGAATGCCTCGTCCAGGATTTGCTTGACCAATTCATCGCTAAGCAAGGTAATATTGGGCTGCATTGGGTTCACTCTGCCTTGATCGATGTGATGATTTTCTTGAGTTCGGCTGCCACGGCGGGGTCTAATGGCTCAGGCTGGTGGGTTTTGAGGATATTTCTCGCTTTTTCGAGTGCCCAGTCGCGTCCGTCGTCGTGTTTCGCTTCCCATACGTTATATGGGCGTCGGTCCATGAATTGAGGGATAAAAAGCTCGCGCATGTGTTTCAGTGTGTGTTTCTGACTGAGGAAGTTCCCCCCCGGTCCAACGCTGCGGATCACATCCAGCGCCAGCGTTTCATCATCGACAATAATTCCTTGCATCACCTTTTGTATGATCGAGAAGATCTCACAGTCCATCAGCATCTGGGCATAAGACCAGATCCGGCTGCCATGTAATAAACCCACGCCCAGCAGCATATCAGACATCACCAGGCTTGCCATAAAGGTGGAAAGGCTGTTTTCAACGCCCGCATGCCAGTTGGGCTCCTTGGCACCGGTAGCGAATGATCCCATCGATAGAGGGATGTTATAGAAATCAGCGAGCTTATTTTGTGCCGCCCCGAACAGGAAATCTTCCGGACCGCCTCCAGTATAAGCACCCGTGCGCAAGTCCGATGCAGTTTGAGCAGCTGCGTAAAAGACTGGCGCACCCGGGAATGCGAGCTCGATCAACGCCGTCGCACTGATCACTTCTGCGTTCCCTACCACCAGGTTGCCTGCCATTGTCGCTGGTCCGGTCGTCAGACAAGCCGCCATGGTCATAAATCCCACCGGCAAGCCGGCCTCCGCACCGATCAAGGCAGCATCCACGCTCCCCCCATCCTGCCCAAGCGGTGGCGCAGTGCACTGCATGATCGAAAGTACCGGTCGTTTTCGCAGGGCTTCCTTGCCACCCGCGATCACCGTCGCCATTTCTACCGCTGCCCGGGCTTCCCATTCATTGTAAATACTTTCGGTTTGGGCGTGCTTGGTCGAGTTCTCCCAAATCGCTCTCAGCTCGTGCAGTCCGCGCGTTTTAGGCGGTAAATCTTGCGCTGAAACCGCCACCCAATGGAAAGCGATTTCCTCCAACGCGTCGGCTACCCTGGCGATGTCTGCCACATCCTGCCAGGTGGACATCCGGCGTTTATTGGTTTGGATGTCCATTACCTCGACCCCACACCCATCCGTACCGAGGAACACGTGGTTCCCATCCAGTGGCAGGTCCTGCTCAGGTGTGCGGGCGGCCAGATCATACTTGGGCGGTGCCAGCTTAAGCGCCTCTTCGATGAGCTGCCCCGAGATCTTTACAATCGAGCTCTTCCGGTCGACATACGCCCCGTGTTCTTCCCAAATATCCAATGCTCGCTTGGATGGGAATCTTATCCCCGTTGTTTCGATAATATCCAACGTGGCCGTATGGATGCGTTGAATTTCCTCCGGGGCGAGCACCTCAAGGCTGAGTTTCGGGTTGGTGATAGATTTGATTTTTCCTGTCATGACGGCATCCGGCTGGGGTCAGATACCCATGAGTTGCTTGGCAACCCTGGCAGCCCCGATGGCATCTTCACTATAGCCATCAGCACCAATTTGCTTAACCCATTCCTGGGTCACCGGTGCCCCACCGACCATCACCTTGACTTTACTGCGCAAGCCGATGTCTTCCAATGCTTCTACGACATCTTTTTGATGCACCATGGTCGTGGTTAGTAAGGCGCTCAATGCCACGATATCTGCACCCACTTCGCGCGCTTTCTCCACCACTTTCATTACCGGCACGTCTACGCCCAGATCAAAAACCTGGAATCCTGTGGCTGAAAGCATTGTTCCCACCAGGGTTTTACCAATTTCATGGATATCGCCCTCCACGGTACACAGGACGACTTTTCCCAGCATCTTCCGTTCGGATCCCCGGCGTGCAAGCTCTGGCTCGAGCACGGCAACAGCAGCCTTCATTGCTTCGCCTGCCATCACCAGCTCTGGCAGATACATGTTTCCACAGCTGAACTGGTCACCCACATAATTCACCCCATTGACGAATCCCTGATTAATTGCCTCCAGGGGATCGATCCCCAGTTCAATCGACTGTTTCGCCAGCTCGGCTGCTTGCTCTGCTTCACCATCTGTGATGCTTTGAGCCATTGCTTTGAATAGGTCTTCGGTTTGCATAATCTTCTCCTTGGTTATTCTATATTTTTTGATGGTTCGGGAACATAGCATTGATCTGTTTTTCAATCTCTAGCACTGAATCACCCGATATATTTAAATATACCTGGAGTCCCTGCCAAAGGTTTTTAATATGCTTTGCGACGTGATAGGAAGCTGCCTCGGGGTCTTTGGACGCCAGCGCATCCACAATTGCCTTGTGTTCATCGTATTCGCTGATCAAGCTGGACTGGAGCAGCTCGGGATGGCGGAACATATATTCATATAACATCCAATCTGGGAATGCATTGGTTGTCATTTCGTACAATTTATTCAATAACGGTCTGCGAGCAGCTTCCACGATTCGGGTATGGAACTGCTTATTAATTTGCCGCAGTACCGACATATCCTCCAGCGTTACCAGGTTGGCAGTATTTTCAACCAGAGTCGCTAGGGATTGAACTTCATCGGGCAGGATCACGCTCGCTGCAAATCGAGCACCCGTGGTTTCTAGGATGAGCCGGAACAGGAACGCATCTACGATTTCCTTTTCTTCCAATATCGGTACCCTCACGCCTCGATAGGGTACGCGTTCTGCCAACCCGCTGGCAACCAGGCGGTCAAGCGCTTCTCTAACCGGCGTCTGACTGACACCCAACAAGGTGGAAATATCCTCCTGGCGCAGCCAATCACCCGAGGAATATTTTCCAGCGATGACCTTGCCAGATAAATACTCGTATACTTCATCAGTCAATGAGCGTTTACGTAGCAGCTCACCCGACTCAACGATGGGATTAATTTGGTCCACAATGAACTTTCATCTCTAATGCTCGGAACGAAATCCAACCGGCGATATATTATATATTATATATTATTTCATAAATTCGGTAAAGCATTTAATGATCAACAGCAGGTCTATGCATGAAAAAAACACATTTCGATAGACCTCGCTCATCGTGGGTTAGCTTTTCGATCTGTTCCACAGGTGCGTCCAGCAAGGCTTCCAGCACAAATCCATCCATTCGACAAATTTCCGGGTGGCGGTCTAGCAGTCCTCGGTATGGGCAGTGACCCAGCATGATGTGTGGGTTTTCTCCGCGCGCTTCCCAATGTGCCTGGTAGTTCATGCGGTTCATCGTCCTTATGGATGAATATAGCTGCCTGGTGGGATTATGCTTATCAACCGGGTAGTTTGCCACCATTTGGTCGGCAACGCTTCTTAATACCTGCTCCGCTTCATTTTGACCGATATTATTTAGTACCTGAGATAACAGAACTTCCGTCAAGGTTTCCAGGTTGTCTCGATTGATTTGCTGCGTGCCGCCGTATATCTGTGCCGGTCTACCCTTCAGCTTCGCTGGCTTTACCCCGATGATAATGACACTACCTTGCTCGATCAAAATGGAAAGGTGGTGGCGAATGTTGGCAGGGGTCACGGTAAATACCCTGCTCAACTCCTCCACGGTTGCGCTTTTCTGCTCAAGTATGTAATTCAGGATCTTCTGTCGTGCGTTCGCCATATGAATTAATCCTAAGTATATCAAATTATTTCATTAATGCAAATATATATTTGCATAAATCGATTGACACTTGGCACGTTAGGGTATAATTCCCCCGGCATGCAATCCGAATCGAGGAGGCATAATTTATGAGTCAAGACCTGAATAACCCTGGGTATGATATTCCGCCCGAGTTGATCGGCCAGGTTTCTATCACCACGCTGGATAAGATCTACAACTGGGGACGCCGCTCATCAATCTGGCCCATGATGTTTGGTCTGGCATGTTGTGCCATTGAAATGATTTGCACCGCCACCAGCCGGTTTGATTTTGCCCGCTTCGGGATGGAAATTATGCGCCCCAGCCCCCGCCAGTCAGACTTGATGATTGTCGCTGGCACCGTCACCAAGAAAATGATCCCCCAGATCGTCCGCTTATATAACCAGATGCCTGAGCCTAAATATGTGGTTGCCATGGGGTCCTGTGCCTCCGGTGGCGGACCCTTCAAAGAAGGCTATAACGTGGTTTCCGGTGTCGATGAATATCTTCCCGTGGATGTCTACGTGGCCGGCTGCCCTCCCACGCCGCAGGCTCTACTGAATGGCTTTATCACTTTGCAAAAATTGATTGATAAACAATCGATAAAAACTGTCCGCTGGTACCGCAAGGATCCTGAAGTACCTCTGCCGGTCCCTGTGCTCGGTCCAGACCTGATGGATCCACGTGAATATGCTCGCATAAGAGAATTTTCTCAAAACAAACTACTCGCCCAGCAAACCCCTGCACAACCAGTTTCGGGTGAACCTCCCACCCCGGAGGCAGGATAATCGCTTATGGATCATATAACGATGGAGCATATTCATGGGTAACCAAAACTTCGTCCTTGCTTCAGACTTGACTCAGGTATTTCCAGATTGTGTCACACGCGATGAGCGTCCTAACTACGAAGGCTACCTGGTAAAAGCCGGGCTTCTTACAGCCACCCTAAAAAAACTGCGCGATGACCTGGGTTATGATTATTTATCTTCGGTCACCGGGGTGGATTATCTGCCCGAGAATAAAATGGAAGTGGTATATCACATCCGCAAGTCCACGGGTGGCTCCCCGTTGGTGATCAAGGCGCAACTGAACCGCGATAACCCCGTGATTGATTCGCTTGTGCCCATCTATCCAGGGGCTGAGCTACAGGAGCGCGAAATATGGGACCTTTTGGGAATCAAGTTCGATGGTCATCCTGATTTACGTCGGATACTCACCTGGGAAGGTTTTTATGGTCACCCACTCAGAAAAGATTGGAAGGAAGGTTTTTTCGAAGAAGAAGGCAAGCCATTTAAAAGCCGCTGGCCCGCCGGGTTTTTTAAGAGTTCGGAACAAAAAAATCCTCTCGGGAGAAATGTTGATTATCCCGCCGGCTTTGACCCTGAAAGCTGGGTACCCGAGCCTGAAACAGCACTTTATGCCGGTCTTAGCCAGATGGTGCGCCTGGAAGAAGACACCGGCATAGGCACAGAGCAGGTAATCGTTAATTTAGGTCCTCAGCATCCTTCGACCCATGGCGTATTTCGTATGGCAGCCAAGTTGGATGGTGAAACCATCGTCGGTTTAAAGCCTGTTGTGGGATATCTCCACCGCAATCACGAAAAAATTGGCGAACGCAACACTTTCCTAGGCAATATGCCTTATACCGACAGGTTGGATTATTTCAATTCGATGAGCAATAATTTCGGTTATGCCTTGGCTGTGGAAAAGCTGATGGGCATCGCCCCACCGGAACGTGCTGAGTATATCCGTGTCATGATGGCTGAATTAACCCGTATCGTGAATCACTTGGCACTTTTTGGGTTCTTGATGAATGATTTTGGCGCTTACTTCACTCCGTTCCTTTATGCATTTGAAGAGCGTGAATTAATCCTGGACATTTTCGAAGCTGTCTCGGGTTCCAGGATGATGTGCAATTACTTCCGCTTCGGCGGTGTCGCCCGTGATCTACCACCCGGTACCCTGGATAAGGTGAAAGATCTGGTGATCGATCGTCTGCCTCGCAAGATCGACGACCTCAATACGTACATTACGAATAACGAGGTTGTCCGCCAGCGATCCGAAGGTATTGGTGTTCTTACCCCTGAACAGGCGATTGCTTTTTCTACCGTCGGTCCGGTACTGCGTGCCTCCGGGGTGCCATATGATCTTCGCCGGGCCCAGCCGTACAGCATCTATAATCGATTCGACTTTGACGTCGCCGTTCGCTACCATGGCGATGTGTACGACCGCTACCTGATCCGTCTGGATGAGATCCGCCAAAGCCTGCGCATCTTGCAGCAGGTATTGAAGGATATCCCCGATGGACCCATCCAGGAAGGCAAACCCCAATACCAGGTGCGCGTGCCTGCCGGTGAAGCATATGGGTGTGTGGAAGGTCCCAAGGGTGAGCTCGGATTTTACGTCATTTCGAATGGGAAGCCCAATCCCTGGCGATACCATGTTCGCGCTCCGTCTTTTATCAACCTGACCCCACTTGAGTTACTGTGTATCGGCAGTAAGATAGCAGATGTTGTGGTAATCCTTGGCTCCATCGATATCGTTTTGGGCGAAACAGATAGGTGAGGAAAGAATGTCTGATCAAAAGAATGCATACGTGTACGGGCTGGGTGTCCTGAAAACCCTTGGATTAGCCTTCAGGCATTTTCTCGAAACTTATTTGGATGATATCCGCCACCGGGGTAAGCGCTACCATTCTGCTGAAGGGATTGCGTATCGCAGCAGCAAGCATGTCAAAGGGATTTTCACCGTTCAATACCCCGAGGAGAAGCTGCCGGTTCCCGAAGAGTTCAGATATTTACCCTTCCTGCTTTATGTTGAAAAAGACGGCATCAAAGAGTATCGATGTACCTCCTGCGGCATCTGTGCCAAAGTCTGCCCGCCGCAGTGCATCTGGATTGTCAGGTCCAGTGACCCCAATACCGGTCGTCCCATACCCGATCCGGCGGAATTCTATATCGATGTCGACATTTGCATGAACTGCGGTTATTGTTCTGAGTACTGCCCATTTGATGCCATTAAGATGGATCACGATTATGAAATCTCCACTTATAGTCGAAAATCGAACATTTATAATAAGGAAAAACTTGGTAAGCCCTTATCTTATTATGCTTCGATCCGACCGATGAATTATGAGCGTGAAGAGGCTGCCACCCGCGAAGCTGAAAACCAGCGGGCTGCCAGAAGGCCTCACGCATAACCTTATGCTGCATCTGTATTGGTAGCCATGGTATTAATCTAATGTTGCATAATTATGAAATTGATCTGCTTTTTCCCTCCAGGGCTATTGAGCCTTTACGTAAGCTACGGGGGGAACAATGGGAACAATTGGTCACCAGCCTGATCGACCTTGACCCTGGGCATCCTGAGCGGGTCGCATTTGTGTTATTCATGGTCAGGATCGGCGGTTGTACCACCTGCCAATCCGATTCTTATCGAGCGATGAGAGGCTGTATACTGTGCTCCAGTAATACGATCAAGCGTTATAAAGGCAATGATCAAAACCTGATTGACCTTTATAATGAAGCCAAGAAAGATATCTCCAAATACATGAAAGAGGTATGAATATATGAAAGTGGATTTAGTAACGGAGGCTTCAGTTTTAGCCGCCTTGAGTAAGGTACAGGAACCCGAACTTATGAACGACCTTGTATCATTACATATGATCAAGGATTTGGATGTTAAAGGTGACCGGATAAGGTTTTCCATTGTGTTGACCACCCCTGCCTGCCCATTGAAGACCAGGATCGAAAACGAAGCCCGTGCCGCGGTTATGGCGATACCTGGGGTAAAAACGGTGGAGATCAAGATGGAATCCAACGTGCCCAGCGATGGTCGCTCCAGGGGTTTGGTGCAGCTGCCCATTCGCAATGCTGTCGCCATCGCCTCCGGAAAGGGTGGGGTTGGAAAAAGCACGGTAGCCGTAAATGTTGCCGTTGCATTGGCCCAGTCCGGAGCATGTGTTGGTTTGCTGGATGCCGATATATATGGTCCCAACATTCCCACGATGATGGGTGTAGGAAAGTTGCCTCCCCCCACGAAAGAGAAACTTGTGCCTGCTGAAGCCTATGGAGTCAAAATGATGTCCATCGGCTTCCTGGTGAAACCTGACCAACCATTGATTTGGCGGGGTCCGATGCTGCACTCTACCATCCGGCAGTTCTTAAGTGATGTAGAATGGGGTGAATTGGATTATTTAATCGTCGACCTGCCGCCAGGCACCGGTGATGCGGCGTTAAGCCTGACTCAATCGCTCCCTCTGAGCGGTGGTGTGATTGTCACACTCCCACAACAGGTCTCTCTGGAAGATGCCCGCCGGGGTCTGGAAATGTTTCGCCAGCTGAGCGTCCCGATTCTCGGGGTCGTAGAGAATATGAGCTACCTGGAATTGGAAGATGGTTCCCGCCTGGATATCTTTGGCACGGGAGGTGGAGCGCAGCTGGCAAAAGAGAGTGGCGTGCCATTCTTCGGTACCATCCCCATCGATCCTGCTGTACGCCTGGGAGGTGATTCCGGGAAGCCGGTCATCCTGGAAAATCCCACATCGCCGGCAGCTGCAGCCTTGCGTAGTATTGCCGAACAGATTGCCGCCAGGGTGAGCGTCGCAGCAATCGAGAAGCATGCTGTGGTCCCGATCACCATAATCGAGTGAATCAGGCCCATTGAAAAGAGGATAGTTACGTGGAAGATATTGTTAAAGATCTGGCACCGGAACAATGCGTTGTCGGATTGCGTTTTCAGCCTATCGGAAAGATTTACCATTTTGACGCCACAAATTTTAAAAGTGTGCAAAAAGGTGATTTCGTTGTGGTAGAAACCAGCCGGGGTTCCCAGCTTGGGCAGATCGTACAATTTGTGAATAACCCCGACCGTGCAATTCTAGGATTAAAGTCCATTATGCGCATAGCCACTCCACAAGATTTGTTGGTTCGCCAAGAGTGGGTACATCTGGAATGTGAAGCCCTGACAGCTTGCCGGGCAAAGACCACCGAGCTCCGCATGGCTGCGGATGTAAAGATTGTGACTGCTGAGTTTAGCTTGGATGGCAGCCGCCTGTTATTCGTGTATTCCAGCGAAGAAGGTGAAAAAACCGACCTCAAGCCACTCAAGCGAGCCATGCAGCGTGCTTATCCGCAGACCCATGTTGAAATGCACCTGGTCGGACCTCGTGATGTTGCCAAAACATATGGAGGCATGGGTGCTTGTGGTTTGGCGTGCCGTTGCTGTTCAGCATTTTTAACTGAATTCAGTCCAATTTCAATCAAGATGGCCAAAGAACAGGGTATCAGCCTTACCCCAACAGAGATCACCGGCATGTGTGGGCGTTTGCGCTGCTGCCTTGTATATGAATATGAGCAGTACGTTGAAGCCCGCAAGCAGTTACCCAAGCGAGGTAAACTCGTAGTCACCCCTCGTGGAAACGGTAAGGTGTTGGATGTTGTACCGCTAAAAGGTGCCATCCTGGTCGAGCTTGAGCAGGGTGGTACGCATGAGTTCATGCAAGACGAGCTGCAGCCGCTGGAAGAGCTGGAAGCTTTGAAGAAGAAGACAGACGAACCCTGCGAAAACTGTCCTGAAGAAGTCAAACCGGTCGTAAAGCAATTTGAGCCCAGGAGGGGGAAGAAGAGGCCGCATGGTAGACCCAGGTAAATCCCCCGATAATTGGGATTCTCCCCAGAAGGTTCTCGTGGTACTGGCCCATCCGGATGACCCTGAGTTCTTTTGCGGGGCTACCACCGCGCGCTGGGTGCTCGCCGGTCACACCGTATCTTATTGTGTTGTCACCTGCGGCGATAAAGGCACCAAGGATCTCACGCTCAATTCTGACGAGCTGTGTTCTATCAGGCAGATGGAACAGCGCCTCGCCGCACAGGTGCTCGGGGTCATGGATGTCAGGTTCTTGAATTATCCTGACGGTTACCTGGTACCCGATATCAGCCTTCGCCGAGATATCACCCGCGTGATTCGCACGGTCCGCCCGGATGTGATGGTGACTTGCGATCCACAGACCCTTTTCACCTCCAATGGTGGCTTGAACCATCCAGACCATCGTGCCGCCGGGCAGGCCGCCTTGGATGCTGTCTTTCCCGCCGCCCGCGATCATCTAAATTTTCCTGAATTACTAAAGGATGAAAACCTTGAGCCGCACATCGTGCGGGAAGTGTGGGTTGCTGGCACCCTGGTTCCCGACGTTACTTTGGATGTCACCGATTATTGGGAAATCAAGATCCAGGCTTTATACGCGCATAAAAGCCAGGTTGGTGAACCTGAAAAATTAGCGGAACGCATGCATAACCGTCGAACTGCTGACAGCACGCCTGAAAAACCGCGTTATGAAGAGAAATTTCGCCGTCTTATTTTAAGTTGAGATTTATCACCAAATCGGATAATTATCATCTAAATAATCAGAGGAACAATGTTAATATTCATCGATGAAGCCCAAGCTCTATTCGATTATACGCGTGAATTGAGGCGGGATTTTCATAAGCATCCCGAGATCGGGTTGAAAGAAATCCGAACTGCGAATATTGTCGCCCGGGAGTTATCCAACCTGGGGATGGAAGTCAAGACCGGTGTTGGGCAGACCGGCGTAGTGGGGCTGTTGGAAGGGCAAGGACCTGGCCCGGTGGTGCTGCTGCGCTTTGATATGGATGCTCTGCCCATCCAGGAAGAAACAAACGCCGAGTATGCCTCGCAGAACCCTGGTCTGATGCATGCTTGCGGGCATGATGGTCATGTTGCCGTGGGACTAACCGTCGCCCGCATCTTGAATGATCATCGAAAAGAGATCAACGGAACCATCAAATTGGTCTTCCAACCGGGTGAAGAGGGTTTCGGCGGTGCTGAAAAGATGATCGCCGATGGCATCCTGCAAGGTCCAGCTCCTGATGTGGCGCTGGGTTTGCACATTTGGAACGATAAGCCGGTCGGTTGGATTGGAATTGTGCCGGGTCCGGTCATGGCCGCCGCCGATACATTTACCGTCAGGATCATTGGTCGCGGTGGGCATGGGGCTGTCCCCAATCTGGTCGCCGATCCAATCCTGGCAGCCTCACAGGTGGTGAATGCCTTACAGGGCATCGTTTCCAGGAACGTATCGCCGTTAAAATCTGCCGTTGTCACCGTGGCGTCCATTCATGGAGGCGACGCCTTCAATGTCATCCCGGCTGAAGTGGTCCTCAAAGGTACTTTGCGGAGTTTCGAGCCAGAGGTTAGAGAGCTGATGGTTAAGCGTTTCCATGCTATCGTCGGGAATGTCGCTCTTGCCGGCGATTGTGACTCGAGCATCGAGATAACTTCGATCACGCCTGCTGTGTATAATGATCCTGAAATAACCAGGAGAGTCCAGGGGATTGCCGCTGAATTGCTCCCCGCCGACCAGCTGGATACTCAGACGATGACCATGGGTGCCGAAGATATGGCATTTATCTTACAAAAGGTCCGTGGGTGCTATTTCTTCATCGGGTCAGCCAACATAGGCAAGAATTTGGTTGCTCCCCATCACAATTCTAAATTTGATTTCGATGAATTTATTCTACCCAAGGCAGCCGGTTTGATGGCGGCGTCTGCGCTTGAGTTTCTTGATCAATGAACCAGAATTGGTACATGGAGGGATTATGGTATTGAAATCCGATGCATCTGGTGTAGAGTTGGCACAACCTGCGCAGCCCGTCACGAATAATTTTAATATCACCGTTGCCACCGTTAATGGCTCGGGGAGTCAGACTTCTAACCTGACTTTGGTGAGGGCTTTATTCAAGATGGGGATTCCCGTTTCTGGGAAGAATATTTTTCCATCGAATATTCAGGGTCAACCTACCTGGTATACCATCCGGGTCAATGAGTCCGGTCACCTGGCACGCTGTGAGAATAATGAAATTGTGGTGGCTATGAACCCGGCGACGTTCACCCGGGATATGGATGGGATCCTTCCCGGTGGGGTGCTTTTTTATGATGATAGTATCAAGCTCCCCATATCTCGGCAGGATATCCATTGTTATCCCATGCCCATAAAGCAGATGGTCCGTGATTCAGACGTTCCTCCAAATATTCGCGATTATATTGCCAACATGGTCTATGTTGGCATCGTTGCTCAGGTTTTGAGTATAGATATGGATCATATTCACCAGGCGTTGGAGTTTCACTTTAAGGGTAAACAAAAACCAATTGATCTAAACTGGGGCATGGTTAAACTTGCTTATGATTGGGCAGCCAATAATCTCCATAAGACCGATGAATATCGCTTAAAGCCCTCCAACAAAACCGAAGGATACATAATGGCGGATGGGAATACCGCCGCTGCACTAGGCGCACTGTATGGTGGACTGCAGTTTGCTGCCTGGTACCCGATCACGCCCGCCACATCGTTGGCGGAGACCTTGAACGAATACGTGCCTGTTTTCCGCAAGGATCCGGTCACCGGAAAAAATACCTGCGTCGTAATCCAGGCGGAAGATGAGCTAGCCGCCATCGGTATGGTGGTAGGTGCAGGTTGGTCGGGCTTGCGTGCGATGACCTCCACCTCAGGACCCGGTTTCAGCTTGATGGTAGAGTATGTTGGTCTGGCCTATTTCTCTGAAACACCGGTTGTCATCTGGGATATCCAGCGGATTGGTCCTTCGACTGGTCTGCCGACCCGCACCTCCCAGGGTGACTTGAGGCTGGCTTATTATATGGGTCATGGTGATGCCAGGCATGTGGTGCTGTTTCCTGGTTCCGTCACCGAATGTTTTGAGCTAGGCTGGAAAGCTTTCGATATCGCCGAGCGCCTGCAAACCCCGGTGATGGTATTATCTGACCTTGACTTTGGCATGAACCAGTGGATGACCAAACCCTTCGAATATCCTGATAAACCTATGGACCGCGGCAAGGTATTGTGGGAGGATGACTTGAAGCAGATGAGCGAGAAATGGGGGCGCTATCTGGATGTGGATGGCGATGGCATCCCCTATCGTACGCTCCCGGGGAACAAGCTGACCAATGCTGCCTACTTCGCCCGCGGCACCGGGCACAATGAGTATGCCAGCTACAGCGAGGAGCCGCAGGATTGGGAAAATAACTTGCTCAGGCTGCGCCGAAAGCTGGAAAACTACATCCCCATGCTGCCTAAACCTGAGATCAGGCTGGCGGGAGGAGCGGCAATAAGCATCGTCTCGTATGGCTCCACCTCCGATGCCATCAAGGAGGCGATGGAAAACCTGGCTGATAAAGGCTATCGGATTGACCATCTGCGCATGCGCTCGCTGCCTGTCGCTGATGAGGTGAAGGACTTCGTCCGCCTTCATGAACGTAATTATGTCATCGAGCTCAACCGGGATGGTCAATTACACCAAATTCTGCAGCTGGAAATCCCAGATTGCAGCATGAAATTAATCTCTCTTTCTCACCTGGATGGTCTGCCCTTGACTGCTGATTGGGTGGAACACCAGGTAATGGCGAATGAGGAATAGGATACTATGGCTGATCAAACGACTCAAACATCTCGTGCCCAGGTGAACCTGGTCGGACTTTCCAAGAACGATTATCGCGGCAACCCCAGCTCCTTGTGCCAGGGTTGCGGCCACAACTCCATATCCAGCCAGATCATCGCCGCCTGTTATGAGCTGAACATTATCCCTGAAAATATGGTCAAGTTCAGCGGGATCGGCTGCTCGAGCAAAAGCCCTTTTTACTTTCTCAACCGTTCTTTCGGTTTCAACGGCTTGCACGGGCGCATGCCCTCGCTGGCAACTGGGGCGATGTTCGGCGATACAGCCTTGAAAGGTATCGGGTTGAGCGGCGATGGTGACACTGCCAGCATCGGTATGGGACAGTTCAAGCACATCGTGCGCCGGAACGTGCCCCTGGTCTATATAATCGAGAATAATGGCGTATATGGGCTCACCAAGGGGCAGTTTTCTGCTACGGCAGATGAAGGCTTGGAGTTGAAGAAGCAGGGAACCAACCCGTATCTGCCGGTTGATATCGCCTGGGAAGCCCTGGTAGGGCATGCCACGTTTGTGGCGCGTTCCTTCGCGGGTGACCCGAAGCAGGTGAAGGAATTGATCAAGGCGGCTTTTAGTCACTCTGGGATCGCTGTGCTGGATATCATCAGTCCATGTGTCACGTTTAATAACCAGGATGAAACCAGCCACTCCTATTCGTGGGGGAAGGACCATGAGATTGCCTTGCATGATCTATCCTTTGTACCGAACAAGGAAGAGATCATGATTGATTATGAAGACGGGCAGATAAAAGAAGTTACCATGCATGACGGCTCGATGATCATCTTGAAGAAACTGGACCGTGACTATGACCCCAAGAATCGCGCCGAAGCCATGCGCGTGTTGGAAGAATCGAATAAGGATTGTTGCCTGATCACTGGTCTGATCTATATCGATGAGACTGTACCAACCCTGTTCGAGCATTATAATCTTCCAGATGAGCCTCTGAACCGCCTCACCGAAGACCGTTTGCGCCCCGCCAGGGAGACGATGGAAACACTGAATGCGATGATGTTCTGAGGAATTAGTCAATCAAGGATTAGGAAACAGTCACCCGTTGATCGGTGTTTCACCCAGAGCTGCCCCTAACTAACTGCAGCTCTTCTTTATTCAGTCATTGCGAACCAGGGAATTTCTGGTGAATCAATCTTCTACGAACTTTGAATGGAAATTATCATTCCTTCTGTTCACCGAAAGGTATCGCTTCTAATAGATTGATGTAACCATCATCGTTGACCGGTGTTTCACCAAGCGCTGCCGTGCATTACGGCGGATTCGATCCACAACCTTCTGATCAGAAGGAGATGGATCCCTCCGATCATCGTGCCCGGGATGTTGGGTCACTCCCTGGCGATCTTAAAACCCGCTTTGCTCGCTTCCCTCTGCTCGCTAAGCGAGCAATATTCCTGGAATGCAGGATGAATCAGCTCGCATGATGGATGAAATTATTTCCCGATCGATCACAGGAATCTGAAAAGGGAAAGAGCTGAGCAGCTGCCGATCTGTCTTAAATCTGTCGTATACTCACGAAACCAGTCGCATGGTGGTTTTCATTAATCACCCTAAACCTTCAGGGTTAGACCCTGGAACCTAGCGATTATGGTTCAAATTCAAATAAAGGGTGAATTTGAGTGCTTTGCCATAAAATTGTTCTACGCCTGGTGTTAGCGGCATGGTGGGGAATTGGCAGAGAAAAACTCCAGGCTAAACGATTCATGCTCAGCGGCGAGGAGGAAGGAACGCAGCAACTGAAGACGAATCCGCTGCAGCGGTTGTTAGGCGGCGATCGGGTTAGTTGTCGTGCTTCAGCTTACCCTGACTAAATCGACCGAGATCTCCACCGCCGGCGTCGTTCCTCTATTCTCAAGCCAGTGTGTGGTGTTCTTATCCTCGGGCCAGCCCACTCCCGGCCCGTACTCCTTAGCCATTCCATTTCGATAGTCGGTGATCGTTCCTTGCAGGATATAAACCATTCCCGGCCTGTCTATATGGTCGTGAATTGGGCCGAAGACGCCTCCGGGTTCGATGGTCACCATACGCATTCGAAGTTGGCGCCCTGCCATGCCCTCGATTTCAAGGCCAAGGTCAAGCGCTGCTAGCAGCTTCACCGTGACACCTTTCGTCTCAGGCGCTGTCTGTTCATTTCTCATCGTGGTCTCCTTTCTGTATGTTCTGGCCGCCTAACGGTGTGCGTAAGTGGCAGGTGAGAGGGCAAAGAGTCGCCGCCGAAGCGAAAAAACCCAAAGCCACGAAAAAAGCTAAAAAACGCGACGCGTACCCACCTTTCCACTGTACACATTGTTAGACGTTTATTTATTGCATAAGACTCCCTGACTGAGAAAACGTACTTTACTCAAATTCTGTCCAGTGACAGCCTGGAAAGTAACTACGGTTTGTTCAACTCAACGTTGTATGATGTAATCTCAACAAGTCGCCCATCCGAAAATTGAAAGACATCACAGCTGGCCACGCTGAAGTGCGATTTTCCTGATCTTGAAATTGTGCCGGGCCTTCAACAACGATAAAAGTATCCGCGCGGTTAATTTTCAGCTTTGTAATGGTGGCAGAGACAGTCTTAAGGAATTTCGCCGACTTGTCGCACTGATCGATGACCGCCTCCCGACCCATAAGTTCTTCTCTACCAACGATGTTCCATTTGATTTCGTCGGCCGTGTACGGGTATGTCACAACGAATCTATAGCTGCAGAACGCTTCAGCAATTTGAGCAATATTTAAACTCATGTAAAGTCTCCTTATCGTACAGAACTGGCTTTCTGATGGGTTTCGCTAAACGCCGAACGGTCGGCATCAGGCGCGGCGCTGTAGCGAAGAAGAGACGCCGTCCCCTGCATGCTATTGTTAGGTGGTAGGAAGGCTCGCAACCATCTGGAGAGTCGCACTACAACGCCACTTTTATTTCAAAATCGCCCAGAGCTCGGGCGGAGGGATAATCGGTTTTCGCTAAAACATCGTGTTGTTGTTCGCTGACGTTTCGGGAATTTCTTGCACCACATCCCAGTGTTCAACGATCTTGTCGTTTTCAAGACGGAAGATATCCACGACTGCCATTCCGCGGTCGCCAGGTTTGGGGATCAAGTGACTATGCATGACCACATAATTGCCTTCCGCGATGATCCTTTTTGATTCCACGCGAAAATCTGGATTGGTTTGTGCGAACCATTTCACAAAACCAATAAAAGGTTCCGGACCATCTGCTGCGCCGGGATTGTGCTGCCGATAGTGCGGTCCAAGATATTTGGCAACCGCTTCTTCGGGCTTGCGTTGGTTAATGGCAAGGTCATTCCACTCGCGCACGATTCTCTTGTTCGCTTCCAATTGGTTGTTCATAGAACCTCCACAAAGGATTATTTTATTGGAGCAGGAAAGTAATTCTTGCACCCGACTGCATACTATTACGCTACACGCTTCTCCTTCAAAACCGCCCACACCTTCGGCGCGGCGATCGGGATGTCAATGTTCGTGACGCCGAGATGAGCGAGTGTGTCCACCACCACGTTCGCAATCGCACGCACCGCACTTGCAATCGATGCCTTTCCGGCCGTGCCATTGCTGCCGCTATCATCACCATTGCTGGCGGGGTTGTGGCTCTTTAGAAGCCATTGTATTCGGTGTCCATCACCATTGCGTCAAACGGCCTGACTAGAGATTTAATTGAAGATTAGCACATAACAACTTATATATTGTAACTGTCATATTTCCTCCACAAAAGTAACCTTGTCCACCTACCTATTACGGAGAAAAAGCCTGCTGAATGAAAAATTTACTGTTCGTTGTTGGGATAATTGTCATATTATTGAAGATCGACATCTATTGTGTGCGCAAGCGTAATGGCATGCAGCGCTACCTGCACTTCGCAGTTTGATCGCCGTGTGTGCGGTTCTTGCGTGACAATTACAAAATTACCCAACCCCCCAGATATCGGACGGTCGCTTTGGGAACAGGACATTGAGCACACTTGCCGTTCGCCGGTCGTGGACCCAGCAGTCCGCGAAGGCATATTCCAGGTCTTCAACACTGCGGTAGCCAAACACAAGTTGTAAAAAGGTCAGGTCGGGGAAGGCAGCATCCCCCCACTCCTCCTGGGTAGGCAGCCAGGCCTCAACCTGCTCCAGGCGGCCTTCCACCATGGAAAGCGCTATCCCGCTCCGGTAAAAACTGATCCTCAGCCGCCCGGTGCAGCCCGCTAACGTGGAGCAGGCCAGGCGTTTTTCGAGCGCTGGGGCAATTCGACGCAGAAAAGCCGGCAGATCCGCCACGCGAATGTACCATGCGCTGGTTTTGCGCACCACCGGCAGGCAGTCGGAGAAAAGATCATACGCTGGATGCTCCGCACCCAAGCCCAGGGCGAACCTCTCCAGGGCTATCCCTTCGCGCCTGGCGTACACTTCACCCACTGACCACAGGTAGCGCAGCACAACAGGCGTGATCTCCAGCCAGGTTGCTGACCCGTTTAGCACAGTATTTGCCGCCGTCTCGATCTCGTAAGCCGATAGCCAGATGTTCGGGCCCCACAACCAGGGGGTGAGTGCGAAAAAGCCCACGGATTTTTCTGGCTCTTGGGCGCTTTCTATAACGTGGAGGGTTTTGCGGTTAAGATTGTATTCGCTGCGCCCGTTCAATTCGTAACGCCATAGCGCATCGTTGCGCAGGCAGTGGATTGGCTGGCGTTTCATCGTGAGGTCGTACATCCTGGCGAGAAACGGCAGGTCTTCCGCGCAAGCCGGGCGGATGTGGTATTTTTCCTTCACTTCCGGCTTCAGCCGCGGAATGTTCGGCCCGAAGCCCATCCGCCCGCCCCCCAGCGTCATCGCTAGCTCATAGCCGAACTGGCGGTAGAACCAGGGGTTGCCGGTGATCACCTGCACAAGATCACCCCGCTCTTTGCTCCACTGGTGAACTTCGGCGAACTGCTCGCGCACAAGCCCGCGGCACCGGTAAGCCGGCGCCGTACCCACAATTTCCGGGCGACCCACCTGAAACGGGATGCCCTCATAAGCCCAAACCTGGGGAATCAGGCTGAGCGATGAGACGATCTGCCCCGTGTTGGAATCTTCCACAATGGTGAAATCTCCCGCCTGAAAACCGGGCAGCCGCCCGCTGATGAGATCGTATGTGTGCCCGGCGACGTGGCGGTCCGGCTCGTCACTGTCGCTGTGGGTGGTGGCGTTGAAGTGTACGAGGGCATCGCGATCCTCCGGCGTTGCCCGCCGCAAGATAAGCCCGCCGCCAAGATCGCCGATGAAGGTAGGGTGAGGCATCGTCGTCTCTCCTGTGTACGAGATTAGTCATTTAATTATATGGCACCGAAATTCCACGTCGAATAAATTTTCCCAACATTTTCACCCCAGAGGGATGATGGTTGTGGCGGAACTCAATTAACTTAACCATAATTTCCTCCATTTCGCCTCTTTTTTAGCGATCCAGTTCAAAAAATCAGACATTCGCATTGTTTTTTCCAGCCTTACTTAAATGCTAATAACAGGTTGATGTATGAAAGAGGGAGTTTTTTCAGGACAGACTTTTTTCATATATATCTCGATAAGGATATTTTACCAGGAGCTTCATCACCACCCTCCCTGGCGATCTTAATGACCACTTATGCTCACTTAGCTCGCTTTGCTCGCTATTCTCGCTGCGCTCGAAATATTCCAGGGACCCAGGATGAGCCGCTCGGCTTCGCCTCCCTTGCTTCAGCTGCTCGCGTGATGGATGAAATTCTCACTCCGATCCCGATTGATCTCAGTAATCTGAATAGGGAAAAGAGCTGAGCAGATGCTGGTCTGTCTGAAATCTATTGAATTACTTACGAAACCGGCCGCCAGGGTGATTTATGTTACACACCCTTAGTCTCCAGAACCAGAACCTGGAACCAATCGGTTAAAGGTTCAATTCCAGTTAAAGGGTAATTTCGGTAACGGCTCGCGTTAGCCGCTGGTGGCGGGACACTATCGCCTTCGAGACCAGAATCAACCTTCGGAACGTCACCGACTCACTTTTTCCGCGAGAATCTCACCTGTCAGCTTCACACGGTGGTTGGGCGGCTTTCAAATGGTACTCTGCTCATCAAGCCTGGATACAAATGTTGCCGTTGGCCCTACAATGTAAACGGCATGAAACCCTAGCGATTGTGTCCAGATGGCTTGTTCTCTCTTGAACTGATCTGTCACGAGACCCAACGCGAATGCTGGAAGCCTGTATGCATCAAGCAACAAAATAAGATCTGGTCGCTGTTGGCGAGGAATTTTAGTCTTGTGTTCGATGGCAGTTCTCAATGCAGACACAGCTTCGGAAATCGTCATGACCATATCACTCACGTCACGACTTCTCTCAAGTTCTTTCCAAAAGCGAGGTTCAGTGAGCGCCCGAACGATTTGTACGCCCATCCGGGCTCCATTGATCACCAGGACGAAATCCTCGTCTTGTTTACCACGACCTTTTAGCTCAACTCGCTCCCCACCAGCGTTAAGAACATTGACAAGAATCTTACACACCACGCAAGAGTCTTGCTCGTTTTTCGGGGACAAACCACGAAGGTTGAATAAAACCTTGCCATCGGGCGTTATAGTGGTATGTCGAGTGAGATCAGGCTGCCCGCTCTCGACGAAACCCACGGGTTGATTATCGCGTTGTACTTCTCCCATCAAATCGCCTGAGGGATTGATTGAACCCTCAAGGTGCTTGTTGAACATTGTGGAGCCACAGTAAGGACAACGCTGCTGAGGGGCACCTTCCGACTCGGCTGTCAGTGGCTGTTTACAGTTGCTGCAATAGACTTGATCCATGATTCATCCGCCTTTCTGCCGCCCAACTATTAATTATACAGAATATTTGCAGTATATCCAGCCAATTTTGGTGATTTTACGGATTTATTATAAATGCTATTTATAAGAGTTGTTATCTAAACCTAGCGGTTAAAGGTTTAATTCCAATTATGGGGTAATTTCAATCAATCATAAACGATCGAGCTGATCGGGTTGCAAATGGATTGCCTAGGAACCCACCTACAACAGCATTTTCTAAAAACCGGTCGTTGTTTTTCACACGGACCATTTCAAGAGTTAATTAATGGCGCTAAAATGGCGCTAAAATGTTTGGTAACTTATCCGACTATGGCTATATGTGGGGGTAGATCGTGTATTTACCCCCATATATAGGCGCCCACGGCGGGGGACCTGCTGTGATCTCCAGCGGATTCGAATATACACCCCACTGGTTTTGGAGGGTGCCGGACACCCGTCAAGGGTGCACAACCGTCTGATCCGAAGTCCAAATGCGTTTTATCTACCCTGTATATGTGTTGATATTACGTCCATTATATATTACATCTAGAGATAGTTTTGTATACTGTATCTATATTTTCCATACTGATGCTTCGCAAATGTACCACAATTGCACTAGGCATGAAGCGAAAAACCACGAATTGTAGCCCTGTCCCAGGGGGAATGAAAGGAGCACCATTAGTGAATTACTCATCGAAGCGTAACGGGCAAATAGATTCGATAGGATAAACCCACCCGGTCATGCATAAAGACATCCGGATTCCAATTGGTGTCCCCAGCAACTAGGTTGTAGGCAAAGGAACAAAACGCCACGGTGCTCCCGTCTGCAGAGATAGCCGGGGACGAGGAATTTAGATTTCCTTGGGTCCCGTTGCTGGCGACTGAGATAAGCTGCGTCTCCCCTGTCACCCAATCGTGGACGAAGATGTCTGGGCAATTATCATCCCAGATATTATCGTGATCTGTATCACAGTAATTATTCGTGTCTTCGTCCACAAGGTTGGATGCACCAGATTCAAACGCCACGGTGCTCCCGTCTGCAGAGATAACTGGGGATAAGGAATCAAAATTTCCCTGAGTCCCGTTGCTGGAGACTGATACGCGTTGGGTCTCACCTGTCTGCTGGTCGTGGACAAAGACATCATTAGTTCCATTCGTATCCCCGGGCACCAGGTTTGTAGCCCCGGATTGAAACGCAACATAGCGCCCATCCGAAGAGATGGAGCCATTCCAAGACACACCATCTCCCTGTATCCCGTCGCTGGACACTGAGATGCGCTGAGTCTCCCCCAATATCCGATCATGAACGAAGATGTCAGGGCAATTATCGTCATATATCCCATCATTATCTGTATCGCAATAATTATTCGTATCCCCATATACCAGGTTAGAAGCGAACGAGATAAATGCAACATAACGTCCATCAGTAGAGATGGAAGCCCACGCAGATGAGTCATTGCCCTGCGTCCCATCACTGGAGACTGATATGCGTAGGGTCTCATCTATCTGCCGGTCGTGGACAAAGACATCATAAGTTCCATTCGTATCCCCGTCTACTAGGTTATCAGCATTGGAATCAAACGCTACATAGCGCCCGTCTGTAGAGACAACCGGGGAAAAGGAGAATCCATTTCCCTGGGTCCCATCGCTGGCGACTGAGAGACGCTGTGTCTCCCCAGTTACGAGGTCATGCAAAAAGACATCATGCTTCTCATTGGTGTCTCCATCTACCAGGTTAGAAGCCCATGAGTAAAACACCACGTAACGCCCATCGGCAGAGATAGACGGTCCAAAGCAAGTTCCATTTGCCTGCGTCCCGTCACTGGCAACTGAGACGCGCTGTGTCAACCCAGTCACCCGGTTATGCACAAAAACATCACCTTCGTTGTTGGTGTCCCCGGCTACCAGGTTTGTTGCAGAGGATCTAAACACAACGTTGTGCCCATCTGCAGAGATAGACGACGACTCGGACCACCCATTTCCTTCCACCCCGTCACTAGCAATCGAGACACGCTCGGTGGTTCCAGAGAGGATTCGAGACGAATACTGTGCAATTGAGGAAGTGGTGGAAAGGCTTAAAATAAGCAACAGGGCAAAAATGATCATAATACGAAATTGATGATGACCATGCATAAAAACCTCCTCAAGGTCGGGTAAATTAAACCGAAATTTCCTAATACTGCTTTAGTTGTAATCCAGTGCGGATCTGAATAATAGTAGCAATAAAACCATAGAGTGTCAATATTCAAGGACTTACATTACCACAAACACTCAATATTTAAGGTAGATATTCTCAGTGAAGATTTTGCATTGTGATTACGTAAGCGTAATTAATTAAAAAGGTGCTGTCCATAAAGTAGTGGATAAATTCGTTTGAAAGTTGGTTATATAGAGGGGCTAATAAGAAAATAAATGAACATAAGGGGTGATTAACAATTGAATATGTTCTCCAAATGTCAGTGACCCCGTTGGGCATCGCCTGGACGCCATTAAATTGCGAGTAGTCAGACAAACAGCTTGCAACCAGGTTGTACTGGGTACCTGTTTTTTTTCCCACGGTCCATTTCAAGAATTTAATTAATGGCGCTAAAATGGCGCTAAACTATTTGTTCACTTTTCCAACTCTGGCTATATGTGGGGGTATATCGTGTATATACCCCCATATATAGGCGCCCACGGCGGGGGACCTGCTGTGATCTCCAGCGGATTCGAATATACACCCCACTGGTTTTGGAGGGTGCCGGACACCCGTCAAGGGTGCACAACCGTCTGATCC
>CAWEKR010000014.1:0-30075 GCA_963809615.1 uncultured Chloroflexia bacterium
TGACACACAAGAACTTTTTCACTCATTGTACTTAGATACAATAAGTACAGTGCAAACCTTCTTTTCCATCTTTTAACTTTTCTCAATATTTTATAAACCAGGCTATAAACAGGAGATTCTTCATTAGAAACAGGTAAGAATAAAGGGATAAATTATCCAAATATGGTCAAATTAGTATATATTATGGTATAAACACTTAATTTTAACTTAAGAGGGAAATACGAATGATAAAAACCAGTGACATTATCGAAAATCCTATGAATCAGAAAAAGGAATCTATGACAATAAGCAACTTCTCAGCATCTACAATTGGCTGGGTGGCAATCGTAACAGGAGTCTCGGCTATTCTTGCATTGATATTTCTCACCATGATGGCTACAGTGAATATGTCCTTTGGTAAGGTCAATGATGTTTTCAACGCCATTATCGGGATCTCTAGTGCGGTTCTGGCGTGGATGATGTACGCCGAACATCATGCGAAGTCACCGTTGATGAGTCAAATTGCGCTTGCTTTTGCAGTGGTTGGTGCAATCTTTACCATTGTCGGATCGGTCCTGATCATTTATGGCTTTACAGACTTTGTTCTAGCAGGGTGGTATTCAGCGGTCGGGTACGCTTTGATTGGCTTGTGGCTGGTGGCATTTTGTTATTCCATGATACGCGGTGACGCACTGCCACACAACCTGATATTATTTGGGCTTGTTGTGGGTGCGTTCATGGCAGTTGGACTGATCGGTATTCTAGGGATATTCACTGGAATTGATAGCATGGAGTCCATGCCATGGTATCTCTATATTGCGTTTTTTGGATGGTTGGGAACATATATCCTGTATCCAATCTGGACGATCTGGCTGGGACGAAATCTTCTACTCAAATGAATTACCATACAATACATTAGCAATAGTCAAAGTATTTTATGGCCAATAACTCCTTCTTTTACATAAAGCCACTGAAAAAAACGTGTAGTGGACAGGTGAGGATTCATGATGTGAATCGAAAGTGAAGCAATGCCCTCTGAATGCAATCATCAATGCTATCGTATAAATGATGTAACTCAGGTCATCCCTGGTAAATAAAAGACCGTTCTCTAAATCAACCTGGAGACCGGTTGTTTGGAAAATCTGTGCAACTGCTCAGCCCAGGTCCCTGAGATCGGTCTAGAAATTATTTAATCCATCACGCGAGTGCATCATCTTGTGTCCCTGGAAGAAGCAAGAAATAGCCGGATGGGTCAGGTTATTATTGCCTGTATGCATGGCTGACCGATGATGATATTTAGTAAAGGGAATAAATGAATAAACCTCGATACCGTTTCCTTCGTTATGCCGCTTTAGGGCTCATTTTTGGCATAATCGACTGGTTCTACCTGGACTGGTTGGCCCACTTTTCATGGGGCAGCCTGGGGAAATCCTTTCTGGTTGTGCCGGTTGTTGTGATAATGAATTTCGGTATCTGGCTCGTGCCGATCATACCAGTGGTTATTTTCGAAACCAGGTATTCACGAAAAGTAATTTACCCAATGTTGGCCGGCATGCTCACATGGTCATGCGCCATTCTCAGTTATTATGCCTATTATGCTGTTTTGCTTTCAACGGGGAAATTAATTCACCTCGAGCAGCTCAATATATTTGGGGAAAAGTATGATACTTTTTGGTTCGAGTATTGGCAGATGTTCAACGGGCTCATTTTGGGACAATTTTTCGAATGGATCATCATCGCAGTAATCGGCGGAGCAATTATTGGGTCATTAGGCTTCTGGCTCTTACACAAAAAGATTTATACTAACATCATGACCGACTGAAGCAAGAACACCTACTGCTGTAAGGCCGATAATTGACATGATATACTGCAAACACCCCTTAGTATCAATTATCAGGCAGTATTCGCCAGAAATTGCCAGCAGGTGGCTTGGAGCAAATATTTTATACATAGGAGTATCAATATGAATAAGATGAATCCTAAGGTGGATGTATATATCAGTAAATGCGATAAGTGGCAGGAAGAATTGGAGAAATTGAGAATGATCCTTCTTGACTGCCAGCTGACTGAAGAATTGAAGTGGGGTGTAGCTTGTTACACGTTACAGAAAAGCAACATCGTTTTAATGCATGTATTTAAAGAATACTGTGCACTTTTATTCGTCAAAGGTGCCTTGTTAAAGGATCCCAATGATATTCTAATCCAACAGACGAAGAATGTTCAGGCGGGGCGCCAGATCCGGTTCACCAATGTTCGAGAAATCGTTGAGATGGAACCCATCTTGAAAGCTTATATCGATGAAGCCATTGAAGTGGAAAAAGCCGGGTTGAAAGTGGATTATAAAAAGACGACAGAATATGAAGTTCCCGAAGAATTTCAAAGAAAATTAAATGAAATCCCTGCCTTGAAAACTGCTTTTGAAGCATTGACGCCGGGACGGCAAAGAGCGTACATACTCTATTTTTCTGCACCCAAACAATCCAAAACCCGGGAGTCGAGGGTTGAAAAAAGTATGCAGCAAATCCTCAATGGAAAGGGATTAAATGATCAGTAAGGTTGAAGAGAAAAATATTCGATCAAACTAGAGGATAATCCTTCGGTTTGCATTACGGTGATAGCAAACGAACAGCCTGGTTATCACAAGTTTAATTGGGACAAAATAGCAGATGATGGGGGATTTGGACGAAATAAAAAAAACAGAATGATAGGCAAACATTTCTCGATGCAATAAGCAATGAAATTGAATTCAATTTATTAATTCAAAATAATGAATCGTCCTTCCGATGACACCTATTTGTACACTCGCAGTGTTCGATGATCCACAATCAGGGCATGCTGGGAGATCGGCATTGTCGAAACCGCCCGCGGAAGGATTACTGCAAATAGTCGTCGGGAAGAGCCTGAACCTGGGCGATGAAGCGGCGACCGTCGTCGAAGTGGCCCGTGAAGACCCACATTGGCTGGACATACAACCAGGGAGCCATGTTCGGGTCGGTGGCTGCGGTTGCCTGGCAGCGATCCATGTTGATGGCATCATAAGCCAGCTCGACATTGTCGATGGTGACCGTGCCCTGGAGGACCGCACCCGGATTTGTGCTCGGGTCTTGACTGTGGTCCCAGACCTGCACCTGGGCACTATCGGCAATCCCATCGGGTTGGGTGGTACCGGAGGTATCTTTAAGCACGAGGTATCCGCCAACCTGGTGGTCAGGCATGAGGTAGCCTTCGATCTCGATCAGGTCACCCAGGCGGCCGATGATATTGGCATCAGCGGGAGGAAAATCCACAGACGAATTAAGAACATAGCTTTCACCTGCTGAGGTGGTAAATAAAACCACTTCTTGACCATCGAGGGTGAGGATCTGCTCCGTGCCGGTCCATACCTGGATCTGGTTGCCGGGATAAACCGGCTCATAGCGGGTCACATCGATATAAACGATATGGTTATCCAGATGGTCGACCTGTCCCCAAACCGTGATGGGCAGGTTATTATACTGGTCGATGCCTGCCAGGGATTCGCCGATCAGAGAGTAGCCCCAATCCATATTCAACCCGGAGGAGGGGTCAGGCGATAAACCTACCTCGGTAGAGGTATTGCCACCCAGGTAAATATGCTGGGTAACGTAGGCTGTGCCTGAGTTTGCGCTGATCTCGTCACCCGGTTGATAGGGTGCAGGATCTGCTGGTGTAGCAACACTAGCTTGACCATCCAGGTTCAGCAGGGCAAATGCACCCCCACCGAAGTTGGCATCAGCTGAACCGCTCCCACCCCCACCACCGCCACCGCAGGTGTTTGAGGCTCCGTAGGAAAATGGGATCTGGCCGGTCTCGATGAACTTCCAATTGAGAGCTGGTGGGGTGCCACCCAGGACGACTGCCTGGACACCGACCTGGGTGCCATCGGGAATGGCGGTCGGCGGATCAACCAGGTTATAGGTACGGTCAAGGGCGTTCAGCAGGGTCTGGCCTGATTGGGTGGTGAGGGTACCGGTGATGAATTCATCGGGGAGGTTTGAAACTTTCCAACCTGCCACCTGAAGTGCGATTCCATCGCTGGGACTGCCCTGGATCTCACCCCAGGCGTGCACCATCTGCACATTATATTGATTGGAAGGGACCATTCCGGTGGTATCACCCATGATGGGCAGGTTGTTGATCATCACCAGGGGCAGGGTATTCGAATCTACCGGCTGGTAGCTGTTGATCCAGCCATAAATATCGGCTTGCTGACCGGGCTGATACTTGTGCACCCAGGATTGGTAGGTGTTTTCTCCTGCGGGAGTCAAAACTGCGTAGCGTGAATGCTGCAGGCTGGCATCCTGAGTGAAGCGCTCCCAGGCTTGCCCGGCAGTAAGGATGGGATAAGATCCGATGGGTTGGAATTCATGATGGCTGTATTCCACCATGGTTACCTGACCAGGGGAATTTACTTTAACGTCGATCCAGCCGATATTGCTGCGGTCCACACCAATCTCCTGGATGACCGGATAGCCATCGAGGAGGGGCATGAAGGCCACCATGCCCCGTTCTGTTTCCAGCGGCGCTGCCCGGTAAGGCAGGTCGAGAACCCCAAAAGGTGCGAGGAATTTGGTGGCAATGGCGACCTGCTCATCAAAAGAAGGCAGCGGTCCGTTATCCATCAAGGCACTACCGTAATCCGGGCTGGAATAGCCGACGTTATAGATAAACTGGTCGGGGAAGTTCAAGAAGCGGATCGAGCGAGCGCCATCCATTACATCGAAAATTACATCGTTCATACCCTCACTGGGTGATGAGTAAACTCCGCCGGCAACACCCCACTGGGTGGCAACTTGCCGGGCGCTATCGGCTGTAACCGCCTCAGAAATCTGCTGCCGATAAAGGGTCAGACTTTCAGAAGGTGGGGGCAGCGCGGAGGTAAAAATAAACTCAACACCTGGGAACAGGTTGATGACTCCAGTTGGAGGAGGAAGGATGTTGCTGACCGATGGAGGTGCTGCCTGCCAGGTGCCAGAACAAGAAACGTCGAAGGATACTTCCTCCCACGTTCCGGTGAGCATCTGAGTGACAGGATCATACGCTCCGTTGACAACCATGTGTACCTTGGCATCCCGATCTAAAGTTGAGGTTACCGAAAACTTATTGTCGGTTATCAGCCAACTGGATGCATCTACGATTTCTCCAGAATGGTCCGTTGAACCACACGACCAATCAGAGAATAAGAAATCCGTCTTAATGATCTGTGTGCCTTGACTGGCAATGGTGAAAATAAGTTTCCCAAAGTCGGTATCAGCGACCCAATTACCAGGGAGGAGAGGTATTGAGACTTGCGGTGGAACCTGGATGGTCGTTGATGGCACTTCTGTGGGTAGAATGACTGATTTGGATGGAAGGGGAGTGTTTACCCCTGCAGGAACCTGGACGGGAATTGGCGCCAGGGTTTTTATCGTCCACGCCAGGGCAGCAATAAGTAAAACGGTTACCGTCCCCCATCCAATACTGCGGAGGGTATTTGTACGGTTGACTTTCATCTGATTCTTCCTCACTTGGGGAAGGATACCTGCGAGGGCCGCGGTCGATTTAACCTCATCAGATTGGGACTGCTCCCAGCGACCCTGCAAGGAGTGCTGCAACTTAGCGTCCAATTGGGCCATTTCTGCGGCGTATGACCGGCAATCAACACAGATATCCAGGTGCTGGTCAAGCTGCTTGCGCTGATCAGTATCCAATGATCCATCCATATCCAAATGGATCAGCACTCGAGCCTGGAGATGGGTCAATTCTTTAACTGGTTTCATCTGGCACCTTCTCGTGAGGATTAAGCTGCCCCAAATTTGCGTGCAACTCTTTTCGGGCATAGTGCAGGCGTGAGTGCACCGTCCCCTGGCTGAGGTGGAGCATTTGCGCAATCTCAGGCACAGTCAGCGCATGCACATAACGCAGGAGGACAGGCAGGCGGTGCTTTTCATCCAGCCTATCCACTGCTTCCCAGATATAGCGGTCCGACTCGCTCTGGATGGCAGCCTGCTCAGGGGATGCAGGCGGGGTTTTTAGTAAATGCAAGGCCTGCATCGTGTTGGTTAATACCTGGTGTACTTTGCGCTTTCGCAGCCTTCCACGGCTGGCATTAATGGCGATGGCAGACAGCCATGTCTTCGGGTTGGATTCGCTGCGGAAGCCCGCCAGGGAACGGTGAGCGGCGATGAAAGTTTCCTGGGCGACGTCCTCGGCTTCGTGTAAGTCCTCCAATATGGAAAGGGCAAGCCGATGGATGTAGAGATAATGCTCCCTGATTAACTGGTCGATCATCCGCTCCAGCTCGGCAGCATCAGGCTGCGATATGCGATGGGTGTGTGTCATCTGGTAAACGCGATCATTGGGCATCTTGTATGATTAGATGCGCCAGAAGGTGATTCCCTTCAAAACTAAAATTGCATGGTGAACAGATCTCCGTTGCCATGCAATCATAACAGGTATATTGTTCCGTGATTACATCGAAGGTATTGGTTCTTCCATCGAACGACCCGGGACATAGCCCCAATCCTGGGCTAATTCCTGGCGGATGTGGGTGAAAATTGACGTAGTGGGGAGGTGATTGGGGCAAGCTTGCTCACACATGCCACAACCGGCACATGAAACCAGCCAACGCATCACCGCCGTCCGCTCGTAATGACCTTCCGCATTCCGGAATGGTTGTTCCACGGAGCAGATTGGGCAAACGTCCAGACAGACCTGGCATTCACCACAGCTTTCCAGTAGCTGGATAAACGCATCCAAATCTACGGGCAGCAGGCTGCCCACGCCTTGATTCACGCGCTCCATTGTCGCGGCGTGGCGCTCACCCAGCTTTGACAAGGTTCGCTCATGTTGAGAAACGAGGGCGGCATCTGATGGGCTTTCGGCAAGTTCATCGAAGTGGAAGGTATCAGCAATGCCAGAGAAACTCGTCGATAGCAGCATATGCTGGCGGACTGGCAGGCCAAGGACATGAATATTGATTTTTGCATGATCCGCTGCAGGAGAAGAACAAACCTGGCAAGCGGTGCGGTAGCGATAAGGGATGATCCCGCCCTGGCGTGCAAAAGCGAGGGCTTCATTTGCCAAATCATCAGGGGTGCCAGAGGAAGTATTTCCTTGGGTTGATTGGGATTTTTCAAGCCGGTCGAGTCGCCATTGATATTCATCCGCGGGCAGGGTGCCCAGGCAATCGACACTGATGGTAAGGAGATTATCCAGGTTGAGCGAGGTATGCTTGGTCATTTCAATGAGAGCCCGCATCTCACATGGCCTTAAAATGGCACCGATCCTGGAATCAGGATACTTGGCGAGCAAAGCTGGGATTAATATGGCGGAGTTGACTTCCATGAGAGGTGAAAATGGATTCAGCTGCTCGATGAGCTCAACATCAGGGATAAAGCGAGGAACTGCTCTCGCCGTGGGACTGTTATTCAGCGTGACCAACATGCCTGACAAGCCGGCACTTAACCAGACTTCTTTGACCAGGCTGTGAAGCTTCCCAAGCGGGTCACCATGGGTACTCAGAGCCCAATATTCCATTATTGCACCTCCCAACTCACCGTTAAAAAACATTGTTCAGTCTAACATCTGTCTTTCCAGCACCTCGGCAATATCCATCACCTGGATTTGTTCACCAAGACCTTTTGAACGGATGGCATCATCCAGCATAATCATGCAATAAGGGCAGGCTGTAGCAACAACGTCTGCCTTAACCTGCAGAGCATCGGCAAGACGCCGCTGGTTGATGCGTGTATTGGGATCCGTTTCGAGCCACATTTGACCGCCACCTCCACCACAACAAAAGCTGTTCTCACCATGGCGAGGCATCTCGATGGGATTCACTTTGGCATCCTTCAGCAAAGTCCGGGGAGCCTGGTAGATTTGGTTATAACGGCCCAGATAACAGGAATCATGGTAGACCAGACGACCTTTCACCCCATTCCCATTGGGGGATATCCCCTTGGTGAGGGATAACTCGGTCAGGAATTCGGTATAGTGTTGGACTTTATAGCTGCTGCCGAATTGAGGATACTCGTTCTTAAGGGTGTTAAAGCAATGGGGGCATTGGGTGACAATGCGGTTGAACTTGACCTTACTCATGGCTTCCAGATTCTGTTCAGCGAAGACCTGGAAGAGGTACTCATTACCCATGCGTCGGGCAGTTTCACCACAGCAGGTCTCATCAAAACCAAGAACTCCGACGCTCACATTGGCTTTCTGCAAAAGGTTAACGAACGAGCGGGCGACTTTCTTGTTGCGGTCGTCGAAGGCGGATGCGCAGCCGACAAAATACAGCACATCCACTACATCACCTGGGGCAAGCTCGCGCAGATTTAAACCCTCCGACCAATTCAGCCGGTCCTGGGCAGGAATCCCCCATGGATTCCCCTGGCGTTCGATATTTCGCAGGGCATCGGCAACGGACTTGGGGACTTTGCCGGTGGTGAGCGCCTGGTAGCGGCGCAGATCGACGATCTCATCGACGGGGTTGACAAAAGCAGGGCAACGGAGAGTGCACGCGCCACAAGTGGTGCACTGCCAGGGATAGGATTCAGTAATCGTCCCAGAGAACAGCTCCTGGGTAGATTTCCCATCCGGTTTTTCCAACGCTGCAACCATGGTCTGGTGAAGCGACTGGATCAGTGTGCGGGGAGAATAATCCATGCCGCTGATATTGGAGGGGCAGGCTTCTTCGCAACGCCCACAATTTACGCAGGCATCAAAGGAGAGCAGCTGCTGGGAGGTGAATTCTGACACTTTTCCCACCCCCAGGACCTCTGCCTGGTCGATATTGTCGATTTTTTCAAGAGTCCCCGTTTTCCGCAGAGGGCGGAAGATAATGTTCAAGGGGATATAAACCAGATGGCGCATCTTCGTGAATGGGATGCTGGCGACCAAAACCAGAGCAACACCAGCATGGGCCCACCAGAGCACATCGTGCAGCTGTACGGCGCCCTGGGCAGTCATTCCCAGAGAAGCCATCAGGTGTGCCACCAGGTTGCCGACAGGAGACCAGGCAGCCCAAGGGGGACTGGTGGATAAAAGCCGGGTGCCTTCCAAGGTGAAGCCAATCAACGGAATTAATGTCAATAATATGAGAGCAAAATAATCGTCCCAACGAGATTCCAGAGACTTCGGACGAAGGACCAGCCGCCTAAAAAATGCCAAGAGGACACCTGCGAGGATCATCACTCCGGCGATATCCATGACCAGCTCATAGATGAGATTTGCCGTTCCTCGCGGGAAGGTAATGGTCCACGGGAAAAACAGGAGCATATTCAACAGAAGAATGATTGTGCCAAGCACCTGGATGGTGACTCCAATATAGATTAACTTGTGCATGACGGCTGGATAAGCTTTCTTCAGGATGCGAACCTGGACCAGGGCATTCACGATGAAGTCGCGAATACGCAGGAGAGCTTTATTAATCACTCTAGCTGCTGAATTTACCTGGGGGGATTTTGAGGATGGCTGTGGGGCTGCCTGGGCGGTCATGAGCTGCCTCCGATGTAAATCTCATTGTTTACCACATTTACAGGAATGGGAGTGAGGCCAAGGGGTGGAGGACCAGATACCACGTGACCATCATTGGGATCAAAATAACCATCATGGCATGGGCAGTAGATCTTATTTTGATCGGTATTCCATTTGACGATGCAAGCAAAGTGCGTGCAGACGGCTGAGAATGCACGTAAACCAGCGGGTGTGTTAATCACCAAGGCGGGATAACGACCATAATTGATAGTTTTGCTTGCACCTGCTGGCAATTCATCTACAGGGCAAACAAGGACCGGCTCTGAGGGGGTTTCCTGCAGGTTTTTGGGGTAGAAGTAAGCCACCACTGGTCCTACGAGGACTGCTGCACCGGTGACAACCAGCCCGCGATTGACCAACTTTACGAATTCACGGCGAGAAATTTTATTCATGGCTAACTCACCTCCCCCCAGACGGTCAATGCGATGATGGTCAAGACTGCCAGGACAACGAAAAGCATGCGGTAGCGGTAGATTTTCCTGGACGTATCTGGCTTGTGATCGATAAATGGCCAGACCAGTATCAAACCCACCAGGAGGATGGGCAGGGCAACGCCGATAATTTTGCCTTGAATGCCCAGTACCATGGGAGGTATCTTTTTTAGAATCTGGTATAACGCCAGGAAATACCACTCCGGCTTGACATGCAGGGGAGTGTTGAGAGGATCGGCAGGCTCGCCCACGCCGACTGGTTTGAACAGAGCAATAATGCCAATGATCAGAACTACTGCCAGAACCCCTAGAACGACGTAGAACTCTGTGCGGACATGGTCAGGGAAAAAGGGGATGGAGTCTTCAGGTTTAGGTTCGATTTCAGACATGGCTATTCTCCTCTCCGGCTTATAGGGGTTTGGCGATCCCCTGGCGGCGGATCATGAGGAAGTGGGCGATCATGAATGTAACGGTCGCCAATGGGACGACAATCACGTGCAGTCCGTAGAAACGACTGAGAGTTTCACCAGTGACATTCCAACCAACACGCAGCATGACGAGGGCAAGGTTCCCGATGGAAGGGATAGCGCCAGCGATTTCAGAACCAACCGTAGTAGCCCAAAAAGCCCGCTGGTCCCACGGGAGCAGATAACCGGTGAAGCCGAAGACCAGGGTAAGGACCAAGAGGAGCACGCCGGAGACCCAATTCAGCTCGCGTGGACGCTTATAGGCACCCATGATAAAGACGCGGAGCATATGAGCAACGCAAATGACGATCATCCCGTTGGCACACCAATGGTGGATGGCACGGATGGCGGAGCCGAAAAATACCTGGGTTTCGATATATTGGATGCTGGCGTAGGCAGCCTCAGGGGTGGGCTTGTAGTAAAAGGCAAGCAAGATGCCGGTGATGCCTTGAACAACAAAAAGAAAGGCGGTGATACCCCCCAGGCAGTAGAACCAGCGGAGGGCATACCTGGGAACTGGCTTATTGAGGACTTTGGTAAGCGGTTCGGAGACCTGGTAGCGGTCATCGACCCAACCGGCAGCCCGTTTGGTGAGCGGCTTCCAGGGAGAACGTGTGACCCAGGTGTTGGCGCTGCGGTATACCCCCAGGACAAATACCATCCCCAAGGTTCCAAAGACGAGCCAGCGGGCGAGCGGGGTCCAGATCCCCTTGTTTTGACCCATGATATGACAGCTCAGACATGTATCCTGGGTGGCAGTTGGGGGAGTGACCACAAGCTGGGGCGATGCTGAGGCTGCCTCAGCCAAAGCCCAATTGGGTGATGCACTTGCGTTCGAAGAATTTACTTTTATTGCAGAACTTGCCTGGGCATGTGTGGTTATTGCAATAAACAGCCCAACCGAAACGACCAGCATAAAAAGCATGCCAAAACGCTTCAAGGAAATGTATCGCATGGAGCCACCTCGATTTCAGCTGGTATGTGAAGCGCGCAGGGAAAACCCCAGCTCATTGTGACAAAAGTCACATTGATAGTATACCTGAATATGCCTATGGTGCAATCAAATCAAGACCTGATTTGACACCCTATAGACACCTTAGTTTCGACTAAATTTCGATAATTTTCCGCTGGATGGCGTATTTGATCAGGTCGGCACGGTCGTGCAGGTCAAGCTTGGACATCAGGTTCATACGATGGGTCTGCACGGTTTTGATGGAAATGGACATGATCTCGGAAATCTGACGGTTGGAATAGCCCTCGGCAATCAGCTGTAAGACTTCGCGCTCACGGGGGCTTAAACCATCGGAAGAATGATCTTTTTGCAAGTCGCCCCAACGCAGGTAATCCTCGATGACAAGGCGAGTGACAGCTGGTGAAAGGACTGCTTCCCCACGATGAACGGCATGGATCGCATCCAGGAGCTCATGAGCGGTGGTATCCTTGAGGACATATCCCATGGCACCATTCGCCAGAGCCTGACGGATATAGTCTTCATTGTCATGCATGGTGAGGATCAAGACCTGAACCTGCGGACAATCGTGCCTGATTTGGCGGGTGGCTTCAAGACCGCTTAACAGTGGCATAGCGATATCCATCAATACAATGTCTGGCAGCAGCTGACAGGTAAGCTTGACTGCCGAACGCCCATCCTCTGCTTCGCCAACCACAACCATATCAGGCTCGTTTTCGAGCAGAGCGCGGATACCAGCCCTCATAATGGTGTGATCATCGGCGAGGAAAATTTGAATTTTATCCATGATGCTAGATTCCGGTGCTCATCAGGTGAGGACTACAATACGATGGACGAGTTTGGTGATCGAGCATAATGTCGCTTCATTGACCAGTCGGAAGAATTCGTAGATGCCGATCATACCAGGTACTGATTATGGAGGAGAATATTGCAAAGCAGGATCGTACAAAAGAGTATTCAGGCGTCATTACACGCAAGTATACATCGTTACTAATAAAAATCAGGGCAGCTATTTCCAGCAACCCTGATTTACTCTAAATCAGATTAAATATGGATGGCGTGCCCTTCAGCAGCATGGGCAGCTTCCATGAGAGTTTCGCTCAAGGTTGGATGCGCGTGGACGTTGCGGGCAATTTCGGCTGTGGTGAGCTCCATCATCTGGGCGATCGTCAGCTCAGGCAGAAGCTCGGTCACTTCAGGACCGATCATATGCCCGCCGAGAATCTCTCCGTACTTGGAATCGGTGATCAGCTTGACCCAACCGGTGTAATCCCCCAATCCGAGGGCTTTTCCGTTGGCCTGGAAGGGGAATTTCCCGATTTTGACGTCCAAACCGCGTTCTCTGGCTTGGGCTTCAGTCAAACCGAATGAAGCTACCTGTGGCTGGCTGTAGGTGGCACGGGGCATCATTTCATAATTCAGCAGGATCGTTTCGACGCCGGCGATATTCTCGGCGCAGATAATCCCTTGGGCTGAGCCTACATGGGCAAGCATCAGCTTGGCGGTTACATCACCAACGGCCCAAACGCCGGGGATATTGGTTGCCATGCGCTCATCGATCTCAATGGCACCCCGATCACTGACCTTGACCCCCAACGCTTCCAGTCCGAGGTCGCGCGAATTGGGTCTAAAGCCAATGGCGACCAGGGCTTGCTCTGCTTGAAGGGTGACCGGTCCCTTTTCGCCCGTGGCTTGCATTGTAACGCCATCTTCCGTAGCAACCAACGACTCCACCTTGTGCCCAACCAGGAAGTTTATCTTGCGCCGCGTGAAGGCTTTACCGAGCTCAGTGCTGACTTCCTCGTCTTCCAGCGGGACCAGGCGAGGCAGCATCTCTACGATGGTGACCGGGACCCCGTATGAGCTCCAGATGGTGGCGAATTCAACCCCGATAGCACCCGCGCCGATGATAATGGCAGATTTTGGCAATGTGGGCTGCAGGATGGCTTCCAAATAGGTAACGATCTTCTTCCCATCCACTTTCCAGGCAGGAGGCACCATGGTGGTTGCCCCGGTGGCAACAACGATATTTTTCGCGTTCAACTCGGTGGTAATCCCTTCACCATCCGTGACCACGAGCGTACCAGGAGCTGCAATCTTAGCCATCCCCATGTGAACGGCGATATTGTTCTTTTTCATCAGGAAGCCGACACCCTTGGTGAGGCGATCGGATACCTGCCGGCTGCGTTGGACCGCGACGCCATAATCCAGATTTAAGTTTTCAAAAGAGAATCCGAACTCCTTTCCTCGCTCGCGCAGGATATGTGCAACTTCAGCGTTGCGGAGCAGGGCTTTGGATGGAATGCAGCCGACATTCAAACACACCCCGCCCAGCCACTGCTTATCGATAATGGCTGTCTTTAACCCCAATTGAGCGGACCTGATGGCACACACATATCCAGCGGGTCCGGCTCCGATAACGATCACATCGTAATTCTCCATAACCTCTCCTTAATCCATAAATCGCAGAATACTCATCATAATCCTATCTCACCTTGTCTCCGCGGCTGCTATATTTAGCTCAAGCCCAATCTCTCAAAGTCCCTACGACTTTTGCTAAAAAGTAATCAGCGATAGCACCGTCAATAATTCGATGATCGAAGGTGAGGGAAAGATACATCATTTGACGGATGGAAATCATATCACCAAGGTTGGCATCGGTGATGACAACGGGGCGTTTTTGAACTGTGCCCACTCCAAGTATGGCACATTGGGGCTGGTTGATGATGGGAGTGGCAAAGAGCGAGCCGGAGACGCCATGGTTGGTGATGGTGAACGTCCCACCGCGCACTTCGTCCGGCTGGAGCTTGTGTGCACGTGCCCGGCTGGATAGGTCATTGACGACTCGGGCAGTCCCAAGAAGGGAGAGATTGTCTGCAGCGCGGATGACGGGGACGATCAAGCCGTCTTCTCCCATGGAAACTGCCATACCAATATTAATCGCATCATAGATCCTGACTCCTTCCTCAGACCAGGAAGAGTTCACTAACGGGTAGGCCTTTAACGCTGCGACCGAAGCGAGCACAAAATAGGCGGTATAGGTTAAATTCACGCCCTGGGCAGCAAAGGCTTCCTTATTGGCAGTACGGTGGTCTACCACGCAAGACATATCTACTTCCATGATGGTGGAAACATGGGGAGCGACATGCTCGGAGTGTACCATGTGTTCAGCGATAGCTTTGCGAATGGGTGTCTGGGGACGGACAGTGTAGGTGCCGGTCAATACCGATACACCGGGTGCTGCGGCAGTGGGAGCGGGAGCGGGTGGAGCAACTGGGGCAGGAGCTGGTTGCGTAGCTGCTGGTAGAGTTGGATGGGTTTGACTCCGGGCTTCAAGGTAGATTTCAATATCTTTCTTGGTAATTCGCCCTCCCATACCGGTGCCAGGTACCTTCGAAAGCTCAACACTTTGTTCAGCGGCGATTTTAGCTACCACTGGGGAAATGAACCCAAGGTCACGAGGTGGAGCAGGTATTACTGCTGGGGAGGATGCCGGCTGACTTGAAACACCCACTGGTTGGGATATTGCTGAAACGGCGTTTGCAGGCTCGAGAGCACCTTCCTGGGGGATGGGCTCACCTTGCTGACCAATCCAGGCTAATAATGCACCTACCTTGATAACCTCGCCTTCCTGGGCATATTCAGCCAGGACCACACCCGAAGTTGGGCTGGGTATTTCCGTATCGACTTTATCGGTATTGACCTCAAGGATAGGTTCATATTCCTCGACTTTATCCCCTGTGACTTTAAGCCACTTTGTTACTGTGGCATCGGTAACAGCTTCTCCCAATAAAGGCATCAATAATTTTGTTGGCATGGCTCCTCCTTAATGCTGACCTATTTATGGCTCATAGATCAAATGAAAAGTGGGTAATTCGATGGCGAAATCTCATGCATCAGCTCATAAACCGTTTTGAATACTGAATCTACGCTCGGTTTAGACCAATAATCACCATCCGAGCCATAGGCTGGGCGATGGTCTGCGCCGGATAAAGTACGGGGAGGTGAATCGAGCCAATAGTAGCCACCTTGCTCTTCGAGAACTTTTTGAAGCATGTAAGCGGTTGTACCTCCGGGAACATCCTCATCAATAAAGATAATGTGACCGGTTTTCTTTAGTGATTCGAGAATAACCCCATGAAGGTCAAAGGGAAGCAAGGTTTGTACGTCAACCACTTCTACATCAACCCCCACATTACGCAGTTTGTCAGCCGATTCCAGAGCAATACGGCAACAAGCGCCATAGGTTACCAGGGTGACATCCGTTCCGTTGCGGATGACTTCAGGGACACCCGGTGGAACCGTGATCTCACCAATATTATCCGGAAGGCGTTCTTTGAAGCGGTAAGCATTGAGGGTTTCAACCAACAACGCCGGCTCATCGGAGTGCAGCATGGTGTTGTAAAAACCGGCTGCCTGGACGAAGTTACGTGGCACCAATACATACATGCCGCGGAGAAAATTGATCAGACCTGCCATCGGCGAACCGGAATGCCACACCCCTTCAAGACGGTGACCCCGCGTGCGGATGATGACAGGTGCCTTTTGACCCCCGCGAGTACGCCATTGAAGGGTGGCCAGGTCGTCTGACATGATCTCAAGGCCGACCAGGACATAATCCAGGTATTGGATCTCGGCGATGGGGCGCAACCCACGCAACGCCATGCCGATCGCCTGACCGATAATGGTGGCCTCACGGATACCTGTATCGGAGACACGAAGCACGCCATATTTTTCCTGCAAGCCGCGCATGCCCTGGTTGACATCACCGATCCGACCCACATCCTCACCGAAGGCGATCAAGCGGGGCTCGCGGGCGAAGGCAGCATCAAAATAAGTGTTGATGATCTCAAAACCATTCAAGGTGGGAGAAGTTTCCGAATAGATCGGTTTCACTTCTGGGACGAGTAAGGCAGATTCTTCCGATTGGCTGTAAAGATGTGACCCATAACGCTCTTGATTAAGCGGTTGCTGGGCTTTTACCCAGTCTACCAACGACTGTCTGACAGGCAGCTGTTCGTGACGAGATTCGATCAAGGCTTCCATGGCAGCAGAAATAATTTCGCGTCGGAAAGGCAGCGGGACATTTACCAGCTTTTCTTTGACCTGGTCTAATGCGGCTTTATTTTCTGAGCCGACAGCCATTTGTTCGATCATGCCAACGACTTGAGAGCGTTCGTTTAGAATGGGATCAAAATAACCTTCCCAGGCACGCTTTCGGTCTTCTTCCACTGAGTGTTGATCTTCTACTTCAAACTTATCCAGCTGGTCAGCCGTACCATACCCCTGGGTTATGATCCATTGGCGAAATTTTTTGATGCAATCAAATTCATGCTCCCATTCCAGCCGTTCCCTGGATTTGTAACGCTCATGACTGCCGGAGGTGGAGTGACCTTGGGGTTGGGTAAGCTCAGTGACATGCACAATTGACGGCATATGCGCTTCCCTGGCAACCCGGGTGGCATGCTGGAACGCCTCGATCAAGGCAGGATAATCCCATCCTTTTACGGTGTAGATGTCAAAGCCATCGCAGCATTCACCGGGGGGGCGCCGAAAGCCCATCAGGAGCTCGGAGATATTTTCCTTGGCGACCTGGGATTCATTTGAGACCGATATTCCATAGCCATCGTCATAGATGGTGATGATTGCCGGACAGCGCAGCACTCCAATGGCGTTAACCGTTTCCCAGAACATGCCTTCTGCACAGGAGGCATTACCGATGGTGGCAAAAGCAACCTCATTGCCATTGTGTGAGAATTGGGTATATTGGGCTAATGATGGAACCTGACGGTAGAGCTTGGAGGCGTATGCCAGACCCACGACCCTGGGCATATGCGCTCCGGTGGGAGAAATATCACCAGATGAATTAGGATGTTCGGTCAGATCTTTCCAGGAACCATCGGGATTAAGCAAGCGGGAAGCGAAATGTGCATCCATCATGCGCCCCCCACTTGAAGGCTCTGCCTCGAGATCAGGATTGGCATACAGCTGGGCGAAAAATTCCTGGATTGAAACCACTTGCGTAGCGAAAGTTATGGTTTGATCTCGGTAATAACCAGCCCGAAAATCTCCTGGCTTAAAAACATGCGCCATGGCAAGCTGGGGGAGTTCCTTACCATCGCCGAAAATACCGAACTTGGCTTTACCACTTAAAACCTCACGCCTGCCGATTATGCTGGCCTGACGACTGAGATAGGCGAGGCGATAATCTTTAATAATATCTTCAGCTGTGGGTAGACTATTATGTTCCTCCATATTATTACTCCAACCTGGCTGCAACCAGCTCTGCAATATCAAGCACCTGCATCTCGCTGTTAGCGGCTTTCCGGGCATCGGTAAGCATGATCATGCAGAAGGGACATGCTACAGCCAGTACACCTGCTCCGGTAGATTCGGCTTCTTGGAAGCGGTTGGCATTGACCCGTTCCAAACCATGCTGCTCTTCCTTCCACATCTGTGCGCCACCGGCGCCGCAGCAAAATGATTTTAGCCCATGGCGGGGCAGCTCGGTCAATGAAAGGCCGATCCCGGTAATATCGAGGCGCGGTTCGGAAATTATGTGATTATGACGGCCCAGATAGCAAGGGTCGTGAAATGTAACATCCATATTTAGCTCATGACCTGACTCTTGGGGATTGAGCCGGAGCTTGCCACTGACGAGCAGCTCTTGGATGAATTGTGAATGATGGATGACTGTAAAATTCCCCCCAAATGCCGGGTATTCATTTTTCAATGTATGCAGGCAATGGGGGCAGGTAGTCACAATCCGCTTCGGAGCGACTTCAGTAAGTATTTCCACATTGGATGAAGCCAATTCATTGAACAGGTACTCATTACCCGCACGCCGAGCAGAATCGCCGGTGCATTGCTCCCGGTTGCCCAAAACAGCATAATTTACACCGGCTTTACCGAGGATGAGGGCGAAAGCGCGGGCAACCTTCTGAGCTCGTACATCCGTCGCAGGTGCACAACCAACCCACCACAAGATATCCGGAGCCGGGTTTTCATCAATCGTGGGCACACTTATCCCTTCTGCCCATTTCAAGCGGTCAGTAGGGGGAATATTCCAAGGATTGACATTCCGTTCCATCCCCCTAAAGGCCGTCTGAAGCTGCTGAGGGAACAGGTTTTCGGTTAACACCAATGAGCGGCGGATATCAATGATGTCGCGCATGGGTTCATTATTTACCGGGCAAATATCAATGCATGCTCCACAGGCTGTGCAAGCCCAAATGGCATCTTCCGGAATTGCGAATTCGACCATTCTTTGAGGGCTGGACTCCCCCTGGGCAATTTTGGCTCCAAAATAATTGAGGAAGTAGCGCTTGTTAATCTCAAGAGCAGCGGGGGATAAAACCTTGCCGGTGTTATAAGCCGGGCAAACCTGCTGGCAGCGGTTACACATAATACAGGCATAGGCATCCATGAGCTGTTCCCACCCGAGATCTTCCAAATGGGATACACCGAATGACTCAATGTTCTCATCAGCAAAGTCCAAGCGACTCAGCTCTCCGATGGATTTGCGTTCTGGTTTAAGGAGAAAGTTAATCGGTGCAAAGAAGAGGTGGATGTGCTTGGAATACAAAAAATAAGGCAAGAAGGCAAGAATTGCACCTAAAGATAGCCAGAAACTGGCATGCACGCCAATCGTCAATATGGTAGTGCTCGCACCGAGCCACAGACGAGATACAAGCGAAGCAAATGGCTGCCAAGGATCAGGCCCGAGCTGAGCGAGCTTGAATGATTCACCGAGAAACCGGGAGCTGACGTGCAAGGTAACGAATGCACCGACGATGGCAGAATCGCGTAAAATTCCGAAGCGTGCTTTCGGATGGAGCAAGATATCCGAACGGGCTGTGAGCACTTTTGACTTGAGGATAAATCGGCGGATGATCATGGCAGTAATGCCGACCAGCACAGCAATGCTGAATATATCGGCTCCCAGGCGGTAAAGATTGCCAATCATCCCATATCCAAGGAATTGAAAACCTGGGATATACGCTTGAAATAAATCGCCAAGATTAACGATCACAAAATATAGAAACCCCCACCCGATGAGTGCATGGAACAGGCTGGGAATAAGTCGAAAACGGAAAACCGGCTGAAAGGAAACGATACGTGGAGGAATCGTGATAAGGCGTCGCCAGAGGACGCTCCAATCGGGTCTGCCATGACCGCGCTGGATGATGCGAAGGATACGCAGTACAGCCCGAGAGGTTAGATAGAGCGAGAGCAAGACTGCCAGTGCGAAAAATCCCCTCTCCGGCATTGTCAGCATGGTGATTGTTCTCCTGTGCCCCGACCCTACTGTCCAGATAAGTATTCGAGGGCAGCCAAAACTACGGGATCGTTTTTTATCGAATATTGGTCAAATTCGCCAGAAACTGATAAATCGGGGATAATGCCAGATTTTTCCCAGTCGTGTTCAGGGTGATTAATCGGCTGGAAGGTTTCATTTGCCAGCCATAACTGTGAACCATCTTCAAAATCATATCCCCATAAAACCTCGACATTCCCATCGGTGGTTGTGCCGATGATATAAGCACGACCGATATCTTGAAGGACTCCCGCAAAAATCTCCCCGAAACTTGCAGTACCTGACCCAACCAATACTACTAGAGGTATCGTTGAGGATCCATTGATATCGTTCAGCTTAATTCTCATAGGATCACGCTCGGAATGATTTACGTAGGAGCCTAAAATCCCTGCTGAAAAAAAGCCAAGCATTGGCTCGAGCACCAGGCTCGAACCCCCTCCATTCATCCTGTTGTCCAGGATCAACCCATCCAGGGGAAGATCAACAGTCATTTCTTTTAAAATTTGTGCGACCTGGTCATCGACTGTGCCGTCCATGAAGGTGACTAAGAAAATATAGCCGATACGTTCACCATCAGGTGTGACAAATACCTGATGAACAACAGGGTAAGAACCAGTAATTCGCTGGCGTGTAAGGTTAATCGAACGAGGTGGCTCTCCGGGTGTTTGCACGGTTATTACGAATGAAGTCCCTTCTGGTCCACGAACGAGGTCGCGCGCATAACCCTGCTCGTCCAATATCGGAATTCCACCTACTGACAGGATGCTATCGCGGGGCTGCAACCCAGCGGTATCGGCTGGACTACCTGAAACTACAGAAATGATCACTGCCCGCTGCCTGGCAGGAACAGCGTTTACCATTACCCCAATCCCGACATAATCGTGATTACCCTGATATTCCGCTTCCTGGTCAGCGACTTGCTGGGGGTCGAGGAAGTAGGAATGGTCATCTTCAAGGCTGAAGATCAGATCAGAAATGCGCGTATAAAACTCTTGATTAGTCAGACCCGCGGAAATTATTTGCCGGTACTGCTCATGGATGGCGTTCCAGTCTAATCCATTAAAATCGGGATAAATGTAGGTATCATTGACGATTGACCATAGCTCATCAAAGATGTGCAGCTGTGTATCTGGAGGAATAATCGTTGGGGCAGGAGAGGTAGTATATACCGGAGTTAGAGCCAGTCCTGGAGAGATTGAAGTGGGAGTGAAGGTGATCGACGGAATAGGAGAAATTATTGAGAATTTAATGGAGGAAGATTTCTCACGGAGGAGTTTTACTTCAGGTGATTGAGGGGGAATTGGGGAAGATAAGGGGAATAGCGACCGGCAGGCAAGCAGGATAAGAATGACCGGGAATAGGATGAATGTGCGAATATTGATGTTCATAAATACGATCAAATTCGGTGATAGCTCGTTTATTGATTATCCCATCTTATAAATTCTATTCCACAGTACCGGAACCGATGCTTCAAGCTCCACCATCTTTATAGTAATTTGGATCCGTAGGGGTACTGCCGGAGGGATCCCAGACGTAGACCCAATCACTAACATTCGCCCAGTCGTACAACCAATGTGAATCTTCTGGAGAGAGATTTATACAGCCGTGTGATTGAGGATAACCGAAAGCTGTACGCCAATAGGCTCCATGTAAGGCGCGGGCATGATCGTAATACATCGTCCAGGGTACTTTTTCCAAATAATAGTAGTCCGAGCGATCAGCTTCGAATGCGCCGGACATCGTAGTTGAATCCAATTTTGTTTGGATTTGAAATAGGCCTGGCTTAGTAAAGAATGGTTCCATACCTGAAGCAATGAGGGTGGCAAAGACCAGTTTATTCTGGTCATATACTGCGAGGGTTTGCTCGAACAAGTTCACTGCAATCCAGCGTCCATTTTCAACGCCGGGTGGGGGTGTGGAACTTGGCGTCACTTTGCCGATAAAGCGACCCTCGACCCATTCATCAGGGGCAATCAATTCCCATTCCTCACTATTTACCACCTGGGTTGCATATACCTGAACAAGTTGATATGGTGCCAGGTTATACCCTGTATAATCGTCCGTTGAGTTGCCAGGAGTGCGTTTGGTGGCGATGTTTGGAGCGAACGGAAGGACCCATCCAAAGGATTGGTTGGGAGTGCGGGTAAATTCAATTCCGCCAGGGTAGCTGTGTGGGACTGAAACACGGCTGCCGACAGAGACCCAAGTATCGTCTTCCAATTGGAAAAAACGTCCGTGATCCGTTTCCTTAAAATCTATATAAGCTACATAGCGCAGCCTGCCAGGGTCAATCTTTCGGATTTCATTCCGCCCTGCCATGGCATCTTCCAGAGATGCATAAACTGGAGTCGCTCCTTCACCGAGGGTGGCGTAAGAGAACGGCAATTCAGCCAAGTGGCTATCAATCGGGCGGGAGGGCAGGCTGATCAAGGGTAAATTGAAACCATCGCTTGCCATTTTCGTTAGATAGGTTGATGGACCAAGAGGCAGACAATCCTGAGGATCGGACATATAAACCCCGGGCATACATACCAGGTTTGTTGCACCCTGTGAAATGCCTGCCTGTGCGGGCATTGCCTGGGGTTTAATCAGCCATGAAAAACCTTGCACCAGGATTAAAGCAGAAATAAATAATCGCATCATATTAATACAGTCAAAGATTATACCAGCGTAAGGAAGTTCGACGATCTATTTTATGTTTAATATCTCATTAGCCTTTTCGTGTAGATATAATGGACTTATACTATGCTGATGAAATCACAACCAGACATAATAAGGGTTGGATGCGAGGTGGAACTTGAACTCGTTGACAGGACAGGTAAGAAGGAACGGATGAAAGTTGTAATTGTCGACGATAATGCAGCCGATTTTACCCATGGGTACTTGAGTGAAAATACACCGATTGCCAAGGCGTTAGTGGGTGAGAAGGCGGGTAACATCATCCCGTACCTCAAGGAGGATATCCTGAGTATTCAAATTTTATCGGTAACCCAACCCACAAACAAGCCTCCTGAGGATGCGGCGGAAAAACGAGAAGCGAATATGAAGAAGACCCTACGAGAAGTTCAGGACACGAATGCGATTGTTTTTGCATCATCGTTTAGTGGTAAATGGGGAGATTATGACCCTGACAGCATCCCCAAGGAAAAAAAGTCAGAATAGTGAGGGGTAATTCGCTGACACTCTTTGGATTAGAACCAGGCGTTTTTTTGTTATTATTATGGTATTGAAGTTGCATAGCTAGTGAATGTTTGATGACATGTGTAAAACAAAATCAGGACAAAAGAATCGACTTTTGAAGCATAGAACTCAGAACCGACGTGCCAGAATGAACTGGAGCTCGCATTGATAAAAACACGCTCACAACTCATCATTGATCTTCTGCGGGAACTGCAGTCTTCGTCCCCTGATATTGAAGCATCTGCGGTAGTCAGCTCAGATGGACTTGCAATTGCTACCGCACTGCCGCATAACGTGGAAGAAGATCGGGTGGCAGCAATGTCGGCGGCAATGCTATCACTGGGTGAGCGCATTGCGTCTGAGTTAGGACGAGGTGCGCTGGAACAAGTGTATATCAAAGGCGCTGACGGGTATGTAATCATTATGTCTATAGGGTATGAAGCAGTATTAACAGTGCTTGCACGTGAGAATGCCAAACTGGGATTAATCCTGCTCGACATGCATCGATCCGTTCAAGCCTTGTACAACCTCCTGTGAAATATTGATATGGCTGCGATAACAAAAAGTGGTCTTTATTACCCAAACAGGCTCGTCCTGGCGACTTTCAACGCGTTGATCGAAGTTATGGGGGAAAATGGTTTGAAAGCTATCCTAAACTATGCACACCTACGGGAATTTATTAACCATTACCCGCCAGATAACCTGGAGCAGGAGATTGACTTTGCAGATTTTTCCGCAATACAGCTCGCCATCACAGAGATGTATGGTGATAAAGGAGGGCAAGCGTTCAGAAAACGGGCTGGTAGGACAACCTTCAGCACATGTTTGCGTAAACAAGGCGCATTAGCGGGAATCAGCAGCGAGACTTTCAGCAGCCTGCCATTATCGACCAAATTACACATAGGACTGCCGGCTATGGCAAAAATATTCTCCCAAATCAGCGACCAGGCAACCAACATCGAGGAGGATGAAGATAACTTCAGGTATATCCTGCATCAATGCCCTGAGTGCTGGGGTTGGGAAAATAGGGAGAAGGCCAACTGTTTCTATGGGATTGGTCTGTTGGAGGAAGGACTGAAATGGATATCGGGAGGGAACGAGTTCCAGGTGAATGAAACGAAGTGTGTGGCAAAGGGGGATGAGACCTGTGAGTATTCGATCAACAAGGAACCGCTCCTTATATAACAAAATTGGAATATTTCTACCCTCAAGATCATGGCGGGGGCAGCGCCTATGTACTGTACTTAAGCGCTGATTTGAGTGAGCACCTACCGAAAAGGTTGATAGTATAATTAACTACGACAATCCTTACCCTTTGCGGAGCGCCAGATTGGGGTGGCCTCCGCATTTTTCTGTAAATGACTACTGAACTTTTGCACGTACCCACGACCACATTAAAGTGGAACCTACGCCAACTGTATTGGGACGTACTTTGGTTTGGAATCCTGGCGGGGAGCACACTGGCTTTTCAATCGGTTTATGCCGTTCGCCTGGGGGCAACTGGGCTGCAAATTGGGTTGATTAGCGCCGGACCAGCTGTGATCAACTTAATGTTCACTCTTCCATCCGGGCGGTGGATAGAGGGAAAATCCCTGATAAAAGTATCCTTCCTATCGTCAATCTGGCAGAGACTGGGATACCTTTTCCTGGTAGCACTGCCGTGGTTTTTCCCTACACCTGGAGGGCAGGTATGGGGCTTGATCTGGACGACGCTGGTAATGTCTATTGCTGGGACTGTGCTGGCAATCTCCTTCAATGCCATGTTTGCTGAAGTGCTACCACCGGAATGGCGGGCGCATGCCGTTGGAAGGAGAAATATCCTTTTAGCCATCAGCATCACATTAACTACGATATTGAGTGGCCAAATCCTGGACCGGATGGCGTTCCCAACCAATTACCAGGTTGTATTCCTGGTGGGTGGTATTGGAGCGCTGATGAGCAGTTATCATATCGGGAGAATCCGCAAACCTGAACAGGTGATCAATACGGCTGAGGTGGAATTGCAAAAAGCTGTAGAGGTGAAGGCTAAGGTAAAACGTAAATCACTGGTGAGGCTGGATTTACTCCTTGGACCTTTCGGGATATTTATGCTTTCTTACCTGGTGTTTTACGCGTTCCAGTATTTCCCAGTGCCACTGTTCCCGATCGCATATGTCGATAAGCTGCACATGACAGATGGAATGATTGGCGTGGGGACGGCCATTTTTTATGGAGCGATGATGGCAGCTTCCTTCAGGTTGGGCTACGTGAGCACGCGTTATGGGCACCGCAGAGTCTTAATTGTCAGCGCAGCATTATTCCCGATATTTCCACTCATAATGGCGTTAGCTACCGGCCCGGTATTATATTACCTGGCTTGCCTGATCGGTGGGGCGGTGAACGCGATGCTGAGCGGCGCAGTGATTAACCGCCTGATGGAGCGCGTTCCAGCAGGCGACCGACCGGCACACATGACACTCCACAACCTGGCGCTGAACCTGGGAATCCTGGCGGGATCATTATTGGGGCCAGTATCAGCCGGGTTGTTTGGACTGCAGCCCTCGCTGTATATTGCGGCAGTCCTCAGGCTGCTGGCGGCGGGGCTATTCTGGTTATGGGGTTGAACCCAATCGGGACACTTGAGAGCTTTGATCTTTATATTTAAGTACCAGCTGATGCCATTCAGAGATGCTAAGGGTTTCAGCTCGGCGCATGGGATCGATGTTAGCGCTTTTCAAAAGCCCTTCGACATCTGACGGAGGCAGGTGTAAGCCACCGGCAAGTGCATTGCGCAAGGTCTTGCGTTTCTGGCTGAAACCGGCTCTGGTGAGCTGAAAGAACGCATCGATGTGATCCAGCGGGATGAGCGGGGAAGCGTACCGGTCAATGCGGATGACAGCCGAGCTCACATTGGGTGGAGGATAGAAAGCACCGGCAGGGATATGAGCGACGATGGTGGGGAATCCGTATACCTGCACACTTAGGGCCAACAAGCTCATGTCTCCCGGTGCGGCGCAGATGCGTTCAGCAACCTGTTCCTGGATGGTGAGCACCAATCGCCGGGGCGGCAGACTGGCCTCCAAAAGATGGCGGATGAGGGCAGAGGTGATGTAATAAGGGATATTGGCTACGACCAGATAGTCTGGTTGCGAAACCAGCCGGGAAGGATCAAGGGTGAGGATGTCCCCCTCGACCACACGTACGTTCGCAAATTGACCAATCACCTGGGTAAGGGCTGGGATCAGGCTGGAATCAATCTCGACTGCGACAACATTCAGGGCACAGACTGCCAGGTGACGGGTGAGGCTGCCCAAGCCCGCACCGACCTCGAGGACTTCATCCGGAGGGGTGACCTCGGCAGCATCCATCACCTGTTGCAAGGCATACTCATCAACAAGGAAATTCTGCCCCAAGGACTTGTGAGGATGGAGCCCATACTGGTAGAGCAGGTGGGGGACATCCAACTGAGGCAAATTCAAGGGACGACCCAGACGATATTATCGGGGGGAGGCCAGAGCAAATATACCGTCACCCACGAATGCCAGGGGACGTAATCACTATCACTGTAACCGAGATCGATCCAACGGCCGATCACCCCACCACCAATATCGGCGGCAACAACCTGACCGTAACCTGGGACGAACATCTGGGTGTAGAAGGGGATGACGCTGGTATCGACTGCGGCAACACCTTTCTTGAGCGGCATACCGGAGGCGGTGGTATCCCCGACTTCCGAAGGATGGTAGGAGGTGGCATACATTTTCAGGGCACGCCAATATTGGATGGTCACACCATCAACCGTGGTGGTTTGCATGACGATATTCGTGCCATACCCAATGATACGGGGTTCAGGCTGGAGAGCGACCCACTGGCTATCCGTCTGGCGGGAGGCTTCCTGCCCATCCTCATAACGCACACGGACACGCTGTGCGGAAAGCCCATAGGCACCTTCCTGGAGGATGGATTGACTGTCAAGCTCCAGGTCGGAGACAGGCTGGAACTCCTTTTCAAAAGGCAAGGGGGACTGCTCGATAAGGACCTGTTCGGTGACGCGGACCAGGCGGATTTTGTCGCTGGATGGAATGAGCTCGGCAGAGGAGGGCATACTATAATCGAGACCCTGGGGAGCCAGGTGGGCATCTGCGAGGGCTTCTCCGACCGTAACAGCAGGCGTGCGAACAGACACATCGCCATATTGCGTCTGAATTGTCACCGATCGGGATGAAGTGAGTGTGGCAGACAAACCCGGTGTAAGAGGCGTGGAGGCACCTGGGACCAAACGATCGGCTACATATAATGGTTGCCCTGAAGCCCATAAAGCAGAACTCAGAGTGGGAGCGGTTGAGGATAGTTTTTTTGGCTTACCGTCCATGGTTAGGGTAAAACCTACGGAACGGACCACCTGGAGGGGAATCGATTGACTGCCGGAGGGGAAGGATTGACCCGGAACGACGGGCTTTCCGTTGGACAGGAGCAAGTCACCTGGGTAGAGAGTCACCCTCGCCTGGGCAAGCAGGCTGGACGGGGTGCGCCCGGCGCTGACGATGGATATTAGTTTCCCATCTGCCAGGACCTGTACCGGGATGCCATGCAGCAGGGTAATGACCTGCCCATTCTTCAGCCAGGCATCCTGGGATGGAACCAGCTGGTCTTGGGCTGATAGGGGAATACCCTGGGAATACAACAGGTCACCGACTTTAAAGACATAGGTGGTGAGCTGCCGGGAGGCACCGTCGATATTCAAGGTGACGGTTTTACGCAGACCCAACAGCAGGGTTATACTCAGCAGGACGAACACCGCCAGCAGGATGATGGGGAAGCGGAACTTACGCAGAAAAGACTTCATGGGTGGGTAATTATACCTGAACCCCAGAGCAGAGCTAGGAAAGTAATTTACGGGCTATGACCATGCGCTGGACTTCGCTCGTGCCTTCGCCGATGGTCATGAGACGAGCATCGCGATAGGTGAGCTCGACCGGGTATTCACGGCTGTAGCCGTAGCCGCCGTGAACCTGGATGGCGTTGCGGCAAACACGCTCGGCCATCTCGGTGGCGAACAATTTACCCATGGAGGCTTCCTTGGTAAAGGGGCGTTTAAGTTCCTTGAGCCAGGCGGCATGGTAGATCATCCAGCGGGCAGCCTGGATCTCAGTAGCGGCATCGGCGAGCATCCACTGAATGGCTTGATGCTCAGCAATCGGTTTACCGAAGGTCTGGCGTTCTTTGGCATAGCGGATGGCGTCTTCCATGGCAGATTGGGCGAGACCCACCGAAAGGGCACCGATACCAATTCGCCCGCCATCCAGGGTGGTGAAGGTTTGCTGGAGACCCCGCCCCAGGGTGCCGAGCAAATGGTCATCGGGGAGGCGGACATCCTGGTAAGTTACGGCATTTGTGGGTGAGCCCTTAAGGCCCATTTTCTTTTCAGGGGCAGCGATATGCAGACCGGGGGTACCGGTGGGTACGATGATCATGCTGAGGGAATGGGGACCACCGGAGGGGTCGGTGCGGACGAGGGTGATGATGTAATCGGCAATGCTGGCGTTGGTACACCAGGCTTTGGAACCATTGATGACCCACTCACCATTGACAAGTTCGGCGTGGGTGCGGACCCCACCCTGGATATCAGACCCGGCACCGGGTTCGGTGAGAGCGAGCGAACCCAGCTTGCCTTTTCCGGAAGCAACCATACGGGAGGTAGGTCTTTTTCTGGTCTTCGGTGCCGAAAAGCACGATGGGGGAGGTGCCCAGACCGTTATGAGCGGCGATGGCAAGGGCGGTGCTGCCGCAGCCCCAGCCGAGCTCTTCGATGGCGATGGCGGCGCTGAGTGCGTCGACCCCGGCGCCGCCGTATTCCTCCGGTATGTTCAATCCAAGCAAGCCCAAGGGACCCATCTTGCGGACAGCAGGCCAGTTGAATTCAGCGGTCTCGTCCACCTCGTGGGCTTTGGGTTTGACTTCGCGAGCAACGAAATCATGGACAGTAGTGCGCCACATGCGCTGTTCATCGGTCAGGTCAAAGTTCATGGCAGGCATCTCCTTTGTGATTGGTCAAGGCGGTATTTATTGAAAGAACAGCAACCGATCGGCACCAATAATAGCGAATGAAGGGAGCAAATTCAAAAGATGGTATATAAGTAGAGAAGGAAGGGATATTTATACTGCGGCTTGAGCGTATTGGTAAGAACGGTATATTCCTGATCAGACGAGACTGACCTGCAGGGAGGATGAGATAATTCAGGTTATTGCATGATGTGTGCATTCGCCAGGTACCCAGGAACCATTTTACCCGCGATGGCAATTGTACCCTGAACTTTTTCAGTGCAACAGGTGGCAGACAGCGCAATGACGATCTACGGATGGGTGCCGAAATAAAATGCAGGGAGGATGAGCAGGGTGTAGCTGGCAAGGTTGGCAATCAATACGAACAGGCTGTTCTGGCGCAGGGCATCGCGCTTGAAGTAAGTGAGAATTATGCCTTCAACCAGGAGGGAGATGGCGAAGGAGACGGGCAGCCAAACCAGGGGATTGCTCTGAAGGAGGATAAGCAGGACGCCGTTGATGATACCGGAAATGAGGTTCATCAGAAAGGAAACCTTGATGCAGGTGCGGGATGGGTTCCAGCTGAGGAGGGTCAGGACGACAGCCTCGATGAGACCGAGGAGGAGATCGACGACGAGCAGGGCGAGGAAACCGAAGATAGCCAGTATGTAGGGGGCAGCAGGACCGGTGATGGCGGGGAGAAGGGTGGCAGGCATGAGGCAGGAGCAGTAATCAGGAAGGATGAAGCATAGATTTGATGGATAAAATGATACGAAGGTGTGATGAGGAGTATACACTATTGTGATGATTTTTAATTGGCGATCATCCGCGAAGCTGGAGAATTGATTTAATAAAAAATAAAAGCATTCAATTGGGGTCTGGGAAATAAGACATTGCATTTATTCGCTTTATTAATTTTGAATAGTTCGATCGAGTGGTTCCTCGAAAAAACGAAGAGGAACGAACAGGCTGTTCGTGTAAGAATGGCGAGAGAAGTGCAGCGGCAACCTCGTGCATGGAAGGCCGCGAGAGAATTGAAGCAATAAAAATAATTGCATTCAATTCGGTGATTCTTGAGGGTGATTAAGTTGTTAAGGTCCAAGGATTGGGATGAGGATTAGCGGTAAAGGGCAACCGGTTGGAAGAGCACCAATCAACCGGTACAGGAGAACACTGACC
>CAWEKR010000015.1:0-63000 GCA_963809615.1 uncultured Chloroflexia bacterium
ACGGAATGTCAGTTACCGGCCCAATCGTGCCGATCAGCTGGAAGGCCATTTCATAGCCATTAGGATAGTTCCAAGTTACTCCTGGGGTTTCAAAGGCGTATGCAGAGTCAAACAATCCACGACCCAACGTGTCAGGGTCACCAGCTTCCCAGAAGAAGTTGGTATTATCACCGACGCCGGTGGTGTTGTAGATCTCAACCCAGTAATTCCCCGCGGATAATGCTACAGGAGCAGCCAGCGTGAGAGTATGAACCCACTCATGGACACCAAACAGGATTATGCCAGTTTGAGACCGTGAGTAGGAGACGTTACTCTCGTCATATACTACCGTTCCCGGTAAACCTGCCGCGTCCTGGTGGATGATTACTCTGATCAAGTCTGGATCGATTGGGATGTCAGAGGGGAAGTAACCAGTCCAGAATACGATTTGTTCCAAGGAAGTTGTCGTTTCCAGAGCAAAGTTCTCTGCCACAACCTGCATTCCTGTACCACAGTTTTCACACGCGGCATCGATAAAAATACCGTTAGCCCCGTTCGGTGCTTGATCCAAGAGGACCTCACTGGTTGGCTTGGTTGGGTTATAGATAACCGATGGATCGCGTGTGACATTCGCCGATTTATTGATGGCGAATGGCTTATTAGTGGATGGTGCAGGTGACACCCAGTCAGACTTAGTATCAGGTACCTCAGTCAGCGACCATTCCAAGGGAGTAGGACCCTCGTTGCATATTTGCAGCTGCTGGCTGGTGATTGTGTCTACCGGCTGTTCTGCAAATAAGGACAGCGGAGAGACGACAATAACAGGTTCCAGCGTGCAGTACACATCGGTGTCTGCAGATGCAAATGCGTCTGGATTTCCCTCAGATGAGACGATAGCCGAATTGGTAACAACAGACGGACACGATACTTCATCTGCTACAGCCTGGAAATTGATATTTACCGTGCTGGTGGGTGCACAGAGTGGAATCGCTGCCTGTGGATTTACTGCTTCGTCACATTCATCATAACCTTCAGGTGTGTAGACATCACTGCTGCAAGGATGATCAGGTGGGCTGCCATAATCATCACCCGTCCAGTACCACGATTCAAGCGCATTCGGGGAACCCGTGCCAGCCACTACATCAAAGCAGTAGTACGCAACACAGTGATCTGTTACTGACTGGTACCGAGAATGGGCGATATTCACCTCATTTGGACTGGTTTGGAATGACCAGCCGAAAGTGCCCCAACCAGCGCCACTGTCGCAAACTGGAGTTCCTTGTACGTAAACATTCGATACAGTCCAATCCGTGGGGAATTTCTCAAAAAGATTGTAGACATATGCAAAATCCGGTGTATACGATTCCGCACGGAAGCAGAATGTCTCGGTATCCCCTGGCATAAAGCATGAATCGCCACCTACTGAGGGGTCGAAGGCTACATAGGAACCGGTGAGAGAATCAACATTACCTCCGTTTGCCTTGACCGCCCCTGATAATGTACCTTCCCATAATACTGAATTCAAGCCGCCATCAAAACTGCAGGATCCAGTATCGCAAGTCAGGCTGCCGGGAACAAATGTCGTCCCAGCTGGGATGGCATCTTGCATATCAGCGAGGATGTCATCTGGAGATGTGTTATTGATTGTGATTGCATAATCAATAACGTCACCAGGGAGGATAAATGGAGTGGCGGTCTTGGTCGCCAGTAGCGGACCAGCAGGTCCGCAGGTCAGATAAGACAAGGACTCATGCGGCGCAGGAGAAATGGCGTTTGAGCCATTTGTACCGCCAAAAGTAAATAGTTTCTCTGCCATGAACGTACCGCAGGAGCCGAGCAAACCTTGGTTCAGAGTTTGCGGGAGCGGTCCGGTCCAGGTATCTGTGGCTATTTCGTAGCGGAATACCTTATTATTGTATAGATCGCCCCAGCCTCCGAGAGAATCTCCACCGATCAGGTAGATGGCATTCTCACCAGGTACACACTCCATTGCAGGGGTCATTTTACCGGCTGTGGCGGGGATGCTGGCTAATTGGGTCCAATCACCCGTTTCAGTATCGAATTTGAAGAAATCTGCGATACCGCGATAATCACCACCTGCGAATATCTGTCCGTTGCAAGATACACCACCACCGAAACCCATGCCATAATTCGCAGGATTACCCGGTACAGATGTGAGCTGCGTCCAAACATTGAGCAGTGGGTCATATTCCCAAAGATCAAAAGTGAAGCTGGTAAAATACCCATCGGGAGTGCCGCCTACAGAATACAGACATTCACCAACGCCGGTGGTGAAACATGGTGCAACTCCACCCATGATGGCACCGCGATTGACTGGAAGATCGGCAGGAGTGGTATTATCCCAGCTGTTCGTCACAGGATCATATACTTCCAAGTCATTGTAAGCAACGAAAGCTGCATCCAATCCACCTGCGACATATAGTTTTCCATTGATCCAACCAGACAGCTGACCAAAATAACTGTCAGGTGCAGGTGCAAGCTGGGTCCAGGTTTCAGCATGGGGGTCGTACATTTGCAAGTAGTTCTGAGTTGTTCCAGAGCTGCTAAATCCTGCTACCTGGTATCCTACTTCACCCACGGCTGAGGGATTGGTACCAACCGCACAGCTCTGCCATTGCGCAGGAAATGCATTGGTATTGGTTTCCAGCATCCATCCAGCTGGGTCCAGACCGCCAGAGATGACGTTATAGTCAAGCAAAGCGGTTGCGTCATTGTCAGGGTTTTGTGCATCAACTGCAGTAACTTCGCATTGGACCGTAGTTCCGGGATCACCGTACGGTAACAAGTTAACGGTAATATCTGTTGTTGTCCCATTTGCTAGAATTACGGAGTCCGGACCGGTGCAGGAACCAGAGCCGGATAAGATTGCATAGGAGAGATTGATTGTTGTATCCAAGCCCGTGTTATTCCAAACCGTCTCGAAATAATCATGAGCAGCTCCATTGCATCCAGTCGCCGCCTGCGTTAGCGGTGTTAGCATGACTGGATCCAAGGAACCGGGTGGGATAGCTGCCGGAGGATTAATTGCCTCATCGCATGCAGTCTGACCGGCAGGTGTGTAGCCGTCAGAGCTGCAAGGACGATGGGGTACTCCACCATAGTCATCGCCAGCCCAGTACCAGGATTCCAAAGCATCAGGAGCACCGGTACCAGATACAACATCGAAACAGTAATAAGCTACACAGTGATCGGTCGTTGCCTGGTACCTGGCATGGGAAATTTGCACCTCGTATGGGTTAGTAACGAAAGACCATCCGAAGGTGCCCCACCCAGCTCCACTATCGCAGACTGGCGTTCCACTAACGTAAGCATTGGTTACTGTCCAGTCTGTGGGGAACTTTTCCCAAAGGTAATAGACATAGTTCCAGTCAGTCGTGTAAGATTCCGCACGGAAGCAGAACGTCTGTGCCATACCTGGGATATAGGTTGTGTCACCTCCCACTGATGGGTCAAAAGCAACAAACGACCCGCTAAGCGAGTCAACTTGGTCGCCAGAGGGTTTTGAGAGTGTCATTTGCGTTGGTTTCTCTGGGGGGTTTGGCTTTTGGGCATTATCTGCCGCTAAAGCCATGCCCACCAATGCCAGTGATAATAGAATAACTCCCACCAGCATCAGAAATCTTGTTTTATTCATATACTATTGCCTCCTGAATCATTAAATAGGGTAATAACAAACGTAACTTGAAAGGTTGAATGGGCAAAATCGATAATGATTAATTCTTGATGTCTCCTCCTTTCCAGATTAAATAACCCGGTTGGCAATTCCAATTACCCCCCAGTTTTGGGAATTGCTTTATTCATACTAAATTAATCACTCATCAAATAAAGATGCTTTGCCAAGGCATTTAAAAAATACCATCATTAGGCATTAATGTCAAGTAAGTACGCCATGAATTTATCGTGAGATGGAAAACCTTAATCATCCCATGATATTGGCGTTTCAATTAATATATTTATTTGATTAAAGGAGAATTAATCTACACTTGGATCTGCGAGCTGTCCACAGCCTGCCTGAATGTCTATACCCCGGCGCAATCGGATGGTGCAAGAGACACCGGCTTGTTCGAGAGCAGTTTGGAAAGCGAGCGCATTCTGGCGGGTAGAAGCTTGACCTTGATATTTGTGGGTCGGATTCAAGGGTATCAAATTAACATGGCACAACATCGCCCCGCCAATTCGGAAAATCTTCAACTTTTGAGCAAGGAGATGAGCCTGTTCCTCTGTATCATTTACGCCCTGGATCAGCGCCCACTCAAAGGATAACCGGCGGCGGGTTAGCTGAACATATTCCAGGCAGGCAGGTAATAATTGATCCAATGGATAGCGCTTGTTTATCGGTAACAGCTGTGAGCGCAGCGTATCGTCTGCTGCATGCAGCGAAATCGCCAGGTTTATTTGTGAGTGCTCGCTGGTAAAGCGGCGGATACCCAGCACGAGACCGACCGTAGAGATAGTAAAGCGGCGAGTCCCAAGGTTGTATCCTTGAGGATCATTCAACCTTCTGATAGCACTCATGGTCGCATCGTAATTATGAAATGGTTCGCCCATACCCATTACAACGACGTTCGTAACCTGTTCATCTATTTGTGCAAGCTGGCGGGCATAATAGAGTACTTGCTCGATGATTTCTCCGCTCGTCAGTTGTCTTTTGAATCCCATTTGACCCGTGGCACAGAAAACACATCCCATGGCACACCCGGCTTGCGTTGAGATGCATAACGTGCGTCGTTTGGAATAATGCATCAGCACCGCTTCGACCTGCCTGCCATCCCTCAAGGAAAACAGGGTTTTCACCGTTTCGCCATCGCTAGATTCGAGCTTCTCCAGTGGTTTCAACAAAGTAAATGTCGGACGACCGCCACCATCATGCCCATCTACGGCATAAATATCAGCTAGTTTTTGGCGCAATTGTTTGGGTAGGCTGGAAAAGTCATCTGGCGACGACCATAATCGCTGGTAAAGGCCTGACCAAATCTGGGCAGTGCGGTAGGCAGGTTCACCCCATGACTCAAGGATGTCCCCAAAATCATTAATGGTAAGGTCAAAAATACTGGCAGGCATTGATATCGCTTTAGTCCAAAGAGGATGATAATGCTTTATGAATAATTATTTATGATTAGTTGTATGACCATTCCGAGATCATCTGCGATGATGTCTGGAGCAGGCTGCCAGGTAGATGCTTTATTGGCGTCTGTCACACCAGATAAAACCAGGGCGGTTCGACATCCAATCTGCTGGGCTCCGGCAATATCCGTTTCAGGCCGGTCACCAACGACGAGTGAATTTTCAGCCGGAATATCTAACCTTTCCAATGCCACCCGGTACATCATGGGCTCAGGTTTACCAACGATGAGCGGTGCTACGTCGCTGGCGGCAGTGAGCGCTGCCAAAATCGAACCTGCACCAGGGACCAACCCATACGGGGTAGGAAAAGTCAAGTCAGGGTTCGTACCGATGAATGGCACTCCAGCACGAAGCAACAAGGTGGCAGTTTTTAACTTGTCATAGCTAAGGTTGCGATCCATCCCTGCAATTACTGCCAATGCACCAGCATCGGACTGGTAATAACCATGTTCATTACAGGCTTCCACCACACCTTGCTCGCCGATGATATAAACCGGGCCTCCATCTGGGAATTTATTGCATAAATAATGGGTCACTGCCGTGGCAGAAGTGATCACCTGCCAGGGTTCCGCCTTAACTCCAAACGATGATAGCACATCGACGTATTGGCTGATGGTGCGCGTGGCATTATTTGTGGCGAAGGTCACCTTCCAGCCAATCTGGTTGATTTGATGAAAGATACTCTTTAGGTCGCCGATCGCTTCTGAAACACGCCATAGCACGCCATCCATATCCAGGATGATGCCGGAAATTGATTGTATAGTGATACCTGAAATAGTCAATGTGTGTATAACCTGTTATTCGTTGTAGAAAAAAAACCAGGATGTACCCGGAGGGCCGATATCTCTACCTGGCTTATTCCGAGTACACCCTGTTATATTTCCATTCGCTGATCGACATGGAAGCGAGCCATGCGGATGTGGTTATTTTTCTTTGACAATTTTTTCTGGGGGGCTCTCGAGCACTTTGTCAACCAGTCCGTAATCAACCGCTCCCTGTGCATCCATATAAAAGTTTCGGTCGGTATCCTTCTCGATTGTTTCCGCAGTTTGACCGGTGTGGTAAGCCAGGATTTGATTCAGACGGGTTTTCAATCGCAGGATTTCCCGCGCTTCAATCTCAATATCCGTCGCCTGACCCTGTACACCCCCCAAAGGTTGGTGTATATGAATTGTGGCATGTGGCAGCGCGTAGCGCTGACCTTTCGTGCCAGCCGTCAGAAGCACGGTACCGAAAGAAGCTGTCACTCCCACCGCAACGGTGCTAATCGGGTTGGTGATCATCTGCATCGTGTCATAAATTGCCAGTCCAGCATACACCTGTCCACCGGGAGAGTTGATGTACATGGAGATGGGTGCTTCGCGGTCTTCTTGGTTCAAGAATAATAGCTGAGCGACGGTCAGGTTCGCGATCTGATCGTTGATCGGTGTGCCCAGAAACACAATACGGTTCTTGAGCAGCAGCGAAAATATATCGTATGCACGTTCACCTCGCCCGCTGGTCTCAATCACCATGGGAACGAGGGATAAAGGATCATTTAGGTTCATTCTTTTCCACCTTTTTAGTTGTTCTTTTCTTTTTTGGTTTTTCAGCTTGTTCCGGGGTAGTCGCGTTTTCTTCGACTAGAATGGGTTGACCTTCTGCTGCTAGAACAGGCTGAGGTTCGGGTTTTTGTTCTTCTATTTCACCCCGGGCAACCGATTCGAGGTATGCCCAGGTATGCTGCACTAATAAATCTGCACCAATATTTCCAATCATTCCGCGTACGAATTCGTTGGTTAATGTCTTTTTCGCTTTGTCCGGTGGCATCATCCGACCCAGCTCATCCAGGGCGCGCATGGATTCGCTTTCCAATTCTGCATTTTCCACCTTGATGTTTTCCACCTTGGAAATTTCCAGCAATATCAAGGTACGCTTTAGCCGTTCCTCCGCCAGAGGCTTGGTCTCATCGCGTAAGGCTGCGGCGTCGATCTTGCGGATCTTCAGGTATGTTTCCATATCCAGTTTCTGCTGTGCCAGGCGGTCTTCAAGCTGGTGGATATAAATATTGATCTCGCGCTCCAGCATTTGCGGCGGATATTTAAGCGTGGTATCCTTGAGCATTTCTTTCATTATTTTGTTATGATAGCTGTCGTTATATTCATCCTTGGCTTGCTTTTCGAGCGAAGCACGGATTTCGGCGATTAAAGCCTCCAGATTCTCATATTGCTCGCCAACCGACTGAGCAAATTCGTCATTCAGCTCGGGTAAGATCCGTTTCTTGATCTCCTCCACCTCAACTCGCACTTCAGTATCTTTACCCCGCAGGTCTTTGAATTCAGAATCTCCTGGATAGGTGTACAGGTATTCTTTAACCTCACCTTTGGTGAGACCTATCAGTGTTTGTGAGAATCCTAAATAAGGCCATTCAGCTTTATTTTCAGTTTTCGGGGGTGTAATAACCACAGGCATACGCCGGTCGCTGACCAGGGACGGTATCTCGCCTTCGGCAGAGTTGCTCCGCGTGATCGAAAGCTTGACATAAACTTGGTCGCCTTCTTTTGCCGGTAGATCCGACGGCTCCAGAACAACCTGCCTCTCACGCAGGTCTTCCAGGACTTTGTTGATGTCCTTTTTAGTGATCGTTTTCAGTTTATAAGGGATGCGCACCTTCTTATAATTGCCAAGTGTCACTTCAGGCTCCAGCGGGACGATAAACTCGAATGTCGGTGGATCGAGTTTGGGCATATTCTCAAGTGAACCCGGTCCGTAAGGTTTAATCTTGGCTTCCTCGATAACCTTGGGGTAGATATCCTTCACTAAAAGGTCCAGGGCCTCTTCGAGGATGGCTTCTTCACCTATAGTCCGTACGACGATTGGGTACGGTGCTTTCCCGGGTCGAAAACCGGATATCTTCTTATGCTGCGAGATCAGGCGCGCCGCACGATGCTTGGCTTCCTCCAGTTTGGCTGTTTCCACCTGGACGGTCAGCTTAACTTGATGATTTTCTAAAGGTTTTTGTTCGATATTCAAATTATTTTCCCTTTGATATACCACGGACCCAACGCGGGTTTTTTGTTTTATGGGGAAGGCGGGCCATGAACCCGCACGCTTCGCAGTACATGATCCTAAATCCTATGTAGGCTCGTATCATGCCTGCAAAAGGCTCCCAAGCGACGCCAATTGTACCATTTTACCCGATGAAATGGCACAAAATAACACGTTTGGAACAGATTTTAACAATGTTCTGATATTGGGTTTCCCACCAGTAATCTAAAAGGCAGGAAATCCGACCAGCAAGATGAATTTTGGTCGCAGGATCGTTTTAATTGCAGAAAATTTTGAACTTCCAGAAGTTTTCGTACTCACAACCGCCTGACCGAAGACGAAATATATATTCTATCCCTCGATGAAATGCTTGATTCAAATCTTTAGATTACCTTAATACTGGATAATGTAGGTCTCTGCTTTACTGCGATAGGTTTTGGTGATGGCTTATAAGAGCGTATTGTTTCGCAATGAATATTGCTCTGAATCCACAATTATTACCTGTAATGGCGACAGTCACATTTAAGATTTAAATATCTAAGGGAGTAAGATTTAAATATCTAAGGGAGACAAAAATCTATTATGATATTGATATCACCTTGTTTCTAATTATTGGAATAGCCTCTAAAGCTATTTTTCGTAATAATTCTTCACTATTGATAGTTTGATTTTTCCAAAGATCAATCCCTGGCGTATAGATAAAACAAAAATCATTTATCCCAGCTTCAGAATATCGTCCAATAGTATCGTAAAACGCTTCCATCGAGCGAAAAGGCCCATCCGAAGTCCAACCAAAGAGTATGGTTCGCCCAAACACGCTTGGATCACGTCCTTCATTACAGGCAAACTCACAAAGCATTGTATAACATTGGTGGACATAATCACTGCTTTGTCGAGGTGTCATTTCCTCAAGCGGACCGAGAGTGTTCCAGGCATCACCATATTTTGCAGCGAGCCGCAAAGCTTTTGGGCCGTGTGCTGCAATATTGAATACTGGATGCGGTTTTCTAATGAACTTTGGGTGCATAAGTGCTTCTAGGGTATTGTAGTATTTTCCTTGGTAAGTGGTTACCTCATTATTCAACATATGGTAGAGGATTTCGACAAACTCTCTGTATCGTTCTGATCGTTCACGTGGTTCCCACTGGAGTACGCCCGTCATCTCGTGGCATTTTCTTGTTCCAGCAGCACCTACACCAAGCTCAAAACGTCCTCCCGATATATGGTCCGCAGCTAATGCCATATGCGCCAGGATTGCTGGATTACGTAGGGCCATACTGGAGACTAGTGTACCTATAGTGATTTTATCTGTTTGGGTAGCAAGTGCGGTTAGGGTGCTCCAGCAATCGAACCAATCCATATCTTTGTCATTCGGATTGACGAAATGATCTGGTAACCATAATTTGTCGAATCCCAGGTATTCTACTAATTTTGCCCACCCGACAATCTGCTTCCAGGGGGGGAACGGTCCAAGCATTATACCGAAGGTGAGCTTTTTATCTTCTCCTTGAATCATGCCAGGCCTCCTATTAATTTACCATAATCATAATATTTATCTAAAAATACTATAGCATATTTCTAGATCGAATTCAATAGGTCGAATAAAGCGTTTGTCTATGTTGATAATCACCAATTCAAATTAAAGCTCACAATTAGCTTCAAATTCACGCGAGTAAAATTTGTCTTTAAGACTATCAGAATTAGCCTCCTCGATAATCTGTAGATCACTCTTTTTCTTCACACGGAATACTTATGGAGATGATTATTGGCGCCGAACGATTTGAACACTTTCCGGTTTATTCCCATATATGGCGGGGTACCGGATACCATCTCCCATATCCGGCGCCCCCGGCGGGGTTACCTGTCGTGTTCTTCGACGGATTCGAACCGGACACCCACAGGGTGCACTACCGTCTGATCCGAAATCAATAGCTTGATCCATCGTTACGCGGTTATCTTCAGTAACGGGCTGATGTTTTTCGTATCACCCAATTCTGAAGCCAGGTTTCTTGCCATTTCTATTTTCGCGTTTTGCGTGCCTTTTTTTCGCCTCTTTCGTGTTCCAAACACTTTTATGGATTGGCGTCATCAATCACCTACTTCAACGCTCCTCTTTCCTTGGCAGAACGCACAAAGTTTATCGCTGATAGCTTTAATTATGAGAAATATTAAATATTCTTATATCCCTTGTATATTAGATGCAGTGATCTTCTGAACCGGTCGGGTACTTTCTCCTATCGGTAGGGTGCTTTTCCATGCCGATAGTTTTTACAAGATGCAGTGACCTTCTACATCGGTAAAAGTTCGATCAGTAATCACACTGCTGTTTTGCTAACCACTACCCTACGCTTTCCTTAAATCTTCTTAAACCCCTTGTATAATAGAACAAATGTGCTATAATTAGACTGCCTACATAAGTTGATATGGTGGTTTTGCATATCTGTAGAGGCAGTCGTATATCGGTTTATCTTAACCGATCAGTGTACTTCGGTACAGATTGATTTGTATCTGTATAGGACGCATTCATATTTAAATGTTTTATTCAATTATTACGTCCGTATACCGTTTGATCTGGACCTGTGAGAGAGCCTTTCTCCTACATCGGTGAGGGTTCCACTTGATCGGTATGGCCATGTCTGATGGTGTATGTCGTACATTTGCCGTTATAAATAAATACAACCGGATATCGTTTGATGGATACCGGTCAACATCATTATGAACGTATTCTTGTTTTGCTGCTATTTGCAGGTAAAGGCATTTATGTCCCGGCCTTCTGTACCGAATAAACAAGCTATCGGAGTACCCTTTATGGGCGAATGGATTGAATGGTATTGTTTTTATACCGAAACAATTCCGTCTATCAACCTTCACGATTCTTCGTCCAAAAGAGATTCGTTTCTATTCGTTTTCTGACGCAAACGAATGCTCCCATTTCATCCTGGACGAACATGTGCACTTTCATGCAATAAAGTCGCCAGGTTTATATAAGCGAAAGGGACAAATCATGCGGCCTACCCATAATAGACCTGCAATCGAAATAGGTGATTCTAGTCGCAGAAATATTGGCAATTTCTGCGAGTATCGCTTGGAAAGCATGCAAAAAACACTAAATTCTGATCATCAAGGAAAACGAACCTGAAAATTCACGACCTTCTGAGTGGGGAAGGCGGGACTTGAACCCGCACGCCTTGCGGCACATGATCCTAAGTCATGCCTGTCTGCCAATTCCAGCACTTCCCCGCGGGCTAAAATTATAAGCCAGAGAGAGGTGCACGTCAATAAATCGGATATAATCATGCCGGCTGTAAATTAATATGTCAACAGTCTGAGCCAGGAGTGGAACCGTGAGCCGTGTGATCAAGACAGCGAGTGCCGGTAAAGATCGGATATTGTTGGAAAAAGGGATCGTCGTGGCAATTCGCCAGCTAACTGAACAATCGGGGATGGATTCTACTACCCGTGATTTGTTGGCATTCATCGCTTTATCGTTAAAAGCAATTGGTGAAACCATCGATGAATCAGTAGCTGCCTGGGAAAAACGCGGTTATTGGATCAAAGCCGATCACTACCGGATGGAATGGATTTGGGCGAGCAATTGGGGTGAAGAGATGAAACAGGAGATAATCAGGGAAGAGTGGGCTAATGTAGCCAGGATCACAGCTCAGGTAACCCAAAAAATGAGCAAGGTGAAAATTGCTCAACGCAGCCGGCTTGGAACCCCGTGGATTGGCTCGTATCAGAAACTAATAAGCCCAAATCATAACCATTAGTGCGCAGATACCTGTGATGATCATCGAAATCACTACCGTTGTTTTGATCACGGTGCTTTCTTCACCAATTCGGTCGATGCTTGCTGCCGCATTCTGCAGTTTCGCCGGCGAGATCACACTCGCCAATCCAGCCCCAATTCCGCTGGCAGCAGCAACAACCAGACCGATCGCCCCGATCTCTTGTGCGGTAGTCATATGAAGGTTTGTCAGCATCGCAATCGCAGACGTCTCTGACCCGCTGATGAACCCCCCCAGTAACCCCAGGAATGGAGCTACCAGCGGGTAAAACGAACCGAAAGTCGAGGCAGATGCGTTTGCCAGCATCGCAACCATGTTCACATTGGGGAGGATGACCTCCCAATTGGCATTTTTTCCGGAATTGTTATACAGGTAGGCAATAGCAAAGAAAATGGCAGCCGAGAATACCGGTCGTGGGGCTCTCTTCAACCATTTTTGCAGGCTGATTGTTACGTTTTTCGTGTTTGCTTTTAAGATTGGTAAAGCCAGGATTGTACTGACCGCTATCCAAAAGTATGCCTGCCAAAATATGCGCGTCCTTTCCGGTGCCCCCGGGATGATTTCCAACGGCATTGATAAACGGGTGAATGTCTGTTCAAAGAAGGGGAGGAAGGGTGCGTTTACCAGGAGTGATGAGGCGGTAAGGATCAACCATGGAGAAATCGCAGCTAACAATGTCATATTCTTTACCGCTAATTTGTCGGCATCGTCCATTTTCTCAATGTCCCTGATTGGTTTTCTCGTCAGCATCAGGTACACCAACATGGCAAGGATGACCGCAGCGCCGGCGGCAATCCCGGTGACGGTGATCAACCCTAGCTCATTCATCCCGATGCATACAAATCCTGCAATCAGCCCGGAGATGAGGGCCGGGATTGCTCCCTTGCGCATCATTTTCCAGCCGCCAACGATCCATAACATTCCCATGGCAATACAGGTGCTGATTACCGGCATAAATCGGGCAAAATATATACCGACTTCTTTTACCGGTAAGCCCACTGTATTAGCAAACACCACTACCGGGATCCCCAGCAAAGCATAAGTGGTCAGAGCATCGTAGCCAATTGCCGGAAGCGCGATGGCAACGAATGAAGAAAAGCCTAATGAAAGCATGATCGGAGGCAGGATGGATACCGGCACCGCCCCTAGTGCGGTGAGAAGTGTGCCGAACCCCACATTGATCAGCATAATCTGTACGATCTGATCTTTGGGCGAAATGGTTTTTAATAAGGCGACGATCCGGGCAATCGCCCCTGTTTCTTGCATAATTGTCACCTGAAAGATCGAAGTCGCGACCACTAAGGCGATGGGCAATGAGGCGACAATTCCTGCCAGGCTGGAGCGTAAGATCACTGTTACAGAGGTCTTGAAGAACAACCCAGCGATAAATACGGTTACCAACCAACCGATCAAACCTGCCCTATCTGCCGGTGTGTGGCGCACGACCAGGAGCAGGAAAATGATGATCACCGGTAGGATTGCCAGGAGGATGGCGAGCAGGTTAATCTCAGTCATTTTTACTACCGTAACCACCACCACCTGGCGTGCTGATGGAAAGTATGTCACCTTTAGAACAGAAAAATGCTCCCTTGCTTGACAGGATGATCTCCTCAGCGCTGTGGATGAGCTTATTCTCTCCACTTTGCCCGGGTGATCCTCCAGCTAATCCATAAGGGTGCGTGCTGCGCCGATCCGTTAATAACGTCACCTGCGCATCGGATAAGATCCTGATTTCACGGGTAATCCCATTTCCACCGTTATGGACACCTTTTCCGCCACTGTTATCCCGGATGCAATAACGAACTACCTGCAATGGATAAGTATATTCGAGAGCTTCAATGGGTGTGTTAAGGGTATTTGTCATGTGACTGTGGATTGCAGATACTCCGTCAGCGGAAGGACTGGCACCCATTCCACCTCCGATGGTCTCATAATAGGTGAAAAACCGATTCCTTTCTGCATCCCAACCGCCAATTGTGACATTATTCATCGTGCCTTGTGAGGCAGCTGGGATCCGGTCAGGACAGGCTTGAGCAAGTGCTCCGAGTAAGACATCCACGATCCGTTGTGATGTCTCAACATTTCCACCAGCGACAGGCGCCGGATGAACTGCATTAACAACAGAACCCTGTGGAGCGATGACCTTAATCGGGATCAAACACCCGCTGTTATTCGGCACATCCAGGCCGATAAGGGATCGAAAAACATAATTGACCGCAGATAAGGTAATCGCATAGACTGCATTTACGCTTCCTTCCTGTTGTGGTGCAGAGCCAGTGAAATCGACCAGGGCAGAATCATCCTGAATAGTAATTTTCACTTTCAAAATGACTTTTTCAGGTGTAAAACCGTTATTGTCAAGGTAATCGGTGAATGAGAAGGTACTATTTGGAAGGTCGGAAAGGAGCCAACGAGTCATTCGCTCTGTGTAGTTCAGTAATTCCTGCATATAATCGGAAACTTCCGCTAAGCCATAACGTCTGATCAATTCTGCCAGGCGATTTATACCTCGCTGGTTGGCACCGATTTGTGCTTGTAGATCGCCACTGCGTTCCTCTGGGGTGCGCACATTTGCAAGGATTACATCCAGTATGTCCTGGTTCAAATGGCCCGCTTTGACCAATCGTACCGGTGGAATAATCAATCCTTCCTGGTAGATTTCTCGAGCGATGGGCATTGAACCAGGGGTAATACCGCCGATGTCGGCATGGTGCGCTCGACTGGCTACATATGCGACCGGGGCGACAGAATTATCACCCATGAATACCGGTGCCACGAGGGTGATATCCGGTAAGTGGGTGCCGCCTTGAAAGGGATCATTAAGAATAACCATATCTCCAGGTAAAAGGTGCTCACCAAGCACGGAATATTTTGATATCGCTGATTTTACAGATAATGGCATTGAACCCAAATGAACTGGGATGTGGGCAGCTTGAGAAATCATGCTCCCGTTAGCGTCGAAGATGGCACAAGAATAATCCCGTCGTTCTTTGATATTTGGAGAGAAGCTTGCCTTGCGGAGGACGGCACCCATTTCCTCAGCAATCGCAGAGAGTAAATGTTTATATACTTCCAATCTGATTGGATCCGGAGGAGAAGTACTGGACGAATTGCGCATAGGCATTATTATAAATTTAGTTTTTCAGAAATACTTATACCAGTATAGATTCTATAAATGATATCGGCTAACAAGGGAGCGATGGAAATGACCTCGATTTTTGGATGAAGTTTTTCGGAAGGGATTGGAATGGTGTTGGTTACTACCAATTTTTCGATACGTTCATCCTCGTCCAATCTTTTCAGCGCAGTAGATAAGAGTATCGGATGGGTGATTGCGAGGCACGCTTTTCCCTCGGCACCATGCTGGTATAGATCATCCAGCTGGCGGAGCACACTCCCACCGGCAATTAAATCATCCACGATAATTGGTCGACGGCCGGTGATGTCTCCAACGATATGGGTGGTCTTAACCTCAGAAGGACTGGACCTGCGTTTGTGCATAATTACCAGAGGCAGGTCGAGAAGTCCAGCATATTTACCAGCAAGGCTTGCCCGACCAACATCCGGGCTGACGATAGCCGCGTTTTTATACTCAGGTTTTCGGTAGAAATTAGCTAATAATGAAATGGCAGAAAGTGGATCGACAGGGATATTGAAAAAACCTTGTTCGGCCGGATTATGGATATCAAAAAAGATTACCCTGCCTGCACCCTGGCATTCCAACAGATTGGCAACTACCCTGGCGCTGATAGCCTCCCTTCCCCGTGCCATCCGATCTTGTCGGGCATAAGGAAAATAGGGAATTACCAGGCTTATCGTATGGGCACTCGCTCGACGAAAAGCATCGAGGTACAGTAATAACTCCATTATATGATCATTGACTGGTGCTGAGCAAGTTTGGATAAAAAAAATATCCTGGTCGCGGACTGCTTCATCGATCGTCACGTAAGTTTCAGAATCATCGAAGATATGTGTAGTTGATTTTCCCAATGGGACCTTCAAAATATCAGTAACTTCACGCGCTAAAGCTGGGTGAGAAGATCCGCAAAATATTCGTAAAGGATGACTGGACATGGTTTATTTCCTCCAATTCTGCAAAAGCTTTACTATCATGATGACTTTTCTGTAGCGATATTCTTTTCAGAATAAAACTCGATGAGAAGATTAAGATAATTATCGATATTTACCACGTCGCTCATATTGATGAAAATGGTTGTATCGGGCGAAACGATCAGCGCTGGTCCTATCAGCATCATACCAGGAGCCAAATCACGATAACGATATAATGGCAGAGCAACGGTACCAGTAGGCAAAACTACATTACGATATCCAATCAGAGCAGAGTGACCGGAATTACTTTTTACGCTTATTTTGGGAAGCTTCAACGTTGGAACCTTACCTATTGCTTTAACCCGCAGATTGACTATTTCAATGGGTTTATCCAAATATGAGTAACCATAGGCATGATCGTGGGCTGAGCGAAAATCGTTGATGAAATTGCTGGTAAATGGGATACTCAGTTCATAGGATTGCCCTGAATAACGCATATCCAGGCTGGGAAGCACCACTATATTTTGTTGAAGGATACCTTCTGCTCGTAAATCCGAGATTCCCTTGCTGGCTAAAGGTAAAATATGATGATCGATTTCCTCAAAAGTTACTGTTCCAGGAAGCATCACGGTTTGGACATAATCCTTGATTACATCAGATGCCAGCATGCCAAACGCAGACAAGGTTGAGGAAAATCTGGAGATGATCACCCTGGGGATTCCTATGTGACGAGCTAATTCCACTGCGTGAAGCCCACCGGCGCCACCATACGAAAACAAGGTAAAGTCTCTCGGATCGTGGCCACGTTCAATGGAAATCACTCGCAATGCCTTCTCCATTTGAGCGTTCACTATCTCAATTACCCCCAAGGCTGCTTCGATCGCAGTCAGGTTTAATCGAGCGCCAAGTTTTTCTAGCACTGAATTAGCACGTGAAGGATCAATTTGCATCTGCCCATCCAGGAAGTGATCCGGAAGCAGGCGCCCAAGGACAAGGTTTGCGTCGGTGACCGTGGGTAAATCGCCCCTCCCATAACAGGCCGGACCCGGGATTGCTCCCGCGCTTTGGGGACCGACTCGCAATGATCCCCCAGCATCGATAGTTGCGATCGATCCACCACCAGCACCAATTGTGTGAATGTCCAGCATTGGAATATGGATTGGACAGCCTCCCACCACAGCGTCCGTTGTCAGACCTGGCTGACCATCGATCAACGCTACGTCTGTCGATGTTCCGCCCATATCGAAGGTTATTAGCTTGAGTTCCTTACACAGCTGGTCGTCTGATTGCTCCATCATTATCGTTTGAGCGATATGTTGCGCCCCGACGATCCCTCCGGCAGGTCCTGAAAGGATGCAGCGAACGCCATTTCTCCTGGCATCAGCCAGGCTGATCATTCCACCGTTAGACTGCATGATTTGCAGGCTTGAAAGCGGTAACGCTTTTTCGAGCGTGGATAAGTACCGATCGAGAATTGGGGATACATAGGCGTTTACCACTGTAGTGCTGGTGCGTTCGTATTCCCGGAATTCTGGCAGGATTTCGCTTGAGGCTGACACGAGAAATCCGGAAGCGCGTAACCTATCGACGATTAATTGTTCATGACGTGGATACAAAAATGAAAACAGCAGGCACACTGCGACGGATTCAACTTCACGTAGTTTGAAGGTTTTGACGATATCTTCAAGTTCATTAAGATCCAAGTTTACCTGAACATTTCCACAGTGGTCAATTCTCTCATGGACTTCTGCTCTAAGTTCAGGCGGAATAAGCACTGGGGGTGGTTGTACCAACCAATCATAGAGGCTGGGTCGATTTTGTCGGGCAATTTGGATTACATCTTTGAAGCCGAAGGTGGTGATTAAAGCGGTACAGGCACCCTTTCTTTCCAATAATGCGTTGGTTGCGACAGTCGACCCGTGGATAATTTGCAGCGGTTGTTCCTGATTAAGTTGGTCAAGTCCTTGCAGAACGGTACTGGCAGGGTTATTCGGATCAGATAAGATCTTGAAAGTGGTTATCCTGTCATTCTTCGGATCATGGACCACAAAATCGGTAAAGGTGCCACCAATATCGATACCTATACGTAACATGGTATCTCAGTATAGAGTATCCAAATGAAAATTACAAGGGAGGAGGGTTGAATTAAAAGAAAGTAGTCTGAAACGCTGGGCTCTTGCCGTTGACCAGAATAAATGGTGCTGCTCTTTTAAGGTTTACCCCAAAGGCATACAGCTCTTCAGGTTGCGTCAAGTTATTAATTCTGCGTGATTCCAAGATTTTCTTGGCGCTTTTTGGTCCAATCCCAGGCACACGCAGCAGACCCAGTTTATCCAGGTGGTTGATCTCACGTGGGTTTCCAGTGAGGTTTAGTTTTGCCCAGGCATATTTTGGATCGACATCCAAAGGAAGATGACCATCCTGGTTAAAGGGGAGATCTTCCAATACGAAGCCATAATCGCGTAATAAAAATGAAGCTTCGTATAAACGAAATTCTCGTTTCGCAGATCCTGCAGGAACGCTTTCTAATGGTGTATCGGGTATGGGGTTAAAACTTGAAAAGTAAGCACGTTTTAGGCGCAATTGCCTGTAGAGGTATTCAGTCGTTGATAGCAGCTCCACGTCCGTCTCACCAACCGCACTCACCACAAATTGAGTGACAGAGGACGGCCAACGTTTATTCCAACCTCTATTTTCTGGCTGCGTTTGCCGGATTTGGTTGATCCATTTTAATGGTTGGAGCAGCTCATCGACAAACTGTTTTCGCGGGGCAAGTTTTTCTAGACGCTCAGAAGTGGGTGCCTCGAGATTAATTGACACTCGATCTGCAAGCCGCATTGCCCGTTCTACCTGGGCATATTCAGCTCCAGGCATAATTTTTAGATGGATATAGCCAAGAAAGTGTAATTTATTGCGGAGAATTTCTGCTGTCTCAATTAGTTTGTCCTGTGTGTAGATACCATTTTTTAGAATGCCAGAGCTCAAGAAGATGCCTTCAGCGATACGCGCCCGGTAAAGTGACATGAATACCCCGGCAAATTCCTCTGGGTTGAATGAAGCACGCTGGAAATCTCGACCTGACCGGAAAGGGCAATAATAGCAGTTACGCTCGCAGATTGTCGAAAGCTGGGATTTCAACAGAGAAATTCGTTTGCCGCTCGGTAATACTGCATCGCTGACCGAGACTTTATCCTGCTTGCGGTTGGCAAGCTGTGTGCAGGCGGTATCTTCTGACGGTTCAAGGTGCATTTGTGATGTGGTCAGTTTCAACTTCTCGAAAGTATCCATGCCACTATTATAGAACAATAGTTCTGCTAGTCAAGTAATAAACAGCCACTCAAGATATTTAACCTAGAGTGGCTCGTGATATTGGTTAATATGCGAATTATTCTTGACGGGATTGCAGTAAGCGGTAGAGTGAACGTCTGGCTAGAATATCGGTGCTGACCATACCCAGAACTTTTTTCCCTTCGGTAACAGGCATAGCGGATATTTCGTAATACTCGAGTTTGCGGACTAAATCAAGGATGGGGTCGTCGGGTTTCGCTGCTATTACCTGCCTGGTCATAGCTTGGTCAAGTGTTGTTTTATCAATGGGTCCACGAGAAGCTGCCTTGGTAATATCCCAGTTGGATAATATACCCACCAGCTCATTGCGTGTATTGATCACTGACAGGATAGGGCAGCCGGTCTCCACGAATAATCGAGCCGCTTCCTGCAAGGTACTTGTAGATTGAATGGTGATGATTGACTCCATAATGTCTGATGCTTTTCGGTCTTTTTCCTTTGAAGCAATCCGACTGATACTAATGCTTTCAGCGGCGTCACATGGAAGGAGGTCTGGGTCGGAAATCAATAAATCGACCAGCTCGTGCATGTTCCGCTTTATCACCTCATCACGTGATTTTTCGGCAGATTTAAGGCGCTGCTCTGCCAGCTGCACGAAGTCTTGTGAATGCTGCTCAAGCCACGCATTAACCGCTTCGATATTACCCAACATTTCTTCCGGAATCCGTAGATGGTCAGGCGTCCTGATCAGGTGTTCCTGGGCGGCAAAGATTACACCACCAGAGTTGACCAAATAATCCGTCACAATGAGGATACCTTTTTGGCGGTAAACTTCACGCTCCATGCGAGAGCGGGCGAATTTTCGATCAGGGTCTGGCGAGTACGTGTTCGCTCCCTCGATTATTAACCTCCATGCACCCATTCGATCGGTGGTCATTGATGGATGGGTTGTATCGGTAATATCCAAATAATTCGCCATTGGAGCAGCAGGTATGAAACAAAAAGCCGTCTCACGCAATAAATCTTCAGGATCGCTTGAATATTTGGTTGGATAATCACCCGCAGGAAGGTTCAATATATATTCCTGGAAATAACTTTTGGTGACCGTTCCTTTCCTTAACCAATCATCGAACAACAGTTCCACAGGGAGACCAGTAGGATCAAACAGGTAGCCGGAAATATCACTGATACCAATGATTAGGACTTCCGGCATTCTCCGCTTCAGGTACCTGGCACCATGGGCACCCACCGCGCCAAACCCCTGAATCATGATGGTGATTTCACTTTTGCCTGGTATTACCGCTCCAACAAATTGCGGCAAGACACTTAAACGCGGCATTTCCTCCAACAAAGCTTCGAGGGCAATTGCCAGTCCTCCGCCTGCAGCGCCAAGCTGGTCGATACGATTGCCACCCATTTCGACTGGTTTCGATAATGCGTTGTCCAACCCATTCATGATGGCGATGATTTTCATATCGGCATCATTCGTGCCTACATCCGGGCCAGGTAGATAAATATCTCTATAGCGATAAATTAAACCTGCAAAACGCCTGACGATTTCTCGATGGATTTCCTGCGGTGAATTCGGGTCAGCGACAATACCTGCTTTACCGCCTCCGTAGGGTAGATTGGCAGCTGCGTTTTTCAGAGTCATTCCCCGAGCAAGGTTATGGATAGCATTCGGGGTAAGGTCCGGAAGCATTCTGATCCCGCCCATCGATGGACGTCCCATCGCCAGGTTATCTATCACTAGATAGCCTCCCACTTCTAGAGGCGTATTTTCATCCCATAAGCAGGAAAGTACTTTTGGTCCCAGACTGTCTACTTCAATACCGAGTCTACCCAGACGGTCGACATCAAGTGGACCAAAATCGATAAAACATTTGCCATCCTCACAAATGAGACGGTTTTTCCAGGTCTGCTCCGGTATGCGCTCTCTGAGGAAAGCCTCCATTTGTTTTGGTATCATATGTCACCTTATTTATGCAGATTTTGAGCTGCGATGAAGGATAAACCGTTCAAAGTAAGCGCCTGAGCGGTGCGATTTGCAGAGTCAAATTTATCCATAAAATTTATCTTTAAGTTTTCCCAATCACCGGAATCGATGATCTCGCTTTTATCACGGAAATAATCCAGGATATCTGAGGGGTGGGCTCGCGTTTGGTCGATTTCAGGATCTCCACCTTCATGTTTCGCTGAAATGTTAGCTACATGATCTGCGAGCTGGATCAATTCATCACGCCGGTTATACGGTTGGCGGACAATGCTCTTCCAGGTTTCAGTAATATGATGTTCAAACCGGACTACATCTTCAAAACCAAACTGCTTTCGGAATTGAGCGGTAATTTCGAGTGTTTCGTTGTTGACTGAATTGCTCCAATTGAAGCCAATTAACGGTGAGGTACCATCGTCCCGGGAAAACAATTTGGCTCCAATCAAAGTCCATAAACCGGCATACGGATTATCATTGCCCATGAATACCGAGATCTTGAATTCAATGTTCACACCAATCCGGTATAAGAAATATCCCAATAAAACCGTTCCGGGATTGATATTTAACACTTGGCGAACGCCATAGTTCGTATAGTAATATAAAAATTCATCCAGCCATTTCAATGGGTAATGATTCGGCTGCCCTACACCACCAAAATATCCAGTGATCGTTGCTGGACCACCCAAATGGATATTTGAACCGTCTGTGCCTTTTGTATCAAGCGTTTCGACATAGGAAGCGCCTATAATATTCATGGCTGCTGCGATAGCGGGAAGGTCACCATCCAGCTCTTGCTCCTTCATCTTTCGAACCTTGATAAACCTTCCAGGCATTAGCAATTGCTTGGCAATCGCTTCCTGTGCGCAGTAGATGACCCAGGGGAAGTATTGACAAGCGCTTACTTCCAAAGTGACTGCGAATTCATCGTTGAATTTAGTATGCTTAGTATTTTTACCCAATATCTTTTTTCGATAATCCGCCACACTGATGAATGCGGACGAGTCTCGCTGCTGTTCCAACCACCTCAAATCTGCCATGTACTCTGGTTTGGTTGTTTCTACCTGCATTAGTAGGTTCTCGAGTTGACCAGCCTGTTCAGCTTTTCGATTGATTTCCTGCGGGGAGCCATATTTATCGACCACCTTGAGAAAATCATTTACCACGGTCATATCCGTGTCCAGCAGGATTGAATTCAAGGCATCTAATCGAGAGGCATCTATCTTTAGAAGCTGACGAATTTTCTCATCCATATCTGGTTTTCTCCTGATCAAGTATATTAGAATTGGAAAGTAATACCATTCATGAAAATGATTTGACTATAGCTCTATGGACTAAAACTTCTAATCAACGGTCAATGTTTTGCTCAAATTACGTGGATAATCTGGATCGAATCCACGGGAAACGCTGACACGGTAGGCGAGTAGCTGCATTGGGATGATCGCCAGGATCGGATTGATGATTGCACCGGTAGATGGGATCGTGATCATGTCATGAGCATTCGCAAACAGGCGACTGTCCTCCTCGCCGATGGCTATCGTCCTGGCACCACGACAGGCGACTTCATTAATCCCACTGACGATTAAAGGTACATCTTCCGGTCCGGCAATAAAAATGATTGGATATCCTTCTCTAACAGCCGCCAGCGGTCCGTGCTTGAATTCGGTTGATAATAAACCTTCGCAATGAATATCGGTCACTTCTTTCAACTTCAGGGCTCCTTCAAGCGCGATGGGATACGTCGATCCATAACCCAGGCAATAAGCATCATTCCACGTGTCCAACAGCTGTTCTAACCGCATAATCTGCACGTCAGTAGAGGCAACGGTCTGGTCAATTAATTCGGGTAATAAACTTACCTCCGAAGTAGGGAGCCCGCCCATTCTCAATGCCATGTAAAGGAAGGCGATAACCTGGTTTGTATAGGTTTTTGTCGCTGGTACACTGATCTCATACCCGCAAGTCAGTGGCAGGTATAGTTCTGTAGATTTTGATAGGGTTGAACCGATTACATTTACCAAACCGAAGGCTTGCATACCTTTACTTTTAGCAAGAGAAAGGGCGTTTAAAACATCTTTGGTTTCACCACTCTGGCTGACAAAAATGCCAACATCCTCAGGACTTAATGTTGGACCATATTGGGATGAAAATTGAGTGGCAAGAACGGGGATGGCAGCCTTTCCAGCCAGATTGGCGATATAGAATGAACCCAGGTTACAGGCATGGTAGCTGGTCCCGCACCCAATCAGGTAAAGGTTTCTAGCAGCAGACATCCGTTGGGTGATAGGATGGATATTTGGAGAATTATCCAACATGTGGACCAGCTCGCGTGCGACTTGAGATTGCTCGTGAATTTCCTTAAGCATAAAATGCGCATAGCCGCCTTTCTTGGCTAGCTCCATACTTTCAGTTATCATTTCATAATCGCGCTCAATTAACGAACCGTCCTTCACGCTGCGCAGCTCAATTTTGTTAGGTTGGAGAATTACAATTTCGCCATCATCAATCGATAAAACCCGCCTGGTAATCGGCAATATTGAAGGTAAATCAGATGACACACAGGTCGCATTCTCAGTTATCCCTGCTACTAAACCAGAACCTTTTTTGAACGCGTAAAGCTTTTCTTCGCCGATCTTGCCAATTACAAATGAATAATCTCCCAACAGGTCGTAATAGGCTTTGCGGATTGCATCGATGATCTCACATCCCTGAGAAATATAACGTTCAACGGCATGGACGCAAGTCTCTCCATCATTTTCAGAACGAACGACCATGCCTTCATTAATAAATTCCTGGCGAAGCTCGAGGTTGTTTACTACATTACCGTTATGAGCACCAACCATCATCCCTTTCGAATCGAGGTGAGGTTGAGAATTTGCCTTAGAAGGAGAACCAAAAGTTGCCCACCGCAGCTGGGTGATGCCACGGCTACCAATCATGTTGTTGAAATTAAGACGCGGTGCCACCTCATCAACTTTACCAACATCCTTTCGCAGGTCGATGTACCCCGATTTGGTAATTGTGGCACAACCAACCGAATCATATCCACGATATGACAACCTTTTCGCTGCCTCCGTCAAGGTTGGTCCAAGTAATTGCTCATCCAACGTTATTATTCCAAAAATGCCGCACATAAGATACCCTTGTTATTTGATAATCAGTATATCAGATTAACTATATTCAATATATTCGATGATAATGGGGAGAATCAGGATCGAAAATGGTTTACGACTTACTGCAATAAGGATTAAAAAAGAAAATGCCGGCATCCATACAAACGAACGCTGGCATTCTTATGTTAATTATGCTCAGATGCTATGCTTTAACAATGCAATCCACCGGGCACACCGATACACACTGAGGTGAGTCAAAGTGACCCTCGCACTCAACACAAGTATCTGCGTTGATCACATATATTGTGTCACCTTCAGTAATTGATTCTGTCGGACATTCAGGTATACATGCGCCACATGAGATGCACTCATCAGTGACTTTCATAGACATGGTTATTCTCTCCTTCGTTGGTCTGAGATAGGTTAGTGTACCTACTTGGTCAAAATACTCGTATAGATTACTAAAACTCGTCCATTGCGTCAAATGACAAATATCATGATTAATAAGGATAGATGTGACGCTGTGCATTGGTATAGAAGGTTTTTACCCCGTATTCATTCATTATCGAAAATTAAATAAACCGTTCGCTAGTTGGTTAGCTGTGATTTTGATCAGGTTTTTTGGCATTTTTATTTTTTAGCTCACTAGCTCGCATAATAGAATTCTTCCCATATCGGTTCCTAACCTCATCGACGGCAGTGAATAATTTAGAATCTTTTTTATTTGGAGTCTCCCACAGGCTCAACTGCTGAACAGGTTTCTCGAATTGGGTTACTCCAACCCCAAGAAGTCTTACCGCTTCTCCTTTTTTCCAGGTATGATTGAATAACTTTTTTACGCCGGCGTAAATTTCATGGTCATCGTTGGTCGGAACAGTTAAACTTACTTGCCTTGTGATGGTAGTGAAATTATGCCAACGCAGTTTTAATTTAATCGTTTTGCCGCTGAGGTCTTTTTTCCTTAATCGGCGTCCAACGCTTTCAGAAAGAGCATGTAGAGTTTCATTCAGGATATCAATTTCTGCGACGTCATGGGCGAAGGTGGTTTCATTACTGACTGATTTAATTTCATGATTTGTGTGGATTGGACTGTTATCAATTCCTAAGGCCCGTTTCTCCAGGTCTTCTCCGAATTTACCCAAGATCTTAACCAAGTCTTGCTTGGGTATTTGGGTAATATCACCAATCGTACGGATACCTAATGCGCTTAATCGGGCAGCTGTTTTTGGGCCAATCCCCCATAAGGCTTGCGTTGGCAAAGGAGCGAGGAATTCAGCTTCATGATCGGGAGGGACAACTTTAATTGCCTGGGGAGGCGATGCAGATCGATTTGAACTTTTACCAAAATCAGTTGCGATTTTTGCAACTAGCTTGCTTGTTGCAACACCGATGGAGCAGGGAAGGTGAAATTTCTCGAGAATATACTGTTGGATTGATTTCGCCAACATATCAGCGTTATCTGGAAGGTCACTGAGATCAAGGAATGCTTCATCGATCGATACCTGTTCGACCAGTGGGGTGAGTGAATCCAGATAATCCATTACCTGTCGAGAAATCTTTCCGTAATCTCCATGTCTACCAGAAACAACGATTAAATTTGGGTATATTTTTAAAGCCTGTGCCATTGGCATCGCCGAATGAACACCGAACATACGGGCAGCATATGAGCAAGAGGCGACGACACCCCGCTGGTCAGGACTACCACCCACAGCAAAAGGTTTCCCTCTCAGGGTTGGGTCGTTATTTTCCTCAACTGAACAGAAGAATGCATCCAGATCGATGTGAAGAATTTTTCTTGTCATTTACTCGTATTTTAAGGCAGTGACCGGAACCATCGTGGCTGCGCGCAGCGCGGGATAAAGGCCGGATAGCAGACCAATCAGAGTTGCAAAAAAAAGGGCAAAGACTGGCAACCAGATAGGAGTGTATACAGCGGTGGTAGGTGGGGGACCCCCTTGCTGGGCGGATTGACTTGCTAGATATGATAACGCAAGCACATTGATTACCTGGCCGGCAATCCAGCCCAAGGTTACACCTCCCAACCCACCAAAGAAACCTATCCCCGAAGCCTCTCCAAGAAATATGGTCAATACGTCGCGATTGGTCGCTCCAATCGCTTTCATCAAACCGATTTCACGTGTCCGTTCCAAGATTGCCATCGCCATCGTATTAGCAATACCGATGGCTGCCACGAGAAGGGCGATTGCTCCTACACCGCCAAAAATCACCTGCAAGATTAGAAAAAAGCTATTTATTCCCTGCACGTAGGATTGAGGAGTATATGCCTGATATCCTAATTGAGTGATCTGGTCACTGATATCCAGCACCTGGTCGACATTTTCCACATTAACAACGATTTGGTTATAGCCGTCACGGCTGCGGTTGATCCGCCTACCCATAATCCATTGATTATAAGTAGTAACATCTCCCAAAGACATATAGACAGAGTAATCTGATTCACCTTTTGATTCATTAAGCACGCCGACGATCTTAATGGGAACAGATTTTCGGATTTCGTTGCCTTCCTGGTCGTATTTGATTAGATCAAGCTTGATGTTTTGACCCAATAAATCTGGAGGCGTAGGTGTCTCCTGCCCTGGACGCCATTGCGGGTTATAAAAAGTACTCGCAACCTGTGAGCCGATCACAGCCGTACCTGGATTCAGGGTGAATTCACCACCTTGTAGATCGACACCAAGAAAGCTGAGGTCAGGTGAGCCGACCCCGATAATCCCTGTGTATGTTTCCATTCGATTATATTTTAAGACAGCAGTACCCTGGATGTAATCCCGAGGTACTACTGAAGAAACCCCTGAAAGGGCTTCCAGCTGCGAAATTGTGTCATCTGTGATCAAGGTCTGCACTGGTGCGGCATTTACTGCTACAGCTTTCCCGCTATAGGATCCCGGTCCTTTAGCCTCGTAATTGGGGTAGACCTGGATTTGGGTCAAATCTCCAATCCCATAGAGTTGTTGTGTGGCATTTTTTTGTAGTCCAATCGCCAATGATACCAGAACAACTACCGCTGCGGTGCCGATAATGACACCGATTGCAGTGAGTGCGACCCGGGCTTTTCTCCTACCCAGGTTGTCAATAATTAGTGAAATTAAATCAATAAAACCCATTGATGTTTTTTAAGTGGGCGCGTAGCTTATGGACCTTTTAATGGTGGTTTGGCTGGGATGATGATAGGTTGTTCTGGTGAAGTCGTTTCATTCGGCAGAATTGTATCCGATGACTGAGTAGTACCCAACCCACTGTCAAGACCGACTAATCCCAGGATAAACCTCCAGACCTTATGCATGAATGTTTCGGAAGCTTGAATGGTGACATCTGTACCATTATTTAGACTTCCATCAACGGGGGGCTCAATGATTGGCTGATCAATTACATCAACCGTCAGTGTTTGTGTAATAACCTTTGGCTGATTGAAGTCATTCGTATAGTCAATCGATACAAATATATCGTTCGAACCGGGCATATCGGGTATAAAAGTGGCGTCGAGGGTAAAATAACCACCCGGATCGAGATTTCCAATCAGGATAGAATTATTATTGAATTGGCCCGCGGTTCCATCCACGAGCATAGTCCCCAAAACAACACTATTCCGGCCTAAGTTGACTACCTGAATTGGTAGTATATTTGGCTGACCGGAAATGAGCGTGGACACTTGTTGATAAAAACTGACATCAACAATCGGTAGACGATAAACCAACAGGGTTATCACCTGGTCATCAATGAACGTTTGATTCTGGTCATTGCTATAAACAAAGGATATTTTGAGGGGATATGCGCCAGGGGCTGTATTGACATTTACAATTAGAGTTTGGGAAGCAGTGAAGCTGAAGCCCGGAGAAAAATCCCCCAATGACTGGACATTGGAAGAGCCAATCGGGGCAAAATTAGAGAACTCTCCACTTCCTCCTGATACTCCCCCTGGTTGTTGGGTGCCAGTTTCTCCGCTGGATGTAATGCTACCGCCTCCAACAATCATCGTGACATTTTTGGCCGTTGAATTCCCCATATTCTGGATGGTTACAGATAAATAAAACTGAGTCCCAGGTTGTAGCGGATTAATATCCGTCGTGTAGCCGGTGATAACTAGCTGTGGTTTGACAGAAGCCTTGGGTGTTTGTGTAGGTGTGGCTGTTGAGGTTGCTCCAGAAGAATAGACCAGGTGTACCGGCAAGCTAATTGTGAAGGTATCACTGTACGCTGATCCGGTCTCATTTGTGTAAGATACGAGCATATTAAGCGAAGTCACCGAGGCCCACATGGTACTGCTAAGGTATAAAGGTTGAGAAAGTTCACTGTGATTACCGGGGGCTATTTCTCCTACTGCCACGACGCCACCGGTTTTGAGCGGTAGTAAATCGGTAGATGAAACCGTAGCGACGATGTTCCTGGCGTACTGCTGACCCGAGTTGTAGAAGGTGATAAATAGGATGAATGAATCCCCCGGAGAGATAGTATCCTGATCTAGACTGTAAGTATCAACCGTTATCATTGGGCGTTCGTAGCTAGTCGTGGGCTCGGGAGTTGAGGTTGGTTCGCCTGTTGGGGTTTCAGTGATATCAGTTATTGCATAAGGTGATGAAGCTAAATTCAACTTGCTCTCCTGTCTGATGAAACCCGAGTTTGGTAAATCTCTTATTGTCACCATTGCTGCTTTTGCGCTCGAGGTAAGAAGAACCCCAGTAATTAATGACAAAAGTATAAGGAGATCAAATATTATCCATATATTTCTTTTCATAATAAATCTACCCTTCAAAAAAAACTAGAACCAGTAGAGAAATTCACAAGGCAAACTCCTTACCAGTACTCAAGAGAGAGGCGGCATTATACTCATCTTCAGATACGATTTTCCCATCCAACAGGAACATATGCTTGGTAGCGAACTGCTTCATGCGGGTATCATGGGTTACAACGAGAACAGAATGACCCTTTTGATGTAAGTCTGACAGCAATTGCATGATAATGACCCCACTCGCGGTGTCTAAATTTCCTGTCGGCTCGTCCGCCAAAATTAATTCGGGATCATTGATTAGCGCACGAGCGATCGCTACCCTTTGCTGCTGTCCACCAGAGAGCTCGCTTGGTCGATGCAACGTGCGATCTTGCAAACCCACCTGCTTGAGGACTTCGATCGCCCTTTGTTTACGAAACCGGCTTGTCGTTCGATTGAAGCGCATCGGAAAAGCCACATTCTGTAGAGCCGTCATGTTCGAAATCAAGTTGAAGGACTGGAATATAAATCCAACCGTCTGGCGCCGGTAGACCGCCAATGCGTTTTCGTCAAATTTATCTAACACCTCGCCATTAACCACGATTTTTCCCCGCGTGGCTCGGTCGAGACCTCCGATTAAATACAATAAGGTACTTTTTCCCGACCCGGATGGTCCCATTAATACTGTAAATGAATTCTGCTCAAGCTCCAAATCCACACCATCCAAGGCATGGACGATTGATTGCCCCATGCTGAATTCTTTATATATTTGAGATATCTCAACTAAGTTTTCAGGCATGAATTATAAAAAAAGAGGTTGGTATGCTAAAAGAAAAATGGTCTGGTTATGGATAGATTTCCTAATATGCTTACCAAATAAGCCAGACCTGCTTGCAAAACAAGGATAAGTAATACAGACAGGATTACTCCAATCGAGGAGTTTGACACGTTTAATGAGGTTGAAAGTCTTACACCTATGATTAGCAGGATGATTTGCCAGAGGATGAATATGTCAATAATTTTAAGGATTTGACCGATATACAATAATAGACCTGAATCACCTGCAGGGCTGAAGCCCGAAAGTCCCGGATTGGATATTAATTTTTTCGATGCCAACAGATATATGATTTGAATCAGGACCCGCACCATAATAGGCACGCTTGCCCAGGCTACGATATTCATAGACATTTGCGTGTTGCCTCTACCTCCTAATAATGTCGTTATCAGCTGCAATATACCACCAAGGATAAGCCAGGCAATCCAGACCCCCAATAATGAGGAAATTGCCGGTAAGATATACAAGAACACCGGACCTTGTGTGGATTGGATAGCTTGCGAGTATTGGGCTTGTTGTTCGGGGGTGTAGTATTGGTAATCTGGCGGGTAGGTAAATTCCCCCAATTGCAGAGCTTGATATTTTATCCTACCGGATACCAATGTATTAAATATCACCAGGCAAGATAACACGATCAGCGGGGTAATCCAAATTGCTGTATTAGTGGCTGAAATGCGTTGGAAAGCCAGACGAGGTCGGAACAAGATATCTGGTAACCAATTAAAATAAAAGTGTTTAGTCTTACTTGTGATTGAGAGCTCTTCCACGATGAATTTCGCCTATATAAGGAATTTGAGCAGTTTTTTACGATTCGGGAGCGGATAATTGCCCTTGATCTGGTTTCTCAACGTCAGAATCTACCTGATATGGCAATCGCATAGTCAGCCACACAACCATCAAACTGACTTTATCGATGCTGGCATCGGAGTCAGTGTATAGTTCAGAGAATGATTTGTATAAAATCTCAAAATCTTCACCTTTTGGCCAGTGAATATAAAACCCCGGGAGTTTTGTTCGATCCATGGTAATTGGGAAGACTGGCCATTCTTTAATCGCTTCGGTAATTGATGCAGTCGGAACAACAGCTTCGTTTTCAGGAAATATTAGCCACTTGCGTTCTTTTAACAACAAGTAAACTTGGTCTCGCAAGGTGGATTGAATTTCTGACCAACAAGTTAGGACAACTGCAACCAGGTCTGGATTTTTCTCAAAAGCTTTTGACGTAGGTAATACCTTTACCAGTGCGGGGGCTTTATCGCTGCTCCGAAAACCAGGCACGTTAACATATTTTTTGATTTGTTGGTTTAGCTCGTGCGAGAGATGCTCATCGAGTGTAGCCTGGGCACTCAATGTTTCACGGATTACTTTCAACCTGAAATCCGGGCGCATGTATTCATTTATGGCATGGAATGGGAGGAATTCTGAGTGGTCTGTCATATTTGGTAGATTAAGAAAATATTAAATTTAAATTACTGCAAGTATACCAAATTCTAAGCGATATAATCAATCTCCAAGTAATCCACTGCGGTTTTTATGGGCATTTATATAGTTAAAGTGTAAGATTTGCATGGAAAAATTGGGATGGTGTGAAAACAATTATATGGATACAATGATTCAACTTGGTAAGAACGTAATTTTTATATCCAAGATGGGTTTGAGGACGATGCAGTGAGGTGATATAGAATATACAGATGAACCAGGTGACAATTTCGTTGGACAAATAAGGGGAGCCGTTCAAGCCAGTTTTGAGTCCGGTATTAATTTTTATGATACCGCAGAAGTGTAGGGTAATGGTAAGTCCGGTCAGTTTATGGGTCGCTACGTAAAAGAAGTTTCGAGGGACGTGGTTATTGCTGCCAAGTTTATGCTATTTCCGTGGAGATTGTCAAACGGTGACCTCAGGCCTGCACTTTTAGCAGCTTAAACCAATTGGACGTAAAGCCTGTGGATTTGTACCAGATTCTATTGCCCATTTCACCTGTGACGGTACAGTCCTGGATAGAAACAATGGCGGATGCTGTAGAAAATGGATTGCTCAGGTCAGTTGGCGTGTTGAACTACACAGTATCTTAGACGCAACGCATAGGATGCTTTATCAAGATATGCGATACCTCTGGCATCAAACCAAGTGAAGTACATTCTTCTCGATCGCCAACCGGAAGGGAGTAGTTTAGCTGATCGGTGTAAAATTTTGGAAGTGACCCTCATTGCTAATTCCCCCTTGGAGAAGGGTCCTCTGACCGGAAAATTCACTATAGAAAATCAACCCCAGGAAATCTGTCCTGGAGATATAATAAAACTAATTTGGTTAAGATCGAACCGATCTTAGCAGCCCTGCGTGAAAATGGTGAAGCTCACGGAGGTACGACGCCAGCAAAAGTAGCTTTAAATTGGTTGATTTGTAAAGGTGCATACCAATACCTGGTGCAAGGAACCTGCAACAGGCTCAGGATAATGCTGGAGCCTTGGGCTGGAAATTTAGTTCCCAAGAGGTTGTAAGATTGGATAATATCAATAGTAAAATCTTTCAAAAGTGAATGATCGATCAAATTCTCGCTGGAGGAGACAATGTTAATTGCTGAAAAAATTGATACTAATGATAAGGCGTTAGTTAGAAGATTTGTACGTATTCCATACAGGTTATATCAAAACCATCCACAATGGGTGCCTCCGATATTAATGGATGTCGAAACCCAATTGAATCGAAAAAAGCATCCATTTTTTGAGCACAGCGATGCAGATTTTTTTATCGCCACCAAGGATGGTCGTGATGTCGGACGAATCGCTGCGCTGGAAAACAAGCGGTTTAATGAATACCATAAGACCAAACAAGCCCAATTCTATCTTTTCGAATGTGAGGATGACCAAGAGGCAGCAAATGCCTTGTTTGAAAGGGCGTTTGAATGGGCAAAAGCGAAGGGACTTGATCGCATCGTAGGTCCCAAGGGATTTGGAGCGCTTGATGGATATGGGATTCTTGTCGATGGTTACGATCACCGGCAGATCATGTCTATGATGAATTACAACTACCCGTATTATGTTACGCTTGTTGAGAACATAGGTTTTACCAAGGAAGTTGATTTCGTTTCATGCTATATGAGCAGACAATCTTTTCACCTCCCTGATAGGGTATATAAAATTGTGGAAAGAGTGAAAACTCGTAATAATATGGGGGTTCATACTTTTGAAACCAAAAAAGACTTACGTGCATGGGCGAATAAAATTGGGAAGCTATACAATGAATCATTTGTTAACAATTGGGAATACTATCCCTTAACTGAACGAGAAATTCAATTTCTCCTGGAAAATATTCTCACCATCGCTGATCCACGATTGATCAAGATTATCACCCATAACGATGACGCGATTGGTTTCCTGTTCGGTTTTCCCGATTTATCCTCGGCGATGCAACGTGCGAAAGGTAAACTGCTCCCATTCGGATTAATCCAAATCCTATTAGAGATGAAGCGCACGAAATGGATATCCTTAAATGGTGCTGGTGTCCTGCCTGAATATCAGGGCGTGGGTGGTAACGCACTGCTTTACGTTGAAATGGAAAAATCCTTGCATGACTATACATTTGAGCACGCAGATTTAACCCAAGTAGCTGAAACTGCGGTCCAGATGCGCAAAGACCTGGAAAATATTGGTGGAAAAGCATATAAGAATCACCGTGTATATCAAAAGCAAATTTAAAAATTTACAAAGGTATAATTCAGACTCTTAAGTCTTTAATAGTATATTAAGATTTAAGAATTTGCTCTCTCATAGACCTTCCAGGTACTTTCTGGAAGGTCTAGTCTTATTCAACAATTTTGTGTTAAACTAAATTGCGACTTAATCATTAAAATTGGATAGGAGCGACCGTGCAACCAATTCTCCGCATTAATTTATCTACCAATTCGATTGAAGAATATATCGTCCCTAGAGCATGGGAAGTTGAGTATCTTGGGGGCGCCTCCTTAGGCGCACGCATATTGTATGAAGAATTAATTCCAAGCCTGGACCCGCTTTCTATACAAGCCTCGTTATTATTTCTCAACGGTCCGCTGACTGGTACTTCAGGACCAGCCGTAGGGCGGTTCGTGGTTTGTGCGAAGTCTCCAGCTACTAGTTTGTGGGGAGAAGCCAATTGTGGCGGTTTTTGGGGACCTGAGTTGCGAATGGCTGGATATTACGGATTATGGATAACGGGGAAGGCAGAAACACCGGTTTACATCTCGATTATCGATGGGCGTGCTGATATCCGTCCTGCTGGGCATATTTGGGGGATGGATACTTATAAGACGCAAGCTACGGTAAAAACAGAATTAGATGTTAAGACTCCAAGGGTGGCAGTGATCGGCCCTGCCGGTGAATCAATGATCCCTTTTGCCTGCATACTCACAGACCACGGTAGGATGGCAGGAAGGACGGGTATGGGCGCGGTGATGGGTTCAAAAAATCTGAAAGCGATAGCTGTAAAAGGATCTGGAAAGATACCTGTAGATGATCCGGAACGTTTTGCATTAGCCAGGTCAAATGCAAATCGCGAGCTTAAAGCGGATGTATATACAGCTGTTATGCATGAATTGGGTTCTGCCGGTGCGGCAGAATTCTGGGATTATCTGGCAGATATGCCTAAACGCTATTTTCAGAACGGGATAGACGAAACTGCGACTAACATCTCAGGTGCATGTATCGCTGAAAGTATCCTCGTCGGTACAAGCGCCTGCCATGCCTGCGTAATTGCCTGCGGCAGGGTGGTTAAACTTGCAGATGGGGAAAAAAGGAAAGGTCCTGAGTACGAAACTTTAGCTGGATTTGGCCCCAATTTGGGGTATAACGACCCAGTAGGAATCACAAGACTGGGCGAACTGTGTGACCGGTATGGGATGGATACCATCAGCATGAGCAATATAATCGGGTTGGTATTCAAGCTTAATCAACTGGGAGTTATTTCTCGAAAGGAAGCTGGTAACCTATCTTTAGCGTGGAGCGATCCTGAGAGCATAGAATCCCTTATCAATTTAACAGCACACCGGGAAGGTTTGGGAGAATGGACTGCAAAAGGATCGAGAGAGTTGGCCAGGCATTTCGGTCATGAGGATGAAGCTGTACAAGTAAATGGGCTGGAAGTGGCTTATCACGATCCGCGTGGCTCAAGTGGGATGGGAATGGTATACGCGACTTCACCTCGGGGGGCCTGTCATAACCAATCGGATTATTTTTTAATCGACATGGGGCAGGTCTTAACCAAACTTGGTATGGAAGCTTATGACCGGCAAGGTGGGGCTGAAAAAGCAAATAATGTTGCCCTCCACCAGGATTGGCGGACGGTCGCAAACGCCCTTGTTCTATGTATTTTTGCGAATGTACCGGCAGATACTGTAGTGGAATTGGTCAATAGTGTATGTGGATTGGAATGGCAGGTAGCAGACCTGATGAGAGCAGGTGAACGCGCCTGGAATCTTAAACGTGCCATCAATAACCGTTTGGGGCTCACACGTCAGAACGATAAGCTGCCAAAAGCGTTTTCGATGCCGTATTCAGATCACCCTGTCGGATCAGATGGATACATACCTGATATACAGCACATGTTGGAAGCCTATTACCAAGCTCGTGGATGGGATTCGAAAACAGGATTTCCTGCAAAAGATAAACTGGTTGGGTTAGGATTGGAATGGTTGGTGGAGGATCTATGGTAAAGCTCTTTTCGGTAAGAGAGATGCAGGCTTTGGAGATAGAGGCCAATGATTCGGGGCTGACCTACGAAATGATGATGGAAAATGCAGGAAGAGGTTTAGCAGAAGAAATAATAAGTGCGTATAGTCATATTAATACCAAAGTTATTTTTGCACTTGTAGGATCAGGAAATAACGGTGGAGATGCCCTGGTCGCTTTATCACACTTAACATTAGCAAATTGGGAAACATACGCTTATATTGTAAAAAATAGATCCGAGGACGACCGGTTGGTCAAGGAATTTGTAGAAAATGGGGGTAAAGTTGTCAGAATCGAAGAGGACGATCAATTTATTCGATTGACAGAATTATTACAAACTTGCCAGGTATTAATTGACGCTGTTTTTGGCACAGGGATTAAATTACCTTTAAAAACAGAAATTGCGAATGTTTTAGCATTTGTTAAGAAACATATTGAGCGCCAAGCAGACAAAATTCATGTTGTGGCTGTGGATTGTCCCTCGGGGGTGGATTGCGAGACTGGGGCTGCTGCTGATGAAGTAATTCCTTCTGAAATTACAGTTTCCATGGCTGGTTATAAAACTGGCCTGATCCGTTTCCCTGCCGCAAAATTAGCAGGAGAAATTTTTGTTTCCAGCATTGGACCGATTGATAATCTAATATCATATGTTGATAATCAAAAAATAATTCTAACTAAACAAATTATTCGAAAGTATCTCCCCGAAAGACCCATTGACGCTCATAAGGGAATTTTTGGTACAGCTTTGATCATTGCAGGATCAGTTAATTATACTGGTGCAGCGTATTTATCAGGTTTGGCAGCTTATCGGTCGGGCGCCGGACTGGTAACCATGGCAGTGCCAGCCCCTTTGCATGAAGCTTTATCTGGCCATCTACCGGAAGCAACTTGGGTATTATTACCCCATGAGTTGGGTGCGATTTCACCCGACGCAGTACGTGTGGTCCAGCTAAATGTCTCTAGAGCGACAGCCATACTGATCGGACCAGGTTTTGGACTTGAAGATATCACCAAAGAATTTGTCATAAAATTATTCTCAGAAGCCAATACCAGAAAACCGGTAAAGATGGGTTTCATACAAAGTAAACTGATTGAAAACGTGGAGGGAATATTAAAAAAGCCGATGATTGTGGATGCGGATGGATTAAAACTGATGTCCAAGATTCAAGACTGGGCTGATTTATTTTCAACCACGGCAATCTTAACTCCTCATCCAGGAGAAATGTCTGTTTTAACTAAATTACCCACAGAAGAAATCCAGGCGAACCGCTTGGAGATTGCACAGGAATATTCCAAAAAATGGGGACATATTGTTGTCTTGAAAGGGGCTTTTACTGTAATAGCAGCTCCTAATGGACAGGTTGCGGTTGTTCCGATTGCCACAGCTGCTTTAGCCAGTGCTGGGACGGGGGATGTATTAGCAGGTTTGATTGTAGGATTACGCGCACAAGGAGTAGAACCATTTAAGGCTGCGTGCGCAGGTGCCTGGATCCATGCCACTGCCGGAGTGTTGGCTGCAAAAAATTTAGGTGGCACTACTTCAGTTATTGCCAGCGACGTTTTAAATGCAATTCCTCAAATCATCAGTGAGCTATAACCCGTCTTATTAAATAAAAATAACGGAACCCAGGAATAATGTCGGGTTCCGTTAGGTTTCAGATAGCAAATATTAACCTTCTACAGTCACTTCAGGAATTTCGTCTGAACCTGCTTTTGGGGGAACTGTGGCATCACCCTTGGAGCGATAAGATTGATATGCTTCCTCGCCTTTTTTCATAAACTCGTCTGCTCTGGCTCTGGCATCAGCCGCTGCCGCTTCAGCTTTGATCCTTGCAGCTTCAGCTTTTTCGACAGCTTTGTCTTTTAACTCGATGCTTCGATCTCGAATTATCGTTCTGGTTTCTTCGCCAGATTGAGGTGCGAGAAGAAGAGCAATGATTGAACCTACCATTCCGCCGATAATAAAACCAGCCAGGAATGCACCGAAATCACCATCTCGATCAGACATAGTTGTTTTCTCCTTTCAAAGGTCCTTTATTTTTTCCCTGTCATTTTCAAGATCACTAATAACCGTTGTAAAACTGCCATGAACTCGTTTAGTTTTATAACGGGTTCGACAAGGTTATCACTTAAGAATTTAGTGGTGCCGCGTAAATTGCTAACTGTCTCATTCGTTGAATCCAGGATCGGTTTGACCTCAGTTTCAATTAAATTGGTCAACCGGGCGATTTGGATGATCAATATGATCAATGCTAAACCGATAAATAAAGATTCAATTGCCATTAATATTATGGCAATATCTCGCAGACGGGCTACCGTTTCGTAAGATGTGAGTGCAGGATTGATCAGGAATATAAAGCCTGTGATCAGTAAACCGAGGATGATCACAGATGCTACAACAATACCTACGATCGTTAGGCGCTGTTTGCGTAGCTCTTCTGGAGTTAAATCCTTTTCAGTTACAACTTTCTGAAGCTCTTCAGTCCCGGTGTCCATTGAGAAATATTATACCATAAGCACATATGCGATAGTTTTATGAAAAGTCTAATAAGAACAGCAGGACGTGATTGACAAAGGAATTGGTACGATTTTACTTGACATTTTATACATCAAAAGTATAATAATTGTTGGAAACGGAAGTAATAGTCTCCTAATATGTACGAAATAGACAATATTGATATAAAGATAATAGATTTATTGATGGAGGATGGTCGTATGCCCGCGTCCGAGGTGGCGAGGCGCATTGGAGGCATCTCTGAAAGGGTCATTCGATATCGGATTGAGCGCATAATAAACGAGGGGTATATCCAAATTAGCGCAATCAACAATCCAAAATCATTAGGATTTATTGTTACAGCTGATGTTTTCCTTGAAGTAGAATCCAATTCAATACTTGATGTAGCTAAAAAAGCTGCAGAATACGATTGTGTGAGCTATGTTGCATGTTCAATCGGTGAAAACGATATAAGCATTCAAGTAGTCGGACATGATACGAATGAAGTTTATCAATTTGTGACCGATGTAATTGGTAAAATCCCCGGGGTACGCAAGACAACAACATCAATAGTACCATTAGTGCTGAAAGATGTGTATCAATGGCGGGTGCCGAAGGCAGCCTGTATATCGGGCAATGGCAAGCCGAATTATTCCACGAAGGAGAAGATTAATGGAAGGTACTAGACCAAATAGCCAGGTTATGCAAACCAGGGCAATGAAATCGATTCCGCTGGGAGTAAATTCTAATTTTAGGTATTGGGGCGATGGAATAACTCCATATCTGGCCAAGGCGAAGGGTGCGTATTTGTGGGATGTGGATGGTAATCGATATATCGATTACAGGCTGGCTTTTGGACCGATCATTTTGGGGCATTCTTATGAAGAGGTAAATGATAAGGTTCATGCTGAGATCGATCAAGCTGTGCTCTGTGCTATGACTAGCGAGCTTGAGCTTGAAGTGGCTGAAATGATGATCAAGATGTGCCCGTGTGTTGAAATGGTCAGACTTGCATGCTCAGGGACCGAAGCTACGATGCATGCTTTGAGAATTGCCAGAGCATACACAGGCAGGGAAAAAATTATCAAGTTTGAAGGGATGTATCACGGGTTTCAAGACTACACGTTATTTTCAACCTACGCACCTGCTGAGGCGTACGGGAACATCAATAACCCTATACCGATTCCTTCATCATCAGGAATTCCAAAAACGCTAAACGACCTAATCATCACCGCTCCTTTCAATAACTTCGAAGTCCTGGACAAAATCCTTCGAAGAGTCGGCTATGACGTGGCAGCAATTATTGCCGAGCCCTGTATGGGTAATTGTGCCTCGATTGAACCGCTACCTGGTTTCCTGGAATTTATCCGGAATAAATGCTCTGAATATGGAATCGTTTTCATACTCGATGAAGTGAAAACTGGCTTTCGTATCGCTCGGGGAGGAGCACAGGAATACTATAATCTGATCCCGGATATGGCTACCTATGCAAAAGCACTCGGAAATGGCTTCCCGATAGCTGCATTTGGAGGCAAGAAGGAGATCATGAGCGTGATTGGAAAGGGGGTGGCCCAAGGTGGGACCTATAATAATAATAAACCCGGTGTGGCTGCTGCCTACGCCACGCTCAAACTGATTAAAGAAAAGCCCATCTTGGAAGAAATCGAGAAACGCGGAAAAATATTAATGCAAGGTTTAAAAGATATTTTTACCCAGGCGGGTATTCCGGCTTCCGTTCATGGTTACCCTGCCATGCTGGCATTTTCGATCGGTACCGAGAAAGTCATCAACCAACGCGACTGGCAGGAAACCGAGAGGGATTACTATTTACGCCTGGTTGACTATGCAATTGATCGAGGGGTGATGCCTGATCACGACCCTCGGGAACCGTGGTTTCTGTGTTATTCCCATTGTGATGACGATATTGATGAAACAATTAATATTATGTCCGACGCGGTAAAGAACGTAATCAGATAACCGACTATCGATATATATTCGTGGATTCTGTGACAGGAGTTTGACGGATCATCTAATGGAAAAAACCGAGCCCAAACTTACTTCCCAGCAAATAATAAAACTTAATAAAGAATACTCGCTTTTCTCCTGGTCAGTTCAAGCGACGACCAATCCAATACCAATTTCCCGTGCTAAGGGTGTTTATTTCTGGGATGCGGATGACAAGCGTTACATTGATTTTTCATCCCAGTTGATGAATATGAACATTGGTCACCAGCACCCAAAAGTGATAAAAGCTATACAAGACCAGGCGGCCCAGCTTTGCTATGCACATCCCGGAATGGCAACCGAACCACGTGGGTTGTTGGGTCAAAAAATCGCTGAAGTTGCACCGGGAAATTTAAAAAAAACTTTTTTTTGCCTGGGCGGAGCAGAAGCGAATGAAAACGCGATAAAAATTGCGCGATTCTACACCGGGCGCAGAAAGATCATGGCCCGGTATCGCTCTTACCATGGTGCAACGCACGGGGCTATCGCTCTCACAGGTGATTATCGGCGACTACCTGTGGAACCAGCTTTACCCGGTGTTATTCATTTCCTGGACCCTTTCTGCTACCGCTGCCCTTTCGGCTGGACGATTGAAACCTGCCACCGTGAGTGTATTTCCCATGTTGAAGAAGTGATAAATTATGAAGGTCCTGACCTGATTGCAGCCATTTTTATGGAAGGCGTAACAGGCTCAAATGGTTTGATCGTTCCGCCTGATGATTATTGGCCGCGCGTTCGAGAAATATGCAATAAATATGGAATCCTATTGGTTTCAGATGAGGTGATGAGTGGGTGGGGTCGGACTGGAAAATGGTTCGCAGTTGATAACTGGAATGTGGTACCCGATATGATCACCACTGCAAAGGGGATCACTTCAGGGTATGTGCCCTTGGGTGCAGTCATTGTATCTGAACCGATCGGAGAGTACTTTGACGACAAGATGTTGTATTGCGGATTAACCTATAGCGGTCATCCACTGGCATGTGCTGCAGGAATCGCCACAATCGACGTGTATACAGAGGATGACTTACTGCAAAATGCCATAAAAGTTGGCAGGTACTTGGGGACCAGGTTGGAAGATATTAAAACCAAACATCCCAGTGTCGGAGATGTTCGATACATTGGCTTATTCACCGCGATAGAAATTGTTAAGGATAAAAAGACTAAACAGCCGATCGATCCACTGACCGAAACAGGGAAATACTTGAAAGATAACGGCTTATTTACATTTATTTTTCATAATGTCATGTTTGTGGTTCCACCATTATGTATCAATGAATCCCAAGTGGATGAAGGATTATATATCATTGAAAAGGCGTTGGATAGAATTGATCAACTAGCAGAATGAACAATAATTCTACTCTACTAATGCTAATAACACTAAATCGAGGAGATTGATTGATGAAGGAAACCGTATTACAGAACTACATTAATGGAGTATGGATCAGTTCTGCGAGCGAGAATTTTAGATCGGTGACAAATCCAGCGACGGATGAAATACTGGCAAAAGTGCCCGTGTCAACACTTTCGGAGTTGGAGGTTGCAGTACAAAATGCTCATAAGGTATTTGAGTCTTGGCGAAGAGTACCTGTTACGACAAGAATCCAGTACTTCTTCAAGCTGAAGACTTTACTCGAAGCGAGTTTTGAAGATCTTGCGCGCAGTATCACCCTTGAGCATGGCAAAACACTGGACGAATCGCGGGGTGAGATGCGCCGGGCGATTGAGAATGTAGAAGTGGCATGCGGAACACCTTCCCTGGGAATGGGCGATATTGTTGAAGATATTGCCCCGGGAATCGATGAGCTGATGATCCGGCAACCGCTCGGTGTGGTCGGGCTTATCTCTCCTTTCAACTTTCCAGCTATGATCGCCTTTTGGTACCTGCCTTATGCCGTTGCAACTGGGAATACCGTCATTGTAAAGCCTTCAAGCCGGGTACCAATCACAATGGTAAAGCTGTTCCAGCTTATGGAACAGGCAGGTTTCCCGGCAGGTGTGGTCAACCTGGTACACGGCGGTTCTGATATCGTGAATGGTATCCTGGATCACCCTTTGATCAAAGCCATTGGGTTTATCGGCTCCACCCCTGTGGCGTTGCATGTATTTAGTCGGGGAGCAGCCCATGGCAAGCGTGTTTCTGCTGGCGGCGGTGCAAAATGCCCCGTCCTTATCTTGCCGGATGCTGATGTAGACACAACGACGAACATCATGATGGACAGTGCATTTGGTTGTAGTGGACAACGCTGCCTTGCAGCAACCATTGCCATCATGATTGGCGAAGCCGATAAGACATTCATTCCCGCGTTTGCGGACGCTGCCTCCAGGCGTGTGACCGGTTTCGGACTCAACCCTGATGTTCAGATGGGTCCGGTCATCACCCCGAATGACAAAGTGCGTATCGAAGGATTGATCCAGCAAGGTCTGGACGAAGGTGCAGAGATGGTAATCGATGGGCGAAAAGCGGTGATCCCCGGATACGAGAAGGGTTATTTTATTCGACCGACCATTATGACTGACATCCCCATTGGTGGCACTATTCACTCAACTGAGATATTCGGTCCTGTACTGGGGATCATGCATTGCAACACGGTAGAAGAAGCAATCAAAATTGTCAATGATAGCGCCTTTGGGAATGCAGGTTCCATATTTACACGGGATGGGGCAGCGGCGCGAAAATTTAGATATGAAGCTGATGCCGGAAATATTGGCATTAATATTGGTATTGCAGCTCCGATGGCATTCTTTCCCTTCAGTGGTTGGAAAGATAGCTTCTATGGCGATCTGCATGGACAGGGGAAACATGCCATCGAATTCTTCACTCAGACCAAGGTTGTGATTGAACGTTGGCCAAAGGAATGGTCTAGAAAGTTTTAGGGAAAGGAGGAGGTATAAGGTTTCGGGTGGTTGTTTTTTTGGCTCCAGATTATGAAATTGAAAAAACCTGAATCTAAATAAATAACTGCAGGAGGATGTAAAATGCCAGAACAGATGGCTTTTGCACGAAAAGCGAGTGGACTCGTGCGCGGACTGTCTTTCTTAGATGCGTTTGGTGTCGGTTTTATGAACCAAGGTCTAACGCCAAGCATGTGGGTGATGATAAGCCTGGGTTTGGGGGTTTATACCGGTGGAAATTTAATCCTAGCTACACTAATCTCCGCTGTACTATGCGGGATAGGGTTTTCGCTTGTGTGGGGTATCTTGGGAGGCTCAATGCCCCGATCCGGTGGTGAGTATATTTATAACTCACGAATAATTCACCCCTTGATTGGTATCGCAGAATCCTTCGGTAATGCTTTCGTCTGGATCATGTGGATTTATGTCTTAGCGCCATGGACAATTGATCCGGGCTTGACCATGATGTTTCAATTCTTGGGGTTTGATAGTGCAGCTACAGCAATTCAAACACCAACTGCAGTCTTTTTGATCTCTAGCATTGTCAGCGTGATTGCATTATTATTCGTGGTTTTCGGTATGAAGGTTTTTGCGAGTGTTCAGAAAGTTATCATGATCCTCGGCATCCTTGGATGTACGATCATCTTGTTAGTATTTACATTTACCTCCCATGAGACTTTTATACAATCCTGGAATAGTTTAGCCGTGCAGTATGGCTCACTCGATTATCAGTCATTCCTAAGTACAGCGCGAACAACAATCGAAAGCGCAGGGAATGTATTACCCACCACATGGAATTGGTTTGACACATTCGGAGTGATGGTTGCTGGATCCTGGCTGTTTGCCTATTCATATTGCATTACTTTTATAGCAGGTGAAGTCAAACGGCCGGATAAAACAATCATCCTGGCAAACTTATCTGCCATTCTTGTTCCAGCATTCTTTATGACCTGGTTGGGAATTGTCTTGTATAGGACAGTGGGATTTGAATTTCTGTCTGCGACTGCCTGGGTCGACAATAGCGGAGAAGCATTAGCAGGATATACGTTCCCATGGTCACCCCATTTTGTTGGACTAGCGGCAGTAATTGTACCTACCAACAATATAATACTATTTCTAATGTCTCTATCTTTTATCCTCTTCAACTTATGGTGGGTGGCACTCTCCTACCTGGCATTCCCGCGCATTTTATTCGCATGGGGCATGGATAGGATGGGGCCAAAGTGGTTCGCTGATATTGATTATCGCTGGGCTTCACCCGTGAAAAATCATATCCTTTGTTTCGTCCTCGGGGAGATCGGAATTTTGTTGTATGCCTTTAGAGGGAATCCAATGGAAGGATTATCGGTTACCGGAATGGAGATCGTTTCCGTATTTGGCATAACTGCCATTGCTGCCGGTATATTTCCCTTCTCAAGGAAAGCTCGACAAATTTGGGAAGCTTCACCATACAAAGGATGGAAGATTCTTGGTATTCCAGTCGTAACTATTGGAGCATTTTTTAACCTGGTATATCTAGGAATCCTCTTCTATTTCTTTATCGTTATGCCAGATTTAGAAGGGTTAGCAATCGGATCGCTCATCCTATATGCGATTGTCTGGGGTCTTGGCATTGCATGGTACTTTTATTGGAAGGCACGGAACAAACAAGTTGGCGTGGATGTTAGTATGACCTTTGGAGAACTACCACCTGATTAGTGTTAGGAATATCGAAGGGCGAAGGGGATCTCCTTCGCCCTTCGGAGCCGTGGCATGTTTAGGAGTTGCGAATGGGAAATGCGATCAAGATATTTTTTGTTACCGATATCCATGGTTCGAATTTATGTTTTCGAAAATATCTAAATGCACTAAAAGTGTATAACGTAGATGTAGGTATATTGTTAGGCGACCTGACCGGAAAGGTGTTGGTACCATTGGTAGAAAGATCTGGTGGAGGCTGGGAAACAACATTGATGGGGACCCATCAAGACATCAGTACGCAAGAAGAGCTGGAAAAACTTAAAAAAACCGTCGAAATGATGGGCTATTACTGGGTGCATCAAACTCCTGAACAATTCCGCAACTTCAAAGAAGACCCTATAAAAGTAGATACCTTGTTCAAGGAGCTAATGATATCACGTCTCCGGGAGTGGATAGCCCTGGCTGACGAACGATTGGCTAATACGAGCTATAAAGTCTACATGGCTCCGGGAAACGATGACCATTTTGAGGTCGACAAGATCATCGAAGACTCGAAAGTCATCGTCAACTGCAATAACAAGAACGTTATGGTGGGTGACCATGAAATGGTCACCTTCTCTTGGGCAAATCCAACTCCGTGGAACACACCCCGTGAGAAACCTGACGAAGAACTGGAACCCATGCTTGAAGAACTGGTAGCCCTGGTGAAAGACAAATCCAATGCAATTTTTAATTTCCATGCACCACCATATGGATTTGCTTTAGACTTGGCGCCGGAGTTATCCAAGGATTTGGTCCAGGCAGCTGACCGAAAGATTCACGTGGGCAGCCGTGCCGTTACCAAGATGATTGAAAAATTCCAACCCCTGATTGGCCTCCATGGACATATCCACGAGTCACGGGGTGCGCAAAAAATCAAACGTACGCTTATTGTTAACCCCGGAAGTGAGTATTCTGAAGGCATATTAAAGGGGGTGATTATCGTTTTGGAAAAAGGAAAAGTCAAGGATTATGTGTTCACATCTGGATAGGAGATATGACCATGTTACCGGTAAAAAAGTTTCGTCTGCCTAAAGATATTCCATTAGAAGAGTATCCAAAACCTGAAGAATACCTGATAGAGGCACGCCGATTAATAGATGAAGCCCAAAAGCAAGGGTTGATCCTGCGGGTAATGGGACCGATTGCACTGCATTTTTATTTTCCTGAATATGTTGATTTATACCGCAGCATGGAACGACTGGGCGAGCGGGTTTTTACAGATATTGATTATGCTTCCTATGGAAAACAACGCGGGAAGATCGTACCTTTCTTCGAAAAACAAGGGTACGAGCTGGAAAAAAGGGCTGCAATGATGAGCGGTGGTACCCGGCACATCTATTTCGGAAGCCGGATACCCATGATCGATGTGTTCTTCGACAAATTGGATTACAACCATCTGATAAATTACCAGGGTCGCCTTGAGTTAAATTCTTACTGTGTCTCCCTAACTGACCTGCTGCTGCAGAAATTACAAATTGTTAAAATCAACGACAAAGATCTGAAGGACGCCATGCTGCTGATTTTAGCCGGCCAAATGGGTGATGGAGAGGCCAACAAAGTAAATCTCAAATACCTGGCAAAATTGATGGCGGATGATTGGGGGTTCTATTACACCTCGATCATGAACCTAAACAAAATTCAGGCTGCCGTGCTCGGTGTGGCGGCGCTTTCTGATCAAAATCGCATCGTGATAAACGAAAAAGCTGAAGCACTTATAAAGATTATTGAAAACGAACCCAAATCGGGTAAATGGAGAAGCCGCGCAAAAACTGGCACCAGCAAGATTTGGTATAAAGAAGTGTCCGATTGGGAATAATAAATCTTGTAAAGGATTTAACCATGAGCAAATCGCAGGATGAGGCAATTGCATTCGCCCAACGCTGGATTGATATAATCCATAAATCCGAAGTCACTCCCGATGAAGCGAAAGCAATCATCGAAGAATCGAAATATAACTTTGCCGAGCATTTCAACCGTGGTTGGTTAGACTATCGTAAATCCATCACAGAGGCGGGTGACTGGGCTTCAGTAGAATGGACAGGGTCAGGTGCAATATTTAAAGACGTTTTAGGACGACAGTATATAGACTGCCTGGGCGGCTATGGGATGATGGATCTAGGTTGGGGTCATCCCGAAGTCATCGATAATGTCCAGGCACAATTAAGGCGGTCTCCTATGCCAAGCCAGGAGCTGATCGACCCGCTAAGAGGTGTGCTAGCCCGGTTGTTAGCGATGATACTCCCGGGTGAGATCAAGTATAGCTTTTTTGCTGCCAGCGGGACTGAAGCTATTGAAGGAGCAATTAAGCTGGCAAAAATGTACACGCATAAAAATGGTTTTATTGCCGCTTTGAAAGCTTTCCATGGTAAGACAATGGGATCGCTAAGCATGATGGGAAAATCTGATTATCGCACTCCCGTGGGAATCTTATACGGCGGTCCGGTATATCACGTCCCTTTTGGAGATGCCAATGCGGTTGAGCAGCAGCTAGAAATTGCCAAAAATGTTGGGGTGGAAATTGCAGCGGTTTTAATGGAACCTATTCAAGGCGAGGCTGGAGCAATTGTTCCACCGGATGACTTTTGGCCCAGGATCAGAGAATTAACCAAGGCATATGGCGTTCTATTGATTGCCGATGAAGTGCAGACGGGATTCGGTAGGACGGGAAAACTGTGGGGAGTGGATCATTGGGGTGTGGTGCCAGACATTATTACCCTGGCCAAGTCATTGGGCGGCGGGGTAATGCCGGTCAGCGCGTTCTGCTCGACTGAAGAAATTTGGCAGTGTATGATGTTCCCAAACCCATTTATCCACACCACTACTACTGGTGGTGGAGCACTGGCATGCAGTGCAGCTATTGCCGCCATCAAGGTTACATTGAGAGATAAGCTGTGGGAACAAGCCGCTGCAAAGGGTGAGTACATCATATCCAAGCTCAAAGAGCTTGCCGACCATTATCCTCAGATCTACCACAGCGTCACAGGGAAGGGATTACTGATCGGTCAGCATTTCCATAATCCTGACGTAGGATATCAAGTTGCGGCAGGTCTATTTAAGCGAGGTGTGTTAGTAGCAGGAACCCTTACCAGCGCGCAAACCATCCGCATCGAGCCACCGCTGGTAATCACGTATGAACAATTAGATTCTGTTTTAGACCGGCTTGAGGATGTACTCAAAGAAATCAATAAAAACTTATGAAAAGCGATTTCGCAGTTGAATTTAAGGATGTTGTTAAAATATTTCCCACACCCGAGGGAGGGCAGGTTAATGCCGTCGACCATGTATCCATTCAAATAGGGCATGGTGAATTCTTCTCTTTTTTGGGTCCATCAGGATGTGGAAAGACGACTTCATTAAGGATGATGGCAGGTTTCGAATGGCCCACAAGCGGTGAAGTATTAATTGATGGACAGAAGATGGGCCGTAAACCACCGTATCAGCGTCCAGTGAACACGGTTTTCCAAAATTATGCATTATTTCAACACATGACGGTATTTGAAAATGTCGCCTTCGGACTGGAAATGGAGAAAGTCCCCCAGGACGAGATAACTCGACGAGTGAACGAAGCGCTTGAAATGGTCAAGCTACCGACGATGGGAAAACGAAAACCGAAACAACTGTCAGGAGGTCAGCAGCAGCGTATTGCACTTGCACGCGCTTTAGTCAAGAGACCAGAAGTCCTGCTGCTTGATGAACCGCTCGGTGCGTTGGATCTAAAATTACGTAAAGAAATGCAATTGGAATTAAAAGCATTACAAGAACAGGTGGGGATTACATTTATATATGTTACCCACGATCAGGAAGAAGCATTAACGATGTCCAATAGGATCGCCGTAATGAGCCGAGGAAAGGCGCTACAGATTGGAACATCGGTAGGTATCTACGAGCGACCGAATTGCAAGTTTGTTGCTGATTTTATCGGTGAGACGAATTTCTTATCCGGTACGGTAAAAGCGATCGAAAAAGAACGCATTGTGGTTACCCTAAACGCTCCGGAACAGGAGATCAATGGAATTGGTATTGGAGACCTTACGATCGGTCAAGCCGTCGCTGTCGCAATCAGGCCTGAAAAAGTCCATCTTGTAGATGACGATGGCACCGGTGTGGTTAACCTGGCAGTACTCGAGAATAAACTAAAAGGTCGGGTGACTACTACTGCTTATATAGGCTCAGATACCCGTGTTGTATTAGAATTAAGCACAGGTGTGCGGATGAAAGTCTGGGAGCAAAACGCGATCTCCACCTTGGACCCTGAAGCATATTATTCTGCTGGTGATTCGGTGTGGGTACTTGTCCCATATGAGAATACGCTTATTCTGCCGGAGGATACTTTATGATCTCTGAGCAGGTTAGTGAAAAACCCAAGAGAAAATTTTCAATTATCCGGACAATCCGGGAAAATCCTAGAGCACAGGGGTTTTTCCTGATCTCGCCGACAAATATATATTTGTTTATTCTAATTGTCCTCCCGCTTATCCTTGTCACCGGGTTAAGCTTTTTATCCCGGGGGACGTATGGACAGGTTGAGTTTAAGCTCAATTTTTCGAACTATGCCAGGCTTCTTGATCCTCTTTATGCAAAAGTACTCCTCTTTTCGCTCTTAGTCGGATTTGGCACGACAGTAATTTGCCTATTGGTAGGTTATCCTTTGGCATATTTTATAGCCCGAGCTCCAGCCAGGCAAAGGTCATTGTTACTTTTCTTGATTCTGCTTCCATTCTGGACCAACTTCATCATCCGAATCTACGCCTGGATGACGATACTGCGATCGGGTGGGTTACTGGATTCACTGATGCAGTGGCTCCATCTTACTCAAACATCCCTGAACATCTTATACACACCCACGGCAGTAATGATTGGAATGGTGTACGAATTTCTACCATTTATGGTGCTACCGTTGTACACCTCGCTAGAGAAGGTCGAGAATTCCTTACTGGAAGCCGCTGCAGACCTTGGTGCGCCACCCTGGAAGGCGTTTCTAAGAGTCACTTTACCGCTTAGTGTGCCTGGGATGATTGCCGGTACGATCCTGACATTTATCCCTTCTATGGGGATGTTTGTTGTACCAGATATCCTGGGAGGTGCCAAGACGATCCTAATCGGCAATGTAATCAGAAACCAATTTCTAACCGCACGTGATTGGCCTTTTGGTGCGGCTGCATCGATGGTATTAATGTTAATGACGATGGTATTAACCCTGTATTACACACGTAAAGCCGGGTTTGGCGAGGAACTACTGGTATGAGCGAGAAAAAACCCGCCCTCTGGCTGCGTATTTATTCAATCCTGGTATATGGATTCATCTATGCACCCATCTTGATTTTGATCATATTTTCTTTCAATAGCCAGAAACTAAATATCCACTGGGAAGGATTTACACTAAATTGGTATAAAGTGTTGTTTAATGATGCCCAAATTCTGTTGGCGACTCGAAATACTCTTCTAATTGCATTCATCTCAACCCTGGTAGCGACAGTGATCGGCACCATGGCCGCGCTGGCAATGTATCGATACAGGTTTCCGCTATATAACGTCTCGGAGACGGTGATGTATATACCGATTGTTATCCCTGAGGTCGTGATGGGAATTTCGCTACTTGTATTTTTTGTGATGGTAAATTTCAATCTCGGGCTGACTACGATTACATTGTCACATATTGCCTTTAGCATACCGTTTGTCGCATTGGTAGTCAGAGCACGGTTGCATGGCTATGATAGAGCCATTGATGAAGCTGCGATGGACTTGGGTGCAAATGAGTTAACAACATTCTGGCGAGTGACCTTGCCAACCATTATGCCCGGCGTGTTAGCGGGAGCAATGCTGGCATTAACGTTATCTTTGGACGATTACGTAATAACTTACTTTACTGCAGGTCCGGGTTCAACTACTTTGCCGCTACGGGTGTTTTCCATGGTGAAAACTGCCGTTACACCAGAGATAAACGCCCTGTCAACGATCTGGGTCATGATCATATTTGGTTTGTTGGTCATCGGGCAAATTGCACAACGAAAGAAAGCATAACCGAACATAAAAAAGGAGAATAGCATGAAAAAAATCCGTTTGTTTTGCTTCATTCTGCTGGTAATGTCAATAATTCTTTCCGCCTGCGGTGGCAGCACACAAAAATCTACCACCTTGAACTTGTATGCCTGGTCTGAATATGTACCACAACAATTATTGGATGATTTTGGAAAAAAATATGGAATCACGGTAAATTATGATACCTATTCATCCAACGAAGAGATGTTGGCTAAGCTGCAAGCGGGTGCTTCAGGGTATGATGTGATTATCCCGAGCGACTACACCGTTGCCATCATGATCAGCCAGAATATGTTGGAAACAATTGATGTCAACAAACTGGCAAATTTTAAAAATCTCGATCCACGATTTGTTAATCGTGATTATGATCCGGGCAACAAGTACACCATTCCTTACCAGTGGGGAACCACCGGCCTAATATTCGACAGCACCACGAGTCCGTCTGCACCTAAAAATTGGGCGGATTTGTGGGACCCGTCTTTTAAAGGTCGTTTGGTATTTCTAGACGATGAGCGCGAGGTGATGGGAATGGTTTTGCAAGTATTGGGATTCGATAAAAACTCGACGAATGAGAGTGAGCTGAACCAGGCAGAGCAGAAACTGTTGGAGCTCAAACCTAATATCCTCAAGTTCGACAGTGATGCCCCTGAGACCGCAATCATCAGCGGTGAAGCCTGGGCCGGCTTGGTATATAACGGTAATGCCTCCCTGGCACTTGCCGAGGATCCTAATGTGGTCTACATCTGCCCCAGCGAAGGATGCACAATCTGGTTTGACAACCTGGCAATTCCGAAAGGTGCACCTCACAAAGATGCTGCCCTGCTGTTTCTCGATTGGGTCATGGATGCTCAGCAAAGCATTTTGATCACCAAGGAATTCCCATATTCCAATCCAAACAAGGCAGCCTTGGACTTGTTAAAGACTGAGGATCCTGCATTATATGAAACCTATATGGGATTTTCTGGCACCAATCCAGATGATGCATTCCTGGCAAATGCCACCCCGATCAAGGATGTTGGTACAGCTACGACGATTTACGACAGTCTTTGGACAGATTTTAAGTCCAAGTAAAAATGATGAGCGTGAGAATTCCACCCTGGAAGGATATTCTTTCAGGGTGAGTTGGCTCAATTATCAGGTTTAATAACGGTCTGAGCAAAAATATATCTTAAATCACGATGATAGTCGTCCCATTATTAATTGGGATTTGGTATCTAATATTATTAAGGAGATGAGTTATGAAAATATTGCTCGTTGGTGTTGGGGGTGTGGGAGAAGCTATAGCAATGATTGCGAAACCTAAATCTTGGGTGGAGCAAATTGTCCTGGCAGATTATAACTTAGCGCGGTTAAAAGAAGTACAGGCAAAATTGGGAGATGAGAAGCGTTTCCCGATTGAGAAGGTGGACGCAACGCATAAAGAGCAAATTGAATCACTGGCACGGAAATATCAGGTAGATTTAACAATGAATGCCTGCGATCCGGTGTATAACGTTCCAATTTTTGAGGCTGCATTTAGTTACGGATGTACCTACATGGATATGGCGATGACTTTATCTGAACCCCATCCCAGTGACCCTTTCAACCTGTGTGGGATCAAACTAGGCGACTACCAATTCGAACGAACGAAATTATGGGAGCAAAAAGGACTTTTAGCCCTGGTTGGATTAGGGGTTGAGCCGGGGATGGCAAATGTTTTTGCCCGTTATGCCCAAGATTATCTCTTTGACGAGATCGAAGAGGTAGGGATCCGTGATGGTGCGAACATCGAGGTAAAAGGATTCGAATTTGCCCCAAACTTTTCAATTTGGACCACAATTGAAGAGTGTTTAAATCCTCCCGTGATTTGGGAAAAAGATCATGGATGGTTCACCTCGCAACCTTTTTCCGAACCAGAAGTATTCGAATTTCCGGGTGGGATAGGTAATGTTGAGGTAGTTAATGTTGAACATGAAGAAGTCCTAATGATTCCACGATGGGTTAAGAGTAACCGTGTAACTTTTAAATATGGCCTGGGGGATAAATTTATTGAAGTGTTGAAAACCCTGCATATGCTTGGTTTGGATAATAAGGAAGCGATTAAAGTTAAAGACGTCTCGGTTGCACCTAGAGATGTCGTTGTAGCCTGTTTACCAGACCCAGCTCACCTGGGTGATCAAATGTTTGGGAAGACATGCGCTGGAACTTGGGTTAAAGGGATTAAAGCTGGAAAACCTCGCCAGGTTTATCTCTACCAGGTGGCTGACAATGAAGAATGCATGACCAAGTGGGGCTGTCAAGCGGTAGTCGCCCAAACTGCTTTTAATGCTGTGATCGGTTGGGAATTGTTGAAAACTGGCATTTGGAGCGGAACCGGCGTGCTGGGACCGGAGGCATTCGACCCGATTCCATTTATGCAAAAAATGGATGAGTACGGGTTCCCGTATGGTATCAAAGAACTGTGAGCTAAAAACGAGTAAAAGCTATGACTATTGACAACGAAAATCAGCAAAATTTATCGCCGGTGTGGGCACGGATATTTTCCATCGAAGTAGACCATGGGGAGGGATGCTATTTAGTTGATATTCACGGCAATAAATACCTCGATTATACCTGTGGTATTGGAGTAACCAACACCGGGCACTGCCACCCCAAAGTAGTAGAAGCGATCCGAAAACAAGCAGGGATGTTAATCCACGGACAGGCTAACATTGTACTTCACAGACCGATGCTGGAGCTGGTTGGGGAGTTAAAGAAGGTGGTAAACCCCGCGTTGGATGGTTTTTTCTTCACAAATTCAGGTGCAGAGGCTGTAGAAGGTGCAATAAAATTGGCTCGGCACGCCACCAGTCGAACCAATATCATCGTATTTCAGGGCAGCTTTCATGGACGGACAATTGGAACAATGTCCCTGACCACGTCAAAAACTGTCTATCGGGCAGGTTATCAACCGCTTATGGCAGGTGTTTTCATCGCGCCTTACCCTTATAGCTATCGTTACGGTTGGACAGACGAACAAACATCTCAATGGTGCCTGGATGAGCTTGAGTACCTCTTCTTATCCCAGTCAGCTTCCCAGGAAACAGCGGCTATATTAATAGAGCCAGTGCTAGGTGAAGGTGGATATGTCGTTCCTCCCGTTGGATTCTTAAAAAGTTTGCGGGAAATTTGTGACAAGAACGGAATAATGTTAATCCTCGATGAAATCCAATCTGGTTTTGGACGGACAGGGAAATGGTTTGCTCAAGAGCATTTTAACATCACACCAGACATAATGACTGTGGCAAAAGGGATTGCATCGGGGTTACCGCTATCAGGAGTTTTCAGCCGACTTGAGTTGATGAAGAAATGGCAGACCGGTACCCATGGCGGCACATATGGTGGTAACGCAATCGCTTGTGCAGCTGGTGTGGCAACGATAAAAGCCATGCGCGACGAAAATATGCCAGAAAATGCACGTATCCGAGGTCAGCAACTGATGAATCAGCTCAGGCGTACTCAATTGGACTTTCCGGTCATTGGTGATGTGCGTGGTTTAGGGTTGATGATCGGTGTGGAATTCAGGACGATCGATAGGAAACCGGATAAAGCAACCACAAAAGCTGTGGTCCAAGCTTGCTTTGAAAGAAAGTTGATGCTGTTAACCTGCGGAACGTTTGATAATGTGATCCGTTGGATACCACCACTCATCGTCACAGAGACACAGATTGATGAGGCTGCCGACTTATTTGTTGATGCACTAAAATCTGTCGTTAAATAGGCAATTTATAAATTAAGGTGTTACAGTGATCACCATTGATCGCCACCGACTGGCAGAGTTACTCAGCGAAGAAGAGTTCCGCTTTCACAACGAGCATAAGAAGTCATTTAAGCTGTTCCAACGCGCCCGGAAATCACTGCAGGGTGGCGTTCCGATGCTATGGATGATTCGCTGGGCGGGTACTTTTCCTATTTTTGTAGAGAAGGGGAAGGGGGCTCATTTTACTGATGTGGATGGAAATGAGTATATAGATTTCTGCCTGGGAGATACCGGCGCAATGACCGGACATGCGCCAGAAGCAACAGTAAATGCACTTTATCAACAAGCCAAAAAAGGCATTACTTATATGTTGCCAACCGAAGAGGTGATTTGGGTAGGCGAGGAGTTGCAAAGGCGTTTTGGGTTACCTTATTGGCAGTTTACCCTCACAGCAACCGATGCAAACCGGTTCGCTATACGTATAGCAAGAGAGATAACACAGCGCAAATACATTCTTGTTTTCAACTATTGTTACCACGGTTCAGTCGATGAGACTTTTATAACCCTCAATCCAGACGGTCCGGGTCCGCGAAGGGGTAACTTGGGTCCACCAATCAACCCGGTCGAAACGACAAAGGTTATTGAGTTTAATGATATCGAAGCTTTAGAAGCTGTTTTATCATTTGAAGATGTTGCTTGCGTCCTGGCAGAGCCGGTGATGACGAATATTGGGATCATTTTCCCTGACCCGGGTTATCATGATGACCTGAGGCGAATCACACGAAAAACCGGGACTTTACTAATTATTGACGAAACCCACACGATTTGCACTGGTCCGCGCGGTTACACAGGTGAATACGGGTTGGAGCCGGATATGCTTACCCTGGGGAAGCCTCTTGCCGGAGGAGTTCCTGCAGCGATTTATGGATTTTCACAAGATGTCGCAGATCAGTTTAAGCGCTGTTTAAACATTGAATACTCTGATGTGGGTGGTATAGGTGGGACACTGGCTGGAAATGCACTCTCTATCGCCGCAATGAAAGCTACTCTTGAACATGTGCTGACAAACGCTTCATATAATAAGGCGATTGATCTTTCCATAAGTTTCACTCTTGGAGTAGAATCGGTTATTCGTGAAATGGGTTTACCATGGATTGTCAAACGATTAGGCTGTAGGAGCGAGTACTGGTTTAGTATTACGCCTCCCAGGAATGGAGGAGAGGCAAATGATGCGGTTGACAGTGAATTGGATCGATATATGCATTTATATTCTCTAAATCGAGGCATCTTGATGACACCCTTTCACAATATGGCTTTGATCGCGCCCGACACATCCATTGGCGATGTAGATTACCACACCCGGGTGTTTCGGGAGGCAGTAAAAAAATTAGTGGTTAATTAAACAGGAGTTGTTAATGGAAGATAGTAGCATGACTAAGTTCGAGTATTGCGTGTGGCGGGTTAATAGCAGGACCAAGAAAGCCACAGTAGAGGTTGTGCCTAGTTCATGGGAGCAATTAGGAGGCAGAGGTTTAATCGCAAGGATACTTCTTGATGAAGTACCCCCCACTTGTGAGCCGCTTGGACCGCTAAATAAATTGATCTTTACCCCGGGCTTATTGGTAGGACATATGCTTTCAAGCTGTGACCGGATCTCTGTTGGAGGCAAAAGTCCCTTAACTGGAGGGGTGAAAGAAGCCAATGCTGGCGGCACTACAGGACTACATTTAATATTTTTAGGGATAAAGGCACTTATTATCGAGGATAAGCCAATCGATAATAATTGGAGTGTGCTGTTTATTAATCAATCAGGGATTTCATTCGAAACAGCTGATGGATTGGTTGGAGAAGGTGTATTTGAGTGCGGGGATAAACTTATAGAGAGATATGGCAGTAAAATCGCTGTTGCAGTTATTGGGCAAGGGGGGGAAATGCAGCTGGCTTCAGCTGGTATTCAAAATTTTGATAAGGAGAATCTTCCCTCACGCATCGCGGCCAGGGGTGGATTGGGGGCAGTGATGGGAGCGAAGAAGATTAAAGCGATTGTGATCGATTCAAAGGACGGCCAAAAACCTCCACTTGCTCACCCTGATGCGTATAGACAAGCACAAAAGGGATTCACAAAAGCCTTAATGGAGCATCCACAAATCGCAGTATACCGGGATTATGGTACAGCGGCTATGGCGCGTTTGAGCGATAGTTTTGGTGGTTTGCCGACTCGAAATTTTTCTGTTGGACAGTTTGAGGCGGTCGAGACTATCAGTGGGGAGTATATGCGTGACGTGATCCTTCAGCGAGGGGGTGATGGTGAGCCAACCCATGCCTGCATGCCCGGCTGTACAATCCGTTGTTCGAATAACTATGCTGATTCAAACGGAGCGTCGATTGTTTCACCATTGGAGTACGAGACGATTGGTTTGATGGGTTCAAACCTGGGGATCAGCGATTTGGCCGCGACGGCGAGGGCGGTGGCGGTGGCCGTCGCCCCAGCGACGCGCCGCGCAAGCGATGCGAACCTCATAACGCTGCTCCCTGCGGCTCAAGCGCGAGGTATTGCGCATCGCTCCAAAGTCACTCCAGCTGGTAAAAGTCGCGCATCGCTGGATGAAACACGTGCACGACGAAGTCGACAAAATCCAGGAGCACCCACCGGCCCTGCGCCATGCCTTCCACGTGGTAGACCGGACACCCCGCGGCCTTCATGTCATCGATGACCTTCTGGGCAATGCTGCGCACGTGCGTGTCCGATGTACCACTGGCGATGACGAAATAGTCCGTCATGTCCGTCACCCCGTGCAAGTCAAGCACCACGACATCGTGTGCCTTGAGGTCGAGACACGAGGCGACAACCTGGCGTGCGAACGACGCGTTTGCATGAGCGGGCGCGGGGTGCGCGAGACGTTTGTGCTTCAAGTCCTTCTGTGAAACTCCCGGTTCCGTGAATGGTTCCGTTACTGAGAGAGGAGCGGGAGCGAGGAGAGGCGGGGGGAGGGGGCAGGGGAAGGGGGCAGGGGGAAGGGGAGAGGCAGTGCGCTCGCCTCCGTGCCTTGCAGCTTCCCACTTTCCCTCGACCCTTACCCCTCCTCTCCTCGCTCCTCGCTCCTTTTCGTCATCCCTTGATGACCCACACCTTGATTTCCGGTCGAACGTCCGCGTGCAACCGCACGCCGACCTTGTAGACACCGAGCGCGCGGATCGGCTCCTGCAAGTCGATCATTCGCTTCTCGATATCGAGGCCCTGCGCCTTCGAGCTGCTCCGCGATGTCGGACGCGGTGACAGACCCGAACAGCTTGCCCTCCTCACCGACGCGCGCGGAGAATGTCAGTGACACCGCCTCGATCTTGCCGGCGAGTCCCTGTGCCGCCGTCGACGCGCGCCGCGTCTGCGGCCTCGAGACGGGCCTTCTCCTGTGCGATGCGCTTCTTGTTGCCTGCCGTCGCCAGGTAGGCGATGCCGCGTGGCACGAGGTAGTTGCGGGCGAAGCCCGCCGACACGTCAACAACATCGCCGGGATGGCCGAGCTTGGCCACCGACTCTCGCAGGATTACTTCGGTCATTGCGAACTCCCTTGGTTGGACGGACGCACGCGGCGCCGCCAGTCGAAATACGTGTCGCCAAGTCCGATCCCCAGCGGGAAGGACCACAGGGGCGGGATGATGGCGGCGATCGCGACCAGCGCGATCCCGAACCAGCGCCCAGGAAACACCAGAAACCACGTCATCACGCCCAGGCCGCGCAAGGCGTACAGGGCGCCAAAGAACACCAGCAGGCTCCAGCCCACCGCCTTCCACGCGGCGAGCCGCGGAAGGAGCACAAGCACCAGTCCGCCGATGATGCCCCAGATGAACTGGTCGTCGAAACGGAATTCCCGGAGCGGAGCCAGTGCCGGTCCCAGGCGCGTGCGGGACAGGCGATGATGAAGGCTCCACGCCAGACCGAGCGCGGCGAGCGACTCGAACGCGAGGATGGCCGGGAAGATTGATGCGCCAAACGGCGCGATCTCGCGCAGTTGTTGCTCCCCGGCATCGATCATCTGGTCCCAGTATCGCGCCGCATCCGGATTCGTCCGCTGCAGGTCCTGCCACTCCGGCGTCGCCAGGCGAGCGCGCATCGCGGCGACGCTCGACTCGACGCGATCGGCGAGTTCGGCTCCAATGACGCGCTCCACGCGGTGCGCGCTGCTGCCGGTCAGGCCCAACACGAGCGAGAAGGCCGCTCCCGAGATCGCAAGCGCGAGCATCGCGCGTCCGAAGAACGAGCGCGAGGGGCGGAACAGCGCGACTGCCCCGAATGCCGCCGCGAGCATCAACGCCCACGCGCGGGCGAAGGCAACATAGGAGGCGCCTCCCGCCATGGGACGTGACAGGACCCAGAGCGCGACGGCGCTCCACGCGAGCGCCAGCCAGACGCTGCCCCCGTTGCGCCAGGCGATCCAGGCAGCCACCGCCAGTGCGGGCAGGAGCAGGAGAAGCGTCTGCTCGATCGGCACGAGCGCGCGCAATTGTGGAACCGCGGGCACGAGCAGGAACAGCGCCACCGCCGGAAGCAGGCGCCGCCAGCGCCGCTCCTGCTGCGAGGCCGCCGCCTTGACGCTCGACGCTCCCGAGGGCGGCGCGGGAACGATCGGCGTTCCTGCCCCTCCCTCAGGAGCTCCCTGGGGACCGGTCACCCGTACCGTCCGGTCAGCCCTGATTGCCCTTGATGTACGGCAACAACGCGAGGTAGCGCGCCTTCTTGATGGCGGCGGCGAGCTGGCGCTGATGGCGTGCGTCCACCCCACTCAACCGGCTGGGCAGGATCTTGCCGGTGTCAGTGATGAAGCGGGACAGGAAACGCTCGTCCTTGTAGTCGACGTAGCGAATGCCAGCTTCGAGAATCGGTGACGGTTTCTTTGCGCGGCGGGCCATGTTATTCCTCGTCCTCATCGTCGTTTTCGGCTGCGGCACGTGCCGCAGCGAGTTGTTCTTCGGTCATTGGTGGCGCACCCAGGTCATGCTCGTGCAGCGACACGAGGTAGCGTACCACGCCCTCGTCGAGGCCGATCGCACGCTCGTACTCGGGGAGGTTGGCGGATTCGCAGTGGAACTTGGCGACCACGTAGTAGCCGCTGTCCTTGCGCGCCGATCTTGTACGCGAGCTGCCGTCGGCCCCAATGGTTGAGTTCGATCTCCCCTTCGGCGTGCGAGAAGGGCGTGGAACTTCTGGAGTTTTTCGAGGATGACGGGATCTTCGAGGGTAGAATCGAAGATGTAGACCGTCTCGTACTGACGAGTCATGGCAAGCCTCCCTTTGGCCTGGGTGTGTCGTCGCCCCCCGAGCTTGCCCGGTCGGGAGGAGGGTCGATGTGAACCAAGAAAGCTAGACAGCCGAGGAGCGATAAAGCGAGGACCCCCTCACTGGGCTATCGCGAACTCCGTCGTGCGTGTCGCCTTCCTGCCGCTCGCCAGGTCCGTGATCACGAGGGTCAGCAGGTACGTCCCCGCCGGCGTCTTGCCAAGCGACAGGCTCACGTGGTCGGCAACGGTCCGGGCGTGCGGAACCGGTCCGCTCGAAGCCCAGCACGACGCGGTTGTCGGCGTTCTGCACGCGTGACCGTCGCGGCCTGCGCATCAGCTATTTGTGCGGCGACCCGGCCCGAGGACGCCTTCTCGCGCGCGACCGTGATGGACACGGCGTAGTGTGCCTGCCCGTCCTGTGCGGTCAGTTCGTAGTTCTCCCACACGACTGACAGGCTGGCCCCGCTCGCGATCGGACCGGCCATCGGCGCAACATGAAAGTCGCTCCACCGTGCGGGCGGTCGGGCCCGCCGACGCCGCGCTCCGCGCGAGGAGTACGTCGCTGACGCCGAATCCGAGCGGCGGGAAGATGCCGCGTTGGCCTCCAGCGCCCGGCGTCCGGCCGGCGCGAGAGGCGGTCGCGCCGAATTCCTCCACACGGTACACGAGGTTCACCGATTCCACCCGTTGCGACCACGTGTACACGCCCGCCGAGTCGACCGGGCCGGTGTTGCGGTATGTCTTGCCAGCGCCCGGCGCGACGATCCAGAAGTACCGCTGCACCTTGTCGCCGACCGACATCGATTGCTTGATCGAGTCGGGCGCATTGAGTCGCGCGGCGATGACGACGTCGAGCAAGCCGGGAGCAGCGCGGAACCGTGCGACGCGTGCGTCGAGCGAATCCGTCACCGGCGACGGGATGTTGTCCCAGCGGACGGGTACGGACTGTTCGAGCCCCTGGACGAGCGTCAGGTCCTCGCCGGGCGAATGAGAGGTCAGGAACGTCGGCATGCCCCTGAACGCAAACAGGAATCCTGAGTTGTAGATCCAGAACGTTGTGATGTCGCCCCATTGGTTTGCGCTCGGCGAGATCACGATGGTCTGGTCCGGCGGGCCGTAGCGGACGTACTTGTCCCCGCGGTCCGTGTCGGCACCGCGAAGGTCGGACTCCTCGACGGTCCAGCGCAGTTCCGCGAACGCGACGCGCGAGAGAAACTCGATTCGGAGCCTATCCGTCGCTTCGGCCCATACCGGGTCAGCGAGCCTCCAGTAGAGGCGCTGTTGTGACATTCGCTCCGCATCGGTTGCATCCGCACGCGCCTTCGCATCGGTCGGGCGGAGCACTCGCAACCAGTTGTCCAACCGCTTCAACTCGGCCGGGCCAAGCAATCGTGATGCGGTATCGAAGGCGGCGCGTGCCAGTCCGTCGTCGTGCAGGCGATGCGCCGCAAGGCCGAGCGACATCCAAGCGAGCGAGTCGCGCGGGAATGCGCGCACGTGCTCGCGCGCCAGCGACTCGAGTTTCGCCCCAGAGTGCGTGATCTGCGTAGGTCATGGCGAGACCGCGGAAGGCGCCCGGATACGATGGGTCCGCGAGGTATGCCTCCTGAAACAGCTCAGACGCCCGGTCGAAGTCCGTTCCACCGGCGACATCGGCGGCGAGCGGTTGCGTGCTGGACACGAGCAGCGCGCGCGCCGCCTTGAACGATCCCTGTGTGCCGATCTCGAGCTTCGGGTCGATCTCTCCGCCGCCCAGGACCGAGTCGACCTTCTGCGACGAGATGCTGATCCGGTGCGACCTGGCCGGAACCCCTGATTGCGCGCCTGCGCTGTATGCCGCGTCCTGCATCGCGATCTGATCCAGTATGTCGGCCGCCTGCGCGGAGATCGGTCGCATCGCGTCGGCGACCGAATGCGGTGGCGTCCCCTGTCCGATCGAAAGTCGCCGGTTTGCGGACGCTTCGTAGCCCCACCAGGTCGCCCTCGCGTATCCGAGCGCGGCCTCGGCGTGCAGCGCCGTCGACGGTCGACTTGCGCGCAACGATCCAGGGCCTTCTCGAACTGGAGTCGCGCCGCTGTCCGTGCGATGGGAACGCCCGACCACAGGAGGAACCGGCCGACGTCGAGCCGGTATTTCACGTCGCCGGTGCGAGTTCGGCGGCAATACGAAGCGAAGTGTCGGCCAGCCGGCCGAGGCGAGTCGCATCGATGCCCGGCGGTGGCGAACTCCCCTTCGCACGTGTTGCGAGCGCCCACGCGATCATTCCGAGTTCGTGCCATGCGGAGGTGTCGGCCGGATGGGAACGGACCCTCCCCGACAGGCGGCCAAGGACGGTGAGTGAATCGGCGACTGCTGCGGCCGACAGCGTGTCTGAGCCACGCGGCGCCTGCGCGCCCGCGCCGGCGGCGCACACCACCGCCAGCACGCTGAAGCGGCCGATGGCAAGCTGCAGTGTGCGGAGCGCGCCCCGCGTTCGCGACACGGGCTTCCCCATTTCCGTCGACACGGTGTCACCACGATCGCGGCTGCACTCCGCCGGCGCCCCGTGGCCGCCATCACAGAGTCGCCGCCAACTGCCATCAGGTGCGCGAACGAAACCCAACCATTAACCTCGGATCGTCGGTGATGATCCCGGCGACGCCGCGACGCCAGTAGCGTCGTGCCGCAGAGGGGTCGTTCACCGTCCATACGTGAACCGGCACGTCGACGGCGCGAACAAAGCCACCGACGGGCAGTGGGAACCCCATGTGGGACGGCGGCATCGCGATGGCGTTAAACTGGACGGCGTTGCGTGTGCGGCGCCGGAGCATGGCACTGGCGAACAGCTGCGTGATTTCTGTTTTCGACGCGCCGGTCGCGAGTCCCGCGGCGCGGGGCGCCTGAATGGCTCCCTCGAGAAACGAGGCGACCACGACGCTCCCGAACTCACGCCGTGCACCCACGATCGCGGCGGTGGGCGCGGCCACGCTCACAGACTTGAGTTCGATGATCATCGGCGTCGCCGGAAAGGCGTCCAGCACTTCCGTCAGGAGTGGAATGCGATGTCCGCCGTAGGCAAACGGTGTCGCTCCACCGCGAAGGCCCCCGTTGGCACGTTCGGGATTCCGGTGAGGGGACCACCGGGCACCGGCGTTCAGCGCGCGGACGGCCGCCAGCGGCATCTTCGCGATTTCGCCCGTGCCGTCGGTCGTACGATCGACGGTGGG
>CAWEKR010000016.1:0-106412 GCA_963809615.1 uncultured Chloroflexia bacterium
GTGATTGGAAGCTGAACATCATCTATACACGCCAGGCAGGAGAAGCACCCGAACAAGATGCACTGATTGACGCCTCGATCGACACGATCCAATTTGGACCATAGCTATGGTTTGGTGGATCGCATGCTTCTGGCAGAGCTGGAGGGTTATGAAGCGTATGCAAAGGAAGTAAGGTACCGGTTACTACCCGGGGTGTGGTGAGGAGGCAAGCTGGAATTATCCATCCATACCTGCTCATATTCAAAGCACGATGAGGATTTTATATCATGCCCGATTGGAATAAAGTATTTACTGAGGTGAATGTATTCATCTACCAGATATCAAAAGGTCGCCTGGGAAACCGGATGGGCAGGCAATCGGTGCTACTGCTTAATACCACCGGAAGAAAATCAGGAAAACAACACGTCACTTCACTCTCCTATTATAAGGATGGAAATTCATATCTGGTGGTGGCATCCAATTGGGGTAAGAAAACTCATCCAGACTGGTCGCTAAACCTGCTGAAAACCCCACAAACGACCATCCAGGTGGGACCTAAACTAATCCAGGTGGAAGCGCGCCAGGCTCAAGAGGAAGATTATCTGCGTTTGTGGGAGCTGATTTCGCTTAAGAACAACCAATATATTCAATATCAGAAGGGATTACAGCGTAAGATCCCCATCGTGATATTAACGCCAACCGGATCAGCCTGATATGCAAATAATCTGATCGCAAGGATGACATTCAGGTATCCATCCATTTTTACCATTTATCAGGGAATACAATATTCCCTATCCCGTTATAATTAGAAGTGAACTGATTTTTCATCGACGTTTTTAAATCAATCTCTATGGAGGTAGCATGACCGACCCACGTGTGTTGAAACTGGCAAAAGTGCTGGTTAATTATTCTGTAGGAATAACCCCCGGCCAACAGCTGCATATTTCATCCAGCCCGTTAGCATACGAGCTAACCCTGGCGATTTATGAGGAAGCGATCAAAGCCGGAGCTAATGTGTTCCTGGAGCAACCGCTGGATGAAGCGGCGGAAATCCTGTATAAATTTGCAGCAGAGGCGCAGCTGGATTACGTTTCACCGGTGAGAAAGCTCATTTATGAGACCTTCGACGCTCACCTGGCGATAGAAGCCATGCCCAATCGGCGCCTGTTAAGTGGGATAGACCCACAGCGAATGGCACGACGAAATAAAGCCAATGCCATGCTGATGAAGACCTTCCTGGAACGGGCTTCACGAGGAGAAATGCGCTGGTGCCTGACCGTCTTCCCAAACAATGCCAACGCACAGGATGCGGACATGTCGCTACGCGACTACACCGAATTCGTGTTTTCTGCCGGGATGCTGAACGAAGATGACCCGGTGGCTTTTTGGCAGTCGATGGGGAAACAACAGAACAAGCTGTGCGATTGGCTTAAGGGGCACAACACAGTGCTAATCCGAGGCTCTAACGTCGACCTGACGCTTTCAATCAAGGAGCGGGTATTTATCAGCTGCGACGGAAAGGAAAACTTCCCGGATGGCGAGATTTTTACCGGACCGGTTGAAGATTCAGCCAATGGCTGGATCCGATTTAAATATCCCGCCATCTACCTGGGTCAGGAAATTACAGATATTGAGCTGTGGTTTGAGAACGGAAAGGTGGTTAAGGAAAAAGCATCCAAAAACCAGGAGCTGCTAACATCAAGCCTGAATACCGATGAAGGTGCGCGCTACCTGGGAGAGCTGGGCATTGGCACCAACTACGGGATCACGAAGTTCACCAAGGAAATGCTGTTCGATGAAAAGATTGGCGGAACCATCCACCTGGCGGCTGGCGCAGGCTACCCGGAGACAGGCAGCACAAATGATTCAGCCATTCATTGGGATATGCTGTGTGACATGGCTGAAAGCGAAATAACCGTGGACGGTGAAATCTTCTATAAAGATGGTAAAACGACCATAGCCTAGTCTGGCGCCTGACATTTCATCCGTCAGAAATGGACTTCGAGAACGCCGGCAGTTGGTATGGGAAAGTTGATCAGCTTAGGATCGGCAGGTTTGAAACACAGCCTGGTTGTGGAAATAACGCGCCATCTGCAAGATTCCTTGGACCGCTCCAAAAATTGGATCAATGACGATCATTTGATGATAAAAAAATTGTTCGACTGGACGCCGCGGGATATCGCCTATTGGGAGAAGATCCAGCAGCGAGGATTGGGGAAATTCATCGTCTGGTATGGAATGCTCATCACCGGCGGAGTGCTGTTCTTGGTTTTTGGTCTGGTGACCACCTTCTTGTGGCTGAGGCAAGCCTGGGGCATGCAAATCACTGCATCAAGCCTGTTATTCTTGTTCGGGCAGCTCGTTTTCGTGGCACTGGTGTGCCTGCTGGGTGGGCTCGTCAACAGCTTGATCACCTGGGTGGTGGAAAACCGGTTATACCTTAAATATAAGGACAGGGACTTGATTGGAAAATAAGCCCTGAACCGTTTTCTCCCGACCGATACGCAACCGGCGATTATTTCGATCATCCGGAGAGATCGAAGTGTGAGCCGGCAATATACTAAACGGCCCTGAGCCTTTCTTAAGCTGGTCCACCACGATTAGATATTTACTTCAACCTACGCAACCAATTCCCTTTCGTTCAACCATGCCAGGATGTAATTGGCTACTTCTTCCCAGTTCTTCTGTCCGATGATGTAATGCGTCCGGCCGGGGAATTCCTTAAATACGGTGACTGATGGCGATGATGAATATTTTTTATAGTTGGACCGAATAAGCGAAGCCGGGATGAGATGATCGGAAGATCCTGCGATCAACAACAAAGGAACATGCGGTTTACGGAAATCTACTTTGGCGGTCAACGACTGGCGTGGAATTCGGCGTGATTCTGGCACTACATATTTACTGTAAGCTGCTCTGCTGCTCTGCCAACGGAAGATCGTTGACGAAAGTGTATTGGAAGCGTTTAAACGACATCCTGACGGGATCGTTCAGCGATACAAACGGTGTGATGTGAGGAAAATTAGACCTCAGAAATGACCATTTGGTGGTTAACACACCCATTGGCGGGGCAGAATCGATTGCCACCCCCGCGGCAGCAAGGTCTTTTTGGAGCAATAGCTGGACGACCAACCCCCCCATCGAATGACCAATAAGGATAGGTTTTTCAGGCAGCGATCCAATAAATTCTGCGATCGTTTCGGTTACTTCTTTCAAGCCAAGGTTACTCAGCTCGGGTGCAAGACATTTCTGTCTGAGGATTTCAATTGGCAGATCTCTACCTGGCCAGGCCGGGGCAAAACATGTATATCCTTTATCTTCAAAAAACGGTATCCATTTTTCCCAGGATGACGGGATCATGTACATGCCATGGATGAACACGATGGTTTTTGAGCTCATATTCGCCTCCCACTAAATACTCAATATATTACCAGACTTATTATACCATTTTTGTCGTAATTTGAATCCGACTCAGGATGTCTATAAGTTCTTTTTAAAACCGGGCTGCTGATCAATTCTTGGACGAGCACATGAAGCGTATTTCTCACCATTTTATGGCATAATCCTGGTCAGCCTAACTATTATAAGGAGCCAATCATGCCTACTCCCCTCTCGTCTTTGCACCAGCTTTTCCAGGACCATTGGGACGCCTGGATGCGCTTTGACCCGCTTAATGCCACTTATGTGGGCGACCAGCGCTATAACGACCGCCTGCCCAGCGCTACGGACGAAGCCTATCAAGCCTGGCGCGGGCAGCTGATCGATTTCCGGGGGCGGCTGGAAGGCATCCCATACCAGGCATTATCGGCAGGCGACCAACTCAATTATGACCTGTTCAGGCACCTGGTTGAGAACGAGATCGCTGAAATCGGGTTCAATGCCCACCGCCTGCCCATATCACGCACAGCGGGATTCCACCTGATGTTTCCGGATGTATTCCAGCTAATGCCATTCGACAACTCACAAGACTATGCGAACTATGTCGCGCGCTTGGAGGCGTTCAAGCAGTATGTCGATGAGAATATCGAGCTGATGCGGCTGGGTATACGCACCGGCTTCATCCCGCCGCGGTGCACCCTGACTGATCTGGATTTACAACTGAAGGCTCAGATCGTGACTGACCCGACCGAAAGCGTGCTGTACCAACCATTCAGACATTTTCCAGCCCAGATCAGCGAAATAGACCGTACGAAGCTTTCTGAGGCGGCTCAGAAAGCCATCCTGCGGTCGGTGGTGCCCAGCTACCAGGAGCTGTTAAAGTTCGTTGAGAATGAGTACCGACCCGCTGCGCGTGACAGCATCGCCACAGCGGAGCTCCCAAATGGCGAAGCATTCTATACCCACCGCATCTATTATTACACCTCGCTGGCACTGAGCGCTCAGCAGGTGCACCAAACCGGGCTGGATGAGGTGAAGCGCATCCGTGCCGAGATGGAAGCAGTGATCAAGACGACCGGCTGGACGGGAAATATGGGTGGTTTCCTGGAATTCCTGCGGACGGACCCGAGGTTCTACGTTACCAAAGCTGAAGCGCTGCTGGAAAAGACGGCTTTGGTGCTCAAGCGCATGGATGGTGAGCTGCCGCGCCTGTTCAAGACGCTGCCGAGAATGCCGTATGGTATGCGTGAAGTGCCCGATTATGCTGCAGAAGGAGAAACGGCAGGGTATTACAGTCCGGGTCTGGGAGATGGGACGCGGGCGGGGGTATATTACGTGAACACATACGACCTGGCATCGCGACCATTGTATGAGATCGAAGCTCTCTCGCTGCATGAGGCAGTGCCGGGACACCACTTGCAGCTGGCGCTGCAGGCTGAGCTGTCCGATCTGCCGATGTTCCGCCGTTACACGGGCTACCAGTCTTTTGACGAAGGTTGGGCGTTATATTCAGAACGGCTGGGCCTCGAAGTAGGCTTTTATACCGACCCATATTCTGATTTCGGACGCCTGAGCTACGAGATGTGGCGTGCCTGCCGGCTGGTGGTGGATACCGGCATGCACGTTCTAGGTTGGTCGCGCCAGCAAGGGATCGATCACCTGGTGGAGAATACTTCCTCGACGCTGCTGAACATCATCAATGAGATCGACCGCTATATCGCCTGGCCCGGGCAGGCTTTGGCGTATAAGATCGGCGAGCTGAAGATAAGCGAATTGCGTAAGCTAGCAGAGGAGAAATTAGGCAGCAAGTTCAACCTGCGTGAGTTCCACGATGTGCTGCTGCTTTCGGGGGCAGTGCCGCTGGATATACTGGAGGGGATGGTGGAGAGGTGGATTGGTACGAGTAGTTAGTGGTTAGTTATTAGTTATTAGTGATTAGCAATCTCAAGGAGATGGGGCATGAAGGATTTTCATAATTTGAAAGTATGGGAACGTGCACATAAATTGACCTTGGCATTATATAAGGTGACACGGGATTTTCCGAAAGATGAAATGTACGGGCTTACAAGGTAAATAAGGCGTTCATCAGCATCAATCCCTATAAATCTTGCAGAGGGTTGCGGACGTGATAGTCAGGCTGAGATGACGCATTTCTTTCGGATAGCAATGGGTTCCTCAAGCGAGCTGGAGTACCAGTTATTACTCGCACATGACCTGGAATATCTAGAAGAAAAAGAATATTTTGAGTTATCGAGTGAGCTCTCCGAAGTTCGCCGAATGCTTAATTCTTATATCCAAAAGCTTAAGTCCACCCTCTCTTAACACCATTTTTGACTACCACCTAATAACTAACAACTTATTACTTCCTAAATGTCCTTTATGAACGTCCCATTCCTTAGGTCCGCAAGGGTTTGCTCGATCTCAGCACGCGTGTTCATCACGAAGGGACCATAACGGGCGATGGGTTCGCCAAGGGGTAAACCGGAAACGAGCAAAAAGCGTGCTCCATCTTCTAAAGCCTGCACCCGGACGATATCCCCGTCGTCAAAAATAACCAACTGCGGGGCTTCAGCAAGACTGGCACCAGCGCCAAACAGACCCTTGCCGCGGAACAGGTAGGCAAACACACTGTGGTCGCCTGGGATGGTGTGATTGAATGCTGCATTGGCTGGTAAAGAAATATCCAGGTAGGTTGGGTCAGCGTAGATATCAGTCACTGCACCTGAGGTATCACCCATATGCCCGGCAATCAGGCGGATCTTCACTCCGCCAGGTAGATCCAGCTCGGGGATGTCGGCTGAAACAATATCTTGATAGCGAGGCGTGGTCATCTTCAGTCTGGCGGGTAAGTTAACCCAAAGCTGGAACCCCTCCATTTTCCCCGCGTACGGTTTGGGCATCTCTTCATGCATAATCCCACGTCCGGCGGTCATCCACTGCACATCACCCCCACCAATGGTGCCGTGGTTACCCAGGCTGTCCTTATGGTCGACGCGCCCTGCCAGCATATAGGTCACCGTCTCGATGCCGCGGTGGGGATGCATGGGGAAGCCTGCCAGGTAGTCGGCGGGGTCGTCGGAGCCGAAGTGATCTAGTAAAAGGAATGGGTCGAAGTAGTCTAATGTGCGGGTGGCGATGGAGCGTTTAAGCAGCACGCCAGCACCTTCCATTACACGGATGGGGGTGACGATTTGGGAGACAGTGCGGATTTGATCGGACATAGGATCACCATTTGATGGAGAAAATATTAGCCACCCACTCCGAATGCAGTCGGGGGCGGGCAGATTTACAAAGCTAGACACAGATACCTACAGATAAACATAAATCCTGGTAATTAATAAGAATCTACAACCGCCCACTCGCTTATCTACTAATGGCATTATATTGGAGTGATTGTATCCGGAATAAAGTTAATTTGCAAGAAATACAACGCCAAACAGAGTAATTTGGTTAATTATTCGGGTATTCCCAAGAGACAAGCAACCTTGATTCACGCCAGTACTGTATAATATTCCTTAATCCTATGGATGAGATCAACCTGACCCAACTGGTACACATGCTCTCGGATATGCTCGACCTGGTAGGAGTAGACGACCTGCACCACGGAAAGCGTGTGGCGTATATGTGCGTCGAAACCGGTCGCAAACTTGGGTTTGATCCAGCTCAAATGGAGGACCTGTATCATGCGGCATTGCTGCACGACTGCGGGGTTTCATCGACCAGCGCTCACAGCCGGATACTGAAGGAGCTGGATTGGGCCGGCTCACAGGAGCATTGCGTTCGTGGGAGCAAGCTGTTGGAAGCCCAACCCCTGTTCAGGGATCTCGCTCCCATCGTTATGCTCCACCATACACATTACCAAGAACTCGGCACGGGCATATCATCCTGGATTGCAACTTCAGCCAACCTGATCCATATGTGCGATCGCGCCGATGCGCTGATGCAGCAGGTGTCGAACAAGCCATGGCTGGCGGTGCGAAATTCCATCCGCGATAAGCTCACGCATTACCGCGACAGCTGGTTCCAGCCAGAATTATTGGATGCATTTCTCTCTGTATCACGACCAGAAAGTTTCTGGCTGCGCATGCAGCCCCAGCACCTGAGCATGTACATGGCGGAACGCGAATTAGCAGACATCCACCAGATGGTGAGCACAGAACGACTGTTGCATGTAGCCCAGCTGGCAGCCGAGATCGTAGATACGAAGAGTCACTTCACTGCCTGCCATTCATTGGGTGTTTCCCGCTTCTCGGCCCACCTGGCAAAGGTGGCAGGGTTCGAAACCGATGTGTGCTGGCATCTTGAGATAGCCGGTTTGCTGCATGATATTGGCAAGATGCGGGTGCCGGATGGGATCCTTGAGAAACCGGCTTCGCTCAGCTTTCCGGAAAGAGCCGTGATGCTCGGTCACAGCTTCGAAAGCTACCAGATCCTGCACCACGTACATGGATTCGAGGATATCTCACGCTGGGGAGCCTATCACCATGAAAACCTCAATGGTGATGGGTATCCGTTTCATCTAAGTGCAGCTGACCTGGATATGCCATCCCGCATCGTCGCCATCGCGGATATCTTCCAGGCGCTGACGCAGCCGCGACCGTACCGCCCTGCCAAGGAACCTGAAGCGGTGATTGGCTCACTCCAGCACCACGTCCAGCTGCACCAGATCGACGCAGAGCTGGTAAAACTAGCAGTGGATGATTTCGACGAGTGCTGGAAAGCTGCCGTGGTGGGGGCATAAATTATCATTCGTTCAGGGAGAATTGAATACGCAACGTTTTTTCTGTAAATTCATGTCAGAAATACCCATTGGTCATTATCAAGAGAGTGAGAAATATATCATTGGGTGGATGACACCCAGCAGATTAACAAACCTATTTATGTTTTTTATGCTAAACTCCGGGATGATATCTCCATCGTTATGATGGATACGATATCATAATGGCTGGGAAAGGAAGACCTTCATGAAGGATCGCGATAAGCTTCGGTTTCGGGCTAACATCACCTGGTTCAACCAATTTTTCGATGGCCTCAGGCAGATTTACGAACACGTGTCTGAGCTGCTCCCAGTTGAATTTTTCCCAAAACGCTTTTCGCTCAGCATTGATAACTACTATTTTCCAGACCTCAAGGCAGTCCCATCCTTGCCTGCCTATTATGCATTGATGCTGGAAGGGAAAGCGTGTGCCTTACAGGTAGTTTCGGTGATCGATGAGAGCATATTCGCCCAAGGTGGTCCGTTTTTCATCGAGCCTTCAATGGTGGTGATGGTTAACTCTCAGGCAGATAAGTATGCCCGGGTGGATGAATTCGCGCTCAAGGTGATCAAGAATCAAAAAGTGGAACGGGTAAAAAAAGCTGGGAATATCGTGCGGGGTAAAATTACTGCCAAATTCCCGGCTGATTTCTTCGCTTTCCAGGTGGAGTACGACCGATTCAGCGATGATAAAAATCCAGAGGTGGCGATAGGCAAATACATCATCGACCCCATCATCGCCAACCTGCAGCAGGGCTTCCCGGCCGCTTAGGGTAGACCCCGAGAGAGTGCAAACAGCGAAGACCATGTTGTTAAGTGTGTGACCCTTGCGTGCAATATACTCCACGATAAAAGGTGATATCACCTTCCGCATGGCAATTCCCGAAGATGCAGCGCTGGTGCGATCTTTGAGGCTGGAAGCGCTTAGATTGCATGGGGAGGCTTTCGTGGCAGATGCCGAAATGACCGCAGCTGAAGGGGCGGAAACCTGGGCTGAACGCATCGGTGGATATGCAGAAGCTAACTCAGGGGCGATAAGCATCGCGCTGGCAGGGGATACGCTGGTCGGAATGACCGGCATCGGGAGAGGACATTGGCCGAAAACCCACCACTTTGCCACCATTTGGGGTGTATATGTAAACCAAGACTGGCGCGGGTTCCATATTGGGGAGCAGCTGCTCAATGGATGCTGTGAATGGGCGGAAGAAAGTGGGATCAGCGTGATCAACCTGGGGGTTAATATCTCCAATGTCCCGGCGATCCGCTGTTATTCCCATTGTGGATTTACCATCTATGGCATTGAACCCAGGACAATATGCCATAACGGGACTTATTACGATGAATTGCTCATGGCAAAGCTGATCTGAACCTTCCCGGCTGAGGAACATCCATAAATTGATTAAAATAGATCAGGATGAACGAGCCTGGCAGTTTAATCGGTCATCAAATCAAACCCAACAAATCTGTATGGTTGGAAATCTACTTCTCGAATTAAAATAAGAGCAAGAATTCCTTAACTCAAGTGTGGCGGGATACTTGATCTCACCTGCACTCTGTCATCGACACTTCCAGTCGAATGTAAAGGAGGTTGTAGCTTGAAACCAACAGAAATCTTGATGGAAGAACACCGGGTAATCGAGCGAGTGTTGATTGCGCTGGAAAAAGCTGCCAGTCGTCTCAGCCGTGGCGAAGAAGTGTACCTGCGATTTTTTAGTGGGACTTCGGCACTTATTAATGGTTTTGCTGACAGCTACCATTACAAAAAAGAGGAATTGGTACTGTACCCGGCACTGGTGGAGAATGGACTGCCAAAAGATACCGGCCCGGTTGCAGTGATGCTCGCAGAACATGAAGAGGGTCGGCGCCTGGCACAGAGACTGCGGCAGGTTACCGAGCGCTTTCAGGCGGGTGATGTTAAGGTGCGGGACCAAATCGTCTTGTGCGCGTTGGGTTACGTCAGCTTGCTGCGGCGGCACATGGATAAGGAAGATAACGTTTTGTTCCCCCTGGTGGGGAAGGTGATCCCTGCTGACAGGCAAGACAAGATCATCGAGGCTTTCGAGAGGTTCGAACGCGAGGAAAACGGGGCGGAATTACACGAAAAATACTACGGGATGGCAGAGCGGCTAGTGCAGGAATGCGTCCGATAAGAATCGATGTTAAGTCTGCCATAATGCCAGTTTAAGGCGCGAGATAACGGCTGAAAATGAAGTAAAATCGACACCTTGTCGCTCCAACTCAACCTAAAGTTGGAGCGATTTTTATTCCTTATGTGAACCCTGGAACTCAGTTAGTGATGACTGGTTTATGCACGCTGAGGGGTGATAACAAACGCTTTATTAACCAAACAGCCAGCAAGATCAGGATCCAAATTATCCGCAATAGGCTAGACTGAGAAGACAAGTCTCTTACAACGACTGTAATTACTCACTATATTTGACAATAACGGTAGATTTAGAGTGGTGCCAAGGGAAGATTGCTCCCCGAAAATCTGGGGGGATTCTCCACCAAGAGCTGGGGGATTCTGCGATGACAAAAAGGAATATGTTGGGTTTCGTGCGGAAGATCACCGCACTCAACCCGGTATTAGAACGAACCGGGCGAGCCTAACTTACAACTGAATGCCATGCGCTGGATGCGACTCTATCAACGGGCTAAGAAACACGTCTGACGATGCACAACACGAATCAGACGGTATGGAATGATCAGCTGTGAATATTGGTAAAGCGATCTTTTTATACCTGTACTAACTACACACTACAATGAACAATACAGGGCAATGGTCTATTGGGGCACAGCGACGCTCAGCACTAAGATCAAACCGGACTTGGTCGTGCCCGAATGCTCTGCGAAAATCAGCCGGATAACTGCTCCGTCATCGAGGCAGGATCGTTCACCGGTTGCTGGCAGACGAAACCCTGGCACACATAGGCAGTTGGAAGATTGTTCAACATAGGGCGGTCATTCAACAAGGCTGGTGAACCGGATGGCGGCGGGTAGGCGGAAGCTGCCAGAAGCAGGCGTGGATGGTAAGCATGCCACAGCGGCTCAAGCAATGCCTGGGCGGCAGGGTCGTTCAGGTTACCAAGGACAGCCACTACATGAACCGGACCCAGGGAGAAATCAGCGGCGCAAAGCCACTGGGCAAAGCCAGAAGGGTAACGCAAAAGTAATCCCAGGTTGGCAGAAAGCATCTGCTCAGCACGCGAGCGCCAATCGGAGCGACCTTCATAGGTGGAAAGCTGCAGGAGGAGCATTGCGGCAAGCGCGCTGCCAGAAGGGGTGGCGTTATCCTGTACGTCACTGGGGCGGTAAAGCAGGGCTTCGTGGTCATCAGCTGTGTCAAAGAACTCGCCCGCAGGATTTGCAAAGTGAGCCAACACCTGCTCGAGCAACTGAAGACTGGCCTGGTACCAGCGAGGGTTTGGGTCTGATTGGTATAGGGTGAGCAAGCTGAAAGCGAAGCCAGCGTAATCCTCCAGATAGGCAAGGTGGTTCACCCTGCCATCACGCCAGGAGCGCATCAGCCTGCCATCAACGAACATCGACTGGAGAAGAAAATTGGCATTCCGGATGGCTGTCTGGATATAATCCTGCCGCCCGAGGGAGCGCCCGGCTTCAGCCAGTGAGGCGAGCACCAGAGCATTCCATGATACCAGGACCTTAACGTCCACAGCAGGACGGACTCGGGCATCGCGAACGGATAACAACCGCCGCCGGAATTCAGATAGACGGTCAGGGATGGACGCCGGGTCAAGGTGAAACTGCTGAGCCAGCTGCTCATCGGTAAGGGTCCGGCGGAGGATGTTCCGCCCTTCGAAATTACCAGATTGGCTCAGACCGTAGGCGGCGATGAACAGGTCAGCTTCGTCAGGCTCAGTGAGAGAGAAGCGGACCTCCTGGGGGGTCCACAGGTAGAACTTTCCCTCTTCGTTTTCCGAATCGGCATCCAGGCTGCTGAAGAAGCCTCCCGCCGGGTGGGTCAGCTCACGCAGGATGAAATCAAGGGTGGATTCACAGATCACCCGAAAAAGTGGATCACCAGTCAGGAGGTGGCCATGCAGATAGACGAGGGCAAGCTGGGCGTTATCATATAACATCTTCTCAAAATGGGGGATGAGCCAGGTGGAGTCGACACTGTAGCGAGCGAAACCGCCTCCCAGGATATCATACATCCCGCCTTGAGCCATCGATCGGAGGGCATGAACGGCGATTGCCAGGCTTTTATCGTCACCACGCACAGCCTGGCGAAGTAAAAACTCGATCAGCATGGGCTGGGGAAATTTAGGTGATGCACCCCAACCCCCATTTTGACGGTCATAGTTATTCGCGATGGTGTGGGTGACCTGCTCGAGGGTTGCCAGGCTTAATGACGATCCACTTTCCTGAGGCGGAAGCTGAGCAGACAAGCTTATTGTGAAGTCTTCACTGCTTGAAAGGATGGCCAAACGGTCGGTGCGCCATAAACGAGCAACAGTGTCGAGCACTTCGCGAAAGGCAGGCAGGTTGTGTCGGCGGAAAAGTGGGAAGTAGGTGCCACCGTAGAAGGGTTTGCCATCAGGGGTGAGGAAAACGCTCATCGGCCAGCCACCCGAACCAGTGGCGGCAATGACGAAGTTCATATAGATACTGTCGAGGTCGGGGCGCTCCTCGCGGTCTACCTTGATGCAGACAAAATTGGCATTCAGGAAGGTCGCGGTAGCGGCGTCTTGGAAAGATTCGTGCGCCATGACATGGCACCAGTGGCAGGCAGCGTAACCAATGCTGAGGAAGATGGGTTTATCTTCTGTGCGCGCCCTGGCAAGGGCTTCGGCACCCCAGGGGTACCAATTGACGGGGTTGGCGGCATGCTGAAGCAGGTAGGGGGAGGTTTCGTGGACGAGGTGGTTGGGCATGAGGGAATTATAATGCGGCGGATAGGTGATCATATCAAGAAGTTCGCTCGAGATCCGGAACTAAAATGGAAGGAGATAAACAAGGAATGATAATCATCATGATGATGGTACGGGCAGGGAGAGTTGATTAATAAAAAAAATCGGTGTGAGGTAAATTTCCATCTTTCACAAGCATACGTAGGAATATGTTGGGTTTCGTGCAGAAGATCACTGCACTCAACCCAACCTACAACTTAATTCGTTGGATGAACGGTGGAGAGTTCTACACCTGGTGATTAAATAAAAACCTGAGGGTTGAATGAACAACCCTCAGGATGATTTACTTTACGTCCAGGATCAGACCTGCAGCATACTTTCCATGGTCTGAAAAGCCTGGTTTTGGGGGGTACCCAACGAAAGGGTCCATTCTGTGAGCAGCGATTTGACTGCTCTTTCCAGGATGGTTTTCTCCTGGTCGTTCAACTTGGAGTTACGCCGATAATGCGTCAAATCACGCACCACGCGACAAATTGAAGACAGCTGACCATCACTCAACTCATCCATGAGCTGGTTTTTACGCAGCACACGGTCCTCCTGCAACGCCTCGTTAGGGCTGGAGAGGATGGGTAAAGTCTTGAGAAATTCCTCTGGAGAGGTGGGAATACGGAGGCTGTTAAGCTCGTGATCATCCACGGGCACCCAGATGGTCATATCGGTAATGCTAACGACATAGCAATTTACCTGGCTGCCGTTGATGGTCTTATCTTCGATGCGTATAATCTCACCCATTCCAAACGTGCGATGGATGACCATATCGCCTATCTGAAAACACATAGCACACCTCTTTCCCTAATACAAAAAATCACTGATTAAAATCCAGGCTGACCTGAATGGGTAAGCCTGCGAGCAATATTACCAGCGTCGGGAATTATAGGTTTTTCGTGGGCGCTCTTCGCGCGGTTTGGCAATGTTAACCTTAATTGCCCTTTCATCTAACATTTTTCCATTGAGAATCTTGATGGCGTTCTCTGCTTCTTCCTGGTTGCCCATGGTCACAAAAGCGAAGCCCTTCATCTGACCGGTATCGCGATCCTTAATCACGTCTATGGCTACCACGGTACCTGCTTCAGTGAATGCTGCGCGCAGGCTATCCTCAGTAGTATGGTAAGACAGATTTCCAACGTACAATTTCGATTCCATTATCATTTCCTTTTCTAGTATTCAACTGACCTCAGTCATCCTGGCATCCAGGCAGCCGTTAGTAGATCATCCAGGAGCACCTTCGAAAAAGGAAACCGCCATTCGATGCAGAATGGCGGCCTATATAACCGAGCGCGAATCTGGAGTCCGTATAGGGTTAATTATACCAGAAAATCGGCTGTTGCCATCAGGGAAAGATGACGATATATTAATCCACCACGGGTCAGCAGACTGAGAACAGCCACGGAGTTAAATAAACTCAGGCGATGAATTTTTATGTAAAAACCCCAGGACATCCTGCTGGTAGCAGAAAGCCAGGGAAGTGACAGTGTCAGCACAACCGTAATAAATGGCGATCCTGCCCGTGGAAGGGTCGTAGAGGGTGGAGCAGGGGAAGGTAACGTTGGGCACATCACCCACACATTCATAATAGGTCTGGGGTGAGAGCAGATAGGAGGTACCGCGGTAGATCACCTTCCAGGGTTGATCCAGGTCTAATAAGGCTGCCCCAAAGCTGTATACGAAGCCATTACAGGAGGTGAGTACACCGTGATAGAACAACAACCATCCATCGGGGGTCTCGATAGGAACGGGACCGGCACCTACCTTGGTGCTTTCCCAACCACCGAGGGTACCCATAACGAAGCGGTGTTTTCCCCAATGGACCAGGTCGGGGCTGCGGCTAAGGTAGATATCGCCGAAGGGGGTGTGCCCGTTGTCACTGGGACGACTGAACATAACATACTCGCCGTTTATACGCCGGGGGAACAAGACACCATTACGGTTGAACGGCAGGAGTGCATTTTCAATAAAGTGAAAGCTTTCGAAATCGAAGGTGTAGCCGATACCGATGGTCGGTCCATGGTAGCCATTGCACCAGGTGACGTAGAAGCGGTCTTCGAGCCACAAGACACGGGGGTCATAGCGGTATTGGAAGCGGCTGAGCTCGGGGTCATCATAGATCCAGTCGATGGGATTATCATCAAGCTGCCAGGTAATGCCATCGGGTGAAAACCCCCGGTTGAGGTTCATGTCGCGTTTTTTATTGTCACAGCGGAAAACGCCGGCGAAACGATCGTGGAAGGGGACGACGGCGCTGTTGAAGATGCTATTGGAGGAGGGGATGAGATTGCGAGGGATGATGGGGTTGCGGGTGTAGCGCCAGACGACATCCGAGCTGCTGGCAGGGCGATCTTCCCAGGGGATATTGGGGAGTGGGGGTTGGGTCATGGGTGAGGGTCTCCTAATGGAATTTTAGTCTAATATAAGACCGAATTTGATTTTAATTGATCATCTATCCAATTGGCTGGGTTGGCCTCAATATAGTTCCATATGCCTTCATAATCCTTTTGATTGCGAATGATATGCTCGTGATAATTACGCTGCCAGACCGGCGATCCAGATGTACCCCGTATCTGGTTAATCTGTTTTGCCGATACTGTTTTGAAGGTTCCGATTAATTGCCCGAGGGTTTTTATTTTAGTAGGGGCGGGTCGCGCGCCACTGATAACGGTCGCACATGCCCGCCCCTGCCGGAATCATCTGGCTCAATGATTTTTATTATTCCATGAAAGTGGTTTGGCATGACGATGTAAGTATCAAGCTCCACATATGTAAAATGATTGGATAGCCATTCCCATGTCTGCTTGATAATTTGACCGAATACATTCAACTGCATCTCCCCATCTTCAATATCCCCAAATATACATGAGCGCTGATAAGTGACCATGGTAATAAAATATGCACCAGCCATGGAGTAATCGAAACCTTCCATTCTGAGTGAATGACGGCGCAAATTTGATTGACTGGACATATAATGTGTATAGGATTTGAAATTTACGATCCATCTCGGTAACTAATTAATATGGAGGAATCCTAATTGAAATAGCATACCTAAAATAATTCAAGTAAATCTTTACAACGTAATTCTAAACCACTTCGGGGGAATTTTCACAAAGTGATTGACTCTTTTTACATTATTCTGTATAATGTATTAGTTGGGAGCGCTCCCAATTATTCACCCAAAGATAAATAATCGAATCATCTGGTATCAATCAGTGCCTAATCTGACACTCGAAGACATTGCCAAGCAAGCTGGAGTATCGCGATCCACCGCCTCAAGGGTGGTTAACGATGATCCCAATGTGAGCGACAGTGCGCGAAGCAAAGTGCAGGAGGTGATCCGTGTAACCGGCTACCACCCGCATGCGGCAGCAAGAAGCCTGGCCTCCCACCGCTCATGGATGATTGGATTGGTGCTTCCCCGCACAGTAAGCAACTTCTTCACCGACCCGTATTTCCCGCGGCTCACCCAGGGTGTTGCCCAGGCATGCAACCAACATAACTATTCCCTCGGACTGTTCCTGGTTGACACAAAAGAAGACGAACAGCGCATTTTCCCACGCATTTCCCAAAAAGGATTGCTGGATGGCATCCTGCTGCAAACAGCCGAGCTAGGCGATAAATTAATCGACCGGCTGGTGAGCTCTGATTTCCCGGTGGTCATCGCCGGGCGGCCATTCAACGCAGACGGGATCAGCTACATCGATGTAGATAACCTCAACGGCGCCGAGCGGGCTGTGTGCCACCTGATCGAGCTCGGATACAAGCGCATCGGGACGATCACCGGGCTGATGAACCATACTCCCGGAATCGACCGCAAGGATGGCTACGTGAAAGCCCTAACAGACCATGGCCTGGAAATCGATGAAAAGCTGATCGTCGAAGGAGATTTTACCGAGAACAGCGGGTACCAGGCGATGAAACAGCTTTTGCCATTCAAGCCCGATGCGATTTTCGCAGCTTCCGACAGCATGGCGGTCGGAGCCATACGGGCTGTGCGCGATGCAGGTCTGGCCGTCCCGGACGACGTCGCGTTTGTGGGTTTCGATGACCTGCCGGTTGCTTCCCTAGCGGATTTTAATCTAACCACTGTGCGCCAACCGATCATTCAATTTGGCGCCAAAGCCGTGGACACCTTGATCGATTTAATCGAAAACGGGATCAAGCCATCCCGGCGAATTATCATGGATACCGAGCTGGTGATCCGAGACAGCTGCGGCGCATCCCAAAAGAAATTGGTAAAAGAAGGGCTCTAAGATGGATGCATTTTTAGGAGCGCTCCCAATACCCCATGGCATTATTCGCCCTACGAACAGGAGGAGGTGGAAAATTACCGAAAATAGAACCCAGACCGAACGACCCAGAAGATTTTCCAATCTAACAAAACTTTAAGGAGAATGATTATGAAACGCTTGTATATCGTAATATCTCTGGTAATGGTGATGGGCATGGTACTAACAGCATGCGCAACACCTACTGCCCAGACAATCGTCGAGACCGTCGTAGTCCCTGGCGCTACCACCGTAGTCAAAGAGACTCAAGTGGTCAAGCAAACCCAGGTGGTCGAGGTAACCCCGACGACTGCACCATCGGCACCAGGCTCAAACCTGCCACGTAATGAGACCCTGTACTACAATGGTCTGCAGTGGAGCGCGGTGGTTGGTTGGAATCCTTACTCATCCAGCATGAATAATTCCTGGATCGCAGCAAAGGATGCTGCCCGTGTGGTGATGTTCGAAACCTTGTACCTATACGACATGCTGGATGGCAAGTCGTATCCGCTACTGGCAGATGGCGATCCGGTATGGAATGCTGACCGAACCGAGATCACGGTAAAGCTCAAAGCTGCCGCCAAGTGGAGCGATGGTACCCCGTTGACCGCTGATGACGTGGCCTATACCTGGGATACCAATCTCAAGTACTCGACCAATGCCGGCAACAACTACAAAGATTTCATTGACACTGTCACAGCAGTTGACCCACAGACAGTCTTGATCAAAGCCAAACTAGATGCAACCGGAGCAGCGGTCAATCCTCTGATGATCTCGGCCTTCCTGGACGGCGTTTACGTCTGCCAAAAAGCCTGGACGCAGACCCTGGAAGCACGCTCCGGCAACGATGCGACTAAATTTTTAGCCGATCCCGGTGATGATGTGGTTTATTCCGGTCCTTACCACCAGTTCTTCTCTGACGATACGAAAGTTGTCATCGTCCGCGATGACAGCTATTGGGGGCAGGATGCTTCCATGTGGGGCAAACTACCGGCTCCTAAATACATCGCACACACAATCTTCAAGGATAATGCGGCCGGTTCGATCGCTTTAGCACAGGGTGAAGTGGACATCAGCCAACAGTTCAATGCCAATATTCAGGTTTTGTGGCTCAGCTATGGCTTACCCATCTCCACCTACCTTCCCGAGGCTCCATATGGTATTGGTGCCACCCTCCCAACCGCGTTCTACAATCTGAAGTCACCTGGTTTGGATCAGGTAGCGATCCGCAAGGCGATCGCGATTGCGGTTGACTATCCGACCATCATCGCCAACGCGATGACCAACCAATCAGCCACATTCGACCAAGTTCCACGCTCCTTAATGAACCCGACCGATGGCGAGCAGGCCCTATATGATCACGCAGCTGTTGCAGATCTGCAGTGGGCGGGCAACGATATTGAGGGCGCCAAGAAGATGCTGGATGATGCCGGGATCAAGGATACGAATGGCGATGGCAACCGTGAATTTAACGGTAAAGAGCTGCACTATGTAGCGACTTGTCCCAATGGCTGGTCTGACTGGCAGGCGGCGATCGAAGTTGTAGCGGCTGCCGGCAAGAAGATCGGCATTGATATCACTACCGCCTTCCCTGAATGGGGTGTTTATCAGACGGTCGTCACCAAATCAGATACACCGCTGCCTGAAGGCTATGATATCTTCATGATGTGGTCTGACGGTGCTGGCCCAACCCAACCTTGGGGACGCATCCGCCACCTGCTGAGCTCGGAATTCGTTGGTCAGGCGGTTAACTGGAACGGCAACTGGGGTCAATACAGCAACCCAGCCGTCGATGACTTGATCAAATCGATACCAGCTGAAATAGACCCTGCCAAGCTGAAGACAACCTACACGGAATTGGTCAAAATCTACCTGACCGATGTCCCCTCCTTCACGCTGATGTACCGCCCAGATTTGTTCCATGCGGTGAACGAGAGCGTTTGGACCGGCTTCCCGAACCAGGAAGATGGTACCAATCCACCCGTCCCACCGATGATTTGTTCAGACGGCTGGAGTATCGCCTGCCTGTACAACATCCATCTGGTCACTCCTTAATCTATAATTCATAACGAAACAGCCATGTTCCGCTGACCAGGGGACATGGCTGTTTGTTCTCATCCGCTATTTATTATTTTAGTGTAGTACTGGTAACAGATTATCGGTAGAAAAAATTGAACGGAGGTGCTGGATTGAAAGGATACGCCAGGTATTTCAGTAAAAAGCTAATGTGGTTCATGGTCACATTTCTTGCCGCCTTCCTTTTGAATTTCTTCCTACCTCGTCTCATGCCAGGCGATCCCGTAGCAGCCATCGTTGCACGGATGGCCCAAGGCCAAAACAATGCAAGCGGGGTCCAGGCGATTTATAAACAATATACAGAGCTGTTCGGCACGAACAAACCCATGCTGACACAGTTCTTCATTTACGTGAAAAATGTGGTCCATGGCGATTTTGGTTTTTCGTTCAGCCAATATCCCAGAACCGTGGCAGACGTGCTCAAAAATTCCTTATGGTGGACGGTGGTGCTACAGTTCCCGGCAATCATCGTCGGGTTTTTGATTGGGAACATACTAGGCGTGTTAGCGGCTTATCTCAAGGGGGGCTACGATAAAGCGCTGATGCCGCTGAGCATTTTTGCGAGTGGTTTACCGGCATTTGGCATGGCAACCATTTTACTGGTCATTTTTGGGATCACGTTAAAATGGTTACCCACTTCAGGAGGTTACGGGTTCGACCTGATCCCCAACCTCAGCTGGGCATTTATCTGGTCGGTGATCGTGCATTACCAGCTGCCGTTCTGGTCGATCGTACTGATTGCAATTGGCGGTTGGGCGATTGGAATGCGCTCAATGTCCATCTATGAGCTGAACGCCGATTATGTAAAATACAGCCGCTTTATGGGGATCAAAGACACGAAGATCATCCAATACGTATTTCGGAATGGCATGCTTCCGCAAATCACCGGGCTGGCGCTGGCGATCGGTACGATGGTCGGTGGAGCGCTGGTGGCGGAAATCATTTTTAGCTACCCGGGGTTGGGAACCACGCTGTTGAGTGCGATCAGGGGACAGGATTATCCGATGATCTCAGCAGTCACCTTGATAATCACATTGATGGTGCTGATCGCAAACTTTACCCTTGAAATTTTATACGGCTTCATCGACCCACGCATCAAAGCAGCGCAGTCGGATTAAGGAGAAGCCGCGATGAAAAATACACTTAAGCAGGTGTTTCACTCTGGTAAATTCGTAGTTGGTTTTCTCATTTTTACGATGATTGTGCTGACGGTGATCATTTTCCCGCTGATCGTTAAAACCCCTCCTTTAGGAACCGTAAGCCAGGGCGGCGAGCAGGGTTCTTTCCTTCCACCCGGAATCTATGTGAATGTATACGATAGCATCCAAACCGCGCCTTATACTCTGCTACTGGATGAGTCTGCAGCCAAGCGAATTGCCAGCAAGCTAACCCCGGATGACCGCGTCGCCCTGAAGGATTGGTTGGTGGCAGCCGGGATTCCGGCTGAACAGATCGATATCACGGATACAAAAAGCCTGCTGGGTCTGTGGACAAAGAATTATGACCCCAAAAAGAACCTCCCAGGGATGACTTTTGCTAAGACCAGATTCTATCAAAGGTTGAATGCCTCGCTCCAGGGACTTTTATCTACTGAAGGAGTGACAATTGCCTCAACCGATCCCGTCTCGGGCACATTGCAGGCAAGCGGAACAATCAAACAATCCGATTATGTGAACATCCGCGAAGTTCCCAATGTGCGCCTGCTGCTGCTAGGGACGGATAACTTCGGCAGGGACGTGATGCCCGAGCTGGTTTCAGCGACCGGAACATCCTTGATCATCGGAATTGTGGCAGGTTTAATCGCAACCACGATTGGATTGATCCTGGGACTAGCGGCGGGTTATATGGGTGGCGTGGTGGATGATGTGATCATGTTTTTCACCAATCTATTTACCGTGATCCCCACGATTGTTATATTGATCCTGGTTTCTTACAGCATCGGGCAGGAAAAACGCGGTGCAGTGACCATTGCCGTGGTGATCGGGTTTACTGCGTGGAACTGGACTGCCAGGGCAGTACGGGCGCAGGTGATCTCCTTGCGCAACCGAGATCACGTCAACCTGTCGAAGCTATCGGGGCACCCTGTGTGGCTGATCATCTTCACCGATATTCTGCCTTACATTGCATCGTACGTGTTCATGGCGCTGATCCTGCAAATTTCCACGGCGATCTTATATGAGGCGAGCCTATCGATCCTTGGGTTGGGACCGAAAACGTCGGTGACGGCAACCCTGGGATTGATGCTGAACTGGGCGTTTTTCTACATGGCACCGAGCCTGGGAAAATGGTGGGCTTACCTGCCTGTGATCGTAGTTATTGCCCTGGTTTCGTTCTCACTTAACTTGATGAATACTGGTCTTGACCAGGTTTACAATCCGGCACTAAGGGAGTAGGTGATATATGGGACAAGTAATGCTGGAGGTTAAAGACCTCACCACGAAATATATCACCCGCTATAACGAAGATATTTATGCGGTTGACCACGTTTCGCTGAAGGTTGAGGAAGGGAAAACGCTGGGAATTGCCGGAGAGTCGGGGTGCGGAAAGTCGACCCTGGCGTTGAGCCTGATGGGGTATTACTTCGCTCCGCTACATTACACAAGCGGCGAGATCATCGTCAACGGGCGTAATATTTCAGGGATGGACCCGGATGTGGTGCGTAAAGCAATCTTGGGGACCGAGATCGCATATATCCCACAGGCAGCGATGAACGCGCTCAACCCCACGCGTAAGATCATCGATTTTATTGAAGATGTGTATGAAGCACACGATGAATACAAAAGCAAGAAAGAGATTTATGAGCTGGCATGTGAATGCTGCAGCATCCTGGGACTACCAGAAACTGTGCTGCAAAAATACCCGGTTGAGCTTTCGGGGGGTATGAAGCAACGCACCGTGATCGCGGTCTCGGTGATCCTTTTCCCAAAAATACTTATCGCAGACGAGCCATCCTCCGCCCTGGATGTTACTTCGCAGAAGATGGTGATCAAGATGCTGAAAGACTTGATGAAAGATGGTTTCATTAAAGCGATGATCTTCATTACCCATGAGCTGCCGCTGCTTTATAACGTGACGGATGATATTATGGTGATGTATGCCGGGCAAATCGTGGAGAAGGCAAGTGCCAAGCAAGCCGTGTTTGACCCGCTGCATCCCTACTCCAAAGGTCTGATGGGCTCGATCATTGTGCCTGAAGCTGGTCTGCGGGATGTTAAACTGACCGCCATCCCTGGGGTACCGCCTAACCTTAAAAATCCACCTCCTGGCTGCCGGTTTGCACCCCGCTGTCGATTTACCAGAATGGAATGTACAGCTATGAATATGCCTCTCCGTACTGTCGAAGGCGACCGTTCTTATCGCTGTGTGATGACGGAAAAAGAATTGCGGGAGGCTTATCGAATGGAGGCTGAACAAAATGCTCGAAAATAATAATATTATCTTGAGCGCCAGAGGACTGACCAAGGAATTTGGATTTGGGGCCTCGAAAACGCTAGCGGTTGACCATGTGGATCTCGAGCTGTATAAAGGCGAAGTCATATCGATTGTGGGAGAATCGGGCAGCGGAAAAACCACTTTTTCAAAGATGATCCTGGGATTAATCAGTATCACGGAAGGGGAGATATACTTCCAGGGGAAACTGCGTGATATCAGAACGAATAAGAAGCGACAGGAATACTGGAAAAATATCCAGGCAATCTTCCAGGATCCGTTCTCTTCATATAATATTTTCCACAAGATTGATGCTGTGCTCTTAGATTGCATCCGCATGCGGGGAGGTGGAAGGCTGCCATGGGCTAAAAAAGTGGAGATGATGGCAGAAGCGTGCAGCTTTGTCAACCTGAAATATGAGGAATTGACCAACAAGTATCCATTTGAGCTATCAGGTGGACAGATGCAGCGCTTAATGATTGCCCGTATCTTCCTGTTGAAGCCGAAGATCCTGCTAGCGGATGAGCCAACCTCAATGATCGATGCTTGTTCACGTGCCACCATCCTGGATATGCTGATGCTGCTGCGCAATGAAATCGGCATGACGATCATTTTCATTACCCATGATATTGGGCTGGCGTACTTCGTATCCGACAAGGTATTTATCATGGAGCATGGGAAATTTGTGGAAAGCGGGACGGCGGATGCGGTGATCTTAACACCGAGAGAACCTTACACGAAACGCCTGATCAGTGATGTGCCAAAGATCTATGAAGAGTGGGATCTCTCAACGGTTGAGTGTGCCACTTGAGTTAGTTTCAAGCGATTATTCTTAATACTTTAAATACTTTACCGGACACGCCTTTGAACGTACTGTGCGCTGCGAAAGGTTATTCAATATGCATATACAATCCCTGAATGGTGATTGGCAATTCAGACAGGTAAATTCTGAGGAATGGCTGCCGGCAAAAGTGCCTGGCGGCGTACACACGGACCTGCTGGCAAATGGACGCATAGCTGACCCCTTTGCAGGAGATAACGAGAAACGCGTGCAGTGGGTGACAGAGTCGGATTGGATGTACCGGTACAGTTTTTACGTCTCAATTGAATTGCTGAGGGAGGAAAAAATTTCCCTTGTATGTGACGGGTTGGATACCCTGGCAGAGGTGAGGCTCAATGGCCAGGAACTTGGTCATACGGACAATATGTTCCGCCGTTACGAGTGGGAGGTCAAACCCTTATTAACTACCAATGGCGAGAATGAGCTGACGATCAGCTTCTCATCACCAGTAAAATATGCGGCGGAAAAACAAGCTATTCGAGGGCTGCCGGGAGTGCCACAGGCTTTCCCGGGCGGTCCGCACCTGCGCAAGGCTCCCTGCCATTTTGGCTGGGACTGGGGTCCACAGCTCCCGCCGATTGGAATCTGGAAGGACATCCGCCTGGAGGGTCGCAGCGAGGGGCGGCTTGATGAAGTGAGGCTGCGACAGACCCACACGGGCGGACAAGTAATGGTTGAGGCGCGGGTAACTGTAAAGCCTTGGGGAAAACTGCCGCTCAAGGTGAAAATATACGTCGAAGCCCCGGATGGCGAATTGTTTGAACGAGAGACCGCGGTCGAGGGTTTGGAGGCGGTAAAGCTCGAAGTGCCGATCCTGAATCCGAGGCTGTGGTGGCCGAATGGATATGGGGAACAGCCCCTGTATAAAGTGGAAGTATCCCTAATTCATAATAATGGTCCAAAAGGAAATCTGATTGACCAAGCCAAGTTGCAGATTGGACTGCGCACGATTGAGCTGCGCCAGCAAGAAGACCCATGGGGACGGTGCTTCGCTTTTGTGGTCAACGGGGTACAGATCTTCGCCAAAGGCTCGAACTGGATCCCAGCTGATACCTTCCCCACGCGAATTACGAGCGAATCGCTAGAGACGCTAATTCACGCCGCGGCGGAGACACACCAGAACATGCTGCGTGTGTGGGGAGGTGGTTTCTATGAAGATGAGCGCTTCTACGATTTATGCGACCAATACGGCATCCTGGTATGGCAGGAATTCATATTCTCGTGCAGTATTTACCCATTGGACGTCTCCGAGTTCCTTGATAACGTACATGAGGAAGCGGTACAAAACATCCGCCGACTGCGCCACCGTGCCAGCCTGGCGCTGTGGTGCGGGAACAACGAGATGGAATGGGGGTGGGTGGATTGGAACTGGAACCGTACTGAGCTGCAGGACTTGAAAGCAGCCTACGACAAGTTCTTCCACCACACACTCAAGGAATGGTGCCTGGCTGAAGACCCGGACCACTCCTATTGGCCCAGCTCACCATCATCAGACACGCCATTCAAGGACCCGAATGGTCAACGCCAGGGTGATTCCCATTACTGGGACGTATGGCATGGCGGTAAACCCTTCACTGCCTACCGTAGCCAATACCCGCGCTTCATGAGCGAATTCGGCTTCCAGTCATTGCCGCCGCTGGAAACCATCCGCAGCTATGCCAAGGAGGAAGACTGGAACATGACCTCCTACGTCATGGAGCAGCACCAGAAGAACGCCAACGGCAACTCCATGATGATCCGGCAGATGTTGGATGCTTTCCGGATGCCCAAGGATTTCGAATCGCTGGTGTACCTGAGCATGGTGCTGCAGGCGGATGGCATCCGCTATGGGGTGGAGCACTGGCGGCGTTATCCCGACCGGGTAGCAGGCATCCTGTACTGGCAGCTGAACGACTGTTGGCCGGTGGCTTCGTGGTCCAGCCTGGACTACTTTGGGCGTTGGAAGGCGCTGCATTATGCAGCCAGGCAGTTTTATGCGCCGGTGCTGCTAACGATCGAGGATAACCCGCCCGAGATGGCAGTGTATGTGAGCAACGACGACCTCACCAGCTGGGAGGGAACAGTGAATTGGTCGCTGGAGAGCTTCGACGGGAAAAGCCTCAGCCAGGGCAGTGCTCCGGTGAATGCGGCACCACAGTCTGCCTGCCAGGTATGCAAACTAGATTTTTCGAAGCAGGTCAATGGCGATAACCATCGCAAGGTCATTTTTATCGCCGAGCTCATGCAGGCTGAACAGCTCATCTCCCGCCAGGTAACAAGCTTTGCTCCGATCAAGCACCTCGAGCTGGAAAACCCATCCATCAACGTGAACAGGGACTCCCATAGCGGGAAGCTGATCATTGACCTTGAATCGAATACGCTGGCGCTGCTGGTGGAGCTCTCGTTGGAGGGCAGGGACGTGGTCTTCAGCGATAACTACTTCACACTGCCGGCGGGGCGAAAAGTGCAGATTACCTGCTCATTTCCCGAGGGCTGGAACGAGAAACAAGTGAAGGAGGCACTTCAGCTCCGCTCTGTGTATGATTCTTATTCGCACGGAGCGGAAGCTTGAGGCAGCGCCACATCAAGGCGGCAAATAAACCTGCCATGCGACTGAATATACTACCCTGTTCCTGTTGACGGGGAAATGAAAGGATGATGCAATGACAAACGTAAATGAGCTGATCAAGAAAATGACCCTGGAGGAAAAAGCTGCGCTGTGTATTGGCGCCTCTCCGTGGACGACCACGCCGGTGGAACGATTGGGCATACCGGAAATGACCATGTCGGATGGCCCGCATGGTGTGCGGCGCGTGGCGGACGTGAATGATTTCATCACCGGCGCCCTACCCGCGACCTGCTTCCCGACGGCCTCGTGCACGGCCTCCAGCTGGGACGTGGACTTGATCGGCGCGATGGGGCAGGCGCTAGCTGAGGAATGCATCGCACTGAAGGTGGACGTGGTTCTGGGACCCGGTACGAATATGAAGCGCACACCGGTTGGCGGGCGCAATTTTGAATATTTCTCCGAAGACCCCTACCTGGCAGGGCAGATGGCAGCGAGCTTCATCAACGGTGTGCAGAGTAATGGTGTGGGCACTTCGCTGAAGCATTACGCAGCTAACAACCAGGAGACCCAACGCATGTCAATCAGCGCTGAAATCGATGAGCGGACATTGCGTGAGATCTACCTGCCCGCATTCGAGACGGCAGTCAAAAAAGGCAAGCCCTGGACGGTGATGTGTTCCTATAACAAACTGAATGGTACCTACGGCTCTGAGAACCACAGACTTCTCGTGGATATCCTTAAGAACGAATGGAGCTTCGAGGGTCTGGTGGTCTCAGACTGGGGGGCTGTGCACGAGCGAGTAACGGCATTGAAAGCAGGCCTGGACCTGGAGATGCCTGGTCCACGGGCGCGCCGCTTCAAGGCGGTGGTGGAAGCCGTAAGGTCTGGAGAGGTGAGTGAATCGATATTGGATGAAGCCGTGCGGCGGATATTGGGCATTGTTTTCAAGGCAGCCGAGACACCCAAAGGCGGTACGTTTGATAAAGCCGCTCACCATGCCCTGGCACGCCGGATCGCGGCGGAGGGGATGGTGCTGCTGAAGAACAACGGGATTCTACCTTTGAAGGACCCACAGCGCATCGCTGTGATTGGTAGATCAGCAAAGGAGGCTTATTTCCAGGGGGGCGGGAGCTCGCACATCAACCCAACCCAGGTGGACAGCCCCTTCGAGGAGCTGCAAAAATTAGCCGGCAAAGCCAGACTGAGCTACACCGAAGGTTATCCGGATGATGAGACTTTCGACCAGAGACTGATCGACGAAGCGGTGAGGAACGCCAGAGGTGTTGACGTGGCGGTGATCTACATTTCCCTGCCAAAAACCAAGGAGTTCTGAGGGGTACGACCGGGCAGACCTCGACCTAACTGCCCAGCAAGTGGCGCTGATCGAGGCGGTGTGCGCGGTGCAACATAATTCGATTGTGGTCCTCAATAATGGCGCGCCGGTGGTGATGAGTGAATGGATCGACGGAACGGCGGCAGTGCTGGAAGCCTGGATGATGGGACAGGCAGGTGGTGGGGCAATTGCCGACGTGCTGTATGGAAAGGTGAACCCTTCCGGCAAGCTGGCGGAGACGTTCCCACTCAAACTGACCGATACACCGGCGTATATCAACTTCCCCGGAGGGAATGGGGTCGTACGGTATGGTGAAGGGATTTTCATGGGCTATCGCTATTATGATGCCAGACAGGCAGCGGTGTTATTCCCCTTTGGCTACGGGATGAGCTATACCAGCTTCGAGTATAAAAACCCGAAGATCTCGGCGAAGTCTTTCCGCGATGTGGATGGTGTGAACGTGTCGGTAGATATTACCAATACCGGCAAGATGGCTGGCAAGGAAGTGGTGCAGGTGTATGTGCACGACCAACAAAGCGGCCTGGTCCGCCCACCCAAGGAACTTAAAGGCTTCGCCAAGGTGGAGCTGCAGCCAGGCGATACCAAGACCGTGACCATCGCGCTCGATTTCCGTGCGTTTGCCTATTACCACCCCGGTTATCGGCTATGGATCACCGAAGATGGACAATTTGATATCCTGATTGGAGCGTCATCGACCGATATCCGCGGCAGCCTGACTGTTAGCCTGCAATCTACCCTGAAGCTGCCCAGCCTGCTGAACCGCGATTCTTCTCTCGGCGAATGGTTGAAGGACCCGCGCGGCAAGCGTGTGCTGGAACCACTTACCCAGCAAATGGCGAAGCAGATGCAGGCAGCCGCCAGTGGAGGCCGGGACGTCGACCCCGAAGTAATGGCGGACATGATGAACTATTTGAAGGAGCTGCCACTACATGACATTTTTAACTTCGTGGATACAGACCTATCGATGAGCCCTGATGAAGTGGTCGAAGGCATGTTAGCCGAAGTAAAACAGATGAAATGAGCGGAGCATATCACCGCTCGAAGAGATCATTCCCGGTTATATCTTCCTGCAAAGGCAGGTTACACCCGGAAGTTCCCATTTTTTAGAAATTTTTTATTACCGAAGGGCAAAAATGCAATTTGGATATTTTGACGATCAGCGACGCGAATACGTCATCACACGACCCGACACTCCATTGCCATGGATCAACTACCTAGGCAGTGAAGACTTCTTTGGGATCATCTCCAACACGGGCGGAGGCTACTCTTTTTATAAGGATGCGCGGCTGCGAAGGCTGACACGGTATCGCTATAACAACGCTCCGCTGGATGCGACCGGGCGCAACATCTACCTGCGGGATGACACTGCCGAACCGACCTCCAGCTGGTGCCCCACCTGGCAGCCCGCCCGCACTCCCCTGGATGAATACGAATGCCGACATGGGCTGGGCTACACGAGCATCCAATCGACCCAGGCAGGGATCCGTGCCCGGATACGCTTTTTCATCCCCCCGGGTGAGAACCTGGAAACCTGGGAGCTCGAGCTGACCAACCTGCGCTCGCAGGCGGCGAGCATATCCATTTTCGCGGCAGTCGAGTTCTGCTTGTGGGATGCCCAGGACGACGCGACCAATTTCCAGCGGAATTACTCGGTCGGTGAGGTGGAAGTGGTGGATGGGGTGATCTATCACAAGACGGAGTACCGGGAGCGGCGCAACCATTTTGCATTCTTCGCCTGCTCTGAACCCGTGGTAAGTTTCGACACAGACCGCCAAGCCTTCCTGGGAGCATACCGCGGATGGGAGGCACCCGCCGGGGTGGAAAGAGGGGTGCTATCCAATTCCATCGCCCACGGCTGGCAGCCCGTTGGAGCCTTGCACGTCCACCTGGACCTGGAACCCTCGGAGCAAAGGACGGTTATCTTCTCGCTCGGGTACCATGAAAACCCGGAGGACCAAAAGTTTGACCCACCCGGGTCCCAGACGATTAATAAGCGCACCGTCCTCCCCACCATCGAGCTCTACCGCTCAAAGGATGAAGTACAGGCAGCGTTCGAAAAGCTGCAAACATATTGGAATCAGCTGCTATATATACTCCAGGTGAACACGCCTGATATTCACACTAACCGCATGGTGAATACCTGGAATGTGAGCCAGCTGATGGCAGTGTTCAATTTCTCACGCTCGGCGTCCTATTTCGAGTCGGGGATCGGGCGGGGAATGGGGTTCCGTGATTCAGCCCAGGACCTGCTGGGGTTCGTGCAGCTGGCACCCGAACGGGCACGCAAGCGCATCCTGGACCTGGCAAGCACCCAGCTGCCCAGCGGGGGAGCCTATCACCAGTACCAACCGCTGACCAAGCGGGGCAACAATGAAGTGGGCTCGGGTTTCAACGATGACCCGCTGTGGCTGGTGCTGGCGACATCAGCTTATATCAAGGAAAGCGGGGATTGGAGCATCCTGGATGAGGCGGTGCCATACGATAACAACCCTGGCAGCGAGCAGAGCTTATACGGGCATCTGCAGCGCAGTATGCTGTACACACTGGAGCGGCTGGGTCCACACGGTTTGCCGCTGATCGGACGTGCGGACTGGAATGACTGTCTCAACCTGAACTGCTTCTCCAACTCACCGGGACAGTCCTTCCAGACCACGACCAATAAGGACGGTAAGGTGGCGGAAAGCGTGTTCATTGCCGGATTGTTCGTCCTGGCAGCCGGGGAGATTGTTGAGATCAGCAGGCACAGGGGTGATCGTGAGGCTGCCGAGAGTTACCCACATGCCGCCGAGCAGATTGAGAAAGCCGTGTGGGAGGCAGGTTGGGATGGGGAATGGTTCCGGCGGGCATACGACGATTTCGGTGACCCGGTTGGCTCGCGTCAGTGTGCGGAGGGGCAGATTTTCATCGAGCCGCAGGGGATATGCGTGATGGCTGGTTTGGGGATCATGGATGGACGCGCCAGGCAGGCACTGGATTCGGTGGCAGAGAGGCTAGCAACTCCCCACGGGATCATGCTGCACCAGCCCGGGTACACCCATTATTACCTCAACCTGGGTGAGATATCTTCGTATCCCCCAGGATACAAGGAGAATGGGAGTGTTTTTTGCCACACCAACCCATGGATCATGATCGCTGAAGCCAGGTTGGGGAATGGCGCGGCAGCCCACGATTACTACCTGCGAATTAACCCTTCCAGGCGGGAGGAGATCAGCGAGGTGCACCGCTGCGAGCCGTATGTATATGCCCAAATGATCGCCGGGCAGGAAGCGCCAGCTTACGGGGAAGCCAAGAATTCCTGGCTGACCGGTACAGCGGCGTGGAATTACGTCGCAATCACACAGTCGATCCTGGGGATCCGCCCGGATTTCGATGGACTGCGCATCGACCCGTGCATCCCGCCGGAATGGGATGGGTTTACCGTCGAACGCAGGTTCAGAGGGAGCAGGCTGCATATCACGGTACACAACCCACAGCACATCAGTCACGGAGTGGTGAGATTCGAGCTGGATGAGGCGCCGGTGACGGGCAACCTGGTAAACCTGGACGGAAAACCTGGCGACCACCAGGTGGAAGTTTGGCTGGAAAAGTGACGGGGAGGCGATATGGATACGAGTGTATTGGAAATTAAAGAGTATACCGGCGAGGGCTATCGACCCTTGATCGATTTTAGCACCTGGCGGGTGGCGATCCTGCGCTGGGTAGAGACATCCCTGGCTGAAAAGATCACCTATATGGAGCGCCACATGCAGTCGGACGAGGTGTTTGTTTTGTTGGCGGGACGGGCGGCGTTAATCCTTGCGGGGAGGGATGTGGTGGTAGAAGGACTTCAGGTGCAGCCGATGGAAAACGGGAGATTATATAATGTCAGGCAGGCGGCCTGGCATACCGTGCTGCTCAGCCGTGATGCGTCGATACTGATCGTGGAAAACCAGGATACGGGTAAGAGTAACACAGAGTATTGCAATCTGACTGCAGAGCAGAAACAAGAGATCCTGCGGATGGGGGAGTATTCGTAAGAACGATTTTCGGTCACAATGGATTATGGGTATAGCATTATGGATGATATTGCTGAGAGGTTTCACTGCCGGTCTGTACGCATGAAGGAGTTCGATTACACCCAGCCAGGGGCGTATTTTGTGACGATAGTAACCGTTCAGCGCGAGTGTTTGTTTGGTGAGGTGGTGGATGGGGAAATGAGATTGAATGATTTAGGTACAATTGCCGGTGATGAATGGTTACGAACAACAATACTGAGGTCAAATGTCCAATTGAACACGGACAAAGTTGTAGCCATGCCAAACCATGTCCATGGAATTATTTGGATAATTGACGATAAATCTGATTATCCATGTAGAGGCGCAGTGACGCTGCGCCCCTACACAAATCCTGGTTTTCAACCCCATAATGTCCATCCAAATTCATTAGGGGCAATTGTGAGAGCATATAAATCCGCTGTGACTTATCGAATAAATACTGTTCGAAATTCTCACGAGTCAGCTATCTGGCAGAGGAATTATTACGAACACATCATCCGGAATCAATAAGCATTGGAGAATATCTCTGGGTACATCATCGGTAATGCCGCCGACTGGGCCGATGACGCTGAATATCAACAATAATCCCAAGCTTATCCCTGGAATCCGCCATGTCTTTCACACTCAAAACTCCCACCTCGTTCAACTTGCCGGCAGTGGTCCGTTCGCACGGATGGATCCAGATGCCACCGTTCGCCGAGACATCTCTGCATGGGCTTTCGTATGTTATCCGCATGAGCACCGGCAAGGTGCTGCGTTTTGAAGCAAACCCTTCCACCATGGATATCCGAGTTAGCACGACCGAGCTGCTCAGCGAGGCAGAAGAGAGCGAGCTCAGCCAGACGATCACATGGATGCTGGCGCTGGACCAGAATTTCACCGAATTCTACGACCTGGCACGCCAAGAACCAAAGCTGGCAAAGATGGTTGAGCGCCAGGCAGGCAGGGTGCTGCGCAGTCCGACACTATTCGAGGACGTGATCCGCACCTTGCTGACCACGAATACACTGTGGAAGCACACCCTGCGCATGTGCCGTGAGCTGACTTCACGCTATGGTGAGCCACTAGAGTGTGAGCCTGAACAGCACGCCTTCCCCACCCCACAACGCCTGGCACAGGTAGAGCAAGCAGAACTACGAGAGCAATGCCGGATGGGCTACCGCGACCAGTACGTTCACGAGCTTTCACAAAAGGTGACTTCAGGTGAGGCGAAGCTGGAAGCGCTCAAGACCAGCAGCCTGACGACCAGCGAGCTGCGCAAGGAGCTGATGACCATCAAGGGGGTGGGCGGCTACGCAGCTGCCAACCTGCTCATGCTGCTCGGGCGGTACGATTACGTGCCGGTGGATTCATGGGCACTCAAGGTGGTGTCAAACGAGTTCTTTGGCGGGGAGAAGGTTACTCCAACGCAGGTGCTTTCCACTTTTGAACGGTGGGGCAAGTGGCAGGGGCTGGCATATTGGTTTTGGGAATGGAATCCTGCGCAATAGTAAACACAAACCCAAGACCTCACAGGTTAAAAAAGACCTGACAGGTTTTAGAAACCTGTCAGGTCACTGATAGTAGTTCTATTGCCTTATTTCCTCAATTGAGGAAGATAAGACCAGCATGCCCCCATGACCTCGGTGAGATCAGAAGTATTTGCCCCATCCCATCCACCAAAAGCGATAACGCGGCCACGTAACGCAGTGGCTGCGACGAAAGAGCGAGGAACATTCAGGGAAGGTCCAGAGGACCAGCTATCTGTAGCTGGATCGTAAACCATCGTAGTGCTCATTGTGTTGGGGGAATTTATCCCTGCTGCAGATGCAAAACCATTCAACCCCAGGAAGGGATCGCCGCCGCCAATCACCCAGATCTTGCCACCCACCACCGCCGTCCCAGGCACATTGACGGGGTAGGGTGCACTTGAACGCACTGACCACGAGTCAAGCGCAATGTTATAGTCATAAGTCTGGCTGCGGGCAAAATTTGCAGGATCGCGGCCCCCGATGACATACAGGTGACCATTGACGACGGCTGAAGCAGCCCCACCCAATCCTTCCGGCATACTTGTCTTCGTCGTCCAGGTGTTGGCGGTTACATTGTATTCCCATACTTGTGCAAATGAAGGGTCGACACTCGACGTACTATAGCCACCGGCCAGATAGATCTTACCGTTGTAATAGCCTCCAGCCATAAAATCACGAGGCTCAGGCATAGGTGCTCCGCTTACCCAGGTATCGCTGGCAATATTGTAGATAAGGGTTGAGCTATAGACTTCCCCAGTCCCGATTCTCTCCCCACCAAAAACGTACAGTTTATTGTTGATCGGGGAATAAATCAACGAAGCCATTGAGACAGGATGGGGGACAGGTGCTAGGGAAGTGAACGTATTAATAACAGGATCATAACGGAGAGTAGTGGTGATGTCTCCTGCTCCTGTGAAATCAATGCCCCCAACCACATACGCATATGTGCCATTGGTGGTGACATTCGCTCCAATAACGGCTTGTGGTAGCTTGTTACGGACCACCCAGCGTGAAGGTATTCCGCATTGCGGAAAAGTGGCTGTACCGATCAGGCGAAAGACCTGGTCTGGTGCTTCCGGTCCACCGATGCAGATAGAGCGTAGTCCCCAAGAGGTGCACAGGCTGCCGAAACCGCCACCTGGGTTCTGCCACACGGCAGGGTTGTACGACGTCAAAGTGCGGCCCGTCCAACCCCACTGACCAGCAGGATCGAAGTTTTGGTTGGCCTGCACAGATATCCAATACTTACCAGGCTCGAGGGAGATGGTCGGGGAGATTACGATGCTGAAATTGGTATCTACGTTGGAGAAAGACATCGCCGTCCGCGAATACACCATTGTGCCCGGCATGGTGATCGCCTCAGTATAGATGAATACATTCAATGAATCTGCCGGACCAGTGCCATTAAAATATGCTCCCTGCACCTCCACCCGGTCTAGGTTCCACTTTTGACCGACAGGCACCACAAAGTCATCTGCCAGGAAGTCATCATAAGCGTCAAGAGCGGGTTCAAAATTTTGCGATGAATATGAATTGGCACTGGCGTTGTCGTATTGGCTGTACAGGATGGCACTTGGGGGACCTGGTGGAAAGGGTATGATGCTCGCACTCCCGGGCATTATCCCAGACGGGCTGCTCGTAATTGGCGCAGGTGATTGGGCAAAGGCGGGCAAGTTTAGCAACCCCACGACGAACAGAAGCCCCAAACTTACTGCGATAAGTAAGTACAGGTATCGACGTGAAAACATAGCATTCTCCTTTAGTGATAAAAATTTGGTGAAATATAGGAACTGTGTTTATAGAAAAATCATCTTCAGAATTCTCCCAATTGATTTTCCAAATTAATTATATCCTAATCAAGTAGTTGCAAAGGATTTTGCAGGCATGAGTTTAGCGAGAGAAGCGGTGTGTAAATTAAGATGCCCAAGAAGCGAAACGTTTTGGAAACTGATCAGGTTTGGTAGACAGCTCAAAGGCCTCACAGGTTCTAGAAATCTGTCAGGTCTGGATCATTCGTCAAAGTTTATTTACTTAACACGATGGATTGGGTGGGAAGGGCAAAATCAATCCCAGCTTCCTGGAACTGGTGGAAAATTTCAAGGTTGATCTTCTCTTGCAGGTCCATATACTTTGTGAACTCGGAGGTTTGAACGGTGTAGGCGATTTCGAATATGAGCGAAGATACACCATAGCCTTTGAAGTGTGCCCGCTCGAATTTCACCTGGTCTTGCACCTCGATGACCTCCTTGATGATCTCAGGGATCCGCTGCAACTTTTTATACGACGTCTGGTAGCTGACATTCAGAGTGAATACAACCTGTCGCTGTTCCATCCGTTTGTAGTTGCGGATGCGGCTGTTCAGTAAATCTGAATTGGAAAAGATCAGCTGTTCGCCAGTATTACTGCGGACCCGGGTGCTTCGCAGTCCCACATATTCCACCACCCCGTTGTACTCGCCCACGTTGATGGCATCACCTTCAACGAAAGGCTGGTCGATCGAGATGGTCAGCGAGGCAAACAGGTCACCTAAAACTTTCTGCAGCGCCAGGGCGATAGCGATGCCACCAATCCCCAGGCTGGCAAGCAGCGCTGTTACGTTCACGCCGGGGATATTTTCCAGCACAAGCAGAATCACCACAGCCCAGATGATGATTTTTGAGATCAGAAGAATGGCGGTGATTGGACCCTTTTTGTAGTTAAGCTCACCATCCTTGGCGATCTGCCTGCGAGCGATGCTGTATTCGATGATCTCGATGGCCCAAAAACCTGCCTCGACCAGCAGGGCAGCAATCGTGATCGTAGTGATGACCGTGCTGACCGCTTCACTCAGGCTCAACGTGCGCGAGGCGGTGAAGATCGCCAGCCAGACGAAAAAGAGGCCGTAGGTGTGGGTAAGCAGGTTCCTGATCAGTACGCTATTGCTGGGCATGGGTTGATCAGCATATTTTGCTATCCTTTTGCGCAGCAGCCAGGTGAGCAGCCTGAGTAACCCGAAGACAAACAGCCCAATAGCCAATGCCAGAGCCCACTGAAATAGGGTATTGCCCAAAATTTCACGGATCCAAAAATTCATATAGTCTTCCGCCCCTTTCTTTCGCTGCCCGTTATACCGATCAGCGATGCATGACGATAGACGATTTGGTGCAGATATCGCCGATTACCTTAACCAGCCATGCCAGGTGAACTGTACCCGATGGACAGTGAAGGCAAAAAGACCTGACAGGTTTTTAAAACCTGTCAGGTCATTAATAATTACAGCGAGTACAACTCTCCATACTTGGACTTGAGATAAGTAATATATGGCTCAATGCTGAGAGGCCCACCGGTGACGCGCTCAACCAGCTCGTTGGCGGTGAATTTGCGTCCGTGCTGGTAAATGTTTTCCACCAGCCAGGTGTGCAAGGTATCGAACTTGCCCTGCGACATTTCTGCCAGGATCTGGGGGTGGGCTTTGAGGGCTTGGGCAAAGAACTGGGCACTCATGATGTTGCCCAGTGAATAGCCCTGGAAAGAGCCCCCCACCGGTCCACTGAACCAGTGCACGTCCTGCATCACGCCATCCCGGTCATCGGGAGCGCGGATGCCCATATCGGCGTTATAGCGCCCATGCCAATACTCGGGCAGGTCGCGCACGAGCAGGTTGCCTTCCAGCAGCGCCAGCTCGATATCAAAGCGGATCATCACGTGCAGGTTGTAGGTCACCTCATCGGCTTCGGTGCGGATGAGCGTGCGCTGGACCTTGTTCACCGCACGGTAGAAAGTATCCAAAGAGACGTGGTCAAGCTGGCTTGGGAAGCGCTTCTGCAGCCTGGGGAAGAAGTATTCCCAAAAGCCGCGGCTGCGCCCCACCAGGTTCTCCCAGGTGCGCGACTGGCTCTCGTGTACACCAGCCGATGTGCCACCCGCCAGTGGGGTACCTTCGAGCTCCGGGCGGATGCCGAGCTCATACATGCCGTGCCCCGATTCGTGTATGTCGGAGAACAGGCTGTAGCCCAGGTCATCTTCGTCAACGCGGGTAGTTATGCGCACGTCGCCGAGGGAGAAACTGGTCATGAAGGGATGGTGGGTCAGGTCACGCCGGCCGCGATTGAAATCAAAGCCCAGCTGCTTGATCACTTCCTCGCCGAATGCCAGCTGGTCGGCCTGAGGGTAATGCTGCTTGAGGCAGGCGTCGTCGGCAAGGGGCTGTGCAGCGATCGCCTGGACGATGGGGATGAGCTCACGGCGCAGCTGGGCGAACAGCGAGCGCAGGGTGGTGGCTTTCATGCCGTAGTCGGCAAAATCGATCAGCGGGTCGGCGATGTGCGCGTAGCCGGGGAAGAAACTTGCCAGGCGACAGGAGAGGTCGACCCCTTTCTCGAGCAAGGGCTCGAGCGCTTTGAAGTTGTTCTCCGGGCGGGCGGTGACCCAGGTATTATATATTTTTGAAAAGTGCTCGTACATCTCGCCAATAAATTGGGGCGGAACCCTGATCGAGCGCTCAAAATCGCGCCTGGCCACGCGGATGAGCGAAGCATCGTCGGAATCGTACGGCAGGCTCTCCTCATACGGGCGCAAGGCGTCCAACAGGCGGCCGATTTCCGGCTCGATCGACTTTTCGTGCGACAGTTTAGCGAGCATGGCGCTCTGCCGGCCGCGCGAGGCGGCGCCTCCGGGGGGCATGTAAACGGCCTCATCCCACATCAGCAGGGCGCCGATGTGTTCCAGGTCATAGACTTCCATCAGGCGGGTTTTAAGTTCAGTAAGTTCTTTTTGCATGGTTAGCTCCTCGATGTGAAAAAATTCCCGGGTAATTATAATGCGGATTGGGTTAGGAGCACGATCTCACCACAGTTACACACTGATAAACACAGATAAAATCCTTCTATCATTCTTCTCCTAAATGTAGTTGCGGGTTGGGTTGGGCGATCTATGCGAAACCCAACGATTTCCAAAACCCGTTCACCGCCGAGAAGGCGGAGAACCCAGAGAAAAATATAATGTTGGAGTTATTGAATAGAAATCAAACTGGACAGCTACAACCTATCTATTGCACTCAATCTGTGTTGGGATTCGGGCTACTGCTCTCGACCCAACCGACGAAAAGTTATAATTTACCTGTATCGAGGACCTGGTTATTCATGGATTATAAACAAAAAAAATAAGTATTGCAAATTAGGAATTGGTCTCGCACTACCAAAACTGCTGGTAGGATGCCAACCCTTAAAAGAAATGTAAGGCTGGTCTGAGCGCCACTAAAACATGTGGCACCATGCCAGCCCCTAGTTTGATAAAAATGTTATATAAAGATGATCTGGGCGCCGTCAGTGAGATCGATAAATTCACTCGCAGTGAGGATTCCCTGGACACCATCAATGAAGCTATCCTTGGATAAATTATATAGGTCGCAGGTCATCTTACAACCATAGAGCTTAGCACCGCCATCCATTAACATCTGCAGGTACTCGCGCACAGGTGGGACGTCCAATTTTTTCATCTTGCTCTTCATGATGGCAGTGGCGAAGGGGGTCATCCCAGGGATGATACCCATAATTTGAGGGATGCCGATGTTGCCCGGTATGCCCATCAAGCTCATCTTGAAGCTCGAATTACCTACGGGTGGGACTTCCAGGTGGTCAACACGGTCCTCGCGGACCATATCCAAGCCCCAGAAGGTGAAGAAGATGGATACATCGACGCCATTGCCCAAGGCAGCCCAGCCCATAATCAGGGCGGGATAAACCATGTCGAGGTTGCCTTTCGAGCAGATGAATGCCATGTGGCGGTTCTTGTTGTTGTCGGTCATGTGATTTTCTCCAGTAAATTATAAATCTGAAATAGTGAAGACGTTTAATGGTATCGATGTAGGGGCACGATCCTGCTAGCGCAGGCTAGATATCGTGCCCCTACCGGGATGCACACATTTATTTACACACAGCCTTCGGGCTTGCCGAGACCGGCAATCCGGGCGACTTTTTTAGCGGGACCCTTGGGGAAGAGGGTGAACAGCTCCTTGGTGGTCACGCCGGCATTGGAGGTAATGGTGCGCAGGGTGGGTGCGGCTCCGCTCTGGACGGCCGACTGGCGGGCGAAATCGATCACCTTCCAGTGGTCGGGGGTGAGCTCTACCAGCCCTTCCTCCCTGGCTATCTCGACAGCGATTTCCTTGTTCCACTCTGCCGGGTTGGTCATATATCCTTCTTCGTTCACCTGCACGGTCTTACTTGCGATCATTTTTGTTGGCATTGGGTTGCTCCTTTATTTATTACAAGATATAAGCGACCATAACGGCGCTTGAGGATAAATTTATATCCCTGACTGAGCCGAAGTAGCTGCCTGGGAACCGATCACCTGCATAAGGCGCAGGGTAAGGGTAAGCCCACGGCGGACAGCAGGGCTGCGCAGCTGGCGCACCAGTGCCATGTATGACCCATCCATGGGTTTGCCGAGCTCCTGCCGAGCTTCAACCAGCGTATTCTGGGCGAAGTCGAACAGCTCGGGCTGGGCGATATCCTTGACCAGGCTGGCTATCTTGGGCAGGCTGACTCCCAAGCGGTTGAGATCTGCTTCGCTGAAGGAAGCGACGAGCTGGTCCATCAGGTTAGCCCCACCACGGGCAAAGGTAAAATAACCTTTGGCTTCCAGACCCGCCAAAATATCAACCATCTTGCCAAAAGCATCGTCTGCCAATGGGCCGACGGTTTCGAGCAGGTCGGTCAGGCTCTCGAGCTGGTCGAGCATTTTCTCCAGATTGCGCCCATTGCGCAGCAGGCGTTTGAGCAGACGCATCAGGTCACCCAGGTCGATGTACTCCTGCACTTCCTCCAGCTGCTCGACCGCCAGGGTGAAAGCTTGATTGGCCAGCGGGGTGATATCGCGCACCAGCTCGAGGCGTTCGTTGCGCAGGCGTTCAGAAATTTTTGATTGCTCAGTCAGGTAGCTAACCTGGGCAGTCAGGAGGTCAATTTTTTGGTTCAGCTCTTGCAGAGTATCATCCATAGCTGCTCCTTAATTATTCCACTTGCCTGCCATACTCATCAGGGCTGGCAGCGGCAGCTGCTGACCCTTGAGGAGCAGGTTCCAGTACATCCAGCGGAACATCATCTTACCCCAGTGGTTCAGCTCCGATTCCTGCAGCAGTGAAAATGGCCCAATTCCTGGGAGGGGGTATCTGCCTGGCAGAGGCTCGACGTCGTAGTTGAAGTCAATCAGCAGACCCTTGCCGAAGCCGGATTCGATGAAGCAGTTGGCATGCCCGTCGAAGGTGGGAAGCATTTCCAGACCATCGATGTGGCGCATGAAGTTCTCAGTGAAGCACTCGGAGGCGAAATGGGCCACAGAGCCGGCCTTGGAGGTGGGGATGTTGGCAGCATCACCCAGTACGAAGATGTTGGCGTACTTTGGGTGCAGGAAGGTGTGCTTGTCTACCGGGATGAAGTTCAGCTCGTCACCCAACCCCGAGTGGGCGATGACTTCGTCTCCCATGTTCAAGGGAATGCTTACCAGCAGGTCGTACTCGATCTCCTGCTCGTCGTAGGAGACGATCTTCCTGGCATCGGGGTCAACGTGCTCGACCATAAAATCGGGCACCACCTTGATGCCCTTCTGGTCGAGGATGTCTCCCAGGTAACGGGAGGCGACGGGCTTGGTAAATGCCCCGGAGAGCGGGGTGGCATAGGTGATATCCACCTTTTCGCGCAGACCCTGCGAATGGAAGAACCAGTCGGCAAGCATGAGAAACTCGAGGGGCGCAACGGGGCATTTTATGGGAGTCTCCACCACGTTGACCACCATGCGCCCACCCTGCCAGCTACGCAGGTGCTTTGCCAGGGCCTGGGCCCCGTCGATGGTGTAAAACTCGTGGATGGACCCGCGCCATTCGTGCTCCATGAGACCGGGAGTTTGCTCGGGGTGCACCTGGCAGCCGGTGGCGATGACCAGAAAGTCGTAGTTGAGCAGCCTGCCACCATTCGCCAGCTTGACCTGATTGTGTTCAGGGTCGATCTGCTCGATGGGCGACATAATCATCTCAGCCCCGGCGGGGATAAAATCGCGCTTGGGCTTGATCACATCGTTCTTGCTGTAGATGCCGAAGGGGAGGAACAAGAAACCGGGCTGGTAATAGTGGACCTCATTTTGGTCTACCAGGGTGATGTGCCATTCATCGCGGTCAAGCTGGCGTGCCAGGCGGTTGGCAACCATCGTTCCAGCGGTACCAGCTCCAAGGATGAGGAGTTTTTTCATGGGTAATGCCTTCTTTCGAGATGGAGTTATTTAGACGGGTTGATGAACGTATCTGCCAGGGCGGCCTGGTTTTTAAGCTTGTTCGCCAGCACGGTGCGCAGCAGGTCGAGGGCTTCGATCAGACGCTCGTCTGCCAGGGTGTACTCTACGGTGGCACCGATGCGGGTGGTGGTGACCATGCCACGCTCGCGCAATACCTTCAGGTGACGTGAAACCATCGGTTGGCTGAGGTCGAGCAGCTCGACCAGCTCATTGACGCTGCGCGGCTTTTCGTGCAAGGCATACAGGATGAGGATCCTTTTCGGGTCGGCTAAACCGGCGCAGATTTCAGCATGTAACTGGTTGATCTCTTGTTCGAGGGCGTACGGCATATCATCTCCTAACGTATATGCGAATATGCATATATACAAGTGATTATAATCACAAGAAGCAGGCTGTATAGTGAGAAATGTCACATTTAGATTGTGATTTATGTCAAGCGAATGTGGTTGGAGTTTCTTTGCATTTAATACACGATCCGAATGGGTCAGATTCCAGACGGTCGAAGAATGGACCAAACAGGTACGACTTCACAATATTGCTTAGGACGAATACTCGCCTATTGACATGTATTGGCGTAAGGCTTGCGCCTGGTAAGGCGGATGCCAACAGCCCTTATGAAGAGATTTGGAGTGAAGACCATCGAATCAGTGATGATCAGGGAATCGGAAAATTGACTAGCAGTGCCTCCATTGAAGGAGGCACGTCACCAGCCCATCCAATATAGAAAGGCAATTATGACAAGTAAGTTTTAGATAATGAGATAGAACAACGAAATCAGGATAACGTAGCCAATGAAACCTACCACCACCGTGAGGAAGGTCTTGGTATTGTCCAGGTCAAGGCCCTGGCGGATGGCAACGAAACCTGCTATAAGTGCCCAGATGCCACCGATCACGCTGCCGATACAGGGGATAATGGTGAGAAAAAGAGGGATAAATGCAAAACCGATCACCCGCAGCATCTCCGGCAGGTCAGCCTTGCCACCGAAGAACCTGGTCCCAACGAACCAGGTGATGGCAGCCCAGATGATCCAGCCCAGGAATGTGCCGAAGATTGAACCAAAAAACCCACCCAGCACGCTTCCGCCGAAAATTGCTCTTGAAATACCAGTCCCCACGCCGCTCACCAGCGCAACCAGGGCGACGATGATGGCAGCGTAGAGAGTCAGGCTGGTATTATTCTCGATCTCTTCGAAGGTCTTAGAATCCAACTTGAATACACCGATGACACGAGCTAGCATGGTTCACCTCCAATGTTTGAGAGTGATAACCCTGCAAACAGGGTAAGGATACGGGAAAACAAAAAATTCTTATTATGGGGTAATGCCCACCATACGGTTTTGCAAGGTGGAAGCAAAGATAGTTGATTTTTCGGTAGTTTTACGCTAAAATAATAGCATAATAAATAGACCTGATCATGGCAATTTTATCGAATTGGGTGCGCGCCAGGGGTCATTATCCTTATTTTATTTTGCTCCCTCTCCCCTTTTATTTTCTGGCTGCCCGATGTTCGCTGAGGATGAGACCATGATCAACATGATCTGACCCTCTGATAGAAAGGAGGTGGAGTGTTATGCTTTATCATAAAAAAGAGCGAGGACAGGGGATGGTAGAGTATGCATTATTGATCGTATTGCTTGCACTCGTGGTAATTGTCATGATTGTGGTGATGGGAACAGCCGTATCCAAAATGTACAGTGATATCGTTGTAGCCTTCCCAATCCATTGAACTAATCCAAATCTTCGAATTACAAAAACCCGCTCCGGCGGGTTTTTTGTTGACCAACCTACCTTGCGGAAAAAATAATGCAATAGACCGCTGGGCAAAAAACCTGTTACTCAGGCGGGTTTGAGGCGGGCTTTGTGGGATTTGGGGTTGTATTGATAAGGCTTCCCGCAGTTGGGGCATTTGAGGTTTACCCAGCTGGCAGATTTACTCCCCGAGCCGACCATGGTGTCTCTTTTTTGCTGGTAGGCTTTATCAAGGGCAGCGCTCGGGGGACCCTTGGAGATGCCGAAGACCTTTGGGTTGATGGTGCGCACCTTCCCGCAGTGAGGACAGGATACTTTTATGGCTTGCTCGGGCATTGAGACCTCCAAAATTCGCAGGTTGTGGTTCGTTATTCGTTGTTCGTTATTAGTAAATGGCTAAACACTAATCGATAATGACTAATTACTTTTGTGTTTGGTGCAATTATTGTTCCAAATCCTGTTCCAGCTGCAAACAAGCCGGGCAGAGGGGCAGGCGGATGGTGTACTGCGGCTCGGAACCCACCAGCACCTTAAGCACAGTGACTGCCAGCATACCACAGTCACAGTATACATGGCGCTCACGGTTGAAGCGACGGGGATTGACCAGGGAGTGCCGCCGGCGAGCAGGCTGGTTCAGTGCTGATCCTGGGGAAAGGTTGCGCCGGGTGGGCTGGTGGCGGCGGGGATGGGCGGGAGAAAGGTGAAACCGCGCCCGGGGAGTGAAATTACCCACGTTTATGCGCAGACTTAATGGAAAGATCGGTCTCATTTGGCGGTGACCCATTCTGCGTAGCGCGTGAGGACATCCAGTGACGGGTACGCCTCACCACGCTGGCAAGCCTGATCGAGCTCCTGGAGGTGCCTGGCTTTGAGGCGCAGCTCTTCAGCCCGGTGGATGCGCCCGCAGCCCTCGAACTGGCGGGCAAGCTTTTCCCAGGCGGGGAGGTCAAGCTCGCCCAGTTTGAAGAAGGAATTTTCCAGCTGATGGGCTTCGAGAGCAAGAAAATCGATCCCGGGCGGGGGGAGGGAGGCAAAATTGACCTCGCCGGCAATCTGCTGGGCAGCCTTGCGCAGGTCAGAGATATGCGGGAACCAGGGAGAGGAGTGGATATGGCGCCTGACAGCCTGGTCGAGGAGCGGGACAGGGATGTCGGCAAGCTCCTCCTGGTACAGCTGAAGGGTAGCCTCATCCAGGCGTTTATCAGGATAGGCAATGGCAATACGTTTCAGGGCGGAGAGGGTATCGGGAACAGGCATAGGGGCACGATGAAGTCAGGGGTGGGTCTAGCCGGTTGAGCTGGACTGAGGTTGATGGCAAAGAGCAGGTTGGGAGAGGGAGGAAAAATTAGCTGTTTAAGGATACAGTGGTCGCAGGTCATTCGTGAGAAGGTGATTGGTCTTGCTTGTCGCGCAGGGAGGCGATGGCTGCCAGGGTGTGGTCAAGGGGTGTTTCAGCAGGGCTGCGGGGGGAACGAGACTGAGAACAATAACGGCAGCCGGAAGGCCCACCACGGGAGTATAGATCGAGCATGCCGGTGAGGTTCTTGGGGTTCCAATCGTGAGAGATCCAATGCTCAAGGGTGGACTGCCATAGGGGCAGGTCGGTAATACGGAGGGCAAGGAGGCGGCGTTGGGAGGCATTGGGGGTAAGATGGACAAGCGAGCGGTAGACGAAAACAGGATCAGCGGATTCCAGATTCGTGGAATCGATTCCAGAAATCTGGAATCGGGCTGCCTCCTCATCACCTCCATCTCCAAGGTTAATAGCGATAGGATGGATTCTTGCAGGAATCAATCCAGAAACTGAATCTGGAATTGATGAAGAAGAGGGAGGATGAGGCGATTCCAGATTCTTGGAATCTGGAAAAGGTTGAGGATATTCACGGTGGTGGTTATATCCCAATGGCTTATCGGCGAAAGACACGATGATCTTTCCCTTCTCAGTGGAGCGCCATGATAAGGCGGCTATATCTCTGAGAAGGGACATGTGCCCATAAATCGTCGCCTGACGCTTGCCGGTGAGTGCGACAAGTTCCTGCATGCGGAGGGGAGGCGTGACCGTCCCACCCCAGGCCAAGCCACGCAGCTGGATCCAGGTGAGGATCGCTGCGGGGGGCAGCTGGGGGTTGTAGATCATTCGGGTGGGAACCAAGACACCACGAGGAGGCAGCAGGGGTCGAGCCATTGGAATTTGGAGGGTTAGAAGGTTAGGGAGAGGCAGTTATTAATAAAAAAATGATAAATTCGAATAGAAACAACTAAGGTAAGGTGCTGGCGGGCTCACCCGGCGATGATTCATCGGGGGCTTCGGGTAAATGAGGTTATCGCAGTCGAGCTTTTGGGGTTGGAGCAAATGTTGGGAGACAGCAATAGGATTCATGCAATCATTATAGCACATTTGTTCTAATCCACAAGGGGTTTAAGAAGATTTAAGGAAAGCGTAGGGTAAGGATCAGTGGTTAGTGGTTAGTGGTTAGCTGGGTATGAGCAGTTAGTGGTTAGTTGTTAGTGATTGGCTGGGTATTAGTAGTTAGTGGTTAGTTGTTAGTGATTAGCAAGAAACCAGGACTGTTAGGTCCTGAGATTTGGCTGGGGGAAAAGAAAAGATGAAGTAATGACGCAGCGACGCTCCGGGATTTGACCGGACAGGTGCGCCACCCAGTATCTAATCAAACCTAGAGATCAATCCTGCCAGCGCAGGGAGGCTTCAAAGGCGCGGGTGGCGCTGGAAAGGTTGCGACCTTCGACTGCCCATAGAGCTGGATCCTGCTCGACAGGGTTGACCAGGATGGCGACTTCTTCACCGGGAAGGACCTCGTGCTCGTAGTTGATCTGCAGCCAGTCGAGCTTGTGCTGTTTGAACTGCTCGATGGGGAAGGCATCGCAGATCCATTCAACGTAGCGGCTGTTGTTGACGTGACCGACAAGATCCACGGCGGAGTAACCGGCGCGCAGGCGCAGGCGTTCTTCGCCGTCTCGCGCCAGGTCGAGTTTCTCGAGCGGCTCGTCGAGACCGACGGGGTCATGCACTTCCGGCAGGTTCAAGATCACCGATTTCGGAGGCGCCATACGGCGGGTGGTGGCGTTGATGATGACCCAGGCAGAGGAGGCGACAATCAGCTGTTGACCATCAGCACCCAAGAGCTCAAAGTCGCGGATATAGAGCAGCCTGCGATAGATGGTCTTGGGCCAGGTGAGAATGGTGACGGTTTCGCCGGCTCGGGGCAAGCGGAGGAACTTGATTTTCATGCGCGAGTGGATCCAGTACAGGTTGTTCGAGAGCATCACGTCAAAGCCGACTCCGAGGATGGCGGCGTGGGTGCCGGCGATCTCGGTGAGATGCTGCATGATGGCGGCAGGCTTCCATTCCTGGTTGAAGTCACATTCGATGGGGTGGATGGTGAAGGATTCGTGGTGGATGAGGGAGGGGGTATCGGTCATGGGGGGACTCGAGGGCAGAGGATAGTCAATTGTAACGTATGTTGGCGGATGCCATTAGCAATTAGCAATTAGCCGTTAGCAATTAGCAATTAGCAGTTAGCAATTAGTAAAGGGATGAAAACCGGATCGAAGTATTGATATCCCTCTCGATGCTCGAAGCATAAATAATCACGGTATCAAGCAACAAACCAACTCCATAATCCTAGTTCTCGGTGAGATCGAATTTCACATAAAACAACCCATAAAGAAACAGTAGATGCGCAGCGACGCTCCGGTCGACAAATCAGACCGGACGGGTCGCGTCCTTACTATCAGAATCCGATTCGCGAATCCGAACAATCCTATTTCAGTATATTTTACCTAGTGGGGCGATATCACGCAAATTGGGGGAAATAATTATAAGGCAGAAACTGGCGGGGGGAACCTTACAATTATGCAAAGTGTAATATCAGATGCGTAAACACTTCGGGTAAGCTTGTTAGAGTATGATTAACAATCGGCATGATTGTTGCATTTAGATATCTTACCTATGTAGTGAAGGCGATTGGTGGAACAATTTTTTTATTATCTGTGGAGCTGATGGATGCCTAAAAGACCGGATCTAAATAATAAAGGGGGTACAAATAATGATCGGGGGAAGGCAGGGGAGAAACCAAACGACATCGAGCTGACGATGGGCGTGCGCTACCGCGCCCTGGTGGAACAGGTGCCTGCCGTCATCTATACCGATTCAGCCGAAAAAATGTTCCAGACCCTGTATATCAGCCCGCAGCTGAAGACGATCACCGGCTACGAGCCAGAAGAGTGGATTAACGATATCGAACTGTGGGACAGAATGATCGAGCCGGAGGACCGCGAGCGAGTGCTGGACGAGTACACGCGCACTTTTAACGCCATGCAACCTTCCATCTCGGAATACCGCATCAGGACGCGCGACGACAGGGTGATATGGGTAAGCGATGAGACCCGGCTGGTGCGAGACCGGAAGGGTAAACCGTTGTTCTGGCAGGGGGTGATGGTGGATATCACCGCCCGCAAGCACGCCGAACAGGTGCAGCAGGCGATTTACCGCATATCGCATGCTGTAGTTACCACCGCCAACCTGGATGAAATGTTCAAATCGATCCACGATATCCTGGGCGAGCTGATGCAGGTGCCGAATTTCTACATCGCCCTGTATGACCCGGTGGAAGACTTGATCAGCTATCCATATTACATGGACGAGTACGATGCACCCCCCCAACCCGCCAAACCCGAGCATGGATTGACGGAATATGTGCTGCGCACGAAAGAGCCCCTGTGGGCGACAGGCGAGGTTTTTACCCAGCTGGTGCTGCAAGGGGAAGCGGATGTGATCGGGACGGATTCGGTGGACTGGATCGGCGTGCCACTGACACTGGGAGAGCGGGTGACCGGAGTGATGGTTACGCAGAGCTACACTGTAGGAGTGGTGTACAACCAGGAGCAGTTCGACCTGATGAAATTTGTCTCCACCCAGGTGGCCTCGGCGATCGAGAGAAAACTCGACCAACAACGGATCAACGATGCGCTGGAATACATCAAGACGCTGATCAATTCATCCAGCCTGGGGCTGACCACATACGACGCCAGCGGTAAGTGCATTTTAGCCAATGATTCGCTCGCCAGGATCCTGGGCATGACCTGCGATGATCTTTTGGGTGAAAATTATAATGAAATCGAGGCGTGGAAGGGATCCGGTTTGCTAAAAGCGGCGAAGGAAGCAAGCGCCAGCGGGCGGGAAACACGCCTGGAATACGAGACATCCGATGGCGCCGGTCAACGGATCTGGCTGGACTGCAGGTTCACGCCGTTCATTTCCAACGGGGAGCCCCACCTGCTGCTGTCGGTGGATGATAATTCCACCGCCAAGCGGGCGGAGATCGACCTGCAAGGCTACGCAGCCAAGCTGGAGCAAAGTAACCGCGACCTGCAAGAGTTTGCTTACATTGCATCTCACGACCTGCAGGAGCCATTGCGCAAGGTACTGGCTTTTGGTGACCGGCTGGTTAATAAGTATGGAGATGTACTCGACGACACCGGGCGGGATTACCTGAAGCGGATGCGGGACGCAAGCCAGCGCATGCAGACGCTGATCAACGACCTGCTTACTTTTTCGCGCGTATCCACACGCGCCCAACCGTTCGTGAAAGTTGACTTGAACTCGGTGGCGGAGGAAGTCGTTTCTGACCTGGAGAACCAGCTCGAACGAACGCAGGGCAAAGTGGAATGGGGCAAATTACCGGTGATCGATGCTGATTTAACCCAAATTTACCAACTGTTGCAGAACCTGATCAATAACGGCTTGAAATTCCATCAAGAGGAGCTTCCCCCGGTAATCCATGTTTCAGGCAGCAACTCTCACGGCAAGTGCCATCTAACGGTAAAGGATAACGGGATCGGTTTTGATATGCAATACCTGGACCGCATTTTCAAGCCCTTCCAGCGCCTGCACAGCCGCCAGGAATACGAAGGCAGCGGCATGGGGCTGGCAATCTGCCGCCGAATTGTCGAGCGGCACAGCGGCACAATCACTGCGTCCAGTGAACCTGGAAAGGGCGCATCATTTATGATTACCTTACCCATACACCAATCCAATGGAGAGAATTCTTATGGATAAAAATCTCAAACCGGTGGTATTTCTAATGGCTGACGATGACCCTGACGATCGCCTGCTAATCAAGGAGGCGTTCCAAGAGAGCCTGGTATCCAACAGCATCTACTTCGTTGAAGATGGCGTCGAGCTGATGGATTACCTGCGCTGGCAGGGAAAATTCAGCGATCCTGCCGACGCACCCTCGCCTGACCTGATCCTGCTGGATTTGAACATGCCGCGCAAGGATGGTCGGGAGGCGCTGGCGGAGATCAAAAGCGACTCGCTGCTCAGGTATATCCCCGTGGTGGTGCTGACCACCTCCAAAGCCGAGGAGGACATCATGCGCAGCTATGATATCGGAGCGGCAAGCTATATCACCAAACCGGTGACCTTCGATGGGCTGGTCGAAGCCATCCGAGGGCTGGAGCAGTATTGGGTGCAGATCGTGCGCCTGCCGGTAAAGGAAAAAGTATAAGCATATGACCAACCAACTTCCATCCATCACCATTCTCACAGCTGAGGATGACCCTGACGACCGGATATTAGTAAAGGATGCGTTCCTGGAAAGCGGGCAGCATAATACGCTACGTTTCGTGCAGGATGGTGATGAACTATTGCTATACCTGCACCAGCAGGGAACTTATGCCAACCAGGGGTCCGCTCCCAGACCTGACCTGATCTTGCTGGACCTGAACATGCCTCATAAGGATGGCCGGCAATCGCTGGCGGAGATCAAAGCTGACCCCAACCTGCGACGTATCCCGGTGGTGGTACTAACGGCATCAAGGGCAGATGAGGATATTCTATCCACCTACACCCTGGGAGGAGCCGGCTTTATCATCAAACCAGACACATTCCAGGGACTGGTGGAGGTGGTGAAAGGTCTGAACCAATACTGGTTCGAAGTGGTGGAGCTGATTAATGATGAACAGAAGAATAGTTTCAAGAAGAAACATACCGGCCCCCTTTCGCTGGAAGCCGTTTCATAAAGGCAGCAGAGAGTCTGGTCAGAAGTGAAGAACTTCTCCGGAGAGGCGATCATTCCATGGAAAACCAATTAGATACCATCCGCATCCTGCTCATCGAAGATGACGAAGAGGATTACCAGCTGCTGCGGGATTGCCTGATGGAAGACGGCAACCGAGGGGAGTTCCACCTGGATTGGGTGGATACGTACCAGGGCGGCTTAAAGGAAATAGAGAAGGCCGATCATGACGTTTACCTGATCGACCATTACCTGCGAGGCGAATCAGGCCTGGAACTGCTAAAGGAGGCAGTACAGGCGGGCTGCCAGGCGCCGCTGATCATCGTCACGGGCTCAACGGAGCGGGAAATCGACCAGGCGGCACTTAAAGCCGGGGCAACCGATTATTTGGTGAAGAGCAAGCTGGATGGGCAGCTGTTGGAACGTTCGATCCGCTATGCCCTGGAACGGAACCGCTTGCTGATGAAAATCCGCGAGCTGGCGGTGCGGGATGCCCTCACGGGGCTGTACAACCGCCGGGAGCTTCACCGATTCCTCGAGTATGAGATCATTAAGAGCCAGCGATATAACCACGATTTTTCGCTACTGTTGATGGATATCGATCATTTCAAGGAGATCAACGACCGGTTTGGTCACCGGGTGGGAGATGAAATCCTGAAAGCCGTGGCGCAGGTGCTGCAGAATAATTCCCGCGGATGTGACCTACCGGCGCGCTATGGTGGTGACGAGTTCATCATCGTGCTGCCTGAAACACCTGCGGCACAAAGCGGGTATTTAGCTGAACGATTACGCAAGGTGGTGGAGAATATTTCCGTCCAGGTGACCAATGAGCTTGGAAAGCTTGAGCGGTTGGAGGTGACTATCAGCATCGGCGTGGCAGGCTATCCGGGTGACGCCGAAGCCAGTGAAGCGCTGATCGACCTGGCAGACCAGGCGTTATACCAGGCAAAACGCAAGGGATGCAACCAGGTTATCTGGTACAACGAAGGACAGGTTACAGAATAGGGTCAAGATGAGCTCAAGCCAGATCCGGGCATTGCTGATCGAAGATGATCCAGATGACATCCTGCTGCTTAAAGATTCGCTGGCGGATATTGGGCTGGGGAAAATCAAACTGGATTACGCCGACCGCCTGTCTAAAGGGTTGATCCAGCTGGGGGCACAGGTTTACGACGTGATCCTGTTGGACCTCAACCTGCCAGACAGCCGGGGATTGGAAACACTCAGCACGACCATCAAGCGGTTCCCCAGGATCCCCGTCGTGGTACTCAGTGGACTTGCCGATGACGCCATCACGGTTGAGGCGGTGAGACGAGGGGCGCAGGACTTCCTGGTTAAAGGGGATATCAGTGGTCCGCTGGTGCTGCGGGTGGTGCGATATGCCATCGAGCGTAAACAAGTGGAGGCAGTGCTGCGGGCAAGTGAAACTCGCTACCGTACCCTGGTGGAAACGTCGCCCAATGGGATAACGCTGGCTGACCTGGAGGGGAAGCTGTTATTGTGCAACCAACAGGCGGCCCGGTTGCTCAGTTATGCCAGCCCGGAAGCGATGATTGGGGTCAATTTCTTTAAGTTAATTGCCCCGCACGACCGCCATCCAGCAGCTTCCAATATCCGTAAGACACTGAACGAGGGTAAAGTTACCACCGCAGAGTACACGCTGGTACGGCGTGACGGAAGCCCGTTCCCGGCAGAGATCAGCACGGCGGTGCAGTGCAATACAACCGGCACGCCGGTGGGGTTCATCTGCATCACGCGGGATATCACGGAACGAAAAAAAGTGATCGACGCGGAGAAGCAGGTGGTGATGCTCGAGAAGGAATTCCTGTCCAGCGTAGCGCGTGAGCTGCGTGCGCCGGTGCTCAGCGTGATGGAATGCATCCGCCAGCTGAATAATGGGAAACAAGGGGACGGTGGCATGCAGGGTGAAATCCTGAAGCGGGCTTCACGGGATACCGGCAGCCTGGTGGATATGGTAGACGAGCTGCTGGATTTTTCGCTGCTAGAGAGCGAGCGCCTGACGTTGAACCGGGAGCAGGTGGACCTGGGCATCCTGATCACCGAAGTGCTGGGAGTATTCAAGGAACAAGCGAGTGCCAGGCGGGTGGCGCTGCTATCCGTCCCACTGGAAACTCCGCTGGTTGCCAGTGCCGATGCCGCCCGCATGCGCCGGGTGTTGTATAAACTGGTGCAGAATGCGATCAATTTTTCTGAGAAGGAAGGCACGGTTTTGGTAACGGGGAAGGCGATGAACGGCAAGATTCTGATCAATGTGATCGATGAAGGCAGCGGGATTACCCTGGAAGATAGCGAAAAGATATTCGAAAAGTACTACCAGGTGGAACACCCGCTCAATGTGAATACCTTTGGGATGGGCCTTGGGTTATACACTGCCAAACAAATCGTGGAGGCGCATGGGGGGACACTGACGGTGAGCAGCCAGCTGCGTGCCGGCAGCACTTTCAGTATGGCCATCCCAGTTGAGCAGAAAAAGTAGCCTTTAGCAGTTGGAAATGTTATCCCTTACCATATAACAGCTTCTCTTGGATGATGCCATCCTGCTCGCGGGAGATATCCACGCCGCGCAGGTGTCTTTTGTTCCCACTCTCATCGGTCCAGTCGTAGCTCCACAACATGATACAGCGGTGGCCGAAGCCGAAAACATCCTCGATCTTGAGGTGGGCATCAGGCACACGAGCGAACAGCTCCTGCCAGAATTGAGCAATGGCTTCCTTCCCTACATAGCGTGTGCCATCGGGGGCTGGGGCGTAACTTTCGAATACACAAGTTTCGCTAATTAATGCCATCATGGCAGGGAGGTCATGGCGGTTGAAGGCCTCATTGAATGCGATCACCACGCGCACCCCTGATTCAAGGCGTTCCATGCGGATTGGGCTCATAATGAGAGTAGCTCCAATAGATGTGAAGGTCATCATCGCTCAATCAAGAAGCGACATAAAACATAGGTCAATTATACGTAGAATAACGATGTTGGGTTGCGTTAAAAACACTCAACCCGGTGGATGAATGGACCGGATTCCTCAACTCACCCATCCCCCCTTTGATCCGTTGAAATGTTAGCCGCGAGTAGTTACAGATTAAGTTGCTGGGTTTCGGTAAGGACGTTTGACCCGGTTGATTAACCCACCGGATTCCTCTACCTATATTATTCAACTGTCTGGGTGAAATTTAGACCTTTAGCGAGCCCCGGAACCCCCTGACGCCATAGTAAGAGTCCGCACCGTTGTGATACACGAAGACATGGTCGTAGCGACGATCGGCGAAGATGGCGCCGCCGAGTTTTCTAATTTCAGAAGGTGTTATCAACCAGCTCGACGTTTTCGTATCGAAATTTCCAAGTTCCTGCAACCCGCGATATTGTTCTTCCGTTAAAATCTCGATGCCCATGGCAGCTGCCATATCCATAGCGGTATCTTTTGGTTTAAAATTTTTCCTTGACTCCAACGCATCACGGTCGTAACAAACATTTATGCGGCCTTTTGGAGTTTGCGCTGAACAATCATAAAAAATGTATTCGTCCGTCTTTGTATCATGACCAACAACATCCGGTTCACCACCGGTCCTTTCCATTTCATTGAGTGACCACAGTTTTTCAGTATTCGCTTCCAGCCTGGCTTGAACCTTAGCCCATTCAAGACCTTTGTGGCGGTTCATGTTTTTCTCAAAACGGGATTTCAATGCTCGGAGTAGTTCTTCAACTTGGACTGGTGAGAACTCCTTTATACTGCTATCTATGTTGGCCATAATCTTATATTACCTCTGTGATGATGTGTGTTAAGTGTTGAATTGTCTAAATCTATTCCGAAAGCTCACCAGCCGATAGTTCAACCGCATTGGCGAATTTTTCAAGTGTCGCAAGGGGATGCATTCTATTCATTTGAAACTATAGGCGATTTTTATTTTCGATTGGAACAGTTGCCAGCTCGGCACCTACTGAGGTTGATTTTTTCTCCGCCGGTACCTGCCGATAAGGGAAATCAGCTTTATATCCCAGGAGAAGCCCGATCCAGGCGATGGAGCGGAAAAAGATTTTCTGAACTGCAATGGATGGCTTTGCCAGGTATATCTCGTATTGATATTTTCGATTCATCACCGCGATCTGGAGCAGATTCGGCACTCCCATGCGGTTGGTTTTTCCAGCGCTGGCAAGAGCAAATAATGTAGAATACAAATCCTCTGTCTGTAAAGCGGGGCGGAATTCTACCACTGCTTTCAGCTCATCGGCTCCCCCATTCCACCATACGTGGGGAGTCCCGCGCGGAATCGAAGCTTCCCGCCCATTACCCAGTAAACTTTCTGAATCATCGGTCTTGAACCGGAGTGTACCTGCCTTCACCATGAAGCGCTCTTCCTGGATCGGATGAATATGCGCGGCGGCAACAAAACCGTTTGGTTTCACAGTCAGGATGAGCTGCAAGAGACTTCCATCCGTATCCTCGGAAGTCTGAAGGAATTCCATTTTTTCGCCGGTGATTGGGTTTTCAATTACGTCACCTCTTTTTAGCATCTTATTATCTCCCTCTTCAAAAGATTAGCGAGATTATATCATATTTGATACTAATTAGACCTTTATTGTAAGATTATTACAATATCGTTATGACCGAACAGGGGTGTCGCTACTTCTACCTGCATGTATACCCCGGAAGGAAGATACCATCCAGGAAATAAAGGCTATAATGTACCGGCGATAATTATCCCAAAAATGGAGTAAAAAAACATGTGCAAAGAATGTGAATGTGATTCGGAATGTGAATGCGGTTGTGATTGTCACGAAGAGAGTGGACATTTCGTGCGGCTGTTCCAGACGAAAGCCGAACAGATTGCCGAGCTGGAAGATTATCTGGGCGAGCTTAAATTGGAAGTCCAGGCAGTGGAAGAACACCTGGCGGATTTGAGGAAATAAGCATCGATGCGTAGGGGCGGAGCGATGCTCCGGTCTTTGACCGGACAGGCTCTGCCCCTACAAAAGACGTTTGGATAGATCAGAATTAAATCCAGGCTTTACCAGGTGATATTTTCGCCACTGAACTAGCCAGGATTCAGAACATTGCTGCAGCTATTCGAAGTTTCAGCAACAGAAAACTATACACTTTCCTGGTATCTTCCCCAATTTACTTAGGGTATTATTATCCATACAAGCATGCAGGTGGTTATAATAACACAATCCTTCTCGAGGAATGTGACCAAGGAGCTTATGGATAATCCGGAAAACCCCAAGGAGATTGAAATTCGCTTCGATGGACCATATATCGTCAGCGGTGGAATCCCGCTGGTGCATAAGACCCAAGTGGTCTCGGAATACGGTGAGCCGCTGACGTGGAAAAAAGATGGGGAGATACCGACCGAAGAGCCTTACTACCTGTGCCGCTGCGGGCACTCGAGTACCTTTCCATTTTGCGACCGCTCACACAAGCTAATGAATTTCGATGGCACGGAGACGGCACCCATTGGCACAGCGGCTGAACGGCAGGAGACCTACCCGGGCAGCAATAACATTGTTATCAGGATGGATGCAAGCCTGTGCACAGATTCAGGTTTCTGCGCCAACCGCCTGACCAGCATCGGTGAGATGGCGACTCAATGCGATGATCCTTCGTTGCGTGCGCTGGCGATGGCGATGGTGGAGCACTGCCCTTCAGGCGCGCTGACTTTTACCATCCATGAAGGGGATCCAGATATCGAGGCTGACCTGCCGGAGCAGATCGCCGTAACCACCGAGATCACCTCAGACGGTGAAATCCAGGGTCCGCTGTGGGTGACAGGTGGAATCGAAGTCATCCGCTCGGATGGACAGCCGTTCGAGACGCGCAACCGGGTGACGCTGTGCAACTGCGGGCGCTCACGGAATAAGCCGTTATGTGATGGCACGCACAGGGTACATCCGACAAAAATATAGAATCAGTTTGAGTATTGGGGGATAAGGACAGGGCTAAAAGGTATGTGGTTAAACCGTTTGGCGTTGGCATATATCTTTTTACTATTCCAGTTTTTCAAGGTCGGCTAAATCCTGTAAGCGACCCGAAGATCTCTTGTTCCTGCGCAGGTTATCCAGGTCAATAAAGTTGACTTCTACACTTTCGATTTCAACACGCAAACGCTTATCGAAACACTCACTGAAAGTCACCCCGTCAAGACTGGTTATGAGGACGATGCGATTAGGTGGAAATCCTAATTGGATAATTTGATCTTCCACCAAGAAATCACCCTACTTCAATCCCAAGGAGGCAAAACCGAATTGGGCCAGCGCTTTTACAACTCGAGCAGCGTTCTCATTCGATAATTCGATCCAAATATCCAAATCCTTTGTATAGCGGGGATATCCATGGAATGCAACTGCATACCCCCCCACCACTAAATAATGAACCTGGTTATCGTTTAATGATTGAATAAACTCTTTGAAATCCGGGTTCATAACCATGTCTCCAGTGATGATATTCAGCGCGGATCTCTTCTAGCGCTTCGAGACGTGCTAAGTATGGTTGTGATTGCCAATAAGCAAAATCATTGCGGTTATCGTGGATCGAGACAATGGTCACAACCGGCTGAATGGAACGAGAAGATGGATCAGGCTCTTATGTCATAGGCTAATAATATCCGTGCGCGCAACAGTGCGAGAACGATTAATACATCTCCCTGGCGTCACGCGGCAGGCTGCGGACGTGATGCAGGTGAGCGGTTACGCGCTGATCATCACCATAGGGATAGGTGAAACCGAGATGCTGCGCCACCGGGATGGCGGTGCGGCGGAAGAGCTCTCCCATGGCGAACATGGCGTCCCAGGTGTGGTCGCAATCGGCATCGGCATAGGTTTTGAGCAGCAGCTGCCACAGCTCCGACTCGAGGAATTGTTGGAGATACTTGCCCATCTTACCGGGCGATTTCTTGAAATCCGTTTTTACCCCCACGTACCAGACCAGCATCTTCACCAGCTGCTCGCGCACAACCGAGTCCAGCATCTCTTTGGCGTAAGGGAGCTCACGCCTCCACAACCCCTTGGCAGCGTAAGGGCAGACCCACCAGAACTCATTGGCGCAATCAAAAAAGGCTTTGGCTGTGGGTGGTTTGGGAAGGTAGCCGGTATCATCAGGAGTTGGGAATTTCGGCAGGATACCGTCCTTATCCAATAGGGTGAGGGTGAGACTATCCTGCTCCAGCCCGTCCAGCTTGCTGACCGGATAAAGGGTAAGATCGACACGGTTGCCGTCGGCGAACTGCATCAGGTAGGCGTATCGGTCACCACCTTCACCCGGCGGGCCAGACATTTCATCCGGCAGCTGCATGATCATCAGCTCACCAAAGACTTTTATCCAGGTGGAGTCTGCAAGGAAGGATTCCTTATCGGTGACCACATAGATCACGTCATAGTCCTGGAAGAAATCCTTGGAAACGTTGGGGTTGACGCGGGAGCCGTTCAATATGACGGCTCTTACTCGTTCGTCGCGGCGGGCGGTGCTGAGGATCAGGTCGAGCATTTCACTTTCGCTGCGCATAGGACCTCGAATTGATCAGGGGATGTAGACCATGAGAATCATATCACGCGAACCCAGGCATGATTACAGCGGCGGTTAGGTCATGAGCCGAATAAGCCAAAATAAAGGATCAGGAAGCCAATGGTATCGATAATTCCATGGGTGAGGATGGGCAGCCACAGGTTGCGTCGGGCGAACAGATATAGCAGACCCAGCACAAGGCCGGCAAGAAAGGTATCCACCACCCCGGTGATGCCCTGGTAGGCATGCGCTGCGCCGAAGGCGAGGGAGCTCGCCAGCAGAGCGCTGATGACGCCGATGCGTTCGCTGCCGGCAAAGTCGGTGAGACGGTTGAAAAAGTAGCCACGGAAGAACATTTCTTCGATGAAGGCGGCCTCCGTCCAGGTGATGACCAGGAAGAGCAGCAGAGCGGGCAGGCTGCCTTTGATAAAGCCGAATTGGGAGAGGTCAATCGATTTTCCGGTGATGGACTGAAGGAGGGGGGAGATCACCACAGTGTCCAGGATTTGATAACCGATGCCGATGAGCACGGCAAGCCCGATGGTCGGCAGCCAATTGTCAGGGCGGCGCAGACCGACGTCGCGCCAGCCCATGTGCCGCAGGCGCAGCGAAACCCATCCGACCAGGAACAGGGGCAGGACGGGTAAGGGGAAACGGAGTATGAAGAGGACAACTCCAGCCAGGAGGCCGAGGATTTCGAAGGTGAGGAGGCGAGAGGGTTTCATGGGCTGGTCCAGAAAGTCCACACCGGCTGAGTGCCGTCGATATCGGTGAAACCATACTCACGGGCGAGGCTACCTGAATCCAATGATTTACCTGATTTCCGCATCACTTTCCTGTCACAGGCGAGGGCAACCACGGCTTTGCCTACATAGTAGGGCGTCTCGGAATAAGCAAAATACTTGTCCTGGCGGATGGCGTCACGCCAATTGACCTCGGTGACGCCGAAATGGTCCAGCATCTCCTCTGAGCGCAGGAAGCCGGGAGTAAGTGAGACGACTGCGATCTTGTATGGACGCAGTTGGAGCGCCAGGGATTGGGCAATGCGGATGTTGGTCGCTTTTTCCAGGTCGTAGTAGAAGTTGAAGTCGCGGATGTCATCCTTGATACCGTCGGTCACTTCGACGAGTAAACCACCGCCGCTGTTCACCATGAGGGGGATGCCGTAGTAGCTGGTGATGATATGCGATAGCGAGCCGTTCTCGAGCAGGACGAGTCCTTTTTCCAAAGAATGCTCAAGGAAGGGCTTGAATTCCATATTGGAGTCACCGGTGAGGTCATTGACCAAGAGATCCAGGCGACCGTCCTGCTGCTGTTTGATTGCCTCGAACAGCGCAGACACCTGTTGGCGATCGGTGTGGTCGACTTGGATGTAAATCCCTTTGCCACCCCGGGCGGTGACCATCTCAGCGGTCTCTTCGATGGTCTCAGGGCGGTGCTTATCAGAAGGTTGGCTGCGCAGGCTGCGACCGGTGCAGTAGACGGTGGCGCCAGCTTCGCCTAGCATGCAGGCGATGCCGCGACCAGCTCCGCGGGTGGCACCTGCCACCACAACCACCTTGCCTTTGAGTTTACCGGTGAATTCCATTTGAGGCTCCTGATGGATCCCACATACGGACCAACCCACCTGCTCGGGCGTGCAACATTCCCAAAAAGGCTTAACCTGGATCGATCCAGGTCATGGGTGTTGGGGGGCAGGCTGAGGTAGTTTCGGTTCGGGGAATGCGAGCAGCACCACGCCAACGACCGCCAATGCAAGTCCGATAAGGGCAGGTGATAAGCGCCCCTGACCGTTTGACAGCGTCTCCTGGAACACGATGACGCCGAGGAACACACTGACGATGAGGGTGGTGGCATTGGAAGCCGCCATGGCGGGTGCCAGGAAACCAGTTTTAAGCGCCGACTGCTGCATGGCAAACCCAAGCAGCGCAGAGATGATGAGGGCGTAGGTGGTCCACGAGACAAGGAGAGCTGCCGCTCCATTGCCAAGCAGCGTGACGAACACCTTGGTGACGGCGGCTTGAAAGGCGTAGGAGAGACCGGCAGCGGTGGCGAACATGGCGGCTGCCATTGCACCGCGGCGATGAGTCGCGAGGCGGGTAAGCAGGTAGATCAGGACTGCAATAATGATCCCCGAGACCCACCAGGCGGATGCCTCGGGGTGCGAGGTGCCGCCCTGGGGCTGACCGACAGCTACGAACGCAATGATCCCGAACAAAGTTGCGGAGGCACCGATGATCGAGCGTCTGCCAATGTGCTGGTCAGTGAGGCGCGCTCCGAGCGGCAGGGCAAAGACCAGGCTGAGGGCGCACAGCGACTGTACCACAACCAGGCTTCCACCTTCAAGAGCAGCAGCCTGCAGCACCCACCCACAGATCTGGAGGGTGCCGCCAATCAACCAGACAGGCTTGTGCAGGATTTCCGCCAGGAAACGCGGGTCGCCTTCAGCGGCAGAGGTTTGCAGCGTTCCGCGCTGTTGGAGCACAGAGCCAAGGGCGAAGAATAAGGCAGCGAGCAGGGCAAGGAGATACGGAGACATTGATCACATAGGCGAGGCGTTAGAGGAAATAGCAAATTAAAGGTGCAAATCGAGCTGATTTTCCCGGTTATTCCAGGGACAACGGACGTATTATAACTTTAATTGGTCAAACCAGCACCTCGATGGGTGAAGCAAAGGAATCGTACCAGGTGCAGAATCGGGTAGCAACCTGGTAATGCTACGGGTTGCCCGCTTTCTTCCACAAAGTCGTCAGGGCACGGGCAAAGCGCTCCGGCTCGACCCGCTGGGGTGGGTTAAAATGGTGCCGTTCCTGGTACACCTCAACTTGCAGATCGGGGAATAATCCGCCCAAGACTTCGGCTTTGCGCATCTCCACCGGGTTCGAGAGATCAGCTACGGCAATATAAACAGGCTTAGAATACTCACTCAGGCGGTTGTATGGCAAGTCATACCTGGAGAAGGCGCCGGTCAGCGCTTTAAGACCGGCGGGTCGTTTTGCCATCCAGGGTGGGGGATCACCGATAGGTGGTGGCGGCAGGGGCACACCCTCACGCAGCTCAAGGCGCATAAATTCCTGCAGCATTAATTTATCGGGCAGGCTCATCACCTGGCCCATTTGCTGCCAGTAGGCGGATTCCTGCTGGTACCATGCCTGGCTGGGGATGACCGCAGGCTCACTGAGGGCCAGGCTAAGCACCCGTTCAGGATACGCACCGGTGAATGCCAGGGCGACCGCCCCTCCACCGGAATATCCCACCAGGTGGAAGGCTTCCATCCTGGCTTCGTCTGCTGCGTGTTTAACAGCTTCAATTTCATCCAATAAGGCATAATCAGCCGGTGGCGTACCATCCCGGTAGACCTCGAGATCTTTGAGCAAGGGCTGGATTGTATCCCCCAGCACCTTGAGTAATGGCGCGTATTGAATAGCTACAGGCTGAATGCCACCGGGCAAAAAAACCACCTTGAGTTTATTAACTTGGTCCATATTTGCTCCTATTGATAAAGTATTCTTTACAGGAAGGATTATTGTGATTCAAGCAACGAACCATCTGAGAACGGTTTCCCATTCCTCCCTGATTAAGACATATTTTATCATATTCATGCACATTTACAGGAATTCACACGTAGGGGCAGGTCTAATTGGGTAGGGGCGGGTCGCGCGCCACCAAAACAGGTGGCACCTTGCCCGCCCCTACGCCGGGGTTGATATACCGTATCTGGGCGGGTCGCGCCGGTGGGACGGATTAATGGTAAGCTGGTGAAGAGGTGAAAAAGAGGGGTTCGGGATGTTATAGAGACCCGCCCCTACACTGGGGACGATATACCGCATCTGGGCGGGTCGCGCAGGTGGGATGAAGAATCGGTAAGCTTATGAAGAGGTGAATTAGAGGGGCTTCTGATGTTAAGCAGACCCACCTCTACGATTGGGAGAATAAAACCATAGAGGCGTACCTGCCGCCTGATTCTACCAACGATATAAAAACCAATCGTTACTCAATTACCGGCTTGCGGTACAGGGTATCCTTTTTGACAATCTGGAAACCACAGGTTTCATACAAGCGTCCGGCACCGCTCGGATTCTCCGTGTCCACCACCAGCGCAGACTCGGTCATGCCGGCAGCTTTTTGTGCCAGCAGGCTCCTGCTGATCAACGCGCTAGCTAGCCCTCGCTTGCGCCACTGCCTGGCAACACCAATCCCTTCGGTGTAACCGCGCTTGCGATCGAACTGTTTATTCTCATCGTGTTGAATATAGGTTAAAACCAGTCCGACAACTTGATTCGTTGTAGTATCCCATGCCACCTGCCACAGGTCAGGTTGAAAATTGTCACTGGTTAGCCATTCTTGATAGTCTTTCTCTGTCGGAATATTATGACCCCATTCATCCTGGCTGGTTTCAACAACCAATTGCCAGACCCGGCGGTAATCCGTGCCCAGTGCAGGTCGGGTTTCGACACCATCAGGCAATGGAAAATCAGGGATATCATCCAGGTTTGGCTGCACCATCAGGTAGTAGTGCCTCACCGGCAGATAGCCTGCATGCTTTAATAGGGCAGCTGTGCCATGGTCGAACTGGGTAGTATTCACCTGGTAAGTCTTTTCCAGCTCTGGGGGATGGGTGTTGGCGATCTCACGCAGCCGTCGTTCCATCCAACCCAGCAAGGCAAGTCCAATCCCCTTGCGCCGCCACTCGGGCACCAGGAACCCATTGTGAATGTACGTTCGCAAAGGGGCTGATTCGTCTGTCCACCAGCCGCGCGAGTAGCCGATCATCTTCCCATCTATCTCGGCAAATATTATGTCGCGGTAGGGGTCGCAATTGGCTAGGTGCTGGTAGGCATTAGCAATATCATCCGCCGTCACCTGGCGCTCTTGTTGGTCGGCATTTTCACTGGCAGTTATGACCATGGCAATTTTCGAATAATCGCTTTCGCCTTCAAAATGGCGAAAACGCAATCCGGGGATGGCGGGTTCATTGGAGAACTCAATCATCGGAGGTCATCTCTTCACTGCCCGGATGCACATGAAACCCGGGTTGCGGATCAATTCCTCATAACCCTCAGGGTCCTTCAGAGCGAATTCTGTGGTGGGCTGGGGCTCGAGGATATGCTCCAGGATGAAACCTGCTTCCAGCAGCGGATTGATCGCCGCACTCAGCGGACGGCGGTAGGACGGCATGTCCACAGGCTTGCCAAAGCCTCGCCAACCATATTCCACTCGTTCCACCTTGAAATAGTTGCTCGTTTGGCGGTGAAGGTCGAACTCCTGGAAGGGGTGCCCAATGGAAAAGACCAGGAGGCCTCCAGGACGGAGAATGCGATAGAATTCCTTAAACATGTATCCCCAATCCTCTATATAATCTAATACCAGGGCGCTGATGATGAGATCGACGGAGGCACCCACCAGGAAGTCAAGGGGGGCTTCGAGGTCTGCCTGGAACACCGCGGCTGTGTCTCCCAGGCGCCACTTTGCCAGCCCAACCATGGTTTCGTTGGCATCGATCGCCACCACATCTGCCCCTTGTGCGGCGAGCCACTCGGAGTACACGCCGGGTCCACAGCCTGCATCCAGGACGAGCATGCCTTTCACATCGGGCAGCAGGGATAGCGTGGCGGGGCGCTCATAATAGGCATTGTGAGGCTTGGTATCCACCAGGGCTGCGTACGCTTCAGCCAGTTCATCATAGGCTTCCTGTGCGATGGGCCGTTTTTTTCTAGCTGGGGTCATGGTTTCCTCCTGGATTTATTCAATCGTGGGATAGGTCTTCAAGTATTATACATTCAAAGCTGGATTGGCTTCAGAAGGGCGGTTACCCCTAACGACCCAACCGATCGCTTGTATGGTCTCACATTTCCTCAGGCGGTGAGCTTTGACGCAAAAGGAAATCCAGGACTATGCGCATGCTCAATTCGGTTTCAGCTGTAAAGTGGTCGGCATTCGGGATGACGAACAATTCAGCATTGGGAATCAGCTGGAACATATCCACTGCCTGCTGCAGCTCAACAATCCCGTCCCGATCACCCAACATGATCATCGCCGGTACTGCTATTTTCTGGAAGTCATCTGCGGTGTAATCCAGCGCCGTCCACCACATGCTTGATATTTGCGCCAATAATGTTTGCCAGTAATCCGGGTCAGAGGAGGAGATATGGTCATGTTTCATTTCGTCCACCCAATCGGGTGAATCGCGTTGGATGCGCTCAATGTTAACGCTGCCAGGGCTTTCGAACCCTGCCATGTACATGGTATCGAGGTAGGTCGGCGAAAATTTATACCAGGCGGCTCCGATCACCAATGCCCGGCAGAGACCGGGATAATGCATCCCCAGCTCGAGGGCAACCTGACCTCCGTCGCTGTACCCGCAAACCAGCGGCCTGGTGAGGTTGAGGGCCTGAATCAAAGCTGCGGCATCGTCTGCCATCTGGCGGTAGCTGAGTTGCCCGGCAGGGTTGCCGGTCCTGCCGTGGGCACGGCTGTCGGGGGTGATCACCCTGAAATGAGGCACAAAGACCGGCAGGAAGGGCTGCCAGGTCTGGGAGGTGCTCGTCCCACCATGCAGCAGGATCAGAGGCATGCCGGTTCCGTAGTCTTCGTAATACATCTTAAGCCCATCGAGCTGGATAAAGTGACCAGCCTGGGGCAAGCCGGGTTCATTGGAAGTCATAATCACCTTCGTGTGTGGTGGTCATCTTGAATTTTTATTTTTTCTATCGGCTAATTACCGGTCTTAAACCACCTGCTATCAGATAAGACTTCGAACTCAGGGCTGCGCGGCACCAGCTGGAATACCGCCATGATCTCAGGGGTGGGCGCGGTAGGCTGGCGGGTGGTGAGGTTGAGGATTGTGCCTTCAAGGGAGACTGTGACCGCCTTTTTGCCAGTAGCTTTGAGGAAGTGGTGCTGCACCTTCCAGCGCACTCCCGAAGGAGACAGACCGGTGAGGAGGTATTTAATGGTGAGGGTTTCGCCAAGCAAAACTTCGCGGAAAAAAGTAGCCGTCAGCGTGGTATAGACCGGACCTACGTTCAATTTATCGAACGCTGCTGGTGGAAGATCGTGGTCGGTGAAAAAGCGGTAGCGCTGCTCAGCGGCGGCATCGATGTACGCCGAGTAGCGCACGTGCTTATTGGCATCGATGTCGGTCCAGCGGACTTCGTAGGTCATTGAATAGGCTTCCAAGGAGTATCCTCTGCATGTATGGATCTGTGCTGATGGGTTAATAAGAATAATAATACACCTATACAAGAGTAAGTCAAGCGAATAACCTGACCATCGGACACAAGATTGGACATCTACCCAAATATGATCTTTTTAAAGTGTTATTCAACCGAATTTCAATCAAAACTCAGATTGCCACGTCGCAAGAAGAGCACTTGCTCCTCGCAACAACAGTGTAGATTGTCAATGATAGATTAATTCGGGTGAAAGACGCTCTCATTGGTTGAAAATCAGCGGGGGCAGGTCCCCCAAGGGTCAGGAGTGATGCCACGATGAAAAAAGCAATTTGTTGGGTTACGTGCGGAAGATAACCGCACTCAACCCAACCTACCACTACAATCTGATCCTGAGAATAAAGGTTTAGAGTAGTCCATTCGCTCGCTTGCTCGCAGAAAAAGCGCCCACGGCTGCAGGCGCAGACCGCCCCAGATATAAACCAACCTGGCTGTTCACCAATCTGCTGATGACGCTTTATATATGTATCGACTATTCTCGAACGATCACAATCTCTCATTTGACTCGTCTTCGCAACATTGTTATAGTAGACCAATATACTTACTCCCCATCCAGGTATTATTAAAATAGAATTCGTTTTGGAACGCATAGGAACGCAGTTATGGAAGAGGTCTATGAAAAGTTAGCGGCATTTGTCGATCGCCTGCCAGCTGGTTACCCAAGGTCTGAAAGTGGTGTAGAGCTGCGTATCCTTCATAAACTGTTTACTCCGGATGAGGCAGAGGTGTTTATGCATCTCACCCTGCTCGGTGAAGAACCACGCGTGATTGCCCGCCGAGCGAAACAACCCGTGGAGGTGGTCAGCCAGCATTTGGATGAAATGGAGAAGAAAAGGGTTATCTCTGGAAATCACCGCCCCGGAAAACCGACCCTTTATTCTGCCCAACAGTTCGTGGTTGGTTTTTGGGAAGGGCAGGTCAACCGGCTGGACCGGGAGCTGGTGGAATACTTTGACGAGTATTTAGATACCTTTTCCAACCCTGAGCTATGGCGTAAAGCACCCCAACTGCGTACCATCCCTGTTGGTGAAAGCATCCCCATTCAAGCCGAGGCGATGCCGTATGAGGTAGCTGTAAAAGTGATCGAATCTCATTCGTCTTTCGCCATATCGAACTGTATCTGCCGTCAGGAGCAGCGTATCATCGGGAAGGGCTGCGATAAACCTTTGGAAACCTGCATGAGCCTGGGATCGGTGGCGGAGAACAGCATCAAGTCAGGGCGGGCTCGCAGAATATCGCGGGAAGAAATGCTGTTTATTCTCATGCAAGCTGACGAAGCTGGTCTGGTGCTCCAACCCTCAAATTCAAAGCATCCACAATTTATCTGTGCGTGCTGTGGCGACTGCTGCGGGGTCTTGCGCACGATCAAGCTCCAACCCAAGCCCGCCAGTATCCTATCCAGCCCCTATGTAGTTGTGCACGATGATGCTCTCTGCTCGGGTTGTGGCACCTGCGTTGATCGCTGCCAGATGGATGCCATCACGATCCCATTCGGTGCAGCCGAAGTTAACCTCGATCGCTGCATTGGCTGCGGGTTGTGCGTCAGCACCTGTGATACCGGTGCCATGACCCTCGCTCGTAAGCCGGTGGCTGAGCAGCCTTTCATCCCCAATACGATTGTAGACACTATCATAAGGCTGGGTCAGGCACGCGGCCTCTTATCCAATGTAGACCTGTTGAGTATGCTGATCAAATCAAAGATAGACCGTATCGCCGCTCGAATTTAATCATTGATCTCTGGGTCCCCAGCTCAGCGGAAATTGCAAATAGGATTGCCTGGTCCTCTCCCTACCAGCGTGTATTAAATGTAAGATATTAAAAAAAATTGAATAAAGGAAAAACTCGATGAATTCGGTTGATAAACGTACCATATCTTCGATGGGAACGATCCGAAAATTTCTTAAAGAAGGCACTTGATCAGAAGCAGTTATGAGCGTCGTGGACAGCTCATTCGATCACCCATTACTGCTCGAGGAGGGTGGGGTGGCACCGCTGGCAGGTGGAATCCTTGGGAACGGCTATCAGTGCGGAATGCTGTGGGGCGCGGTGCTGGCAGCCGGGGCACAGGTATACCAGCTTTACGGATCAGGTGCACCAGCAGAAACGAGAGCAATCCTCACTGCTCAACGTCTTGTGGAAGTGTTCAAGAGGCGCAACAAGCATATCAATTGCTCCGAGATCACGGACATGCATTGGAAAGGAAATTCAACCCGCAGCCTCGCCGCCCAGGCATTAAAATTCATTCTGAAGGGCGGCCCAATCGCCTGCTTCAGCATGTCGGCAAGCTATGCCAAGCTGGCATTCAAGGAGACCAATAACACGCTTCCCGAAGGACAGCTCGAGATACCAGCCCCACCGGTGAGCTGCGCAGCCCTGGTGGCGCAGCAGATGGGCGCCTCTGACCTGCACACGGTCATGGCAGCCGGGTTTGCAGGCGGGATCGGCTTAAGCGGGGGCGGTTGTGGGGCTTTGGGTGCGGCGATTTGGCTCATCGGAATGGAATATATAAAACAAAATGACAAAAAGCCCGGCCTGGATAACCCGATGGCCTCAGCTGTGGTCGAAAAGTACCTAGAAGCCAGTGATTTTGAATTCGAGTGCTCGAAAATCGTCGGCAGGAACTTTGAAAATGTCGCCGACCATGCCAATTATTTACGCACTGGGGGCTGTGCGAAAATCATCGCATCGTTGGCTGCCCGTACCTAAAAATTCAATTCCCACCTTCATTCTGTTTTCACATAATCGAGGTACTGGTTCACCACCTTAAAGCCAATCGATTCATACAGATTTCTCGCAGGGGTATTGGTGATTCCCGTGGAGATACACACCCGCTCCATACCGTAGACTTTCATGCGGCGCAGGCTTTCCAGTAATGCCAGCCGGGTCAAGCCCTGCCGGCGGTACTGCTCGCGTGCCCCCACCGGACCAAAATCGCCGATGCGGTTGAGAGGATCGATCCAACCGGTCACGTAAGCGGCGATGACCCCCGCGGAGGTGACGGTGACCAGCTCCAGATCGCGCTGGTAGCCGGGCAGATGCATCAGGTGCACATAATCCTCCGTGGTCACATTACCCACCGTCCAGGGCAGCCAAACGTCCCGCTCTGCCGCCGCGCGGTCTGAAATTTCGCTTAATTCCAGCTGGCGCACCTGGTAGCCGGGTGGGATGGGCAGCTCGGGCACCGGCTCACTCAGCGTGCGCAACATGTTCACCTCGGCAAACCTGCCACTGTAGTGGAAGCCATGGGCTTCCAGAAACTGGATGCGCCTTGCATCATCCTGGCGGGCACCGGAGCCCATCTCACCGCGCCACCGTTTTGGATCCTGCCTGCGCAGCTGGCTGACGAGCGTTTCAGCCCAGTCGAACGCCTCCACCTCGATGCCGGTCCATTCATATTCCGGCAGCACCTGCCAGTCGAAGGCTGGGTCTTCCCCCAGCATGGCATATGCCACCAGCCTGCCTTCAGCGGTGTGCCACAGGCGGATGTGCTGCTGCGGGTCAAGGTGGATCAGGACCATTAAGAAATTCCACAGCAGCTCGCCCACATGGGCATAATGCCAGTCGTTGGTGAGCGAACGTGCCTGCATCAGCAGATCCAGCATCGAATGCAGGTCCTGCTCGTTTTGATACAGCCGGGAAGTCAAGCTACCGGGCGGGTGAAGGTTCAAAGACATGGGACAATTTGTATGGGGTGCAGATCAATCATGCCGATCGGTTTTAGTCTAATGTACAACTATAGAGGCTGAAGGGCTGACTTAACCCTCTCCAGCATTGCTCTGCCGCCACAGCTGGACGGTGAGATCGATATGCCCAACGTGGGTGGCAGCATGTTCCAGGGCGTGCAGCAGTGCCCATGAAACCGAGACCTGGGTACCGTGGCGCGGGTGGAGGCGGGTTGCCTCCAGGTCTGGCAGCCGTAGTCCCTCCAGGGTTGCCCGGATGTAAGCTTCGGTCGAATTCAGGCGGAGGATCAAATTCTCCTTGCTGATCCCTTTAACCAGGAACTCGGCCTCACGGTTGCGGTTCGATGGATCCTGCATGATCACATCTCCGATCAAAAAACGCTCAGCGCCGGTGAAATGTACGATGATCGCACTGACCGAGTTCGTTTCATCGCCCGGCTTCCAGTCCAACGCTTCTGCCGGAAGTGGATCCAAATTTTTCAGCACGTCTGCATGCAGATCATGGAACCTGTCTGCCAGGGCTTCATAAAAAGGTATCATATTATTCCTCCGCTACTATTATCATTCGATAACTTTACCTGCAGTTTATTTTCATATAGCCTGTGGCGCATGAATTTCGACAGTATTATAACGAATAACATGCCAGTCTGACCGATCGGCATCTTGACTATTTTCTATTGGGGGTGAAGCAGGATTTTATCAGGGACTGGTTTGAGACGGTAATTTTAAGATTCCAATTTGCTGCAATAATCCAAGCTGATCGGTAATCACCCATTCCTCGACGATTTCCCCATCCAGGATTCTTCGGATGGCAATACCGGTGATTTTCGTGATCTTTCCGGTACCATGAAATCCCTGATACATCCCCGTATGCGTTCCGCGGGCAGTGATCCTCAGTGCCACTTTATCTTCTTCAGCCACCACGTCTTCAACGCTGCGTGAAAGGTCATTAAAGGCTAGCTTAGCCGAGTGATTGACCTTTATGTATTGCTCCCGGTCGAGTGCATAAGGCAGCCCGGTAAAATGGGAAACAAAGTCAGGTGAGAGAATTTCCTTAATCTTTCCTGCGTCGTCATGGTCGAGAAGGTTGGTTAACCTGCGAGCGAGTTCCTTATTATCTTCTATAGACATGGTTGTCCTTTCGATCAAAATGGTTGACTACTTTAGTGAGTCTCTCAAGAATGGATCGATAATTTATTGAGGTGAAAACGCTCTTCTGGATGATGGGACTCGATGTCCCTGTTTGAATGCAATACTGGATGAACCAACATAATGATCGAGCTCAATATTTTTACATAAGACCTTATCACTTTATAGATCTGGCGCTTTCAGCCGGTACATGCCCATGGTGAGGGAGATCTCTCCGCCGTGGTGCAGGTCGTGTTCAATCAGGTGCCAGATCACCCACTGGCGGGTGATGACCAATGGCTCATGCGAGCCCTCGCCTGGCATGGTCGCTACCCAGTCGGTGGGAGTCCAGGTGGCGATCGTGGATTGGATGTATTCCAGGGTGAACTGCAGCCCCTCGATTATCTCCGCGGCTGTACACACCGGCTGATCTCTACGGTCCCAGTGACTGTACGCAGCCATCTGCTGGTTGCCATCTCCGAGGGGTGGAGCGAACCAGCGCCCGCGCGACCCGATGATGTGCGTTGCGATCTCCTCGATCGTGCGCTGGATTGGAGCTGCCTGGTATGCCATCTGCGCAGGTGTGAGCCCCCACAGGGCGGTGATCAGCAAACCTTGGTAATTGCGCCAGCCTGTATAAATTGTGTCTAGCAATGTATTATCATCGTTCATATAATCCCTCTTGAGAACGATAATTTATGGATAATATTTATCGTTATTGTATTATATTATATCATCAATGAGGGGATTAAAAGACCTGACAGCAGGTGCTGGAAAAACATCGCGCCTACGAAGCGGTTTTAAAAACCTGTCAGGTCAAGAAGAGAAAACCTGTCAGGTCTGCTGTTAATCTTCTTCAACCACCGATGCGATGGCGGAGCTGATCTCCTGGATGGTCTCTAGAGAGTGGTTCTGCATGGCATGGAATACCACCAGCTCGTTGATCTTCTGGTTGGCAGCCTTGCGCTCATCGCGTAGAAATATTAAATCCAATAGCCCGCAGGCACACACCAGGCTGAGGAAGGCGATCTCACGCGGGTGAGCCTCCTCCTGCGCCAGCACGATGCCGCGCAGCAGCTTGATCACGGAATATTTGGTGGAGGCTTTGACCTCCGGATGGACGTGGGAGGGGACCACCCACAGCAGGCGGTCATCCTCCTGGGTGAGGATTTCCTTTTGCACCAGGTTGGCAGTGATCAACTTCTGCAATTTCTCTGGCTTGGGGTTAAGGTAATTGATCCAGTAAGCGAATTTACGATCCTTTTCAGAACTTTTCAAGGTGACGAGGACGTCATCCAGGATGGGATCATCGGTCGGCGTGCTCTCCTCCAGCTTTAGGCGGTGGTTTTGGACGGTGCAGATTTTACTGGCGAATGCCAGCTCGGCTAATATCGCCCCGGCAATACCCGGTTTTAAGGGTTCTACTGCCGAGCGGATAAAAATCCCCTTCTCATCATGGATGGCGAGAAGCTGGAGTTCCTCATATAGAGTGAGCATACTTGAGTCCTTTCCCCGAGAAAATCAATTGCGAGGCTGATAATTATACCCTTATCTAGACACAAAAGGACGGGTTTACAGACGATGTTTGGGCGAATAATATGAAATCAATGGAGTAATTACTAAGTATATTTTCCAGCGAAATGTTTGTAGGTAATGGAAAGTGCAAAAATGAGTCAGAAGACTTATATGTTAATGACCGCCTTCATTAGCACTCTAGCTTTGCGGTGAGAAATTACTCAACGGAATTGATAATGAATACCAGGTGGGACACCCAGTACAGGTAAGCGGTTAAAATCCTTACAATTCGCCCACAGCTCAAATAAGATACATCAAATATAGATTTTGATCCTTTTGCCATGCGCCTTTTCCATGCACTGTGTTATACTCGACCAAATATTCATACTTTCTTGACCCGAATATACTGAATTAGTGTATTAATTCACAAGATTGGGTCGCAGATATCCATAATCTGTTTATCCAAATAATCACGACGAATAACTTTGCACACGGCTGACTGCCAACCAAGAACAAGCCGTTAAGTGACTAGCAAAGTCTCCACAAACGGAGTCTGATCTCCCATTCTCACTGCCAAGGAGGACATTTTGTCACATCGAAAATTATTCGTGAAGTTATTCGTATTGATCGTGATCGTGTTGATGTTGACCGCCAATACGATTTATATACCGTTAATCGAGCGGGCCCCGGTAGGCAGCCCTACTCCCACGCCTACGGTCACAACCACTCCACCACCCACTACTGAGGGCGCTTTGTTCCTGAACCGCACCCGAAGTACCGACAGTGCCAGTGCCGCGGTGGATGCGGCGGGTGGCTTCCACCTGGCATATGCCGCCTATGGTGCCATGGTGGATGGCAATCAAGCCTATTATGCCTTCTGCGCGGTGAATTGCGAGAATGAGGTAAGCTGGGGCAAAGCAATGCTCATCGATCGGATCGAGGAGGTCCAACTGGCGCTCACCAGTGCCGGGCACCCCAGGCTGTTGCTGCGAGGAGTGAGCCCGGATTGGAGTACTGATTTCTATAAGTTCGCGGCATGCGACTCTAACTGCACCAACCCTGCCAGCTGGAGCTACGCGGATGTTACCACAACCACGTTTTCCCCGGTTTTTGAGAACAGCTATTCCGGGCACCATACCTTTGCCCTGGACAACCTGGACCGTCCCCGCTTCCTCTACCAGGACTCTTACAGCGTAGGGTATTACGTCTACTGCGACGCCGTTTGCACCAACGCCTCGAGCTGGTGGAAGTACCCGATCAGCATCGATATCTTTTCCGATGCGTATACGCGCCCTACCTTGACCTTTACCAGTGCAGATCAACCGCGCATCAGCGCCGTAATTATGGGAAACCCAGACCCGCCAAATTATCTGACCTATATTGCATGCGACGCTGACTGCAGCAACCTGGCAAATTGGTCATATACACCCTTGATGGAGCGCGGCAGTGGGCACGTTTCGTTCGTGCTGCGGTTAACTTCGAGCGATCAGCCGCGCCTGGTGTTCAACCAAGGATCGATCAACTCCGGTCCAGCCGGGTATCTGTACTACTGGTGGTGTAACACCGGCTGCGCCAACGGTGCCAACTGGGCTGACACCAGCATTGGCGACGAAGGGCAAGTCGAAGATCCCGATCTGGCTCTGGATACGTTTAATCGGCCACGCATCGCATTCAGAAGCAATTCGCCTGGCGACGGATTGGGCTATTTCTGGTGCGACAGCGGCTGTGAATCGGGGTCTCCGCTCTGGCTGGGCGGGCTGGTTGAGCCAAGCGATGACCTGGATGCCGAATGGTACATACCGCCTCCGGGAACTTGCACGACATCCTTCTGGTATGACGGATACCGCCCATCGCTGGCACTGGATTCAGCGGGCAACCCGCGCATCGGTTACGTTGCCCAGCACCTGTATGGCGGTGGTGCCTGCTCCGCCGACGAAGACTACCGGGCAGTGCGCTTTGCCTTTTACAATCAACCCTGAATCGATCCTGTACCTGGAATGCTGGATGACCCGGGAGGGGTAATAATTTTTCCTGCCTGAGGTCGTCCTCCTATTCCGGAGCGGATAGAAAGTGCCAGGTGTGACGAGCGAGAGTAAATTCAAATTACAAACCTGAAGCAATAAACGAGGGTAAGCTGATACCAATCTACAATAGGCACTATTCATAACTCGGATCCTGACTGCCATGCTGCCAACAGCCGATGTTCCTTCTGGTGAGAGGAATAAAGTGGCTGAGCATAAATATTGGGCATTTTGGCATATTCTGAAGAGTTCTAATTTCCTGAGGAGGAATCGAATGCACATCAAGACGAATTTTGTGAATAAATTGCGTACTTTCATTGGCATCACGCTCATATTGGTACTTCTGGCGACAACAGGCACATCATTAGCCTATGGCGGTCAGGCTAGCGCTCCGAGTGCCACATTTGCTGGACCACGTTCGAGTGCAGCCGCTCAATATGGGCAGCTGCCCCTGTCTTTCGTGCCGAATGCGGGGCAGTCCAATCCGGTGGTACGTTTTCAAACCCATGCTTTGGGGGGTGAAGTATTTTTTATCGCTGATTCAGTGGTGCTGTCGCTGCCAAAGACCGAGGTTGGTGGGCACCCTGGAGACCAAACCCAAAGCATTGTGCGGCTGCACCTGGATGGTGTGGACGAGGCGCACCAGGTTGTAAACGCCGAACGCTTGCCTGGCGTGGTCAATTACTTTGTTGGCAACCAGTCATCCCGCTGGCGCACCAACCTGCCGACATTTGCCGGTGTAATCTATCAGCAGCTCTACAGAGGGATCGACCTGCGCTACGATGGCGCACAATTGAGACTAAAAGGCACCTACAGCCTTGCCCCACATGCCGACCCATCCCTGATACGCTGGCACTACGACGGTGTGACGAGCACACGTGTCGACGGGCAGACGGGAGATTTACTGCTCGGTATAGATAGTGGGGCTATCCTGACTGAAAAGGCACCCAGCGCATGGCAAATGAGGAATGGTGAGCGCCTCAATGTGGCGGTAAAGTATGTGCTGATGGGCGATGGAAGCATTGGCTTCGATCTGGGTCGATACGATCCAAACCAGCTCCTCACCATTGACCCCTCGATCATCTACAGCACCTTCCTCGGAGGCAGTGCTTTCGACGGAGCCAAGAGCGTTGCAGTCGATTTCGCCGGGAATGCGTACATCACCGGCGTCACGCACTCGATCAACTTCCCTACCCAGAACCCAATCTATGGCGGACTCAACGGTGACACAGACGCTTTCATCGTAAAGATCAACCCATCGGGCACTGCCTTTGTTTATTCGACCTACCTGGGAGGAAGTAATGGGGAAGATGAATTTGGGCCTGAGCGTGCTGCTGGGATTGCAGTAGACAGCAGTGGCAACGCCTACGTGACAGGTTGTACCAATTCGGCAGACTTTCCGACGGTAAATCCTATCCAGCCCGTTCACGGTGAAACCACAAACTGCGATGCGTTCGTGACCAAGCTGAGCACCGCAGGCGATGCGTTGATCTATTCCACCTTCCTGGGAGGCTCAGGCGCTGACTCAGCCAACGCCATTGCAGTCGATGACCTGGGCAGTGTCTATATCGCCGGCGAGGCTGGGCTAGGTTTCCCCGGGAACCCGTTCACGAATAGCGGGCACGTATTCGTGACCAAAATCAATGCCGCAGGTTCGGCGATTGATTTCTCACTGTTTCTTGGAGGCAACTCCTTCGAACACGCCAACGATGTAGCCGTAGACAGCGCTCACGACATTTACGTCGCGGGCAATACTTTCTCCACCGATTTTCCTGTGCTGAACGCGGCCCAACCCATCAAAGGTGGCGGAAGCTCCAATCAAACGGATGGCTTCGTGACGAAGATCAGTGCGGACGGCAGCGGGCTGGTGTATTCCACCTATCTCGGCGGCAGCCTGTCCGATGAAGCCTCGGGGATCGCCCTGGACAACCTGGGGAATGCCTACATCACGGGCATGACTCAATCATCGCTGGACTTTCCGACGGCGAATGCCTATCAGCCGACCTATGGCGGCGAACGGGGGGATGCATTTGTGACGAAACTGAACCCCGCAGGCAATGCGTTTGTATATTCTACATTCCTGGGAGGCAATGACGACGAGAATTATTTCAGCGGGCATGGTCCTTATGGCGGTATCGCGGTGGATGCGACCTACAACGCATATGTTACCGGTTATACCTGCTCAGCCGATTTTCCTACGCTCGCATCCTTCCTAGACACGAATGTCGGCAGCTGCTTCGCATTCGTCACGCGTTTCAATCCCGCGGGCAATAAGGTTTTCTTCTCAACGTTGATCGGAACCCAGGGGGGCGGATCGAATGATGCGTTAGGCACCGATATCGCCCTCGATTCACAAGGTTTTGTATATTTCGTTGGTGAAACCAACTCAGCCGACTTCCTCACCAAGAATCCGCTTCAGTCCACCTATAGTGGATTGTATGATTCCTTCGTCACGAAGTTTGACCCGCTGAGCAGATTGTATGTAACGCTTATCGCTAAACCTCCCCTCCATGTAGAAACACTGGAGATAACCTCCCCGAACGGGAGTGAGCAGTGGCAGCCAGGAACAACCCATTCCATACGCTGGAAGCAGAGCTGGCTGAGCGGTAACGTCACCATACAACTGTATAAGGGCGGATCCTTCTTTAGCGAGCTGGGTACGGCTGAGGCGACTGCAGGAAGTTTCGACTGGTCGATTCCATCGGGTCAAGCCACAGGGAATGACTTTATGGTACGGATCTTCCAGGGAGCGGTGGAAGATACCTCCAATGCGAACTTCTCTCTCGTGGAGGTACGCAAGTATGATCTCTTGGGCAGCTGGTCAACCGGGGTATCCTCCATGAATTCGGATACCGGTGCGTGGAACCTGGTCACCAGCTCTTCTGCCTCCCAGGTTGCGGCGGGAGATATGGAGGGTGACGGCATCGCTGACGTGGTCGCTACCTTTGCTGCAACTGGTCTGTGGGTGAAGTATTCCTCGACAGGGCAATGGCAATTTATTTCCAGCCCTCCGACCTCGATTGCGCTTGGTGACTATAATGGTGATGGGAGAGGAGATTTGGCCGGGATATGGGGTGGGGTGGTCTGGTTGAGAGATTCCGCAACCGGAAGCTGGACATCACTCAACACTGCCGGTCCGACCCAGATCGCTATGGGAGATGTGACCGGCGATGGGAAAGCCGACCTGATCGCCAATTTCGTCGTTTCTGGTGTTTGGGTGCTGGATGCCTCAGCGGGGACGTGGTCAAACCTTAGCCCTGATTCAGCAACCTTTATTACAGCAGGCGATTTTAATGGTGATGGGAAAGACGACCTGGCCGGAATTTGGGCTAACATTGTCTGGATCAGAGATTCTGCAAGCGGCGACTGGACGGCAGGACCAGCTGACGCAACTCTGATCACCGCAGGAGACTTGGATGGTGATGGGAAAGCCGACCTGGTAGCCAATTATGTCACTTCTGGCGTGTGGGTGCAGTATTCCACAAGTGGGGCGTGGGCAAACCTCACCACTTCACCTTCCACCTGGATCAGCACCGGTATCATGCGATAAACATTAGACCTGACAAGGCATTAACAGACCTGAAAGGACTCATAGACTTCACAAAAGACCTGATAGGTCTCTAAGATTTCGCAACAGACCTGACAGGTCTTTAAGACCTGTCAGGTCCTTCTTACTTAGATATACAGGTCGCGGCGGTTATAGGTGAAATACGCCCCGATCACACACACGACGATGATCCCCGCCGAGAGCAGCAGGTACGATCCACTGATCCCATTACGGAAGAGCTCACCGGCATCAAAATATTTGAACGGGGTAAAGTATCTGAGGAATTCCAGGTTCTTCTGCAGCCCTGAGAGGATGGACAAGAAGTACGCCACCAGGATGATGCCGATGGCGATCGAGCTGGAGCGTTTATACTGCTTCATGGCAGCCCCCAGCAGCAAGCCAATCGCCAGGAACACCAGCTCGATCACAAACATGGATATCATTTCGACGGTAAGAAAGTTATAGAAAACCTGATCTGGTTTATAGCTCCGTGCCACAGCGACAGACACCAGGGCAGTTACCACCACGAAGACAATGCAGTTGACCAGCGCTGCCAATGCCTTGGCGGTGATGACCCTTGATCGTGTGACCGGCAACACGAGTGAAAACTCCACAGTTTTATCGCGCTCCTCCTTGGAAATGGCGTCACTGCCCCACATGGCGGCGGCAATCGCACCCAGGAGGGCAAAATAAACGAACATGATGCCGTAGAATCCGCTTATGGTGGTCAGGTTGAATGCGCGCATGCTCATGGCATCGATGATCGCTGCCGGCATGGAATCCAGAATTCTGAGCAGCTCGGGGTTGTTGAAATACGCTGAAAACTTGGCTATCCCGACCAGAATCAGCATTGCCATGATCACGCACCAGATGATCAGCGATTTAAGGTTAGCTCTCAGCTCACGACGGAAGATGTTCATATCGGACCTCCTTATGACACCGCTGGTATATCGCGGCGCAGGTACAACCAGTAGCTCAGCGCCAGCGAAACGATGATGACTGCCACATCCAGCAATACCAGCGGGGTATTATAGGTGACATGCAGGATGATATAGTTGGGATCGAAATGCTTGAAGGCTGTGATGGTCTCCAACACCGAAACGCCCTCCAAACCGCTGAAAGCGCTCAGCACATACATCCCAAAGCCCAAACCCAGCGCATACGGCGTGACGCTGCGTACGCGCTTGACCAGCAGGGAGATGAACAGCCCAAGGCTCAGGAAAAACAGCTGGAACACGATCAGGCTGAGTGACAGCAAGATCACGGTGCGCGTATCATATTTCTGACCACCGTTAAAGAGCATAAAACCAATAATCGTACTCACCCATACGACCACATCGGTGATCAGCAGACTGGTAAGGGCTGCGAGCAATTTGCTGTTCAGGATCTGTGCCCGGCTGACCGGTTTGCTCACCAGAAAATCAGCAGTGAGCTCAGTTTCCTCGATCGAGACCAGCCCAAAGCCATAGTTGCCTGCCTGGATAGCAATACATAGCTGGGCAAACAGGAAGATGAAACTATAGAACCCCAATATATTGGATAAATCCACCTGGCCCAAGCCAAAAGCAGCCAGAAGTGCCGGTGGGAATTTAGACATGGTCTCGTTTAACAACCCTGCCTGGGCTGCAAAGCTAGGGAAAATGGACAGAAAAATAAGGATGATCGCCACCAGGGCGATCGACCAGGTGATGACCGATTTGAGCCGGCTACGGAACTCGTGTAAGAATATTGTTGTGCTCATTTTGTGCGCCTATTCATAGTAGTGCATGAAGATTTCTTCCAGCGTTGGCTCCTCGATGGTCAGGTCGGTGACCTGTACACCACTGATCTTCTGCAGCACCGAATTGATATCACCTTTGAAGAAAAAGTGCACCGTCCCATCTTCGGTCTGCAGGTTGGTTACCCCCGGCAGGTTGAAGGCGGTTAGGTCCAGGTTTTCAGCCATCACGCGCACCTTTTTATAGTTGTTTTGCTGCAGGGTGCGGATATCAGAGATCTCGGCGATCTTGCCCTCGCGTATGATGCCTACCCGGTTGCACAGGCGCTGGACTTCTCCCAGGATGTGGGAAGAGAAGAACACCGTCACGCCGCGGGCATTCTCTTCGCGGATCAAGTCGAAGAACTTGCGCTGCATCAGCGGGTCGAGACCCGCCGTGGGCTCGTCCAGGAAGAGCAGTTTTGGGCTGTGCAGCAAGCCCTGGACGATGCCCACTTTCTTCTTGTTGCCGTAGGAGAGGTCGCTGATGCGCCGGTTCTTCTCCAGCTCCATGGTATCAGACAATTTGTTGAGCCGCTCGGTGCAGTCGCAGTCGTAAAAACTGGCGGAATATTTGAGCAGGTCGATGACTTTCATCCCCTCATAGTAATATACTTCCGAAGGGAGATAACCGATATCTCGTCGGATTTCCGGTCCGGAAGCGACCACATCCTTGCCGAACACTTTGGCGCTGCCGCTGGTTGGGTGGATCAGCGACAGGAGCAGGCGGATGGTGGTGGATTTACCGGCACCGTTCGGTCCGATGAATCCGAAGATTTCACCTTCTTCCACGTTAAATGATATGTCAACGATGCCACGTGCTTTTCCATAATATTTGGTGAGGTTGCTTACTTCGATGACGCTCATAGAATCACTCCTTTGAAATAATGGAGAGCGGAAACCACTCTCGTAGAATAGCCGTATCGAAAAGGGGCAGCGAGCCTGGCTCAGCCCCAAGGATGCGCTCCATGGCATCCTGGTAGGAAGCAGAGATGATATCCAGGTTCTGAAGGGTTTCGGTATGCAACTCTGGATGAGAAATAGCCTGGATGAGGGTATCTCCAAAACTCATCATCATGGAGAAAATGATCGCACTGATCTGATCCGGATACCCGGTGTCGAACACCCCTTCCTTAACGCCCTGGACAATGACCGCAGTAAACAATGGCTCGATTTCAGGGAAGACTGCGGCTTGCACTCTTTGACGGAGAACGGCGTTATCATCGCCGTACCACACGTTCACGAGTGTAAGCAGAGTCTCTTTGCGGTCAGTCTTCCAGCGCGAGGCGACATCGAAGACCTGGTGCAGTTTTTCCGCCGCAGGCAGCTGCTCATCCTGAACGATGGGTACCAGCACCTGTTGGATCTGGCTCACCAGGCGCTCGATCAAGGCCTCCAGTAAGGCTTGCTTCGAGTCGAAGTAATGATAAAAGGCGCCTTTCGAGATCTTCACCTCTGCCAGGATATCCTGGATCGACATTTGGTCATAGCCCTTGGTGTATACCACCCGTTGGGCAGCGTCCAGGATCTCGTTGCGCCGGAGATCATATTCTTCTTTGTTGACAATTCGTGCCATTTTTGTACTCTTTAATAAACCGACCGTCGGTTTATTAATTGATATTATATTCCAAATGATGGGAAATGTCAACAGGGGCGCGAAGAGACCTGACAGGTTTAGAAAACCTGTCAGGTCTGCTCTTCTCGTCCCAGGTTCTAGGGCAGCTGCATGAGCCCGATCAGGTTGCCGTCTGGATCCTTCACAATTGCGACCAGCTTTCCTAAACCAACATCTCTGACGGGTTGAAGGGTTTGGGCTCCCTCTTCCAGGAGAGATTGCAGGCTTTTATTAATGTCGGTCACCAGGACGTAACCAACAGTCCCCAGCATTCCCTGTTGGCTTCCATTGGGCACTAAACCGATATCCTGCTCCCCAACTCTATAACCGACATAATAAACCTCATCGTTGACCGGCTCGAGGCCTAAAAGTTTGGTGAACATCTTTTTTGACCGAGCCAGATCTGTAACTGGATATAAAATCGTCTGGATTCCTTTATCCATAGTGAATTCCTTTGCTTTTACTCAAATTTTCCCCAACCAATAAACGACGCAATAGATCACAAATATCATGCAGAATTGCTTATCCTCGAAAATCCGAGGAAATATAATTATTCCCCGCGTTCAACCGCTCGCTAAAACCTCATTTTTGCGTGTTGAGGGTCGAAGATTTTTTCCGGTTGGCGAACACCAGCAGCCCCAGCCCCACAACGAAGGTGATGCCGCCAATGATCGTCCACTGGCTCTGACCGGTCATCACACTACCGCCGATCACGCCAATGCCCTGCAGGACCCACACTACGCCTACAAGGATCAACAACACCGCCAGAATACTCAAGAAGATTCTCATTTTATCCAGCCTTTCATCCTACGATTAAGGCTGACCCGGTGCTTCATTTTTACCGTCAGCTCTTAATCAAATTTGGATAATCATAATTGGTCGGAAATTTCGGTTCAACCAGCAGCCTGATTGATCCGCTCCCGCTTCAGGCTTAGCCTCCCCGGGCGATAAACTCGGGTGATAGCCGGCCAGGTGTAAGCAGTTTGAGCAGCTCGGGCTCGAACTCCTGGTATACCTCGTCGGGGACTACGTCCAGGGCGTCCAGCGTCTTGCTGAAAAAATTGCGCGCCGTGCAGGTCAGGACGACATTCAAGATGTCTTCATCCGTCAGTCCAAAACGATGTAATTCATCCGTGTCTGCTTGGCTCACCTGCTGCGGATGCGAGCTGACCTTCTGGGCGAAAGCCATGAGGGCTACTTCCTCATCCGTCAAACCGGCGTGGCGGTAATCCTTCACGATGGCAGCCAGCTCGTCGGCGCTGAAGAAATTCTTACGCAGCACCGCTCCATGCGCCAGCATGCAGTAGTTACATTTCAGCTCCATCGCCGTGGCGAAGGTCACCAGCTCATAACGGCGCAGCCTCATCTTCGAGCGCACCGCTCCGATCAGCTTCTTCCAGCCATCATAGGCTTCGGGGTTCAGGCTGAACGCCCTCGTGTAGTTGGGTAGATAGCCATTACTTTTGGTTTCGGCTTCATACCATTCCTTAAGCACACCTTGCGCCTGGTCTTCCGGGATTGTTTTGATCAGTGCCATAATTTTCCTCCTATATTTCTCCCTTTTTTTTATTTTATATGCTGCTCTTCGAGGTGATGATCCTATAATCGATGAATTCGACCGGTGCCAGGCATTCCGGGTACAGCACGTCGGCAAACCTTTTCACCTGCGCCGATGCGGAGTGCTGATCATGCGCCTCCTGGTCGCGGAAGATGAAGATGTGTACGAACCGGGTCGGATGCTCCTGTTCCTGCCACACGTCATAGCGCAGTGTGCCAGGCTCGTTCGACCTTACGTAGGCCACAAATTCGCCGATGGCGGCTTTTATCATCTCCATGGCTTCCGCATGGATCTCGTACCTGGCTAATTGCCTGATCTCACTCACCATTTCATCTGCGGCTGCCATCATTTCCTCCTTCGACCTTCAACCTTCTATCATAACGGTTATCCAAATGGCGCATTTCCACCCTCGGCAGAGCAAATCCTCCAAATGTAAATCGTATTATATTCTTTTTTCTAGATTATTTTTATCCTTTTTGGGTTAATATCTAATTAAACTATCCGAGAAATGTTAATTTGCTCATTGCAAATGTCTTGTGTAAAAATAGGTTTTTTCCCCTTTCCAGGGCATAATTTTAGTCGTAAATTTCCCCAATTATGAGAAATCTTAAATCTTCTTAAACCTCTTGTGGATTAGAACATTTGTGCTATAATGTTCTCAGAACCCCTGGCACGGGCAATGCGGAGTAAGACCTCCGCCCACCCGTGCCATATCTTTTAAACGCCATTGGGCAGCCCCGCATGCTGCCTGGTTCGTACCGGCGCCATCCCTTGCCAGGGAACGAAGGCACTGCAACATCGCAACCCACCCGTGCCAGGGGTTCACCTTCCGATGCCAATGACATTCAAACGTTCCAACGTCCAACATTGATTCATATCCTTTCATCATCATCTACGGCTTCAGTTTTGATCAATCCGCTAATTGCTAACCGCTAACTGCTAACCGCTATTCTTATGCCTAATCCCCGCGGCGCCCCCAAAGGCAACCTCAACGCACTCAAGCATGGCTACTACTCACGCCTGTTCCGGAAGATTGAAAGCTCTGACCTGCAGGATGCCCCGGCTGACAACCTGGAAAACGAGATCGCCTTGCTGCGGGTGATGATCAGGCGCACCATGGAGCTGGCAGATGGCATCGATGACTTGCGTGAAGCCACCCGTGTGCTGGGGGCTTTGGGGGCAGCCTCGGGCCGGCTCGCCAACCTGCTGCGAGCCCAAAAAAGTTTAAATACCCCTCATCCGGGGGTGGCAGACGAGATTTCCATTGCGATCCAACAAGTCAACCAAGAATTGAGGAATAGAAAATGAAAAACAACCTTGTGAAACCGCTCCAGGTAGGCTCACGCCCGATTGCACCGGGGATCCCCAACCCCACCTGCCCGATCTATCTGGAAGCCAGGAATGTGCTGGATAAAGCGCATGACCTGCATCGGGCGGTACGCAAATTACGCCGCTCGACCCAGCGCTGTCTCACCTGCCCCGAAAAAGCCGAATGCCCAACACAGAGCTACTTTGCCCAAGCAGTGGATACAGCCATCCGTGAGCTATGGCGAGAGTGGGGATTGGGCCGGGAATGAATCCCCGATCCCAATTCGCCAGATCCAAAAAATAGTTCCATCGCCGAGACCACGCTCGTAAAGAACCTTGGCGAGGCGGTGGTGCAAAGGACGCACTCTGATGACGATTGACCAGGAAGAAACCAAGAACAAGTTGATTGCCGAACAGCTGGGGCATACTTTGGACCTGATCAAGGCTGATCTGGCTGCCACGCGCCTGGAACAGGAGCACACCACCGAGATGAGCTTTCTGCGGCTGAAAACCCTGGAAGAACAGGGAGCCGATTTCGAAAAACGCCTGCGCGAACTGACTGAAAGCGCCACCCAGTTCAAGCTGCTGGTGAGCCTGGCTGTTGGTGGCGGGCTGCTTTCGCTGATCGAGCTGGTGCGCGGGTTGTTGAGACCTTGAAAAATAATGGATGAAGGACTAGTTCAAACCTGCAAGGAGATCTTGCGCAATGTAAACCGCTTCTGCGCCGAAGCCAGCGGAATCAGGCTGCGCACTTACCAGCAGGAAGTTGCAGAAGCCATTGTGGATTCGACCATCAGGGAGAAGGGATTATCCTTCGTGATCATTTTTCCAAGGCAATCTGGAAAAAATGAGCTGCAGGCGCAGATCGAGGCTTATTTGTTAAGCATTTTCAGCGGACAGCAATTTGAAATGGTAAAAGTATCACCCACATGGAAGCCCCAATCGCTTAATGCCATGCGGCGGTTGGAAAGAGTGATCAAGCACAACCTGATTAGCCGGGGGCGATGGAAAAAACGTTCCGGATATATCTACCAATTTGGAGGGACGCTGATCCATTTCTTCTCCGGCTCCCCTACTGCCAGCATCGTTGGAGCTACAGCCAGCTTGCTGCTGGAATGTGACGAAGCCCAGGATATTCAAATCTCTAAGTGGGATAAGGAAGTAGCGCCCATGGCTGCGTCGACCAACGCAACTCGTGTATTTTGGGGCACAGCGTGGACCAGTAAGACGCTGCTCGCCCGGGAGCTGCGTGCAGCTCGCATCGCTGAAAAGCAAGACGGTATCCGCCGGTCGTGGGTGCTCACTGCCGACGACGTGGGAGCGGAGGTACCGGCTTACGCCAAATTCGTCGAGGAGCAGGTTGCCAGGCTGGGACGCAACAACCCCCTGATCAAGACGCAGTATTACAGCGAGGAGATTGATGCTGAAGGTGGCATGTTCCCTCTTGCCAGGCGTGCGCTGATGATAGGCAGCCAGGTTAAGCAGATCGCCCCGATACCTGGTCGCATCTACGCATTTACGATCGACGTTGCCGGTCAAGACGAGGGAGCCAGTGATGACATTGAGCAGCTGCAGAACCCCAAGCGTGATAGCACTGTGCTCACCATCTTCGAGCTGGAGATCCCCCAGGTTGATCACATCGTCTCGAAACCGACCTACAAAGTGGTCATGCGCTTTGCCTGGACCGGTGTAAAGCATAGCACGCTGTATTCTACGATCGTAGGATTAGCCGACCTGTGGCAGCCGGTCAAGATCATCATCGATGCTACCGGCGTGGGAGCCGGTGTGAGCAATTTCCTCGTCGACCGGCTGGGCACCAAGGTGCTGCCCTTCGAGTTCAGCTCAGTCAGCAAGAGTGATCTGGGCTGGGCATTGATCAGCGTGATCGAGACCGGCAGGTTCAAAGACTTCTACCCCCAGGATGAAGAGTTTGTCAGACAACTTGAATACTGCCAGTACGTGATCAAGGATGGACCAGGCAAGATCATGCAGTGGTCCGTTCCGGATGGCACCCGAGACGTAGCCACCGGCGACCTGGTGCACGATGACTATGTGCTCAGCGCAGCGCTGATCGCCCTGCTCGACGATGAGACCTGGGGCACCGGTGACAGCCAGGTGATCAACCAAAAGGACATCTTAGAGGAGTTGAAATTTTGATGAGAACTCACGGCATTGATGTTAGCCATTGGGAGGGTGAGATTGATTGGGACACTGCAGCTCAGTGGATCCCCTTCGCTTACTTCAAGTGTACCGATGGCATCAGTCTGTTTGATAACACCTACCTGCCCAACAAGCGAGGCTGCCAGGCAAACGGCATCCCCTTTGCTCCTTACCATTACTTTCAGCCGGCGAGTGATCCTGTTAGACAGGCACAGTTATTTTACGAAAAGTCTGGTGACCATCAGGGACCATACATCGCTGACTTCGAAGAGCCAGGCGATCATCTACCCGAGAAGTATCTGGCTTTCCTGGTTAAGGTGGAGCAGCTCACCCAGCGCAAGCCGGTGATCTACACCTCACCTGGTCATTGGAACGAGCACGTGAACCCCAAGCCCGCCTGGGCACATGACTACGAGCTGATCGTAGCCAACTACACCCTTGCCCACATGCCCACCATCCCGATCGGTTGGAGCAATTGGACCATCTGGCAGTACTGTGAAGACAGCTACTACTTCCCAGGCTGCAGCTGCGCTGTTGACGCCAACTGGTTCAACGGCAGCATAGACCAGATGCGCCAGTGGTTCGGCAATTATCGGCCGGTTGACCCTGCGCCAGCCAGACCTTTTCAATTCCGCTCACACTTCAACCAGCTGCATATCCGGCAAGCACCCAGCCAGAGCGCCAAGGAAGTCGGTCACCTGAATAAAGGTGAGGTGGTAGACCTGGTCGACGTGGGTGGTAAGGACGTTTGGATCAGACACGCCGGCGGTTTCACTGCAGTTGAGATCGATGGCTACCGCTATATGGAGGTGGTGTGAGTATGTTTATTGAGAGACCTAATAGTTTTTGTACTCGCTGTGGACGAGAAAAATTATTAGTAAATTTAGTCCACACCCGATTACATGGCTACCAGTGTATTTGTGGTAATCAGTACTGGAAGGATAAACAAGAAGAAATCGAATTATGTGATTGTGGTTTACCTTTTCCCAAAAATGGTTATTGTCGTTTTTGTGGTGCTCATGCTCGTTATTTATCATGAAAGGTTTCATTATAAAAAACCTTTGTGTCCTTTGTGTCCTTTGTGGTTATCTTGAATCTTTATGGAGGTCGTATGAAAGCACCCAGCTGGTTATCACGTTTATTTATGGAACCTACAGAACAATTCGCAGTCACCCCCAACCTGGTGACCGATGATCACTGGCAGACGGTCAGCGGACGCCGGCACGACCGCTCCTGGTCAGAGATCCAGGAGCTGTATACTGACAGCCTGACCGCCTGGCGTAAGAACCCCATGGCCTGGCGCATCATTTCCACAATGGTGAATTACGTCACCGGGGATGGCATCAGTCTGACCTCTCCCATCAGCAGCGTGAATGATTTTATTGACCGCTTCTGGCAGCACCGCAAGAACCGCATGGACCTGCGCCTTGATCACATGGTCGAAGAGCTGGTCAGGTCCGGTGACTTGTTTGTGCTGCTCTTCCGCAGCTCCATCGATGGCATGAGCTTTATTCGCTTCGTCACCAAGGACCAGATCCAGAAGATCGAGACAGCCGCCAACGATTGGGAGACTGAGCTGGTTTACTTCGAAGCTCCCCAGCCAGGCTACTATGAGCCCAAGCGCTGGCTGAGCCCTGATCATCCCGACGCCGGCATGGCTGACGCTATCATGCTGCACTATTCTGTAAATCGTCCCATGGGTGCGCTCATGGGTGAGAGTGACTTGACTACCGTGATCCCCTGGCTGCTGCGCTACAGCCGGATGCTCGAGGACCGTGTCCGTCTTCACTGGGCTGCACGAGCGTTTTTGTACCTGGTAACAGTACCGTCCAACAAAGTCGAAGCCAAGAGTACGCAATACGGCAGCGCACCAGAGAGCGGATCGATTGTAGTCAAAGACGAAAGTGAAACGTGGGAAACGATAACCCCTTCTCTCAGAGGGGCAGATGCATCTTACGACATGAAAGCAGTACGCCAGCTGATCGATGCCGGCTCAGGCTTCCCCCCGCACTGGCGGGGTGAAGGTGGTGACGTGAATGTTGCCACAGCTGAGGCCATGCAAGCCCCGCCAGAAAAGCAGCTGTTAAAAAGACAGCACTATTTCGTGTGGGTGCTCGAGGACATTTTGTACCAGGCTTACCTGCGGGCAGTTGAGGTCGGCGCTGAGCCGGCCATCACTGAGACCAACTACGATGATATCTTCACCGTCGAAAGCCCCGACGTTTCACTCAGGGACAATGCTCAGCTGGCAACTGCATCCAGCACGGTTGCCATGGGTTTCGCCACCCTCCAGAATACCATCCTGGGCAAGAGCCCTGCCCTCCATCGCCAGGCAGTGGACCTGGTCTTCAAGTTCGCCGGTGTCACCCTCGACGATGAAGAGCTGGATAAGATCATCAGCGAGGCTAAGAGTGATCCGATTGAGCCGGTCATGTATCCAGGCATGGAGCCGGCAGCAGAAACACAGACCACTGAGCCAGGTGCCAAACACCCCAAGCCTGGTGGATCAGACCAACAAGGGTCTTCAGCCCCTTGATGCTTGAAAAGGTGTCCATGAACAATAACTATCGCGGTTTCCATGGCGACAACATCCGAACCTTTTTTATTTATAAAAATCCTTCGTGTCCTTTGTGTCCTTTGTGGTTATCTTGAATCTTGAAAGGAGAATAGCATGGAAGGTTTAATCGAAGGTCGGATTGTTCACTATGTAGCTTATAACCAGCGACATTTAGCAAGTCTCGTTATTGGAGTCAATGAAACTAAGGTTGATCTTGCTGTGTTCACTAATATGTTGAATGTGAATGGTATTAAGAATTTTGGTCTTCAGTTTCATCAAGGCGTCGAATTCAGTCAGGAAATAAAACCAGGTACCTGGCATTGGATTGAAAAAGCTTAATTAATAAACCTTCGTGTCCTTTGTGTCCTTTGTGGTTATCTTGAATCTTGAAAGGAGAATGATCATGGACCTAAGCACGTTTACTCTAAATCCTCTCACCCTTGCTTTATTGATCCTCGGTATTGTTGAGTTCATCAAGAAGTTCGGGCTGACAGGTAACAAGCTCATGCTTGTTTCAATGGGAGTGGGTATGGGATTTGCGATCGTCTACAAATTCCATGAAGTTTACCCACCCCTCGAACCGTATATTGAGATCGCTTTCTTCGGTGTGGCAGCCGGCCTATGCGCCAGTGGGATCTACTCTTTCGTCAACAACCGCTTCCCTCCGCAGACGAAGGCGACCTTGAAGTACACTCGTGTTGTTACGACCAAGGGAGCCGCAGGCGAACCGGGAAAGATCGTGCAGACTAAACCTGCAGGTAAGGAGAGTGATGTTTCATGACAGAGAACCTCAGACTAAGTACCATCCAATTCTCAGGTGCCATCGGTGACGATGCCATCCTGGGAGTGAGTATCGCCACCACCGGCGAAGCAGTTGGGCATCGGCTGTTATTCGACGATACAACCCTGCTGCAGCTGCAGCAGCTGGCAGCTTCGAAGGCGACCGGCATCAAGTCACGCTTCACCCACCCCGATTGGTTTCACGATGGGCTGGGTAAGTACCTGGGCAGGTTCAGGAATTTTCGCATCGTTCCAGCCGTGTCTTCCGGCGTTCTAGATGCGACCCCCGGAGCGTCAGCGAACGGTGGGCGTAACGGTGACAAGCTTGTCGCTGACCTGCTGATCAGCAAGACCGCTCACAGCAGCCCAGCTGGTGATATAGGTAATTACGTGCTCGATCTCGCCAGGGAAGACCCTGCAGCCCTTGGGGTGTCCGTCGTAGTCGACCTTGATCGGGCATGGGCAACACCCACCGGTGATGTGCCGGCTACTTCTGGCCGGCCGGCTAACGCAACCGATAAGTATCCGGTTGCTCGTATCACCCAGCTGTACGCAGCCGACGTCGTCGACGAGCCGGCGCTGAATCCCGATGGTTTATTTCACCAGAGGGAGAACCCGCAAGGATTGTTCGAAAAGAATGATCTACTCAAACTCTTCACCCCTGAAGAGTATTCAGAATTATTTGAGGAAGGAGAATTGCAAGAAATGACAGATCAACCCACACCCGAGCAAGACCGCATCTTAAAACTCGAAGCCCAGGTCGCTGTACTTTCCCATGCTGTCGAGGATGGCATCATTCAGATCGGTAACCAGCCTCCCCGAGGGCAGCAGCTCTCAGAGGGACCAGGCGCACTCTCACAGTTCCAGGGTTATTTCGATTGGCTGTTTGGTGTCCCAGGTGCCAAGCTGCCCCCTCCCGAGATGCGCCGGTCAGATGCGTTGTACCGTGCAGTCACCGGCGACCTTGAAATGCGAGGCCAGTTCGACCCCTCGCATGCAGCTTTCGCTGCAGCCACCACCACCACACTGAGTGACCTGGCAGTCAATGCCATGAACAAGGTTGTGATGGACTTATACACCAACCTCACCGCCTACCGGTGGTACGAGCTGATCACATCAGTTCAGGCTACCGATGGATCCCTGCATGATATGCAGTGGCTGCAGTTCGGAGGGGTCGCCTCCCTGCCGGTCGTGGCAGAGGGAGCTGCTTACACAGAGCTCGCCGTGACTGACACGAAAGAGACCGGTGCGTTTTACAAGTACGGTGCATACGTCGGGATCACCGACAAGATGCTCCGGAACAGTGAGATTGACAAGCTCCAGGCAATCCCACGTGCACTGACCATCAGTGCCATTCGCACCAGGTCAGCAGCGATCGCTGCCATCTTCACCCAGGCTGCCGGTCTTGGTCCAACCATGGCCCAGGATAGCAAGGCGCTGTTCATCGCTGATAATTCCCATGGGAATTATGCCACCACCTCTTACAGCATCGCAGCCTGGAAGGCTGCTCGCCTGGAGTGCATGAAACAGGCTGAGCTGGGCTCAGCCAAACGCCAGGCGTTATGGCCCAAGTTCTTATTGGTGCCGGCCGACCTGTACGACCAGACCCTGATCGACTTTGGGTATGGTGCAGGACCAGGCGGGTATCCAGCCACCCCCAACAACGACGTCAACCCCTACGCCATGGATCGCCCAGGTGATCCACGCCCTGTGCCGGTGCTCGTTCCCGAGTGGACCGATACCACCGATTGGGCTTACATCGTTGACCCACGCATCTCTCCGGTCATTTGTATGGCATACGGTGACAACCCTGGTGGTACCACCCACCCAGCACCGCAGCTCTTCAGTGTGACCGACCCATCCAGCGGGTTGCTCTTCACCAATGACACGCTACCGATCAAGGTACGTGACCTCTTCGCTTACGGCGTCGCCACTTACCGAGGTATCGGTAAGCGTGTGGTCGCTGGTGGATAACCTCGTCTACCTGGCATCCCACCACCAGGTGGAACCATTTCACTGGCCAGGCTCGACCTCCTCGAGCCTGGCTGAAAGGGAGAATAAATAATGATCGGTACTAAATTTACATTGACTTTTCACACTGCCGGCACACTGGCAGCCAATCACGTTTACTGCTGGACTGCTCAGGCAGACTGCCAGCTGATCCACGTCAGCGCTGTTGGTTCCAATGCCAATAACGGCATCCTCACCATCGGTGCTACAGCTGACGATGACGGTATGCTCGATGACTTTGATATCGGTGATAGCTACACCCCCACCGAAGCAGACCAGGATAACTTCGTGGGGGGACAGTTCCCCCACATCGCCAAGGGCACCGTCATGAAAGCCAGCCTGGACTACGACGGAGCTGGTGGTACAGCAGCAGCCAACGTCACCGTGGTGCTGACCTTTACCGAGGGGTGATCATGCCTGGTAAAAAGACTGCCATGGTTCGACCTGTGCCGGTTAAGCCAAAGCCGGCTAAACCTGCTGACCTGGTTGCCGTGCTCCATCAGCTGGGGAATGATCGACCTTACACGCTTGTTGCTACTGCAGTGGACCATTGGATTGTGCATTTCTCCGGAGATGCCAAACCAGTGATGATCATGCAGTCAGGCGGTAAGTGGGTGATCAAATAATTTTTATTGGGACTTTGTAGGGGCGATCCCAACGGGTCGCCCCCATCCCTTCGAAGGAGTTTACCAATGTCAGAAATTGCAGTTCAAAGAGTACCTGTCACCACTGCTGGTGGAGCTGGTGCAGCTGTAGGATCAGGCACCACGATCCCAATTCAAGGCTTTCTTCTTGATGTGTATCTCGACTATGATGCAGCTGCACCCGCCACCACTGACGTGACTGTTAGTGATGCTGTGTTTGGCAACCTGGTTGTCAAGTCTAATAATGCGACTGATGCCTGGCTTGCTCCTCGCAAGCAGAGCTGTGACCAAGCAGCTGCAGACACCGGCGCATATGAGCTCATCCCTGTGAATGGTGTGCTCACCATCAGTGTAGCCCAGGCCGACGCAATAACGGATTGCCTGGTTGCTTGGGTCAGGTGGATAACACCTTAGTCAGCATGTTACCTCTAATTCTCAGACGTTCTCCAGTTCAGCTAGCATTGGAAAACCTCACCCTGCCAAGATACCTTATTACTGAAGGTGGTTCTGTGGTGGAAGGGTTCAACGGAAGTGGCTGGAATGGCCAGCCATCTCCCACAGGCCAGGGAGCTACCTGGGCCGACAACACAACCCAGTACGAAGAAGGTGGTCATTCACGCAAGATATTAACCGGCACAACTGCCGGCATGACCTACCGTGAGTATGCTACATACGATTCTTATAACTTCAACCTTTCAAACACCGACCATATTAAGTTATGGGTCTATTGTCACGATGCCTATTTAGGCAAATACGGTGAGACCATAATAGATATCGCTACGTCATCAGCATTCACCAAACGATTTATCATCCCAATCAATTCTGTTTTTCTTTTGCGTCAGGGTGAACGGAAGTACGTTACCATTCCGGTTAGAAGATTGTCAGCCATCGGTGGAGCAGTCTTAGGCGATACGTTTACCAATCTTCGTGTCTGCCAGGCTACCTCAGATGGTACACAGGTTTCCACCAGTTTTGACAATTTGCAGATCGGCATCCAGGCAAAGGCAGCCATCTTGATCCAGTTCGATGATGGCTACGACACCTATTATTCGAGTGTCTTTCCCCTCATGCAATCTCATAACATGAGAGCCAGTGTTTGCGTTTGCTCAGGCATCGTAGACACCGGCGGACGTTACATCACCTGGGACCATCTAAAAGCCATGTTCGATGCCGGCTGGAGCATCACCAACCACGGTGATGCATTGGTTGACCCAACCGGTGAGGATGTAGCAACACAACAGGCACGTTACCAGGCCTGTGCAGACGCCCTCGAAGCTCACGATATGGGGAAGAATAAGTTTACGATGTTGGACTACATGAACGCCGGCTATGATGCGGCCACCTGGACTGCCATGGATAACCTGGGGATTGTGATCGGTCGTCGAGCTGGATCCAGCCTCAGCTGGCCTCAAACACTGCCGTACCATGACTATAAACAAGTACAGAGCCTGACCATCAACAGTGCAAAGACCTGGGCTACTGTGCAAGGTTGGATCGATGCAGCCATTGCCGACAAGACCATCTGTATCATCCACCTGCACGATATTGATGCTGCCGGCGAATGGACCACAGACCAGGTCATCACCATGGTTGAGTACATCGTTTCTCAAAGAGATAATATTACGCCGATCACCTGGGACGATTATTCGAATTTGCTCAGTGGTTCGGTGACCGTGCTACGTATCGTATAGGAGAGTGATCAATGCCAGTTTCAGCCGACGTATTTATTACCGCTTGTTTGCTCGCCCTCGGTGACTCATTCGGTGACACCTGGTCACGGACGGATCGTATCTTGCCCTGGGCCATCGAAGCAGTCAGGTTCTTTCCCATCCTGCGTCCCATGCTCGATGATCACACCGCAGGAGCATCAAACGAGTACACCATCGACCTGCCGGCTGACTTCCGAGAAGTGATCAGCGTCGAGTATCCCATCAGCCAGCAACCACCGGTCTACCTGGTGCGCAAGAACCACCTCGACCCGCACTTCCACGAGTATGATGGCTTCTTCGATGTTGATCACGATTACACCACCGGCACCGGCTGGACGTTGCATGTCTCATCACCGGTGATCAAGACCACTCACATCAAGACCAGCTACCTTGCCAACCACGACACAGACCTTGAAGATGATGACCTGTGCATCTTGACCGTACCTGATGAATACGAGAATATCTTGATCGAAGCCGTGATGTGCCGTGCGTACAGGGAGCGGTTGAGCGTCGCCATGCAGGATCCCACAGCTCACACCACCGTCATTACACAACTCACTGAAATGGTCGCCAAGATGGAGCAGACTTACAATGACCATGTTGCAGCTGCCCAGGCCAAGCTGGCTAACAGTGTGATCAGCCCACGCATGCCATCTGATAAGTACGATAGAGTGTACTGATGGCAGACAGCCTTGGAGTTTATTCATCCAGCTCGCTGATCCACACCGGCAAAGGTCAGCTGACCGGTGTGATCATCAGCACCAGCGCAGCATCGGGAACAGCCACGTTCTATGATGACACCACTGCCGATACACCCAAAATTCTTGAAGTGATCGTAGCAGCTGGTCATCCTGCCATCGTGTTCTTCTCCGACAGGTACGCTCCCCGCTTTACCATCGGTCTTTATCTTGCCCTGGCAGCCAACATGACCGCCACGGTTTGGACCCTGCAGCTATGAATGCATGCGTAATAATTAAGCCTTCAAAAGGAAGATGCAGAAATCCTACGAAGTATCGACAGGATCCTATTCCAGCCAGTAATCCCACCGGTGAAATAAGTATAATTTTATGTAATTACTCATCCCCCCTTTTTCGCACAATTCTATTCCCGAAAATTTGGGAAGGGGGGAAAGAGGTCGTAAAATAGGTGTCCGCAGGTGGTTTTTCCTGCGGACACCTATTTTACGTATAAGATCCATTGATATATTTGCAAGTGATGTGAAATGCGTAAATGGGTAAGAAGGTAAATATGTTAATGATCACCTTCATTTCCACTTTAGCTTTGCGGTGAGTAGTTGCCTGGTGAAAGGAATACCCACCTACAGAAAAATCCTGCCATGGGAAGAACGGTCGTCAATTCCCGGCGATGAAACGCACCTCGTCGATCAGGATCCAGCCGCGTCCACGGTGGTTGAGCACGATCGTCACCCGCGGACCGTCGAATGGACCGTTAATTATCAAGTCACCGCGCTGGTTATTGGGGACTGCTTCCGCACCTGGAGAAAAACTTTTCCCATTGATCGTCACGAGGCTGGGCACGAAGATCCCCAAACCGTCACGGTGGTTGAAGCCGATCACCACCGCGCTCACCTTCGACTCTGCGGGTAGGGTAAATGTTAGCGTGACCGGCTCGGTGAGCTCGGTCCAGCCGACCCATTCATATGCAGTCCCATTGCCCAGGTCTGTCAGGATGTCATCCGCCCCGATCGCTCCATCCGCCAGCTGGCTGCCGGTATCGTCGAGGTAGGATACCATCCCGGTCTCGCCGGGTGGAGCAGTGTAGCTTAACACGCTGAGATACTCAAGTGGGCTCTCGAGGGATATTGTTGGTGTGACTGGGCTCTGTACCGGTGGAGCTTGGGGGGTAATCGTTGGGGCAGCGGGGAGCTGGGTTGGGACGACGGTGGCCACGTCTGACCTGAGTTTCTCCACGGAGGTAGGCAGGCGTTCAGCAAGGATATCCGCCAGCCCATAGATGATCGCCGGGGCAATCTGGTCGGGAAAGCCGAGCAGCGAGATACGCACGTAGGCATGCCCCTGGTAAAACTCCAGCCACCAAACGGGTGTGAGCAGGTCACCCAGGGTAGTCTTCCATACGGCCGATTTATCTCCCACACGATGCAGTGGCGTGCCTGCCTTCCACGATACTCCCTGGATATTCCCCAATGTTTGGGGGGGCAGGGGCAGGTCTTCCCGGCGCATATCGACCTCATAGAGGATGACGTCGTTGTTCACGGCGAAGGCAGAATCGAGCTCGCCGCCGGCACTCCCAGGTTGGTAAGCCTGGTATGCCTGGTAGGACCATTTATATCCCTGTTCCAGGGTGGTCTGGTTATAGGTTTGCTGCCAGTCGAACCCCACTTCCGGCAGCTCAGATAGCCTGACGGTATAGATCGCCGGGTCAGGCAGCTGCGCCGCAGGTATCTGGACAGAACCAGCACATGCCGCGAGCAGCATCAGGATCGAGGAGAGCAGTAAAAACCTGATCTTCACTCGAATTTACCTGGGTAACCCCTGACGTTGGCAGTCAGCACCTGCTCGCCGTGCTGGTTGGTGCAGGTACACTGGAGCAGTACTGCTCCAGTTTGGGCATCAATTTCTGCTACGTTCGCTTCGGCTTTGAGGCTGTCACCCACGTAGACAGGTGCCAGGAATTTAAAATCCATCTCCGTCGCCAGGAATGCCCACAGCCCTCCCAAATGGGTGAGTAAGCTGGCTGTGAGTAAACCCGGTACGATGCGATGCTTGAACTTGGTCGCATTGCAGTATAGCTCATCGGTGTGGAGAGGGTTGACGTCCCAGGTAGTGCCAATGAACAGCGCTACGTCAGCCTCAGTGAGGGTGCGTGTGAAGGCAGCCTTATCACCCACTATAGGGGCGCTAATCGTGCGTTTGGGTAAGGTCGGTCGGTTCAAGGATAAAAGCTTCGTAATTATCAGTCAGGTTGTTTTGAAACTCGATCTAAAATCACACGGAAATAATATACCAGGATGGTCTTCTATGCAAGGGCGGAGAGGTTTCCTGGCTGCAGGGAACCTTCAACCAGACGGGTCAAACATTGGCCAATAGCCAATAATCACCAAGAGACCCCAATTTTTGCCCGCAGGCAATCCAACTAAATGCCTGACAATTTACATTGCCTGAAGCGTGAACAGCCTCACCGCTAGCTCGTCCATCGTCTGCACTTCCGCATGAGAGGCATAGGCCCGGGCAGGCATGGTGAACTGGTGCAGCAGCACTCCCACACGGCGAGATCCATAAAATGAGCCGTATAAAACCCCTGGGTAGAGGTCAACTCCGGGGGTAGGGTGTATTGCTGCATATAGATAGATACTTGCCTGTGAGCAGGCAGCCTTACCTGGAGAGGTGGCTTGTCATCAGCTGGAGGAAAGCATCGTGATCTTCCGTTGAGGTGAATGAGCGGCGGGGAAGGAAGCGAAAGGTATTTTTTTTCTTGAAGGTTAGCAAGTAATAGTCTGGGTAGGTGACCAACTTTGAAAGAATCTCCCATTCAAAAAGTGTCGAGTTAAAACTGGTCGACATCTGCACGCCTGCCTCATTCACTTCCCATGTGGTCTCCGCGGCCATCTTTTCGTCCGCCATATATTGCTTCCCCATCCGGTTGGGTTGGACGACTAGAATATAAATTATGAACAGAGGCGGAAACAATAACCAGATTATTTCAAAAAAGGTGACCGGTGTAGATTGAGCCAGCATGTTGAAAACGACAAAACCAAATGCGACCACCAGGAAGCCCAACATAAGCCGGTTGATCGTATTCCGAACCAGGAACAGGCGCAGCACGCGAGCATAGTCTTGCTGAGTGGGTGTAAATTTTATTGAGACAGATTGTGCCATAGGGTTACTCCACGGAAGGATGGTTTTATTATAACCGACAGGCTTACAAACAGAACTGCAAGGAGAGAATCTATTCCACCCGGACAATGGGTTTTCCACTTGGATTATAATAAACATGTAGATTATAGGAGAGTGTATGCCCGACTTACTTTTACAAGCCATGGATGCCAGGCAGAGAGGTGATGCCATACAGGAGAAACAGCTGCTGGCACAGGCACTGATCCAGGACCCTCATAATGAAGGAGCCTGGATGATGATGTCAGAAGTGGTTGACGAAGTCAAACTGAAGCGGAACTGCCTGCAGCGGGTGCTGATGATCAACCCGAATAATTCGGCTGCCAGCATCGCCTTAATGAAACTGGATACTTCCCCGCTGGGACCCGTGGTACGCGGCGAGCGATATAAACCGGTCATCCCACCCAAAATTGAAAAGGCGCCACCATTCACCCCTCCCTTCACATGGTCGGGTGATGAAGCTCAATTCCAGGCATTGGGGGATATGACCTATCCTGATCTGACCGGTGAGGAAGTGAACAAGCCACCGGAGACTCCTACAACCTTCGATTGGGCAACGGATTCACATGAGCCAGATAAAACCATCGGCAAGATATTTGATGCAGTGAGCAACCCTGAGCTGGCTGCCGAACCGCTGCCTGACAGTGATTTAAGCTGGTTGGATGAACCGCTCGCCGATGGTATGGCAGCAGGCGCAGTACCGTCAGGTTCAGCCATAGATGCCGATGCTCGGAGTTACCTGGATGGTTCAACGCCTGCATCGATCGATAGGCAGCAGTCTGGCAGCTCGACCGGTTATACGGTGAGAGCTGAGCCACCCTTCATGATGGATGCTTTTGCACCCGTCGAAGAAGCGCTGGATGGACCTAATGAGCCTGAGTCGTTGTTGTGGGATAACCCCAAGGCAAAAACCGACCGTATGGTCATCCTGGGGAGCAAATCGATTATATACGCTTCACCCGCCGCTAGCGACGTGCCGCATATTACGGGTCTGTTCAAAGAAAAGAAAATGATGCGCGACCTGTTGGGAGAAAATGCCAGGACGATCAAACTGGAGAGCATCCATCGGCTGACGAGCAATCCAAAGCGATCGAACCTGGTCATCGATTACGCATTGGATGACAAGCTAACTTCCCACCAGCTCACCTTTGCCAGTCCGCAAGTGCGCGATGCGGCGCTAGAGGCGCTTCAGCTGCGCATTGGGGCAGGTTTTACCCGCAAAACCTACGAGTTCAGTCTGGCAGATAAAGTGCTCGTTCCTTTATTGATCCTCGTGCTGGTGGCAGTTATAGGCTGGGTTTTGCTTGCCGGCTTGTCGTATCTCGAAGGGTCTCCGGGTTTTCAATCCGGCATCCTCGAGCTCATCCTGGTCAATATCCAATATTATGTCAACCTAATCGGACCTACCATCATCCTGCTGATCACGGTCGGTTTGATCGCCTTGTGCCTGGTGTGGCTGGTATACAACCTTTCCAAACCATCCAACCTGGTGATCCTGGAGCAGAAGTAAGGGGATTATTAGCTTGATTTTAAGATTAATTGGGGGATAGTTTCAGGTATTGCGTTTCGTGATGACCAGATGGGACACCCCTGGGAATTTTTGAACAGGTGTAGATTAAAAGTCACACACACTCAACGGTTATCACGTTCCCAACGGTCAATCGCACTTTGGATCAGCTTGAGACGGCTGGCAGCGGGGTCTTGCTTGCGTTCATACTCGATCAGCCTGTCTGCCGCTGAGCCGTTGAAGCGTGTCTTTCGAAGCAGGTCTTGGTAAAGCAGGTCTTCCCAGCCATGTACCTGCCATTTTTCCTTCCATGCGCTGTCTGGGGAAAAATATTCAGTCAGCCAGCCGCCGATACCACCCGCTAAAATGGTGAGAAATCCGAGCAGCAACCCCCACGGGCTGAACAGCAGGCTAAGCGTGACCTTCACCCAATGGGTAGCCAACAGCACCAACACCGGGATGGCAAGCAAACCGATCGCACTCCCCATCAATCTCGAACGCTTCCTGACCAAGCCGGTGCCCACATAGGCGCCCACCAATGCCCCCAGCGGTCCAGCCATAAAGAGGATGATCTTTCCCCATGTTCCGAGGAGGGTTGGGCTGACGAATGCATCAACAACGAAGTGCACGATAAGGGCGAGCCCCACAGCAATCATCCAGCCGATCAGAAGTGCGCCCAGGAATGATACCCAGACAGGTGTAGTGCTTTGGGCTTCCGGGCGGACTCTTTCGTCGTCTTCCGGGTACATATTCTGACCACACTGCGGGCAGCGGGACATCTCCGGGTAGATTTTGGCTCCGCAGTTGGGGCACTCGTAGGTGTTGTCGTCCATGGCTCAATCATAGCCTGAATTGGGCACACAGGGAAGGGAAATTTTGACGAGACGCTCCATTCTTTACTGGTAGTGATTTATTGAGAAATATACACCCCGAGGCGGTACAACCCCTGCGCCTGATGATGGTCGAAATAATTCACCAAGAAAGAATTTCATAAGCGCACCTTGCTCGAGGCTCTTTGCTTTATTTTCTCTGTCCTTCGGACACTAGTTCGGACATCTACCCAAATATGATCTTTATAAAGAATGATTTATCCGAATTTCAATCAAAGTTCAGATTGCCACGTCGCAAGAAGACCACTTGCTCCTCACAATGACACTATATTTGTGCAATTGTCCGAACTATAGGTCGAGGCTGAGTTTCTCATTTGCTTTTCACCCAATATGTCTCTATAATGGTAGCTAAACCTAAAGGAGGTGCATCATGTCTGCCAACAAGACCAGCAGCATCGCGCTGCTTGGCTTGTGTCTGGCAGTGGCGAGCCTATTGGGGGTCTTCGCGATCATGGATGCCTCGACTGCCAATGCAAGCCTGGGTGAATTCTTCCCACCAGCAATCCATTTAGAACCCGGCATTATCATTTCTCCCACGGAGCTGCATGCAGAGCTGCCCGCTGATGAGCTGATCTCCCAAACTTTATGGATCACCAATACGGGGGATACCACGCTCACCTTCAGCATCTACGAAATGACCACTACCTTGCGCCTGGCGAGCGAAGCGCATCCGACGACGCTGACTGCTACGACCATTTCGCCAGAAGCCGCACCCAACATCGACCCTGAGCTGCAATCACAGATCGCTGGCGAACCGGAACAGCCTGGCGATCATTTTTCTGCGCGGCCAAGCTGATTTATCAGCAGCCTATGGCATCGCCGAGCGCACCGCCCGCGTCCAGTTCGTCTATAACCAGCTTCGCAATCTGGCTGTTGAAAGCGATCCACTGTACAACTGGCTGGTCTCACAGGGAACGCATCCAAAGCGCTTGCTGATAGCAAACGCCATCACCGCAACCCTGGATGCTGACCAGCTCAATGAGCTCAGGCGTAACCCTTTGGTGATGCGGATCAGCTCCAATACCCAACAGTTTATCCTCCCCTCAAGTCAAAGCCAACCGATGATTGCACAGGGACCAATGCTACCCCCTGTTCATCCAGCCTCGATCGAATGGAACATCGTCAAGATCCGTGCAGATGAAGCCTGGCAAACCTTCGGGGTGACCGGGCAGGGTGCGGTAGTGGGTATCGTCGATACCGGGGTAATGTACAACCATAATGCCCTGGTAAATTCCTACCGTGGTAACCTGGGTGGGGACAGCTTCGATCACAACTATAGCTGGTTCGATCTGGTCAATCACCTGTCTGTGCCCTACGACGATAATGGTCATGGGACCTTTGGTACCGGCATCGTTAGCGGGAGTGACAGCGGCGAAAACCAGATCGGCGTCGCCCCGGGGGCAGACTGGATAGCGGTCAAAGTATGCGATGCTGGCGGTAGCTGCGATTATGCCAACCTGCTGGAAGGGCTAGAATGGATGCTCGCACCTACCAGGCTGGATGGCACGCAGCCGGACCCTGCCAAAGCGCCCAATATCGTGCTGGGAATGTGGGGTAGCAGCTCGTGTGACCCCAGCTTCCAGCCTATCCTGGATACCCTGCGGGCAGCCAATATTTTAGCGGTGTTTGCTCCGGGTGGCAGCGGACCCGAATGCGGTGTCGTTGGCTCACCAGGAGACCTGCCCATCACCCTGGCGGCTGGTGCCACCGATCAGAATGATGTGATCAGTTCATTTTCAGCGCGTGGCCCCAGCTGTTATGGAACGGTAAAACCGGATGTTGCCGCGCCTGGCGTTAATATTCGCTCGAGTGCAACCAGTGGTGGCTATGAGGTGTGGAGTGGAACCTCGTTCTCCACTGCGCATGCTGCCGGTGCAGCTGCAATGATCATCTCAGCTGACCCCTCCCTGGGAATCGATGAGCTGCTCAGCATCCTTTACGCGACATCTGTGTGTATCGATGACCAGACTTGTTCGGTGGGGGCTTCATGCCCGGCGCCCAACAATACATATGGTCATGGGCGCATCGACGTTTATAAAGCTGTGGCTGCGGTAATAGGCCAAGCCGTTGACCTGCCCTGGCTCAATGAAATTCCGACCAGCGGAAGCGTTGGACCGGGAGAGAGCGCCATGATCACCGTCACCTTTGATGCGACGGGGTTAGAGCCTGGCAGTTACACTGGTGGTATCGCGGTCGAGTCTAACGACCCGCTAGCTCCTTTTAACGTTGTGCCGGTGACGATTAGCGTCACACAACCCTGTGAACCGGTGATGATTGTGATTTATGCCTACACACCTTTAACCATGGAGGTCGGGCAGGTGATCACCTTCTCAACCAGTGCCATGGGCACATTGCCGATCAACTATATCTGGGATTTCGCCGATGGCACGAGCGCCACAGGGGAATTGGTGACACACACCTACACCGCCGCCGGAAACTACCAAATAGGCATTCGGGCGACAAATGCGTGCAGCACTGATGAATTATTCTTTGACATTGTTATTGGAGATGCCCAGCTCAAGCGCATCCTGCTGCCTATTGTCGGAAAATAACAACCTGATCCTTGGTCGAGGATTTTAATCTCTGGCAAACTGCATCCCAATATCCTTTTGATGATGGCTGAAAGAATGACCAGCCTCCCGAGATTTGTATCTCGGGAGGCGGTAACTTTAAAAACCCGGTGATTTTAGCGTCAGAAATAACACGCTCAACTTTGCTGATCGACGTAAGGTAGACTACTTGCCTACCATTTTTCCATCAGGAGAGACGACATACCAGATCCCAGATACTCCCTGCCCGCTGGTATCTCCAGGCTTGGTATCCTTGGCGAAATAGTACAACGGCATATGGTTGTAGGTAACGATGCGGGTACCATCTGCCAACAGTGCTGATCCAATCTTCGAGTCATCTATCCCGGTACCGAGTGTGGGGGAACCCAGTGTGAGCAATGGAGGCCAATAAGTCAGGCAGCCACCAGTGCAGGTGCTCTGGTCGGGTCCGTCCTTGGTGTAAGCATATAAGGTCATTCCCTTACCATCCACGAGGATCTGTCCGAGTTTGGCATCCGCAGCGACCATGAGGGTGGGTTCAGCAGAAGCCGTGGTCGGGGCAGCCGTCGGGGCAGCGGAGCTTGGGGGTTGGACCATCTTACCATCAGGAGAGACCACAAACCAGAACCCGAGCACCCCTTGCCCGTTGGTATCACCAGGCTTGGTATCTTTGGCGAAATGGTACAAGGGCATATCTTTATAAGTGACGATGCGGGTGCCATCGGCGAGCAGGGCAGAACTGACGAGGGCATCGTCGACACCGGCTCCCAATTTCGGGGTTCCGGTGGTGAACAAGGGGGGCCAGTTGGTTAGGCAGCTGCCGGTGCAGCTGCTCTGGTCGGGACCGTCCTTGGTGAAGGCGTATAGAGTCATGCCATTTCCATCCACCAGGATCTGGCCCAGTTTCGCATCTGAGGCGACCATAATGGTGGGGACTGATGAAGCAGCAGGCGGGGCGGCGGTGGGTGCGATCGAGCCGGCAGGTTTAACCGGCTTGCCATCCGGCGAGACCACGAACCACACGCTGCTAACATCTTCTCCAGATGTATCACCTGGCTGGGTATCCTTTACGAAAGTATAAAGGGGCATGTGGTCATAGGTGATAACCTTTTGACCATTGGGCAGTGCAGCGGTGCCGATCAAGGATGCATCTACACCAGGACCCAGCTTGGGTGTGCCCGAAGAAATGAGGGGCGGCCAATTGGCTAAGCAGGCAGCGTTGCAATTCACGGTGTCTGGAGTATCTTTCAGGAAAACATACAGGGTTTTCCCACTCCCATCCACCAGGATATTGCCCAAGGTTGGGCTGGTTGCCACGTCCAGGGTATCGGAAGCACTATTGGATGCAGACTGAGTGGGTGTGGCAGTTGCGGCCGGGGCACAGGCTGCCAGGACCATCGCCATGGCAACCAGCAGACTGAACAAACTTACAGGCTTTACTAACTTTCTTACTTTTAATTGAGTGTCCATCTCGTATTCCTCCTAATATGAACATTTAGAAAAATATACGTATTAGGATGAAATTTAGATGTAATTTGTTGGAAAGTAGTTAATGGGGTATTGCGCCGCCCAATACCTTAGCTCCGGTTGGAGCTGGGCTGCCGCCAGCGGGTTCGATGGTGATCCCGACTGAATCGTATTGGGCGAGGGGTATAGGTGCCATGATTTCGAGAGAGGCGTAACCGTCGGGATTCACCGAGAATAGACCACCACTCGTGCGCTGCCCATCCTTGAGCAGCCAGATCTGGTACTGCTGGCTGGGATCCAAGGCGGCTAATTTATCCACTACCAGGGTGCCATAATCGCCCTGTTGATCTATGACCAGGGTACCCAAGGCACCAGCGGCACTTTGGGTATTGGCGAGCGCGATCACCCGCATAGCGGTACCGGATTGCTGGTTTGCAAGGTTCAGCTGTCGTAGGAGTAAGAGATTACCAAGCGCCAGGACCACGATAAGGGCTAAACCGAGCGCAGGAAGGGGCATGCGGAAGAAACCTACAAGTTTTTGCCATGAGGTGGGTTGGGCGGATCGTAAAGCTTCTGCCTGCCGTGAGTGGATCGCGTTCATCAAGCTTTGCTTAACCCTGTGCGGAGGAGCGGTTTGGGCAAGGGCAAGGGGGAGATCATCTGCAACCAGCTGGAGGCGTGCAAACTCAGCCTGACAGGTCTGGCAGGCTGCCAGATGCTCAGCCACCTGACCCGTTTCTTCATCGGTCAAGGCATCCAACACATAGGCTGGAAGCAGCTCAATTACATGATCGTCAAGCTCTTGCGACATTATCCATTGCTCCTAGAATACATTACGTAATATCCTGACCAGCGGATTGCTATACCTGATGTTCATCCTGCAATATTATTCGAAGCTTTTGCATACCCAGGCGGATGCGGGTCTTAACCGTTCCCAGGGGCTCGCCGAGGGCGTCGGCGATCTCGGGGTGCGACAGCCCCTGGAAGAAGGCCATCCCCACGGCTTGCTTCTGCTCGATGGGGAGCTGTGCCACCGCCCAGCGGATGCGACGGGTGCGTTCTGAAAGGTCCACTTCCCATTCGACATTCTGCCCATCCGGCAAGTCGATCATCTCCGCTTCCTGCCAGGTGACCTGCATTTCTTCGTGGTGAGACCTGGACTGGCGGAACAGGTCGATCGAGCGGTGACGGGCGATGCTGGCAAGCCAGGTGATCACCCTGCCCTGCTCGGCGCTGTAGGTGCGGGCTTTCTCCCAGACACGCTCGAACACATCCTGGGTCACTTCCTCCGCACGACCGGAGTCGGAGAGCGTGTTCAACGCGACGCTGTAGACCAAGCGGCTGTAGCGGTCGTAAAGCTCGCCCAGGGCGTTTTCCTGTGAGCGGGCAATGAGATTGAGGAGGGCTTCGTCGGTGAGGCGAGTGTAATCCATGGCGCGGCAAGGTTCGTACAGGCATGTGGGGTTATTAATACCCCCATGAGCAAGTGTAGTTTGGGGAGGGGGAAAAGTCAAGGGAGGGGGAAAAATCAGTGGTTAGTGGTTAGTAGTTAGAGGGGCAATGAAGTGGTTGGGTGAAGAGGATAATCGATAAATGGGTTTGGAACACGAAAGAGGCGGAATAAAATGTAAGGCACCTGGTTTAAGGATCGAGTGATGGGGAGGAGCCTCAGCCCAAGAGTGAAAACAACCGGGCAACTTTAGCGAAGGAGCGCCTGACTTCGGATCAGACGGTTGTGGGTTCGAATCCCGCCGGGGGCGCCTATATATGGGGGTAATTACTCGATAAACCCCCACATATAGCCAGCATTTCGTGGATAAATTGTTATTACCCCCATATATAAGGGTCATAACCTACTTTTTCGAGCAGGTTTTTTATTATCGATGCAGATCGTTGCAGATGATCGGGATTGTATTTGATTACTCAATTCGCCCTGGGATGCCCACTGTACACCTTCCGGGTAAATCAAATTTAATCGGTGAAACCAGTTGGTCCATCAGATCGAGCAGCATCCCCTGCATTTCGTTGTATAGATGACCGTAGATATCCAGAGTGATGCTTGGTTTTGCGTGCCCCAGGATCTTCGAAACCACAATCACTGGTATTCCATTGTTGAGCATTAGCGATGCTGCGGAGTGCCTTCGAATCATGAAATCTCACCCTTGGAACCCCTGACCTTTCTATCACCCGGTTGAAATCCAATCGCAAGTTACTTGCATTCAACGGTGTTCCGATTTTCGACGGAAACATCAGATCGTTCTCCTGCCAGCGCTGCCCTGCAAGTTCCTTTTGGACTCGCTGGAATTCACTGTGCTCACGTAAGGCCTGTGTTGTACCTTCCCCCAGCTGGAGAGTCCTGCGACCTGAACGTGTTTTTGGCTCCTGGAAAAAACTCCCCATTCCACGGACATCCTGCAACTGTCGCTGCACATACAATCGACCACTACCCCACTGCAGGTCCGACCACTTCAATCCAGAAGTTCTCCCATACGCATACCTGTTTTAACTGCTAGATGATATAACCCAACATAAGGAAAGTCAATTGCTGCCAATAAAAACTGGTTGACCTGGAGATCATCCAAGACCATCATCTCGCTATGTTTGTAACGAGGTAGGACGGCATGTGAAGCCGGGTTACGTGTTAACAGCAATTGCATAACCGCTCTCTCTAAAGCGCAATGTCGGGACTGAGTGTTGCACTAACCGAACAGTACGAATGCCCACTCCTTTTTCGAATCGATCCGGCATAGAATTTCTCTACCTGGAAAGGTGACAGGTCTTTCAGAGGAACGTCACCCAGGCTTGGAATGATATGCTTTTCCGTTGTCCTTGAATAGCTATCAGCTGTTTTAGGCCGCAATGCTATCCGGGAAGTTGCCAACCAGTCATGCAGATAGTCTTTGGATGAGTGCCTTGCTACCCTGGTAATTGAAACCTAGTTGTAATTCAGCCTGCATCGCGTAGCCAGATTAATGCTTCAGGTTTTGTTTGGAAGGTGTGGGTGATGCGATGACCATTAATCGGTGTAGTTTGCGCACGCCAATGCCCACTGGGTGCTCGAGATATTGACCCTTCATATCTACCACGGATGTGTTTTGCCATTCCCTCTTACTCCTTTCTTTTCAAAGAGTTGAGGGAAGGCAAACCTGCTTGCCCTGTCCATTCAGTTGTTAAGGTGCGAGAAAACTGGAACATTGTAACTCTCACATGAACATATGGACAGGATATACAAGGTGTAATACTC
>CAWEKR010000017.1:0-392645 GCA_963809615.1 uncultured Chloroflexia bacterium
CACAGATACCTGGACCGGACCGCTCCCGCAAACTCTGAACCAAGGTTTGCTCGGCTCCTGCGGTAGACGTTCATGGCAGAGAAATTATTTAACTTTTGGCGGTACAAATGGCTCAAACGCCATTTCTCCTGCGCCGCTCGAAGTCCTTGTCTTATCTGACCTGCGGACCTGCTGGTCCGCTACTGGCGACCAACACCGCCACTCCATTTACCTCCCTGGTGGCTTATTGATTATGCGATCACAATCAATAACACATCTCCAGATGACATCCTCGCTGATATGCAAGATGCAGTCCCAGCTGGGACGACATTTGTTCCCGGCAGCCCTGACTTGCGATACCGAGGAACCTCAGTTTTGATGGCGGCTTGAATTCAGTATTATGGGAAGGTACATTATCAGGGGCGGTCAAGGCAAACGGAGGTAATGGTTTAATTTTCTTCACCGGTTCCTATGTAGCCTTCGACCCCTCAGTAGGTGGCGATTCATGCTTTATGCCAGGGGACCCAGACATTCTGACTTTTGGTGCGAGAATCGTATACACCGGATTTTGCATATGTATACAATCTTTTTGAGAAATTCCCCACGGATTGGACTGTATCGAATGTTTACGTCCAAGGAACTCCAGTTTGCGACAGTGGCGCGGTTGGGGCACTTTCGGCTGGTCATTCCAAGCCAGTCCAAATGAGGTGAATATCGCCGATTCTCGGTACCAGTCAGTAACAGATCACTGTGTTGCGTACTACTGCTTTGATGTAGTGGCTGGCACGGGTTCCCCGAATGCGCTTAAAATCGTGCGGTACTGGACGGGTGATGATTATGGCAGCGCCACCTGGATCATCCTTGCAGCAGTGATGTCTACACACCTGAAGGTTATGATGAATGTGACGAAGCAGTAAATCCACAGGCAGCGATTCCACTCTGTGCACCCACCAGCACGGTAAATATCAATTTCCAGGTTGTAGCAGATGAAGTATCGTGTCCGTCTGTTGTTACCAATTCGGCTATCGTCTCATCTAGGGAAATCCAGACGCACTTCCGGATCTCGAGACACCGATGTGTACTGCACGCTGGAACCTGTTATTGTCGTCTCTCCGCTGTCCTTATTTGCAGAACAGCCGGTAACACAATCACCAGCCAGCAGCTGCCAATATGCAACGAGGGTCCTACTCCGTGGAATGGTCGCTGACTGAGGTACCTGGATGACTAAGTCTGACTGGGTGTCACCTTCACCATCCACTAATAAGCCATTCGCCATCAATAAATCGGCGAATGTCACACGCGCGTCCATCGGTTATCTATAACCCAACCAAGCCAACCAGTGAGGTCCTCTGGATCAAGCACCGAACGGGGCTAACGGTATTTTTATCGATGCCGCGTGTGAAAACTGTGGTACAGGAATGCAGGTTGTGGCAGAGAACTTTGCTCTGGAAACGACAACTTCCTTGGAACAAATCGTATTCTGCGTTGGTTACTTCCCCTCTGACATCCCAATCGATCCAGACTTGATCAGAGTAATCATCCACCAGGACGCGGCAGGTTTACCGGGAACGGTAGTATATGACGAGAGTAACGTCTCCTACTCACGGTCTCAAACTGGCATAATCCTGTTTGGTGTCCATGAGTGGGTTCATACTCTCACGCTGGCTGCTCCTGTAGCATTATCCGCGGGGAATTACTGGGTTGAGATCTACAACACCACCGGCGTCGGTGATAATACCAACTTCTTCTGGGAAGCTGGTGACCCTGACACGTTGGGTCGTGGATTGTTTGACTCTGCATACGCCTTTGAAACCCCAGGAGTAACTTGGAACTATCCTAATGGCTATGAAATGGCCTTCCAGCTGATCGGCACGATTGGGCCGGTAACTGACATTCCGTGGCTGAGTGAAGACCCAACTTCCGGAATAGTTGATCCATTTGCTTGCTCCCTCGTCGACGTCAGTTTTAACTCTGATGGACTGACTCCAGGACTGTATACTGGTGAGCTGGATGTAAACAGCAATGATCCAGTGACACCCGTCGTCCCAGTGGATGTATCACTGAACGTGCTCGCATCCCCAGATATCTCGGTTGACCCAACCTCTCTGACTGCCACACTGTTCCCGAATGAACAGCAAACACAGGATCTTAACGTCTGTAATGTGGGTCAATCTCCATTGGATTGGTCGCTCACTGAAGCAGTTGGAATGAAGGTCAACTCTGTGACCACAGTCCCGGCGGGAGTCAAGCCATCTCATCCAGTTACATTAGCCCTGGATGCAAATGGAATAAGCGCCCCAACCGGTCCTGCACCAAAAACTCCAAATGGTGATGTCGCCCTCGTACTGGATGATGGCAGCCGTGACAACGATATCGGCATCGGTGGAGCCCAGGAATTCATCTGGGTCAACCGCTTTACACCGAATGCCTCAGACTTCCCGTTCCAGGTCAATGAAGTATGGATTTACTTCAGCTCACTAGGCCTGGTCAACGTCGGTGATGATATCAAAATCGTCTTCTACGAAAACACCACAGGTGGGTACGATCCAGCTCCTGGATCGAATTACCTGGGTGGCTACCTTACAACCGTACAAGCACTGGATACCTGGAATGTTTACACACTCCCAACTCCAGTGTGGTACAACGGTCCAACGGGTGACGCGATCATCGGTGTGATTGGCCTGGAAGTGCCTGGCACGAGCTACTGGCCAGCCTCGATAGACCAAACGACCACCCAGCAGCGCTCCTGGGCTGGTTGGTGGAATGTCATGCCTCCACCTGATCCTCCCCTCTTGCCCCCCGATGCCAGCTGGATACTGATCGACGACTACTTCCCCGGCAACTGGATGGTCCGTGGTTATGGTATGACCGGGTCGGATGTACTACCCTGGTTGAGTGAAACCCCAACTGAGGGAACGGTTCAGCCTGGAGACTGCGCCATCGTCAGTGTCACCTTTGATTCAACGGGATTAGGCCTTGGAACCTATTCTGGTTTCCTTGATATTGCCAGCAATGATCCCGATGAGCCAATCGTTGATGTACCGGTGACGTTAAACGTCGTTGCACCTGTCATCGTCGTGACTCCGGATGCGCTGGAATTGAACCTGTTCCCCAATGAGACTGGAACTCTGGTCTTTAACATCGCAAATGAAGGGAACGCAGATTTGACATGGGAAGCGACGGATAGTGCTGCATGGTTGAGTGAGCTGCCGACTTCAGGCACCATCCTACCCGGCAATTCAACCGATGTGGATGCCAACTTCGACTCTACTGGTCTAATACCTGGTGTTTACGAGACCAATATCGTGATCGCCAGCAATGACCCGGCTACTCCAGAGTTCATGCTTCCCGTCACACTGACGGTCGAACCCCTGGTATCTGATCTGTCGATTGTCAAGACAGGCCCAGAAACAGCAAAAGTGGGCGAAGTGTTCACCTATACATTAGTGATCGCCAACGCTGGTCCACAAGATGCGGCGGGTGTGTTAGTAATTGATACTTTACCCACCAATGTCGCATTCAAGTCTGCCAGTGAAGGATGCATCGAAGCTATGGGTGAAGTCACCTGCGATGTCGGAGCCCTGTCTATGGGTGAAACTGTCACCCTGAAGATTGCTGTTACTGCAATGGATGTCGGTACCGCTGTAAACACTGCTGAAGTCTCGTCGGATAACGTTGATCCGGATCCAGACAACAACGTGTCTACGGTTAGTACTGAGATCCTTCCAGCAATTTACAACTTCCTCCTCCCAATCGTTCTAAAACACTGATCGATTGAACCATAAATAAAAAATCGGGCGGTGCTCTGCACCGCCCGATTTTGTTTACTCCGTGAGCTCGAACTCCAGGTGTAAGACACGCACCCAGATTCCTTTTGACCGGCAAGTCGAGACCAGTTTTTCCCCTTCGGGTGAATGCAGCAAGTTATCGGTTGTGGCGATGACTCCACTCACCTGCCGATCATTAATTAACTGTTCAAGCTTCGAAGGGTCTCCCAGAATATTTACTCCATGGATGTTGCTTCCCCATTTTAAGGAATCATCATCCAAAAATCCTACCACGCTGTATCCAATAGTTGGGTTGCGTTGGATCCACCTGAGCGCAATTTCGCCCGCATCTTCAGCTCCATATAACAGCACGTTTTCTCTTTGTTTGTCTGAAAAACGCTGGTCATAGAATTTGTCTAAGATTATGAAAGATGATCGCGAGGCGGAAAGTCCAAGAAGCAAGTACAGGATATATAATAAAAAAACATCGCCCGAATATGGCTGGTCCGGAAAAACAAGGTTGATCACCACCCACGACATTCCACCTGATAATATCGCTGCTCCGGCGTAGCGCATCAGGTCATTAATCCCGATATATCTCCACACGCCTCGATAGACTCCAAAGATATATAGTGCTGCGTAGGTTATTCCCAACACGATTGGCCACGAGTTCAAAAAAAGATTCATACTTTCCGAAGTCATATTGAGACCAAACCGGGTCCAGAATGCCAGGTAATAACTTACACCAATCAATAACAGATCGAAAGTCAGCTCAAAAATTCTTCGTTTGAAAGTAAAGTTGACAAACCAGCGCGTAATTCCAACCGATTGCTCCTGGGTATTCGTTACAACCTTCATTCTGGCAAGATACGCCACGAATAATGATAGGATGATCAATAGAGTGGGAATTAACACCAAGCTTAAGTCATAATCCAAGGCTTCCAACCCGATCGATGCCAGTCCGGAGATGACGGCAATTCCATATAGGACAAGCACAGCCTGGCGTTCCGATAAACCGAAAGCTACCAGGCGATGGGAGGTGTGGTCCTTTCCGCCAATTGCGGGCGATTGTCCTCGCAGAAGCCTCGTAATTGCGACAAGTCCGGTATCCAGAATCGGCAGTAATAAGACCAGAGTGGGAACACCGATGATTGCAATAATGTTGGACGCCTGTGTCCGACGTGCGATTGCCAATACTGCCAGGGTAAATCCCAGGAACATACTCCCACTATCACCCATAAATATCTTGGCGGGAGGGAAATTAAACACCAAGAACCCGATGATACTGCCACACAGCGCCAGCGAAAGGACTAGCAGGTCAGGATAGCCGGTGCTCCAGAAGAAAATCGATAGAAATCCAGCGGTTATTAACGCCACACCTCCCGCCAGTCCATCCATATTATCGAGCAAGTTTATTGCGTTCGTGATCCCAACCAGCCAGAAGAAGGTTAGCATTATATTCGCAACTGGCCAGCGGAAGAATTCAATGGTGATATTGCCAAAAAATATGACGATTGTGGCTGCTAAAATCTGGAAGACCAACTTTCTTGGAGGGGTGATGTGTTTAAAATCGTCGTAGAGACCGATGGAAAACATGAGGATGACTGCTACCAGAATACTCCATCGCTTAAGAAAAATATTAGTGCCATCACCGAAAAAATAACTCGCGACCAGTGCAGCACTAAATGCGAGAAACATTCCAATTCCCCCCAAAGTTGGTGTAGGCTGTCGGTGCCATCGGTCTGCGCGGGGAACCGCCACTTGACCCGTTTTAAAACTTAACCAGCGTACCGCGGGAACAAGGGTCAGGCTTGCGATTAAGGCAATTATCAGCGGTAAAAGTGTAACGTAGGACAAAAGGGTATTCTCCGCTGTCTTTCTCCTGGCTTATGGCAGCGATTGAGTCTGGGTAATCAAATCTTGAATCCGGTTTTTAGCCGATACCGGAGCTCCAGTCAGTGCCTGACTCGCATAATATTGTGCGTTTACGTTATCCCCAATCTGTAAATACAATTTTGCCAGAGCTTCTTGAACCTTCCACAGGTCATTGGAGCTAAGACCTGCCTTAATCGAATCTTCCAGGACATTAATTGCACTTAGTAATTGCTCATTATTGATATTATCCGGGTTCAATCCGGCAATTTGCACATAAACATTACTCAGAGATACCAGATAACTGGCCTTTGTATTTGTATCGGTATACTTGGAAACATCAGCGGCAGTCTGATAATATTCGGCAGCGGTTTGTAAAGCCATAAGCTTCGCCGATGTGTCAGTTGAGGTATTGGCTACTTTTACATAGTAATCACCCAATAATCCTTGAGTGAGGTTGAATTTTCCGTCTAATCCAAGTGCATGCTGTAAGCGCTGTAAAGCCTGATCTGGCTGCCCTATTAATTGCATGTATAGAATTGCCCACTCATCCCAAAGTGTTGAGTTATTGGGACTGAGCTCAACTGCAGTAGCATAATAATCAGAGGCTTGCTGAGCTCTTTGACTGCGCACATCCGTTGAAGTGGCTTTTCCTGCCCACCAGGTAAATAATCTGGCCAGATTGGCAGTGTGGTCCGTATTCAAGGGATTGATCGACTGAGCGACTTTTAAATCACTTTCAGCTTGTAATACCAGATTATCCTGGTCAGCAGCAGCCTGGGTAATTTTGGCTTGTTCCAGATAGCTCCGGCCGAGAAATAGATAATAATGGTCCTCCCGCGGCGCCAGTTTATTAGCTTGTTTATATAAAAATGTCGCTACCTGCCACTGGCCGCTCTTGGTAAAGGATTCAGACAGTTTAAATGTTATATCTGCCTGTATTACTTTAAGATTTAACAGGTTGATCAGTATGATGATCGAGAAAAAAACAACCGGCAACATCGCCGTACTGAGATAGGTTGGAGACACACTTCTAGCCGGCCATGTGTCTGGTAAAAAGAATGCCAGTATGGCTAATATGAGCAGAATATAAAAATAATACCGGGTCAATAATGAACCGATCCAATTCACTTCCGTGATGACATCATTCTGATCCTTTGGAACAAAACCTGCCAGGGAAGACAGACTTATGCTGTGGAATATCCAAAATAAGACGCCGATAGCCAAGGCAATGACTGCCATCAATCCCAAGGTTTTCAGCCAGGCGCGAAATTCTTGCGAGCCTTCCGTCTCCGACGCATAAAGTAAGCATCCAAACAACCACGTCGCCACCAGTAAAGCGAATACCCAAGGAGAAAACGCGTTGCCCTTGTTAGTCAGGACAGTGAGCGAGCTGATGATGATATGACTGAACGATTGTGAGTGGTCTGAATTGGTAATATAATCAAACCCCAATGTCGCAAGGATCATCCCTACGACGATTGCCCCGATCAATGCATTCCGAAACCAGTCCGGTCGGTTACCGATAATTGGTCGTTGACTACGTTCATCTTTTCGGGATAACCGATTTGATCCCCGGTCTTTTCTCTTCCCAACAGTGACATTCTTCGACTCAACCACTAATTCTTGTTCTAAATGTACTGTTTCTGGTCTATTTAGACCTGGAAGGACGAAACCTGTCACCAGTATTATTCCGGTGTAGGTCCAAAAAAGAGTCCGTGTGGCAACAATCGCAATCCCGAAATTGATCTCAACAAAATGCCCGACGATGGCAGAAAATAAAACGATCAACAAGAGGGCATAGGGATTTATAATACCAATTTCTTCATCCTTGACTGGAGTGATTAATGCGTAGATCGAAAGGTAGACAACGACACCAATAATCATGCCGAAAGGCAAGCCCACCCCTAGGAATTCAACGCCCTTAAAAATGATTAAGGTTATCGACCCGACAAGTCCACCACCGATCAAACAAATGAGAAAGAATAACTTATTCCGTTTTGAATTAATCAGACCAAGCCACTTGAGCCCGTAATAAAAAACTCCGCTGAATATTGCTAGATAAACCAACAGCCCAGACAAACCAGTGATAACAATTGAATCCCAGGTCTCGTTATGCGCCCGGTCAGGTGATGCGTTCCTCTTCTCAACCTGGCCGAGTTCAGGTTGGTAAAATTGGTTATACGCAACGTACATGGATTCCGGACCATAACCGATGAGAGGACGTAAAAAGTTAAATCTATCCGTGCTCCCATCCGGAAAAATAATTGGGTCATGGATCCCAACCAGCTTCACCGTGCCTTCCCATATATATTGACGGACAAGGGCACTATTACTTTCAGGGTTCAGGAGGTTACCGAATCTGCCAATGGCAGGCGATTTTTTTAATGCATCCAAGGGTCCCCCGCTCAGATTAAATACAACCAAAAATATAGACCCAATAATTGCCATACCAATAGCAGTAAATGTCAGCCAACGTTTACGCCAATATAAAGATAACAACAACACCATGAAGTAGCTACCTGCAAACAAACCGAGCAATGGACCTCGACTGCCGCTCCAATAAATTGCAAGCAACTGTAAGAGTGCAATAATAAAATAGATCGTCCCTCGAATGGTCTGTTTCAATGCATTGACGTTAGATGTTTCTGGACTTTCATTATCACTAAGGATGGCTTTAATTGATTCGATCAATCTGCCAATGGTCAATGGAAATACCATGATCATGTAAGCTGCCACGAAGATCGAATTCCCCATATTGGCGGCAATTCTAATCTGGACATTTCCCCCCCATGGAATGGGGTCAAAATTATAATGTTGAAGGATACCGTAAAAAGAAATGGGTAAACTCGTAAAAATAACCGTGGTGATCAACCGATTTATCTGTTCACGCTTGCGTAGGTTAGCGATGATTGATAAAAAAATGATCAGATAAGAAAATGTAGTGTATGTACCTTGCAGTCTTTGGTAAGAGCCGAAAAGACTTATTGAGGGGGTTACTGAGAAAATTGTCGAGAGACTATAAACAACAATAAGACCGATGACCGGCGCAAATAGGGGATAATTCCACAAATATTTAACTAATGATTTATCACTCGTCTCTGATTTCCACTTGACCCCACCTTCATCAATCAACTTGATTGCCCAGGCAGCCAGGATCAATAATGCTAATGAGCGTAAGATGGTAATTTTATCTGGTTCGAAGATACGGCTTGAGTATATGTTAAAAAATAGTGGTATCAGACTAACAGCTGCCAGCCAGGCAGCCTCCATCAGCCCAAGGCAAAACCGGCTCAGTTTAGTTGGCATGCATTGTCACCTATGTTTGAGAATACCGGCTACGATATCACACATTCAATAAGTCTGCAAGATTGCCATTGACGATGCATTTTAGTAAAGATAGAATTGTCACAGTCCTATTAATATGGATTAAACCAGGAGATAATCATGCCATTTAATTTTGCCATCATTGGTGTGGCTGGATATGTCGCTCCCCGACACCTCAAAGCGATCCAGGATACCGGTAACCGGCTCGTGGCAGCGGTTGACCCAAATGATTCGGTCGGGGTGCTCGATCATTATTCCTTTGATGTGCGTTATTTTAACGAAATTGAGCGCTTTGACCGCCACCTCGAAATGCTCCGACGTGGACCCGACCAGGAGCGTGTGCATTACGTGAGCATCTGCTCCCCTAATTACTTACACGATGCTCACTGCCGTCTTGCACTTCGTGTCCATTCCAATGCGATTTGTGAAAAACCGCTGGTGATCAACCCCTGGAACCTGGACGCACTCGAAGACATTGAGCGTGAGTATAACGGTAAAATCAACACCATCCTCCAGCTGCGGCTACACCCGGCAATACTTGAATTGCATGATTCCTTGAGTTCGAGCATTACCAGCCACCGACGGGAAGTCGTTCTGACCTATGTAACCGCCCGTGGAGCCTGGTATCATACATCCTGGAAAGGTTATGCAGAAAAATCAGGTGGGATTGCTACTAATATCGGTATTCACCTGTTTGATCTCCTGCTCTGGTTATTTGGTAGCGCTGGTGAGATGCATGTATACCTGGCAGATTCTGAGAGGATGAGCGGTTCTTTGGATCTTGACCGAGCTCACGTCCGTTGGTTCCTGTCGATTAATCCTGGGGATCTGCCGTTTTCGATGACTCCGGGAGGGCGCAGCACATACCGCTCGATCGCCATCGATGGTCAGGAGGTGGAATTCACCGAGGGGTTTACAGATTTACACACCCGTGTATACCAGGAGACCCTAGCCGGTAGAGGATTCGGGATAGAAGATGCTCGACCTTCAATTGAACTAGTCCATAGGATCCGGACAGCTCCAACGGAAAAGCCCAAAGAAGACATACACCCTTTCTTAACTGGAAAAATATAATGGAATATTATCTCCATCCAAGCTCTTACGTCGACGAGCCGTGCAGTATTGGCAAGGGTACAAAGATCTGGCATTTCTCCCACATTTTAACTGGTGCAAAGATTGGCGAATACTGCATATTGGGTCAAAACGTGATGGTGGGGGTTGACGTGGTGATCGGGAATAATGTAAAAATCCAGAACAACGTCTCGGTTTATAGTGGGGTTGAACTGGAAGATGATGTCTTTTGTGGTCCGTCCTGTGTCTTTACCAATGTCATTAACCCACGCTCTGAAATTATCCGGCGAAGTGAGTATAAAAAAACGTTCGTTCGTCGGGGAGCCACGATTGGCGCCAATGCCACCATCTTATGCGGAATCACCATTGGGCGCTATGCTTTTGTTGGAGCTGGGAGTGTCGTGAGGAGTGATGTACCAGATTATGCGCTTATCCTAGGCGTTCCGGGCGTCCGTAAAGGTTGGATGAGCCGGCACGGCTATCGTTTACAAACTGGTAAGGAAGGGAATATTCTGATTTGCCCCGAATCCGGTTGGCGTTATCAAGAAGCAGCTCCGGGGGTAATTCGGTGTTTGGATTGGTCCGAAGAAACTCCCTTACCCACAACCTCATGAATCCAAATCCAATCCCGATCTTGGATCTTAAAGCCCAATATGCAGTAATTAAGGAAGAAGTTCATTCTGCAATTAATCGGGTTTTGGATAGCCAGCAATTCATCCTGGGAACCGAAGTTGAAATTCTGGAAAAAGAATTGGCAGAATACTGCCAGTGCACCTACGCTTTTGGCGTTTCATCCGGTACGGATGCTCTCCTTTTAGCCCTAATGGCCATAGGGATCAAACCAGGAGATGAAGTCATCACTTCGCCATATTCTTTCTTTGCTACTTCCGGTTCTATCGTACGCGTGGGAGCAATACCCATATATGTCGATATCAATCCCGCTACATATAATATCAATGTTGGGGAAATCGAATCAAAAATTACAAAGAAAACCAAAGCCATCCTACCGGTGCACCTGGCAGGGCAGGTCGCCGATATGGATCCAATTGTAGAGTTAGCTGAACGATATAATATTTATATCATTGAAGATGCCTGCCAGGCAATTGGAGCCGATTACCGTGGGAAAAGGGCCGGCTCAATCGGTGATATCGGCTGTTTTAGCTTTTTCCCCTCGAAAAACCTGGGCGGTTATGGAGACAGCGGTTTGGTTACTTGTAATGATGCAGAACTGGCAGATAAATGCGCCCTTATCCGCAATCATGGTATGCGTCCAAAATATCATAACCGTCTCGTTGGCGGGAATTTCAGAATGGATGCAATTCAGGCTGCAGTGCTGCGGGTGAAATTACATTATTTGGAATTTTGGACTGAATCGAGGCGTGATCATGCCGAGTTCTACGGGCAGATTTTCACTCAAAATGAAATCACGGTTTCACTAGACGAATTTGGTCGCAAAAATGGGTTGGTTTTGCCTATCGAAGCGGGTTATGGACGGCATATCTACCATTTATATATGCTCAGGACGAAGCATCGAAATGAGCTCGCATCCTACCTTAATAATCATGGCATCGGAAATGAAATTTATTACCCCATCCCATTGCATTTACAGGAGTGTTTCAATGATATGGGTTATAAATTGGGGGATTATCCACAAAGTGAAAGAGCGGCGAAAGAAACCCTGGCAATACCGATATATCCAGAATTGACCGAAGACATGCTTTTGAGGATCGTTGGAACCATTGTTGAATTTTTCAACTTGCATGGAAAATTTTAAGTTATGAAAATTGTTACTGTTTTAGGGGCGCGTCCCCAATTCATTAAATCAGCCCCAGTAAGTACAGCTCTGGAAAATGCTGGTCATCATGAATCAATTGTCCATACGGGTCAGCATTACGACTATGGCATGTCGAAGGTCTTTTTTGAGCAATTGAAAATTCAAGAGCCGGCTATCAATCTTAATGTTGGCTCGGGAACCCATGCTCAACAAACGAGTCGGATGTTGGAGGGGATTGAGTCGTTTTTACTATCTGAAAAACCAGACGTAGTGTTGGTTTACGGTGACACAAATTCTACTCTGGCAGGTGCCCTGGCGGCGGTGAAGCTGCAAGTGACGGTAGCGCATGTCGAAGCCGGACTGAGATCGTACAATCGCCAGATGCCAGAAGAACATAACCGGGTTCTAACGGATCACTGTTCGGATCTATTATTTTGCCCCACTCAAACTGCAGTTACTAACCTGGAACATGAGGGGATTCAAAACGGAGTTCACCTGGTTGGAGATACGATGCTCGATGCAGTCCTGAAATTCAGCCAGATCGCTCTTCAGCAATCGCAAATATTAGAACTATTGGATCTGGTACCGAAAGGGTATTTACTAGCCACCATCCATCGACCCTATAATACAGATAATCCTACTGTCCTGGGGTCCATCCTTTCTGCTTTCCAGCAGGTGGACGAGACGATCATCTTCCCAGTACACCCGCGTACTTATCAAGCGATTAACACCTCAAATCACGATATGCCTCAAAATGTTCAGATTATCGATCCGGTCGGTTACCTGGACATGCTCGTCCTGGAAAATAATGCAAGGGCGATTTTGACTGATTCGGGGGGCATCCAAAAGGAAGCCTATTTCTTCAACGTTCAATGCCTTACCTTGCGACCTGAAACTGAGTGGGTAGAAACCATCGAAAGTGGTTGGAATAGCCTGGTTGGGACCGATCCGAGCCGGATTATTTCAACTCTGAATACACCGGTCCCACGAGATTTGGTTCACCCCGATTATTTTGGCGATGGGCACGCACATGACAAAATCGTTGCCATACTAGATACATTACATTGATCACAAATTTCGGGGTGTTTACCCATTCAACTATTCTTGATAGGATTTATTTGCCATCCAAATCCAATTAGTTTGCAGTTAGAGCTGAGTGTATGAAGATAATTGTCTGCGAAGCCAGTCAAAATTTTATCTATAGAAGTATCAAAATGAAACTTCGAAAGGTCTTGAAAGATTACCTATTGTTTCAGCATGGATAAAGTCTGTATTATTTCTACTGTCCATATCGCTCTGGATAACCGGATATTCTACCGGGAGGCTTGCAGTTTATTATCTGCTGGTTACGAAGTAACTCTCATTGCTGTTCACAATAAAAAAGAAATGGTGAATGGGATCGAAATTCTGCCTCTGAAACGCCTTAAGCGGAGTCAACGTCCTTTGCTATGGATGAATGTTATAAAAATGGCTATCGCTACCAAAGCAGATATATACCACATGCACGATCCAGAGCTACTGTTCATCGCTCCATTGATCCGTTTCCTCACCGGACGACCCATTATCTATGATGTCCACGAGTCGGTTGCTGATTTTATCGAGCTCAAAGATGATCTTCCACATTGGTTGCGGTCTTTCCTGGCCTGGTTATTTCGTTGGCTTGAGCCCTTCCTGGCTTACTTTCAGAGTGGATTAATATTTGCTGATGATCAAATTGCTAAAACATTCCAATGGATAAATCGTCCTAAAACCACATTATTTAACTTTCCATTACAATCATTTATCGACCAAGCTTTGCGAACTACAGAGAGCCCGAAACCGAGCCAATCATTCGTTCTATATCTTGGGGGTATAAAACGTAATCGTGGAACAGCGTTGATCTTAGATGCATTCGAACAAGTTTTACTCGTTATTCCACACGCGCAGCTTTTGCTGGTCGGTCCATTTGCACCAGAAAGCTTAGAAAACGAATTTCGCTCTGAGATTGATCGTCGAAAGATGACTGGATCAATCAAAATCATCGGTCCGGTTCCATTCGACCAGGTAGGAACTTATCTGGAAAAAGCTATAATCGGATGGATCCCTTTTCCGCCGGTTCCAAAATATCAAAAGAACATCCCCACCAAACTCTTCGAATACATGGCTTATGCAATCGCAATCGTATCCAGCGATCTATGTTCTATACAACAGTTCATTGACAATGGAGTAAATGGTATCCTGGTAAAAGCGGATGATCCCAAGGCTCACGCCGATGCGATCATAGAGTTATTGACTCACCCTGATTATGCTGCCGTTCTTGGCAAAAACGCTCAGGTTTCAGTTATTGAACATTATCACTGGTCAGAACAAGAAAAAAAACTATTGGCTTTCTACAAAGTGGTTATGCCTCGGGTAATGTAAGGCTATGCGCATCCTATATCTTTCTCAGTACTTTCCCCCTGAAGCTGGTGCCACTCAGACGCGGGCTTATGAAATGGCGAAAACTTGGGTTCAACTTGGTCACAAGGTCACCATCGTAGCCGAGTTCCCGAACCACCCTTCTGGTATTATTCCCCCGGCTTACAAAGGAAAATTCTTCGAGCGTTGTAACCTGGACGGAATTGAAGTAATCCGGGTTTGGGTAAAAGCTTCTCCGGAGAAAAACTTTAGGAGCCGCATGTCGTTTTATTTGACATATATGATCAACGCTGTCTTAGCAGGAATTTTCCTTGCGCGGGACAAATATGATATGTTATATGCGTCCTCTCCGCCGCTTTTTGTGGGAGGTGCGGCATGGTTTTTGAGTAAACTAAAACGGATACCCCTGGTCTTCGAAGTCCGTGATTTATGGCCAGAATCAGCGGTTGCCCTTGGCGAACTGTCGAATCGGTGGGCCATTTCGTTAGCCACCCGGCTCGAGGAGACGTGCTATCGTAAAGCCATCCAGATTGTAGTCGTCACCCAAGGGATTTATGACCAGCTGGTACAACGCGGGATACCAACCACCAAATTATTCTCCGTTCCGAATGGCGCCAACACCGATCTGTTTACTTTCAATCCACAAGGAAGAGAACGGATTCGCCGGGATTTGAAATTGGAGGATAAGTTTATTGCCATCTATGCGGGAATCCACGGCCTTGCCCAAGGGTTAGAAACGATTGTAGAAGCCGCTCGACTGCTGGAAGATCATCCGGATATCCACATATTATTGATCGGTGATGGTCCCAAAAAAGCTGAACTCCTGTCACTGGCTGCTGCTAATAAATTGGCTAACCTTACCCTGATGTCAGAAAAACCGCGCGAACAAATCCCGGATTACCTTTCAGCGGCTGACGTTGCATTAATCCCATTGAAGAAGGTGGATATTTTTATGGGGGCCTTGCCTTCGAAAATATTTGACGCCTGGGCATGTAGTAGACCAATCCTGATAAGCATCGATGGAGAAGCACGGGAGAAAGTGGAAAGAGTCAAGGGCGGGATATTTGTACCCCCGGAGGATCCAACCGCAATGGCTGAAGCATTGATTAAATTACAAGACCTCCCAGTAGAAAGGCAATCGATGGGTGAAAATGGTTTGATTTATACGCGGGAGAACCACTCGCGAGCTGTTCTGGCAGAAAAGTTGATCCTGCATTTAGAAAAATATATCGAATCATAAAGTCTTTCGAATGAGTTAATTTTAAATTGACAACCTTAGTACACCTTCTGCCAGGCCATCAGATCGAGATTTTTCATTATGATAGAATTGAACCATGGGAGAAAAAGTAGTCGCAAGCAACCGACGTGCAAGGCATGAATATTTCATTCTGGAGACGTTTGAAGCAGGGATTGCCTTGCATGGTAGTGAAATTAAATCGATCCGGGCGGGTCAGATAAGTCTGGCAGAATCATACGTCCGGATTGACGGGAAAGAAGCCTGGTTGGAAGACGCCCATATTGCTCCTTATGAACAGGCGAGCATCAATAATCACGAACCCCTACGCCCTCGAAAACTACTTTTACACAGTTCAGAGATTCGAAAATTATGGAATACGGTGCGTCAAAAAGGGGTCACCGTAATCCCCCTTTCTGTTTATTTAAAAGACGGTAGAGCGAAGGTTGAAATCGCTTTAGCTAAGGGTAAAAAGTTGTATGATAAACGAGCCGAAATTGCTAAAAGAGACACTCAACGTGAAATAGAACGTCAATATCACAGTCGGGATTAATTTCTCAATCCAGAACATACAAACTTAAATAGGCTATACATATGCTTTCTAGCAACCTTATCGCAGTGATCATTACATTCGTTGTTGCCCTGGCCTGGCTGCGGATTAACGATTACCTGGCAAGCAGAGGCTGGATAGAAAGTCATCTGAGCCGTAAGATCATCCATATTGGCACTGGCCCACTTTTTGTTTTATGCTGGTTGTTATTTAACGAGACCCCGATCAACAAATACCTTGCAGCGTTGGTCCCACTCGCTTTTACAGTTCAATTTTTATTAATAGGAATTGGAGTTATCAAGGACGAAGCATCCGTGAATGCTATGTCCAGGAGTGGCGACCGTCGAGAGATTTTACGGGGTCCCTTATATTACGGCATCATCTTCGTCATTCTTACGATTAGCTATTGGAAATCCACTCCTATCGGTATCATAGCCTTGATGCTAATGTGCGGCGGAGATGGTCTGGCAGATATCCTTGGTCGTAAATGGGGGACTATTAGGATTCCCTGGAATAAAGGAAAATCCTTGGCCGGCTCAGCGGGCATGTTATTAGGAGGTTGGGCATTCTCGGTCATGATCATGTGGATATTTACTGCATTTGAAGTCTTCACATCCCCGATCCTAATCTATCTACTCCCAATAACAATTATTGCGGTTATCGGTACCCTGGTAGAATCTTTACCTTTTAAGGATATTGATAATATAACGATCACACTCTCCGCAGTTATTCTCGGGTATTTTCTATTCTAAGGTGGAGTTTACTCAGAATATTTTAGCAGCCAATCTGGAAGAGAGGTGACCAGTTTTTTCATCACAATCTCGGTGTTTTCATAGAAAGAACTAATTTTCCCATCGTATGCCTCCCCGAACGTTTCGCTGACCAGATCGGTGACGCCTCTCAATATCAAACATTGGGTATGGTTCTTTGCAGCCACCCAGGCAATTGCACCTGATTCCCAATCACCTGCAATGGCATTGTATTTTGATTTTAATTGTGCTATCTCATTACAAACGAGGTCACGGTCACCAGAGACCAGCAGTGTGTTTATGACTTTTAGTGGAAAGGGTTGGCTTATCCATGAGTTATCAATATCGGTCTGATACTGCCGGATATGCTCTTGCGGATCGCCCATCTGCTCGAAAATGTCGTAAATCAGGGTTCGATCCACCAGAATTATGTCTCCTCGATTGATTTCGCCTGCAATTCCTCCGCATGTGCCCAGGTTTATTATTAATTTGGGGTGCCACTGGCTGATCGCATATTGTGTCGAGCCTGCAGCTGCCACCTTCCCCCAACCTCCGTGCAAGAACACCATTGGTTTGGATAATCGTGGGATATCGCTATATTGATAATAAAACCAATCGCCATAAGGGCAGCGATTTTTATGATAACTTAGGAAGTAATTTAATAAAGCCTGCCATTCAGCATTAGCTGAAATCAAGATCACAAAATCTGGGCTGAGTCTCATAATATCTTCATCAATTCGTGTTGACCAACAACACCATAGGGATTAAAATAAAATCGAGTAAATGACCAGGAGAATTTATGCCAATTTATGAATATATTTGCCAGGATTGCGGAGCTCGTTTTGAGACGCTTCGATCGATTAAGGATGCAGATACACTCATTCCTTGTAGATCCTGCCAAAGCGACCAAACTCGACGTGCCCTCTCAGTCTTTTATGCGCAAAGTGGTACGAAAATAATTGCCGGTGGTAGTTCCACTGGTTGTTCAGGCTGTTCCAGCGGCTCTTGTACATCCTGCCATCAAAATTAACTTTTCCTACCAGTGCTCATATCTAACTAGCTCTTCCAGGTTTTTGCGCTTTTTGATTCCCGGAACATCAGCTGGATAACCCAACGGGGTAAATAATATCGGTTCTACATCTTCAGGTATCGCTAACACTTTCCGTGCCTTCTCTTCGTCAAACGCAGCAATGATGCAAGTGCCCAGACCTCCATCGGTTGCAGCTAGCACCATGTGGTCCATCACGATGGCGATATCCACGCCGAGGTATAGCCTTCCATCCTTCCTAACCCAGGCCTTGGAGGGAAACCCGCACACACAAAGGACTACAGGTGCTTGAACGAACCAATCCCTCTGATAAATTGAGAGTAAATCATTTTCCCTACCTTGTGTGTGCACAACGATGACTTGAAAAGGCTGCCGATTGCTGGCGGTTGGTGCAAGTCGGGCAGCTTCCAAAACATTCAGTAATTGATCTCTATCGATCGGATCAGGTTTGTATGCTCTGACGGAGTAACGTTTATTGATCAGCTCAGTAAAATCCATTGAGACCTCGCATTGAAAATGGGAGTAGATTACACACTAACATCAAACTCCATCTAATTTTACCTTATCCACCAATCCAATATCAAATAATTGTTAAATATTCTTGACACACTGCAGGTTTGGTTGTATCTTATGTTCTCGAAAATAAAAGGAGAATCATGAAACCATTAAAGGTTGCTTTACTCGCAAACCTCAAGAATAACGCTCCAAGATTTGAAGGGATGGCAGAAGATCAATGGGATGATCTGGATTCAGAAAAAACAGTAAATGCACTGGTTGAAGCTATTCGCACAGGTGGCTATACCTGTGAATTCTTCGAAGGTGATCTGTCATTATTTAACACCCTGCAGACATTTAAGCCTGATATTTGCTTTAATATCTGTGAAAGCCACTTCGGTGATGCACGCGAAGCTCAAGTGCCCTCATTGCTCGAAATGATGCGCATACCCTACACAGGTTCGAAAGTCCTGACGCTGGCGTTAGCTCTTGATAAGCCGATGACGAAGCGAGTGATCGCATTCCATGATTTACCAACCCCAGAGTTCCAAACCTTTGAAAGGATCGATGAAACACTATCGCCGGAAATGCGGTTTCCTCTATTCGTTAAACCTAGCCGAGAAGGAACGGGGATGGGTGTCTCACGGGATTCAATTGTTTATAATGAAGACGAGCTGCGTGACCAAATCTGCGAGATATTAGACAAGTATAAGCAGCCAGCACTCGTGGAAAGATACATTGAAGGTAGAGAAGTGACTGTCGGATTTGTTGGTAATCTGATGGGTCCTGTCGCTCAGCGTTTACCTGATGATGAGAACGCTCGCCGGATTCAAGCTGGTCTGCATTTTCTTCCTCCAATGGAAGTGGATCTAACGCCTTTTTCAGAATCCGATACTGTTTACAGTAACCGCTTAAAGGTCGATTTGGCGGAAGAATTAACTTATCTCTGCCCGGCTCCGATTACCGATGAACAGAAAGATGACCTGAATTGGTTTGCAGCAGCAGTATTCCGCGTTATAGGTGCGCTAGATGTATCCAGAGTGGATTTCCGCCTGGACAAGCATAACGACTATAAGCCTTATATCCTTGAGATAAATCCCCTGCCCGGACTTTCCCCCGGGATATCCGATTTAGTGATTGAAGCGGCGGGAGAGGGAATCGGCCATACGGAATTAGTGAATATGATCCTTGAGTCTGCTCTCAGGCGATACTCAATGATTTGATCTTATTTTCCTTCTTCTTTATCGATTTCATCATTGTGATTTAGCTCTTCCATTTTTTTGGATAAAATATCTATTTGATTGATCAGGGAAACAAAATCATCCCTGGTAGGAATCTCCCTTTCCCTGAGAAATTCCGCGATCTTCCCTTCAACATTATTGATTATATTTTCCTGTTTAAATCCAACTGAGAGTAACTTATTGAGAATCAGATTTCCGTCATGCTCACTTAATTCACCGTTTTCAATTAATAACTTTACTCGTCGTTCAATCTCAATATCGAAATGATGCGTAAAGTTCAGTGAAGTAAAAATATTCCGCCGTATTTCATCTATCCGCTTACCTCCCGATTGAACCAGGCTTAATAGCAGGTTTAAAGGTAAGGCTCCGGTTTGGTTTTTCTCGAGATCAAAGATAATTTGGGATAAAGTTGTTGTTGTAATGTCAATACCGCTGTCATTATCAATAACTTGGATTTCTTGCTCCTGCTTGATGATATCTTCTATCTCTTCAAGGGTGATATAACGTTTTGACTGCGTGTTATATAACTTTCTATTTCTATAGCGTTTAATAATAATAGGCATTAGAGTCAATGAGAGTCGAGAAGTAGTACCTAAATATTCTTCGTTCGATCTGACTTATCCTTTCGCTTTGGCTTTATTTAATTCGTCAATCTTCTTTTCTAAGTCAGAGATCTTTTGGTTTAGACCTTCGATATCATTTTTGTCGGGCACATTGAAATGCTCTAGCGCTTCAGCGAAATACTTGTGAGTATATTCTTTGCGATTATTCATAAATTTTTCTCGGCGTTCTTTCATTTTTTTTAGCATTTTTTCGTGGTCTTTCTCGGCAAATTCTCCCCGTTCCACCAGCTTATCGATATGCTTCTCTAAATTCTCATGAATAATTGAAATTGCTCCTAACCCTGCCAGCATCATCCTTCTCGTCATATCATGCATAGAATATTCTTCTGGTTTCTCATTTTCTTTGGTCAGGTCTACCTTGGTTTCCATATGTATGCTCCTATGATTTAATATTCCCAAAAATTTCCACCGAAATAAATTATAACACGATGCGTCATGAATACGATCGTTTTTAAGCATACTTTTCTGGTTTATTAGGATTTACTTTTTATAGGCAAATTATTAGCAAAAAACTTAACCAGACAATTAGCGTATTTATAAAAATCGATTGGGGTGAAGATTTTACTTGAATTGGCGAATATACAGTATCGCAAATCCCATCAGGATTAACCATAATATCGCAATCAAAACAACTAACAACTTAACCCTTGGAGATAGATTATTTAGACCCTTTTCTTCCACAGGTTTGGGTGTTTCTATATACGGTAGAAGTGTTGGAGTAATTGTCACTGTTGGGGTGGGTGTCGATGCAGGGAAGACAAGCGTAATTTCAGGCAGTGGGATCAAAGTAGTAGTCGCTGTCATTGATGGTGTCATCAAAGGCGTTGAGGAATGAGATGGAGTAAGTGGTGGTCCTGTTGGCGACCGGGTGACTGTTCCAGGTGTAATCGATTGAGTTGGAAGATACATCACCTCCGCGTGAATAGACTGCGTACCGGTTATGAGTAAAACGCATACCAATAGAAAGTAAATCGTCACTCTATTTATTATCATTATATTGATCATTCTGCACAAGAATAAAGGTAATTGTAATGATATTTTACCAAACTAATGACTTATAATTATTCTTGCCAAAATCCATCGCGAGCTAATCATCTCGATCGCACATTCATCGAAATCCAAAGACCCAATTCAATTCTAATTGATAATGCCCTGGCGAAAATCTAAACTTCATTTGATGGTCAATTTTTAGGATTCAAGCTAAGGAAAACATCATACTCACCCACCGGCAGATATCATTAAGACTCATATATTGAATCCATTTTTCTCTTGCCTTATCATCAATCAGCCTCTATAATTTTGATATGAGCCAGATATCAATCCTTTATAGGCTGCAGCAGATCGATAGCCAGTTGGAAAGCGCGCGAATATCGCTACAAATTGTCGAGCTGGAAATAAGCGATAATCTATTAATACAAGAGTCTCAACAAAATGTCCATCAAGCTGAACAAAAGTATCAAGCGGAATTAAAAAGACAGCGTGAATCTGAGAATAAGTCATATGATGTACGTGTAAAAATTGAACTTTCTGAAGCCTCACTCTATGGTGGAAAGGTCCAGAATCCCAAAGAATTACAAGATTTACAGAAGGAGGTAGCTGCATTAAAACGTTTGATAATTACCCTCGAAGATCATGAGCTAGAATCGATGATAGCAGTTGAGGAAGCTGAATCAAATCTAACTCTGGCGAAGGAAGGATTGAAGTTCGTCGAGGCAAAGCAAATTGAACACAGCGCCATTTTGAACGGACAGAAAACAAAATTGCTGGGTCAAATCGAGCGATTGGAAGCCGAGAGGAATGCTGCCATTCCGCCGATACCAGCTTCGGAGCTTGCCCTGTATGATCAGCTCAGGAAGACTCGGAATGGGGTTGCAGTAGTAAAAATATCCTCCAAAGCTTGTGGAGCATGTGGGGCAACGTTGACTGCCGCAGTAATCCAATCAACCCAGTCGCCAAGTCATCTCGTGCGATGTCCTACTTGCGGTAGAATCTTATATCCAGGATAAATTACAGGAATTGTCGTGCCTAGCTTTCTTCAGAATTTGAATATTCGCTCACCCTTATTCTGGATAGGATTATTGATCGGGATCCTCATTCTCTATATTCTATTCAAATTGATAGGCTATCTCCCAAAACTAATCCATTCGTTCCGTAAAAACACACCTGGTATTCGCCCAAATTTTTCGACCAGCAGCGATGCCCGTTTGCGACATGACGTCTATCGTGTTGCCCAAAAACAACATCTCGCATCATCTCTCTTCTCACTCGATGATATTGTAGTTGTCCCTAAAGTATTAACTCCGCTCATTCAGGCATCAAAATCCATTGACCTTGCGCCTACCGATAGTGTCAGTTTAACCGTTCCTTACATTCCCGACTGGCCGGAATTGGCTTCAGTTTATAAAGCCTCGACAATGACCCTGGTCGAAGCTCTACAAGGCGGGGCAAATATTATTCTTGGGGGACATCCGGGGAGTGGTAAGACTGTGGCGTTAGCATGGTTGGCCTCCTCCATTGCTAGGAATGATCCTGGTCTGGGGGTCCTGGAAGGTGTATTACCTCTATATGTTCACGCCTCTGATATCTACCAACTGCTCCGCCACGATGACGATATTCCATTAAACGTAGCAGATTCCGAGGCTGGAACTCCTGTGTCAAAATCTAGAACGAGTCAAAAACAAAATCAAAAACCTGGAGGTTCACTAGATATCCTAGTAAAAGTCATTTCTACATACTCTTCGCCGCTGACTGCGTCTCGACTAGCCGGACTTGTACGGAATGCTTTGGATAAACAGAAAGCAATTTTGATTATTGACCGGTGTGATGAGCTACCTCCCGATCAGGCAGAGGTAATAACTGGGTTTATCCAATCCATACTTAAAAAATATCCGAAACTGCGTATTATAACTGCGTTATCTTATGACAATCTTGCCGGGTTACCCGCACTTGGGTTCAGTTTGCTTGCTCTGGCAGCCTGGGGTGATGATGAACGTAATGACTTCTTAGATCGTTGGAGTCGAAATTGGAACAAATGGATCAACCCACCCGGGAAAAGTCAAACGAGGATTATTAATACTGCCTTTTTGAATAGCTGGTTAAAAGTTGAAAATACCATGCTCAAACCTCTTGAATACGTACTCAAGGTTTGGGCAGCTTATTCAGGTGATATTCTTGGGATGGATGGTCCTAATGCCATCGAAGCATATATTCGAAGGAATACCGGAAGCGTAACGACAGTTCGGTCTGGATTGGAAGCCTTTGCACTTCAGCTAATCAGCGAAATGAGAATCGCAGGCAACCCGCATGAAACTACCCAAATTCTAAATGAGCTGGTGAGAAGCGAACAGACAACACCCGATAACCTACAAAGTGATGGAACACCAACCCCCCAACTGGTGGAACCGTCAAAAACCATTCGAATTAATGAACTGACCGGTATTGATACACTGGTCAATAGCGGCATCCTGGTCAGTTACGCAGAGTCTCTGTATGGTTTTTCACATCCGATTATCCTAGCATACCTGGCTGGTATTGCCTTAGTGGCGACGGGAGCTGTAACCCAGGTAAAAAGTCAGCCCGCCTGGGTGGGTAAGACATTATCGATGTATTACTACGCTCGTGATGGAGATGTAACTCCTTATATTAATGAACTAATGCAGGACGATGACATTCTCCACAGCAACCACTTGATTATCGCTCGCTGGTTACAGATTGCCCCTAAAAATCGACAGTGGCGTTCGATCATTCTTCGTACTTTAGCGACTATATTGCACAAGGAGAAGGATACACCTGCCTTGGCAGCAAAAATAATCTCCGCTCTGGCATTCTCAGGTGATGCGGGTGTGTCGGTACTTTTTCGACAGTTATTAAAATCAGACCAACAAAACCTTAAACAATTAGCTGCACTTGGGTGTGGCATTCTGTCAGAGAAAAAATCAATCGAGGATCTGCAGATAATGTCACAGGAAGATTCACCTGCATCTATTCGGGCAGCGAGCTTGGCCTTGGCAGCCATCGGCGATAAACAGTCATTGGAAATTTTAGCCAACAATTTATTGGACGGTAGTGATCTGATCAGCCGATGTGCAGCAGAAGCTCTGGCCAATGACGCCATCGAAGGTCATCCCGCGCTTAGGGATGGAGCTACCATGGAAGATGTACTGGTCAGACGATCAGTTGCATACGGTCTAATACGAGTGAATCAACCTTGGGCAGTAAAAATTGTTGAAAATATGCAGTTGGAAGATAATGAATGGGTGGTCCGGAACGCAGCTTTACAGGCATTTGACGAATATCGACGGAAGACCAGTTTCGCACCTAAGCCACTTGGTGACCCTACCGAAATGGACTGGCTCAGTAATTATGCAGTAAGAATTGGCACCAGCGTAGCCCCAGGCAAACCAGCCGACGAGCTGATGCTTAAAGCCCTGGAAAATGGCACTTCAGATGAAGTATTAAACGCGCTGGACTATTTTCGCAGTAAATGTGATGCGGATACCATTAGCGCTATTTATGCAGTTTATTCCAAAAGCACGAGTGAGATAAGAGAAATTGCGTATTATGTCTTGTGGCTAATGATTATCGCGGGGATAAAATTGCCAACCGCTGTTAAATACAATATAGAATGAATTAATTGTGAGGGAAGGTTATTTTATTACCAATGGAAGAATTATTTCTTCAAAGCGAACGCCTCACAGATGCGCCTGAGTTTAATTAATCGTTAACGCAATTAAGGAAGCACAGTTGCTACAATACTGACAACCAACCTGCCTAATATTTGCACGATGATGAGTAATATAATCGGGCTGATATCCAGCCCACCAATTGGAGGAATGATCCGTTGAATGGGTCTGAGTAATGGATCCACAATTCGATCAATAAATAATCTCACCGGCTGATAAGGTGCCACGAAGTAGGACAACAGTATTTTACCGATAACCAATAATGATATAACCAGCACAATAAAATTCACCACGTAGGCAATGATTGCAACCAAGTTTCCTCCCGTCTCACCCGTGTCTTGAACCTAAAATTGCCTGTCCAATTCGAAGACACGTGGAGCCTTCCTGTATAGCTACCTCAAAATCTGAGCTCATTCCGATGGATAACTCCCTAAAACCGGATACTTTTAGATGATAAGTAATATATTCTTGGAACTTCCTTAGCTGTCGGAAATATGGTCGGGAAGATTCAGGGTCATTTGAAAACGGTGGGACGGTCATTAATCCGACGATATTTAGATTGCGTAGCTGGAAAATTTTTTCAATATCAGGGAGATAATTGATCCAACTATCTTCGTGCGCGATATCCCAACCATTTTTTGTTTCCTCACCGCTGACATTAAATTCCATCCAAACCATCAAAGTCTTATTTAACGTGTGCGCGAACCGGCTTAGTTTCTCCGCCAGTTTTAAACTGTCGAGAGAATGTAGATATTGAAATTTCTCGCTGGCAATTTGAACTTTCCGACTTTGTAAATGCCCAATCATGTGCCATTGAAGAGACCCATGCCCAGACAATGCCTGGATTTTGGGGATAGCTTCCTCAATATAATTTTCACCAAAATTCCTAACCCCAACTTCGACCATTCGTTGAAGTACCTCTATGGGTTGGGTTTTCGTGACGACGACTAATCGAATTTCCTCAGGTTTCCTACCGGAAGCTTCGGCAACTATTCTGATCCGCTCCAATACCCGGTAATAGTTGCCCTGAATATCTACCTGCTCACCGGAATTTTGCTTCATATCTCCCATTATGATTCTAACCCGATCACAACTCCAAAACGTCCGGTCTCCCCTTGTTCGCCTCGATGTGAGTACCACTCATCCAACCTGCAGTGTGTGCACATCCCAGCGATTTCAATATTATTCACCCCAACCTCTTTGAGAATTTCTTCATTTGCCTTCCAAAGGTTAAAATAGGTTTTTCCTTGAGAATAATTTAGCAATTGTTTAGCAGCATCTCTAAAATTTGAGCTTACTAAATCTTCCACATCAGCACCGACTGAATAATGATCAGGCCCAATAGAAGGACCAATCCCTACTAACAGATCTTCAGGGTCCGTTCCAAAATCATCTTTCATCTTCAAAACCGTTTTACCGGCGATTTTGTTAATTGTGCCTTTCCACCCGGCATGTGATAATCCAATTACTCGCTTGATCGGATCAAATAAAAAAATGGGGACGCAATCCGCAAATCGCATCATCAAAGTAACGCCAGGTGTATTGGTGATCATTGCGTCAGCCTTGATATGACTTTCGCCTGGAGACAAAGCACTGTGAGTAATTACAATTTCTGTGCTGTGTACCTGGTGGACATCATACACGCTAGCCACTTGTTGCCCAATCGCAGCCAGTGCATTTTCTTTATTTTTCAGGACTCTTTTTTCATCATCCCCAACTGAGGCACCAAAATTCAGGCTTTTCCAGGGTGATGGAGAAAAACCCCCATGTCTTGTAAAAACAGCATGATATAGCCCCTGGCTATGATAAGAAGAAAACTGGTAAAATTTTATTGATCCTGATTGGTGAGAATGCACAGTTCATTCTTCCGCAGTGACTTCTTGTAGATTCCATTTTTCGGATTGATCTAATTTGGCTTCCAAATACTTACGGTTCTCTTTCATCGATTCTTCTACATATGGATATCCAAACCAAGCAGTCAGAAAACCGAATAGGAAACCTGTGAGCGTACGCAGCAGTGGTGTGCTTTCTCGAAATGGGATTAAACTGATGGGAGGTTGACTGATCAGCTGGCTAACGCCATCCAATGCAATCGGTAATATTCCAAATATGATCCATATCGCCCAGTGAATTGATTTAATTCTCCGGTGCAGCACTGCATATAGGATTCCAAACAGCAAAATCCCTCCATAAATAGCTACATCTCGCTCACATAATGCAACTTTATACCCCAGCTGTTCATTGCCTACGAAAGCACGGGCAGCCAATAGATCCCTTCCGTCCATCCCGGTCGCCTGTTGGTAAGAAATTACTCCAGTAATTCCCGCCTCTGCTCGTGGATAGATTACTTGTTCACCGAACAAGAACCACGACCGGAAAGCTAATTGGTGGCACACAAAGCTATATGCTTTATAAATAACCCCGGCGGGTGCATCTGCACCAACTTTCATCAAAATTGGAGCTAAAAATGGAACAGCCAAGTAGATAAAAATCACAATATTAAATATCGCCAGATAATGGCGGGAAAGCCATAAACTGGCTCCATCCGATTTTGTCCAGCGTACTTGTATTTTCAGCTGTCCTTCTTGAATAGCTTTATCAAGCTTGGCTTCTTGTTCCACGCTCTGTTGGACTGCCATGAGCGAAATTTCTAAATCCTTCGTATCGATCGGAGCAGACAGCTTATAGGGACCGATTAATACCACCGGTACATTAAAACCATACTGGGCGCGAAGTTTTACGTCGCTATCTACATCGACAACCGTTAGATGGTGCGGGAGAGTAGATTGAAGCTCATTCAGATCTTTCAGAGCGATTTCGCACAGATGGCAATCTTTTCTGGTATAAAGCGTTACCTCAATCATCTACTTTCTCCAAGTTCCAGAATGATTTGTTGTGAGAATGATCCGTATTAGTGAATTTCCAGCGTCAGTTAATCTGAACGAACCATACCTAACGTCTGCAGGGAAATTAAATAGCTAGCCGGTAATTTATCCCTTTACTTCTGCGATGGCATCCTGTTTGGTGGCTGCAAGCGCATGACCGCTTAAATAACCCAGGTATGCTGGTACTAATGGTAATACACATGGCGATAAAAATGACAACGTGCCGGCGGCTACCGCTGCGAACATTCCAGGAACACGCCCACTGGATGGAAAATCCAGGTAGAAACCAGCCTGAAGCGCCCACCGCGCTATGGCAGTCATTTGCTGTGTGATCATTAATATCCCAATTGTTATAATCAGTGCGCCTGATAGTATCTGGAAAAATCTAAGGTGTTTTCGAAGCCGTTTAACTACTGGTATCGCCTGGTCCACCACTAAGGCAAGTAGTAGAAAGGGGATGCCAAGCCCAAGGGAGTAACCAAAGGATAAAAGCATCGCTTGACCCACCGTACTCGAGTTGAAACCCAGGGTGAGAATCGCCCCCAGAGTTGCCCCGATACATGGACTCCAACCAGCTGCGAAGAATAAGCCCATGGCAAGCGAACCCCAAAACGTGCCCGTTTTACCGGTATATTCTTTGCGCGTATCCATGGAAAACCATGGGATATGGATCAAGTCCATTGTAGCAAAGCCAAATATGATCAGTATAAGACCCCCGATGCGCGCTATCCACAACTTATTGGTGACGAATAATTGTCCCAGGATGGTCGCCGCACCACCCCATCCAACCACAAATACGATCGAAAAACCCAAAACAAACACCAATGCATGGAGAAATAAATTACTCCGTCCGTTAGGTTTTACCAACACCGTAACTGGGTTATTCGTAGTTGACACTTATATTCTCCATCTCAGAAATACTCCTCAATAACTGTTGCTATCAAATAATCCTTAAGATTCAATCACCTTGACACTTGTGCTTTTATCCCTAGAAATAGATATATCAACCATGCCCGGGTCATAAGGTGCTTGAGGGAGACTCCAACGAAAAATCCACTTAGCATCATCGGGCAGAGTGTTGACGCATCCATGTGATTTTGGTGTTCCAAAATCATTGTGCCACACCGTGGCGTGAATCGCTACGCCTCCGGTTGCGAATATTGAAACCCATCCTATCCCTGGTAAATCGTAAGGTGCTCCCGTCGTACCCCCGCTCATTTGTAAAGAGATAAATTTCCGTGAAATAACATAGGAACCAACGGGTGTGGACCATTTTTCTACAGGATTCCCGTACATATCATATTTGGCACCCGTCGATACTCGGCAGTAATATACTTCGGTATCGTCTTCAAGACATGAAATCGTCTGACGGCTTACGTCGATGATAATTTTTTTATTCTCAATTTCTGGGTTAATTGGGTTCAATTCATCTGCGGGGATCGGATGCATCGCTTCTGCTTGAACCCAAAACAAATCGACGCCACCATAATAATTGGGATTCACCCGGTAATACACGCCCCCACTTTTGTCAGTCTTTATCTGGTCAATATAATATACCTGCCCGTAATAAACGCGCAAGGGTAGACCCTGGTCTATCCTGGCATGTACCCATGAATTTGACGATGGTCCATTTACCAGGGTTACATCCGCATATGGAACCGTCACCTCTGCCCACATACCTTCACCGATGCTGTTGGGAAGCAAAGTATTGATAGGTTCATTCGGTAAATTCTTAACCGGTTGGATATTCGCGGCATAGACAAAACCATCCTGTGTTTCCACCCAACGCTGGTTATAAACATTTAAATTCGGTTGCTTGGCGACGACGTCCCTAAACCAGGGAATGACAGCATCTTCATATAAAACCCCTATAGTATCACTTTCCACCGAAGGCGCGGATTTTATATCAATCATACCGATGATACATACACGTCCGAGCCTATCGTAGTCAGGAAATTTGGTCTGCGAATTAATATTAAAATTTGGTTTGATGCCCAAACTCGTTACCCCAAGACCAAGTAATTTTATAAAGTTTCTACGTGTTAATTCTTTCGCTTTCATAATAGTTGTTAAGCATAACCGGAAAGGAAATCAGGGTCAATAGACAAGTTTTGAGGATGGATTAAGACTTAGTGAGTATACCTCGATGGAGTAAAAAATAATCATGCGGTTGCCTAGTGTATAATCTCCATATTCATAGAGTCAAACCGATCATTCCTCTAATAATATTCGTATCCATGTTCAATAAACAATCCCCAATCGTCCTAATGACCCACACGCTTCCGCCAGAATGGATCTCTTCATTGGAGGGTGAGTGCAACCTTATTGTCGGCCCTTCCAATGCGGTCGAGCTGGAACCGAGACTGATCGCTCTGCTTCCTCAAACTGAGGGACTGTTTACGTTATTAACCATTCCGGTGACTGATACCATTCTTCAGCGTGCGCCAAAACTCAGAGTAATCAGCAATATGGCAGTGGGAGTAGACAATATTGACTTGGAAGTATGTACAGCTCGAAGAATTCCGGTTGGAAATACACCCGGAGTTCTCACAGATAGTACAGCCGACTTGACCATGGCGCTTTTGCTCTCAAGCGCCCGGAATATTTTCAGCGCCAGCCTCGATGCCCGGGAAGGGCGTTGGATCAGCTGGTCACCGGCTGGCTGGCTCGGAATGGAGCTGCATGACTCCATCTTAGGAATAATCGGGATGGGAAAAATCGGGAAAGCGGTCGCCCAGAGAGCCTTGGGCTTTGGGATGAGGATCATTTTTACTGACCCGAAGACTATAAGCGAGAGAGGTGCGACACAAGTCACTTTGGATGAGCTGCTGATGCAAAGTGACATCGTTACCCTGCATGCACCGCTTACTCCCGAAACGCACAACCTAATCAACTTCACGACTTTATCGAAAATGAAACCCAATGCCATCTTGATCAATGCGGCCCGTGGAATGTTGGTCGACACTCAAGCACTCGTATCTGCCCTCTGGGAGCGTAAAATCGCAGCTGCAGCCCTTGATGTCACAGATCCAGAGCCTCTACCTCCAAACCATCCCTTATATAGTTTACCAAATTGCATTATCGTCCCCCATATCGGATCCGCTACCCAGCAAACACGCCGCAACATGGCGAAGATGGCATGCGAAAACCTACTTGCCGGACTAAGGGGCGAGCGATTACCCCATTGCGTAAACCCAGAAGTTTATTCACTGGGAAGGATAGAACAAGATGATTGAGCTGAATGGACTACACCTGTTATTAACCTATCAATGTACCTTCGAATGCGATCATTGTTTCGTTTGGGGAAGTCCAAGGCAAACCGGAACGATGACCATTGGGGTAATCCGCTCGATCCTGGACCAGGCGAGTCAGTCAGGAATGGTCGAATGGATCTATTTTGAAGGTGGGGAGCCTTTTCTGTATTACCAAACCATGCTGGCAGGAATTGATCAAGCTATCGACCTGGGATTAAAGGTAGGGGTCGTTACCAACAGCTATTGGGCTACATCAGAAGAAGATGCCCGATTATGGCTTACTCCTCTGGCTGGGAAAATCCAGGATTTAACCATCAGCAGCGATCTGTTCCATTTCTCTGAAAAAGTGAGTCAACAGTCCAAATATGTTACCAAGGTAGCCGGTGAATTAAACATCCCCCTTGGCATCATTTGTATAGAGCAGCCAGAAGTTCCATCATCCCCATCAATAGGGCAAATTCCACCTGAGACGTCTTCTATCATGTACCGTGGTCGGGCAGCCGATAACCTGGCACCTAAAATGCATCTTTTTCCAGCCAGTAAATTCGCAATTTGCCCGCATGAAGATCTATCTAATCCTGGGAGGGTTCATATCGATCCATACGGTGACCTTCATATTTGTCAGGGAATATCATTGGGGAATTTATTTTCATCCGATCTCAAATCGATATGCGAAGGATTCGATCCGCACACCAATCCAATTGTTGGTGCGCTTCTTGATGGAGGACCTTACAAATTAGCCGTTGATAACGGTTACCCTGCATCCAATAACTACGCCGATGCATGCCATCTTTGTTATGAAACGCGTAAATACTTGCGTGACCAATTTCCTGACATGCTTAAGCCGGATCAAATGTATGGGGTTATAAAATGATTTTGGCTATGCGCATCTCAGTTGTTTTATTTTAGGTTGAGGATGTATAAACTTTTAAATAACTAAACTTGGCTTGACATGCATCGATCACATGGTAAACTTATTCTTATGATATGTGTGGAAGCCACCCTTCGTTCGCCGACCAAACGCCAACTATCCAGGTTTTCGATCTGACGGTTTGTTTCCGTTGAGCTGATCTCTCAAGACCAAACGCCCTCTGGATTGAAAACCAGAGGGTGTTTTATAAGGATATCCCCAATGAGAATGACACAATTATTTAGCCAGACCTTGCGAGAAACGCCATCTGCTGCAGAAATGACAAGTCACCGCTTATTGTTGCGGGCTGGTTTTATTCGACAATTAGGCGCAGGTATTTTTACCTACCTGCCATTAGCGAAAAGATCCCTGGCGAAAATCGAAAACATATTGCGTCAAGAGATAAATGCGATCGGTGGTCAGGAAATCATGATGCCTGCTGTTCACCCGGCAGAGATCTGGCAGCAGACGGGTCGTTGGTACCAAATTGGCAGCGAGATGGGCCGATTCAAGGACAAAAACGGTCATGATATGGTGCTTTCGATGACCCATGAAGAGGTGATTGCCAGCCTAATCCGTAACGAGATACATTCTTACCGCCAACTGCCACAATTGCTGTACCACATTCAAACCAAATGGCGCGATGATCCTCGTCCTCGCGCAGGTTTAATCCGCGCCAGGGAATTTACCATGAAGGATAGCTACAGCCTGGACCTTGACCAAGCCGGTTTGGATACCCAATACGAGGCCCACTATCAAGGCTACCTAAAAATATTTCAGCGCTGTTCGTTACCGGTTACTGTGGTTAAATCTGATACAGGAATGATGGGTGGTAAGGTCGCTCATGAGTTTATGTATTTATCTCCGGTTGGCGAAGATACCTTAATGATCTGTGATCAATGCGGGTATTCTGCAAACCGGCAAATTGCAGTAAATCAAAAACATCCTGTCACCGATTCGCATATACTTCAACTTGAGAAAGTCGCCACGCCTGGGTGCAAGACCATCAATGAATTGGCTGATTATTTATCCGTCCCAATGCACCAGACGGCAAAAGCGGTTTTTATGGTGGCTACAATTGTTCAAGACAATGAGCGTACAGAAAAGTTTGCATTTGTGATCGTGCGTGGTGATATGGATGTCAACGAAACCAAACTGGCTGCGCAATTGCATGCTGTTGATCTGCGCCCGGCAACCGAGTCAGAGATCCGTGAAGTAGGAGCTGTTCCAGGCTATGCTTCGCCCGTCGGATTATCCAACGTGAGTGTAATCGTTGATGATATCATCCCGAACAGCACTAATCTCGTATCTGGGGCGAACATCGAAGGATTTCATTTCCGCAATGTGAATTATGGTCGTGATTATCAGGCAGATATCGTTGCCGACATCACCCTGGCAAAAGACGGGGATGAATGTGTTGAATGTGGTCATCCACTGCGTTCAGTACGTGGGATAGAAGTGGGAAATATATTTAAACTGGGCACGTGGATCAGCGAGGCGATGGGTTGTTTTTACCTTGACCGGGTAGGGAATTCCCACCCCATCGTGATGGGCTCCTATGGTATTGGGATCGGGCGCTTGCTGGCTTGCATAGCAGAAGAGCACAATGACGAACATGGTCTTATCTGGCCTTTCTCAGTCTCACCTTTCCATATCCACCTGGTGGTCCTGCCATCGAAGGCTGAAAATAATCTAAGCAGTAGCAGCTCAGTAGCAGAGTCCGTATATCAGCAATTGAACGAAGCGCATTTGGAATGTCTCTTCGATGACCGGGAGGAAAGTCCTGGGATCAAATTTAACGATGCCGATCTGATTGGGATTCCAATCCGTCTCACCATGAGCGATCGTTCGCTGAAAAATGGCGGGATAGAATATAAGCGTCGTGATCAGGCAGAAAAGACGATCATCCCAGTTGAAAACATTCTCCCTGTATTGATGGCTGAAATAAAAAAGTTGGATTGCTAAGCATCATGGTTTCCCAACCCAAATCGTTGGTTCAACAATCCAAGAGAATTCGTAATCCATGACCACAATACATCTTGTCAGCCACACGCATTGGGATCGGGAATGGTACCTTACATTCGAACAATTCCGCCTGAAGCTGATCCATTTAATCGATCACTTATTGGATATTCTTGATCGTGATCCTGATTTTAAGTTTTACCTATTGGATGGACAAACCATCATCCTGGAGGATTACCTGGAAATCCGCCCTGAACGCCAGGATGAACTGGTCCAAAATATCAAAGCGGGACGGATATTGATCGGTCCGTGGTATGTCAGCCCGGATGAATTTCTGGTATCTCCCGAATCCCATATCCGGAATTTGCTAGAAGGAGATAAACTGTGCCAATTATTTGGCGGAAAAATGCAGGTCGGTTATCTGCCGGATAACTTTGGACATATCGGTCAAATGCCGCAAATTTTACAGGGTTTTGGGATCAACGCTGCCAGTCTCTGGCGTGGGCTGGACGATCATCCTTGTGAGCTGAATTGGATCAGTCCGGATGGTTCCAGTGTACTACTCGCAAATCTCCGAGACAGTTACAGTAATGCAGCCAGCATTACCGCTGCCATCCCGGAGAAATTTATCAACGACGTAAATACCTTAAGCTTGTCCTTATCGCTTCATTCGATCACAGATCATACACTCCTGATGCATGGCACCGACCATATGGAGCCCGTAAATGACCTTTCCAAAGCCATGGGTAATTATCGAGTAAATGGGGAGCAAAATGACCTGCTTCACTCGAATCTTCCCCTCTTTTTTAATGAAGTGCGAACTCATTTAATTTCGACCGGTAAGCAGCTGCCGATTGTCACTGGTGAGCTGCGATCTTCTAAGTGTTCAGCGCTCCTTCAAAATATTTTGTCTACACGCATCTCACTCAAACAACGTAATCGCCAATGCGAAACTGATTTATTGAAATGGGTGGAGCCGTTGAACGCCTGGACCAACTTGCTTAATTCCTCCTCACCAAGTGTTAGCGTGCTTAAAGGTGAAACAAATGGTTACAAGATCCAACAGGATGCAATAATTCGGCATGCCTGGAAACTTTTAATGCAATGTCATCCTCATGACTCAATTTGCGGTACTTCTATCGACCAGGTGGCGGCTGAAATGCAAATCCGGTTTGACCAGGTCGATCAAATCAACCACGAGCTGCTAGATCAGTCCCTCCAGGTTATATGCGACCATATCGATACCCGGGGGGTAGATTTTTCCAAGCCTCAAGGTGTTGGGAGGAACATCCTGTCCGCAATAGTGGTGTTCAACCCTAACGACGCTACTCAATCTGGGTTGGTTAATCTCAGCATTAAGCTATCCCACCATTTTTCCTCATATGAGATTATCGATATTGACGGTGATGTTATCGAATGCGACTTTTCAGGAACAGGTGCCCGCGAATTAATTTCGCTCGTTCTGGATAAGAAAGCCTTAAAACAAGCCTTCGGCATGATTCATGAAGGTCATGTTGCCGGGATGGTGGTGCGAGATTTTAATATTGAACAACATACCAGCCATGCCAGCATTCATGCTACCCTATCAGATCATGGCAACGTCAATATAAACCGGTGGAGGGAAGGCGTGACACAGATGGATGCACTCTTGGCAGACCCCGCCGTGCTTGAATTTCATATCCACGCGTATTCCGATCCTGAAATAAAATTATCGTTTGTTGCAAGGGATATCCCTCAGCAAGGGTACAGCTGCTATTGGATCAGCGGCCTAGTGGAACCAGGGAAAGGAATATCTAAACCGGTAAAGTTAAATCCCATTCTCCAAAGGTTTTTACCAGTAATTGCACGTGGCGCGCAACTTCCAATAATTTCCAAATTTCTTGAAGGTAAAAAACATCACAATGCTACTTCACCGAAGAGAATTGAGAATGAATTCTTTATTGTTGAAGTACTGGCAAAAGATGGCAATCTAACTATTACAGACAAACGGACTCAACAGGTTTATAGTGGGTTAAATAGTCTCTTCGATAATGGGGACTGCGGTGATTTATACAATTACTGCCCACCAGAAAGAGATCTCACTTTTATCCCGCAGATCAACAAAATAGTACATGAAGACCATAACACTTATAAAAAGCTAGTTTTATATTCAACATTAATACTCCCTTCAAGGCTATCCGATGACCGTAAATCGCGCTCAAATGACTGGGTGACTAATTCGATCATCAGCACAATCACGCTTGTCACAGGTATCCCCAGGATAGATATCCATACCCAGATAGATAACCGGGCGCATGACCATCGCCTACGGGTGCATTTTCCGGCTCCTTTCAGCACCACAGATGCCATGTATGACGGTCATTTTGAAATTGTGCAGCGCCCTATCGGTATTCCACAATTCGACGAAACCTGGGAGGAACCTCCCAGACCCGAGGTGCCTCAGCTACAGTTTACCTGCGTCTCCAATGATCGATTAAGCCTGACGATTGCGAACCTCGGATTGCCAGAGGTAGAAGTCCTCAAAAACAAGTCTGGAAACTCAGAAATCGCCATCACGCTCCTACGTTGTGTTGGTTGGTTGTCCCGTGATGACCTGACCACGCGTAAGAGTCATGCGGGACCAATGGAAGTAACGGTCCCTGATGCCCAAATGGTGGGTAGTTACACTTTCGACTACTCGATCATTCCTGGAGACGCTCAATGGCGTGAGTATGTTTGCCACGCATTCGCTTTTACTGCTCCCCTAAAATTGAACGCCACCTCGGTGCACCCCGGAACCCTGCCAACAATAGGCGCTTTCATCGAAAACACAAATAAATACTTTATTATCACTACTATTAAAACTGCGAACGATGGGTCGGGCTTGATCGTCCGTGGGTATAACCTGCTCTCTACACCGATTGATACGTCGCTAAAGTTTTTAATACCCGTAATAGATGCGCAACTGGTTAGCTTGGACGAAAAGTTGATCGCTCCTATAAAGATATCATCTGGAAATGCGATTGACCTTCATCTCGATGCACACAAAATCATCACAATCCGCTTGCTCTATTGAGTTGATAGGTTCAACTTTCATCCCTAAAACTCGACTTTTCGATATCGTCGGGTAATGATTGTATGTCATCTAATATGTCTTACTGATCGACGTGCTAATAATATCCTCATCTATTGATGTATTAATTTAGTAGAAATTGGATATAATATAGATAGCTTAGTTCCAAGAAGGAGATTTTCATATGAACTTACCAGGAGGTTCTGAGTGGATTATTATCCTCATAATTGTTGTATTAATATTCGGTGTTGGTCGTATTGCCAACATTGGTGGTGAGTTGGGCAAAGGGATCAACGCGTTTCGAAAAGGACTGAAGGGTGATGAAGGAACAAAGACCGAAGAAGAAAAGGAAAAGAAGGAATAGGAGTTATTCAACGATTTATTATTGGTGTGAAGGATCAGCACAAAATATAGGGAATAGTATGTAATTAATTTATCACCGTGTGATTAAAAGACCGCTGATTGACACCAGCGGTCTTTATTATTCTTAGAGCGATCTCAGTTTATATCAATCTCAATTTCACCAGAAAAACAATCGTGTACCAGCAAGCCATCCCGCTCAGGCTATCGATTTAGCTCGCTAAGGTAAAAATTGCATGCCTAGTTCTCGTGAAATTAATCACTAAATAATTGTTATATCTCCCTTATAAACGCATCACGATGGAGTGCCTACAATGGTATTGTTAGTATGCACTTAATGATCATCCACAGTTATTTCATCTTGAAGAAAGTAGTTAGCTTCATTGCAAGGTTCAGATCACCCTTCAACATCAGTTTTCCTTGCATGAATGCCGCCATCCCATCCATTTTACCCAGAAGGATGTCGCCGAATTCCCGCCCATCAGCAGTCAAAGTCATCTTGGGGTTTTCAGCTATACCTTCTGCTACCTTGCACACACCGTCTTTGATCGTGATAATCCAATCGCCTGCTTCTTCACCTGTTAAATGGTATTGAATAACTGCATCAACTCCGGCGGCTTTATCTGGCATGAAAGCTTTCTCGTGGTTCAGGATCAATTGGCGTACCGTGTACTCTGTCATATCATCTCTCCTCCAACTTTGATTTCATCATGGTCTTCCTGATATCAGTTCAGATTCTCGTAAATCCCTGCTGCTCCCATGCCTCCTCCGATACACATGGATACCATCCCAAATTGGACATTCCTGCGTTTGATTTCATAGATCAGCTGAGTGGTCAGCTTCGCACCCGTACATCCCAATGGATGACCTAAAGCAATCGCACCACCATTGACGTTCGTGATCTCAGGATCAATTCCCACTTGGCGTATTACTGCCAGGCTCTGGGCGGCAAAAGCTTCGTTGAGTTCGATCAGTCCAATATCTGCCAGCTTTAATCCGGCAAGCTTCAGTGCTTTTGGAATGGCAACAATTGGACCAATCCCCATATACTCCGGGTCGACACCTCCGACCGCAAATGACACGAATCGAGCCAATGGTTTCAAACGTAAACTCTCTGCTTTTGCTCGTGACATCAGCATGACAGCTGCTGCTCCATCTGACATCTGCGATGAGTTACCAGCTGTAACTGTGCCACCTTCCTTAAACGCTGGCTTTAACTTGGCCAGCGCTTCGATGGTCGTATCCGCTCGTGGACCTTCATCCCGTGTAAACGTAAAGGATTTTTTTCCCAGGGTTCCTGACTGTTCGTATTCGACTAAAGACACTTCGACAGTTACGATTTCAGGGTCGAATAAGCCGGTCTCAATTGCATGGTTTGCTTTTCGGTGGCTATTATAGGCAAACGCATCCTGGTCAGCGCGGTTGATCCCGTACTTTTCTGCTACATTTTCGGCAGTCAAACCCATAGCTAAATACGCACCCGGCCATTCAGCCGCCAGGTTGGGGTTGGGTGAAAATTTTAATCCGGTCATTGGCACCATGGTCATAGATTCGGCTCCCCCAGCGATAGCGCAATCCATTTGACCAGCCATGATCCCAAACGCTGCATGAGCAATGCTCTGCATACCTGAAGAACAGAAGCGGTTAATTGTCTCGGCAGGCACTGATACGGGTAAACCGGCTCGTAAGGTGACCAGCCGTGACATGTTCAGACCCTGTTCTCCCTCAGGAAATGCACATCCGAGGATGACATCATTGATGTCTTCAGGATTTAACCCCTCCACCCGCCTTAGTAAATCTTTGATCACTGAAACCGCCATCTCATCCGGTCTGACGGTTGCCAGACTGCCTCGTTTGGCTTTACCAACCGGTGTCCGGCAAGCTGCAACGATTACTGGATCACGAGATGCATCATTAGTGTTCATTTTCCATCTCCATAGTTAATTCCGCAAAGGTTTACCTGTTTGAAGCATGGCGATCATCCGCTGACGGGTCTTCTCCTCACCGCAAAGGGAGATGAATGCTTCACGTTCCAAATCCAGGATGTATTGTTCATCTACCCAGGTGGGTTTGCTTAGTTCTCCACCCGTCATCACGTTTGCCAGCTTTCGTGCCATATGCGCTTCATATTCAGTAATATACTTACCTTCTTTCATCATATGGATGGCTACACGCAATGCGCCCAAAGCATCACGGCCCGCTGCATATATCTTCTCTGGTATCGGCGGGTGATAACCAGTGGCAGCCATGTGCAGAACCTCTTTTTTTGCTTCTGCCAGTAATAATTCTTTATTCATCACCACCCGGTCTGTTGCCCCAAGAATTCCCATCTGACGTGCTTCTTCAGCACTGGTTGCCACTTTAGCCAGACCAATCTGCATGAAGACCCGCTGCAGGAAAGGTAATGCCTCTGCATTTTCCGTCCTCATTGCCGGGTTGACGACCCGTCGCAGCATTTCCTTCGTCCCCCCACCGGCAGGGATCACTCCCACCCCGAATTCAACGAAACCGGTATACAGCTCTGCAGCAGCAACCACCCGGTTGGCATAAATGGTAAGCTCTGCGCCACCGCCGAGGGTAAGTCCGAAGGGAGCTACTACCACCGGTTTTGGATGGTAGCGTGAGCGCATGTTCATATCTTGCATTTTCTTGATCGCTGCTTCCAACGTATCCCATGCCCCCATCTGCGCCGCCATAACCACCATCATGATATTCGCTCCGCCTGCGCAGAAGTTTTCCGCTTCATTGCCGATCACTAAGCCTTCAAAATCCGTCAGTGTGCGTTCCTGGGCTTCCAGGATCATATTAAAGATATCTTCATCGAGCGAGTTTACCTTGGTGTGAAATTCTACACATGCCACCCCATCACCCAGGTCGTATAATGTCGCTCCTGGATTTTTGTCGATCACCTTTTGCTCTTTTAGCAGCACAAGCGTATCCGGGCGTTTGATGGGGATATACTTACCTATTGTGGGATTATATACTCCTACCTTTGTACCTGAGTCATATTGGTAAAATGTTGGGAATCCAGAAGACATCATCGCCCCCACCCATTTGGCGGCTGGGAAACCTTCAGCCTCCATAGCTGCAGATGTAGCTTTTACTCCCAATAAATCCCACACCTCGAATGGTCCCGCTTCATGCCCAAACCCCCACCTCATTGCATCATCCAGGGGTTTTGGTGTATCAGCTATCTCGGGGATACGCTCAGACGCATACGCCAGTCCTTGATAGGTCAAAGCCCTCACGAGCTGCCCGGCTCGGTCTTCAGCTTCAACCAATATTTTTAATTTCTCAGCCAGGTCTTCAGCATCTTTGCCTTTTCCAATCGAATCAAACCGCACCTTTTCAGGGGCTTGGTAGTCCAGGCTATTCAAGTTCAAAGACCAGAATTCTCGACTGCCTTCCGGCGTCCGAACCTCCTTATAAAATCCTTGCTTGACCTTGGTACCCAACCAGCCTTTCTCCACCATGGAATGGATCATTCGATTGACCCGCTCGGAATTAAGGTATTTCAATGCCTGTTTATCATTTGGAATAGCAGGGGCGAGATTATTCCCGACGTGTTCCCATACATCCAACCCAACCAGGTCGATTAAACGGAAAGTCGCCGTCTTGGGTCTTCCCATGGAAGGACCGGTTATGGCATCCACTTCATCTACAGTATAGTTATTTTCCAGGATGTAATCTAAAGCAAAAGCGCCTCCACCAAATCCCAGGCGGTTGGCAATAAAGTTGGGTGTATCCTTACAGAGAACAATTCCCTTTCCTAGCCTGTATTCACCAAATTCGCTGATTGCGCTAACCACTTCCGGTGCGGTATCCTTGGTGGGTATGATTTCCAGCAGTTTAAGGTAGCGCGGAGGGTTAAAGAAATGCGTCCCCAGGAAATGCTTGCGGAACCCTTCGGATAACCCCTCTGCAATCGAAGTGATCGGAATGCCGGAAGTGTTTGTGCTAATAATTGTGTCCGCTGATCTGATGGCGTCAATCCGGGTCATCAGCTCCCGCTTTATGCTCAGATTTTCAATGATTGCCTCGATCACCCAATCTGCGGACTTTATTACTTCAAGGTCGTCTTCCAAGTTGCCTATGGATATTAAAGCCGGAATTTCGGAGGTAAAAAATGACGCCGGACGCGATTTAATCGCCCGATCCAACCCCTGCTGGACGATCCGGTTGCGCACGACTTTATCCTGCAGGGTCAATCCCTTCTTTTCCTCTTCTGGGAGTATTTTAATGGGCACGATGTCTAAAAGCGAGACTTTTAGCCCGGCATTGGCTAAATGCGCTGCAACTGCGGCCCCCATAGTTCCTGAGCCAATAACGACAGCCTGGTATATTTTATTTTTCATGGTTCCTCCTTCTTGATATTCTTGATATGTTTCCCGAAATCGCCACGATTTTGACCTGCTCTCAATTTGAGAAGAAAATCATCCAGGTGTGAAGTTCAGCGCAGGTCTCTTCCGCTGTAGCCAAGGATATGCCTGGCCACAATAAGCCGATTTATCTGGCCTGTCCCTTCATATATATCACTTATCTTGGCATCCCTAAACCACTTCTCCAGCAACAGGTCGCGGCTGTATCCCAAAGGACCCATGATCTCGACCGCCTTCTGAGTGATCTTAGTAACCACGTCCCCACCCCTGACTTTAGACATGGAAGCTTCCAACGGGTTTGATTTGCGGTTGTCCGCCATCCACACAGCCTTGATCACCAGCAGCCAGGCTGACCGTAGCATTACCTCCATGTCGATAACATCCCGCTCAATGCTGGTTAATTTCTGCCTGGGCAACCCATATCGAATTGTCACTCCTTGTTCTGCCAGTATTTCCTTAAGCAGCTCGAGTGTGGCGCGGGCAACACCTACGGCTGTAGCACCAATCAGCGGCCGGGTTGCGTCGAAAGTCGCCATGGCGCCTTTGAACCCTGTGGTGGTTCTTTCTTGCGTGACTTCCGGGCTGCCTAAAATATTTTCGAATGGTACGCGACAATCCTGAAGAACCAGAGATGCAGTATCACTAGCCCTGATCCCCATCTTGTGCTCCAGCTTGCTCACTTTTATCCCTGGTGAATTTGCTTCCACTACAAATGGTCGCATACCAGCCCTTCCGGCAGTAGGATCGATGGTTGCCCAAACCACCACCAAGCCGTTGCCTTCTTCGAGAGATTTCTGCCCTCCGGTGACGAATATCTTTTCGCCGTTCAAAACCCACTGGTTGATATCCTTATCGAGGACTGCGGTTGTCCGTATCGCCGATGTATCCGAACCCGCTTGCGATTCAGTCATTGCCATGGCTCCAAAGGCAGGCTTTTCTTCTCCGAACCTGGTAAGGAATTTCGCTTGTTGCTCGGGAGTGCCGTTCGCCTGGACCGCCGCAGCTCCAAGCCCTCCTCCCGGCGTACACAAATAAATCCCCACATCTCCCCATGAGAGCATTTCCAGCATAAATGCAAGCATCTGATAACCTATGCGGGGTCGTTCCTTGCCTTCAGCATCTTTCTTGGGAGTTTCCTTCGGTGCTAGAGACCCCGCACCGGTGGCTTTCATCGCCATATGCATGAAATTAATGTACTCCCACGGGATCTCGTGCTCATTTTCATCGAAGTATCGTGATACTGGTCGCATCATGTTTTCAGCGACTGTCTTCAATACAAAACTTTGCTGAGCAATAGGTTTGGGCGCTTCAAATTCGATCATTTTCTCATCTCCTATTCCATTACATGTCAGCCCATCGACTACTAAATGATTGCCAGACCATTGAGAATGGCGAAGCTCCGACCTTCTCGCATCCATTTCTCAACCGGATGCTCGCGAATATAGCCATGCCCCCCGAGTATTTGCACCGCTCTGTCGGTGACCATCATCGCCATATCAGCTGCGCCGGTATACGCCAGGTAAGCTTCTCTGTATGCACCTTCTTTGTTTGTGTCGAACTGCCAGGCAGCTTCCCAGGTCAGGCAGCGGATCGCTTCGATTTCAGTCGCCATTTCTGCCAGCATGAATGCGATTGATTGTTTTTGGGCCACTTTCATCCCAAATACATCCCGCTCTTTGGCGTAATTAATCGCATATTCCAAAGCAGCTCTCGATACTCCTAATGCCATGGAAGCAGTCGCCAGCCAGTGGGATGCCAGGATCGGTAAGAAGTCATGCCCATCCACTCCACCCAGGCGGTTCGTAGCGGGGATGCGTACATCATCAAGCGAAACGGGGTGTACGAATAATGCGTTGATCCCAAGCATTTTTTGCCGGTCTCCAACCCTTAGCCCTGTTTGCCCATTTGGAATGATAAATCCTTGTGTTTTTCCATCTAATGACGCGTACACGATCATTGCTCTTGCGTCCCTGGCATAAGGGACGTATGATTTTTCACCTGAAATCACAAACTCGTCCCCATCCAGCGTGGCAGTTGTCTTCAAATCGTTCGGGTCATTGTCAAAGCGTGGTTCAATTAGTGCAGCTGAATAGGGAGTCCACTCTCCTTCGACGATGGCAGGCAGATATTCTTTTTTCTGTTCCTCACTGCCGGCAAGCAATATCGGAACAGCAAATAGTCCTGGCGACATCACACAGAGTGCCCCCGCTAAATCACCGTAGGCTATTTCTTCAGCTGCCAGCACACCGGTAACTGCAGAATGTTCACCAAATCCCCCATAAGCCTCTGGTGTGGATGCTTGCAAGACCCCTAACTCCCAACCTTTTTTGATCAGGTTAATTGGAAGCTGACTATCTTCATCGGCATCATGGCTGGCAGGTCGCAGGTTGCTGTTCGCGTAACGTGCGACCGTATCGACTAACATCTTTTGCTCTTCTGTCATTTCGAATGAATACATGGAATTCCTCCTTTGTCATTCCTGTTACACAGTCCTATACATAATTGATCGTGCACCCAACACATTGGTAAATAATTGGGATTAAATTAGCACTTCCTTCCAATTCACCCAGGTTTGCTATTTGTAAAAATCCTCTTTGGTATAGATATTCTATATGCGCACCAGCTTCTTCGAGGGCCAATAACACGGTGTAGCCTTCTACTTTACCGAATAAATACCTGGAAACATCTGCAATCGTATGGGGTTTGGTTAAATATTTAAGGATTTTTTGCAATCTCTCCAGGTGAACCGCCTTAATTTCATCAATCCGTTTATCCAAATACCGGATCGGTTGTTCATGACCACCCAAGGTCATGCTCGAGTGTTTAGCCAATGGTCTGGCTATTTCCAAAGATCGTAGATATGTATCCAAACCGGTGGAAAGGGTGATTTGCTCCGGAGCCTGGTGCGGACTGGTTTTCTCCAAAATATGATCCCCGCTAAACAGAACATCATGCAACCTGATTAGCACATGCCCAGCGCAGTGCCCGGGAACGTGGACAAACTTGAAAGGTCCCAGTTTCATCCGCATCGCCTCATAGGTCATATCCACATTCACCGAACGGAATAGGCTTTTGGTGATTTTGTACATCTCGATCTCTTTTGATCTCTGTTCTGGCTTAACCCCCGCTTCGGTAAGAAATTCTTCCAGCCTGTGGGCTGCCAGCGACAACCGTTCCTGGTGGTTGGATATGATTCTTTGATCCAGCTCGTGGATACAGATAAGTGCTTTCGATCGTTCTCGGATGAAGGGTAAACCGCCGTAATGATCAATATGTCCGTGGGTAATAAAAATATGCGTTAATAATTTTAATGAGATTTCCTCACCGTGAATTTGATTGATTTTACTCAATCCCAATTCAAGCTCAATATTTGATTCTCCAAAACCAGAACCAGAATCGATTAATACCTTATACGCTCCAACCATCACCAGATAGACATTGCCGATTAAACCTGGGAATTCATGGATTGGAATCTGATAAATTCTTGCATTACCTGCTGTTGTAAATGCGTTCATTCAATTTATTCGCAATCCTTCTAACAATAAATCGGCGAAAAGCTCGGCAATATCACGGGCTGAACGCGCCCCATCTCTACGATACCACGTCACAGTCCAATTCATCACTCCAAGGATCGCTCTCCCAGTTAAGGAAGGATCAACATCAGAGAAAACTCCCATTTGGGTCCCCTCGATTATTAAATCCCTCCACAATCGCTCGAACCTCTCTCGCCGGGATGCGTTAAGTGCTTTTAGTTTTGGGTCCAGCGATCTAAGCTCCAATAGTAGCACCGCTGAAAGGTTTTGGTTTTCTGCAATGGTCTCCAGGTAAGAGACCATAGCCTGGCGCAGCTTCTCGTCTGGGGATAAGGATTGTGATAAAACCAGTTCTAACCTGCTGTTGATCAGGTCCAATGCCTGATCAAGGATATCTGCTAATATCTCCTGTTTGCTGGAAAAGTGGTGGTATAGACTTGCCTTTTGCAGGTCAACAGCATCGGCTATATCTTGCATAGACGTGGCATGGAAACCTTTTTCGCTGAATATCCTGGCGGCCGCCTCAATGATACCCTCCCTGGTCACTATTTCATCTCCCTACCGAACATTCGGTAGGGATAGCATATCAAATATGATGCTCACTGTCAAGCATTTTTCCACCCAATCAAACGATCGTGTTATGTCCAGGGGTTGCCAGAACACAGTGAATACGCTATAATCTGCCCGCAATTATCGGGGCGTAGCGCAGTCCGGCTAGCGCGCTTGCATGGGGTGCAAGAGGTCCCGGGTTCAACTCCCGGCGCCCCGACAGTTATTTTTACCCACTCAAGCTCCTCTATTTCTAACTGAGGAGTTGTTGATTATTCCAGGCTCCACGTGCAGGGGGTGTTAATTGGGAGGCAACTATGAGATATATGCTGGAAAAAGGATATTTATCATACGAACGAAGAGGGTCAGGCAACCCTTTACTTCTTATCCACGGGTATCCCCTATCACGTAGGATATGGGAGCCTCAAATGAATGGCTTATCCGATATCTTCTCGGTAGTCTCAGTCGATTTACGCGGCCATGGAGAATCTTTTGCATTCGAGCCTCCATATGGCATGGATTTGCTGGCGGAAGACTGCTACCACCTGTTGAATGATCTCGATTTTAACCCGCCCATCATCGTTTGCGGGTTATCCATGGGTGGTTATATTGCTTTTGCCCTTTACCGTAAATATCCCGACCTGTTTAGAGCCCTGATTTTAACTTCGACTCGTGCCTCAGCTGATTCACCCGAAGGAAAAGCCAACCGCGACACAGCTGTCAAAAACGTTCGTGAACTAGGAGTGCCTTCCATCGCTGACAGCATGCTCCCCAAGACGGTCTCACCGGTGACGTTCAACTCTAACCAACCTCTTATGAACACCATCCGTGACATTATGTTGGAAACCTCTATCAATGGAGTGATTGGCGCACTTCAAAGCATGCGAGATCGGCCTGATTCCACGCCACTTTTACCCAAGGTGAAATGCCCGGTGTTGGTCCTGCAGGGCGCCGATGACCAGCTGATCACCGTCAAAGAGGCAGAACTGATGCAGCACCAAATTCCGAATTCGCGTCTGGTCGTTATCCCAGAAGCCGGTCATCTACTTAACCTTGAAAAGCCTGATGCATTTAATCAGGCTGTGCGAGAATTTTTATTATCCCTGCCTCAAGATTGATAAAGCTTGTGGTTGAATATATACTGGTGAATTTTATCTGGGACCAGGTATCGAAATTGCTTCCCGCCAGAAGCACGGTCCCGGATAAATGAACCGGAAATTTCAATTAGCGGTGTCTCCAGGAAATGCAGTTTATCGCTGAGATTTGGGATCTTTAGCTCTAAATTAGTCGTATTGGGGTCATCTTCATGTCGCATCATGACACCAATACCATGACAAAGTGAGACAAACTTTTCAGGCTCGTGCCATGTCAGTAGGTCACTCAGAGAATCAGCTCCCATAAGGTAGAAGAATTCATCCTTAGGTTTTTTTTCACGCAACATGGCAACCGTATCTACCGCATAATGAGGTGGCGGTCGGTCGATATCCACCCGCGAAAGATTAAATTTCGCATTGCCGGAAATCGCAAGCAAGACCATGGACATCCGATCATGAAGTGGTGAGATTCTTTGCTTTGTCTTATGGGGAGGATATGGGGTCAGCACCCACAAAACCTGGTCTAATCCCAATTGCTCCCGTGCATCTTCAGCCAGGATCAAGTGCCCGAGATGAGGTGGATCGAAGGTTCCCCCAAATATTCCGATTCTCATTGATGTCAGTCCACCCACTCTAATTCGTAATCATCACCTACTCTGACCATATCCCCATCCTTAACACCCGCCTCCCTCAATGCTTCATCGATCCCTAATGCCTCTAAGATGCGATGAAAACGTCTGATCGAGTCATCATTTTCCCAATAGGTCATGGCTGCCGCTCTCTCGATCGATGCGCCTGAGATACGCCAGCCGTTGTCTGTCCGTTTGATCTCATACTGCCTTGGGTCGGCTTGCATATGGTAGACTGGGACGAGTGATTCTTTCGGGGTGGATGGTGTTGAACGTAGCAACCCGTACGTTTTATCTAATAGCGGGCGCAAGTTGGTCCTTGCCACAGCAGATATTTCGATAGCTGAGATACCCTTCTTCTTAAGCTCGCGACGAATCTCATTCCAGCGGCCTTGGACCTCGGGAATATCCATTTTGTTAACCGCCACAACCTGCGGTTTGTTCGCCAGCTCTGGATCGAAAAGAGCGAGTTCTGAGTTGATCTGGGCGTAATCAAGCAAGGGATTTTCGGCCTGTCCATCCAGCAGGTGGATCAAAACGCGCGTCCGCTGGATATGGCGCAAAAATTCGAAGCCCAGCCCGGTTCCTGAATGGGCACCTTCGATTAGCCCAGGGATATCCGCCAATACCATCGTCCTTTCATCGTCCAGTGTGGCGACACCCAGGTTAGGATCAATTGTTGTAAAGGGATAATTATCAATTTTCGGTCTGGCATTGGTCACTGCTGCCAACAAGGTCGACTTTCCAGCATTTGGAATACCAATGATTCCGACATCGGCGATCAACCTCAGTTCTAAGCGGAGATTGCGTTCCTCCCCCGGCGCTCCTTTCTCAGCTAGCCTCGGAGCCTGATCGCGTGAGTTGGCAAATCTTGAATTACCCCTGCCTCCGCGTCCACCTTTACAGAGCGTTATCTCCTGGTCAGCATCTACAAGGTCCGCAAGCATCTCTCCATTATCGGCGCTGTAAATGAGCGTTCCGGGAGGAACATGTATGATCAAATCTTCCGCAGAATGGCCAGTCTGATTTTGTTTGGCCCCCCGTTTCCCATCTTGAGCAATATAACGGTGCTGATGTTGAAATTCATGCAGTGTGTTCAGCGCAGCTGATACTTTGATGCGAATATCACCGCCTCTGCCGCCATCTCCACCATCCGGCCCGCCGCGCGGGATGTACTTTTCACGGCGGAAATGAACAACGCCATCCCCGCCCTTCCCAGATCGAACGTAAATTACAGCTTCATCAATGAACATTGAACTTGTTACCAGAATTTCTCAAATTTTAATAAATTATACCATCGCCATAATATACTGTTGATTTGTATCAAAGTTGTTTCGTATTAGTCTAACATTTGTCATATAATTGTGGATATTTGCACTATATCTAAAATTGTGGTAAATCATTCCCACCGAATTGGAGGTCTTATGAACGAAAAATTTGTTCCTAATATTGTTGTTGGAAGACTGCCTCTTTATCTCCGCACCCTACAGCTAATGAGCCAGGAGGGAAGAAGGGTGACATCTTCCCAGGAATTAGGTGAACGACTGGGTATTTCTGCTGCACAAATCCGCAAAGACCTGTCCCAATTCGGTGAATTCGGAAAACAAGGGACTGGTTATAATATTGACTTCCTGACGGAACAGCTTCGGGAGATCCTCTGCGTCAATAAAGTGTGGGATGTAGCCATCGTTGGAATTGGTGACGTTGGGCATGCCCTCGCCCGCTACCAGGGATTTTCGAACCGGGGGTTCAGGATTGTGCTTCTATTCGATAATGACCCGCACAAAATTGGTAATAAAGTGGGGGGGTTCATCATTCAAGATATCTCGAGTATGGTGATGAATATCCAGGAAGCGGGTGTTCAAATCGCCATGCTTTCCGTCCCTGTTGAGCATGCCCAGCAGGTAACAAATTCATTGCTCGAAGCCGGCGTAAAAGCGATCCTGAATTACGCACCCATCAACATCTCGGTGCCATCGAACGTGCGTGTTCAATATATCGACCCCGTACTGCATTTGCAGAGGATGACTTATTATCTTGAATAAAAAAAGGTGAGGCATATTTTCACCTCACCCATGGTGTTTTTAATTTAATCAAACCGTGATCAAATTCCGCCTGAGCACATCGTGCATTTTGGTTGCCTGGGAAGCTCCCTGTACAATACAGGTGGTAGGGTTATCCACAAGATAAGCTGGCACGCCGAGTTCCTTGGTAAATAAGCGATCAATTCCGCGTAGCAGCGCGCCGCCCCCGCAAATGGCGATTCCACGATCGATGATATCCGATACCAGCTCAGGAGGCGTCTTTTCGAGCACATGTCTGGCAGTTTCCACGATTGCATGTAATGGTTCTTCGAGAGCATCGATAATTTCCCCAGTTGTCAATGTCACTGGTCTGGGTAAACCGGTTACCTGGTCTTGGCCTTGAATTTCAACGCTTTGCTCATCATCTTGAGGCACTGCCGCGCCGATCTTGATTTTTACTTGTTCGGCTGTCATCTGGCCGATGATCAAGCCATATTTCTTTCGTACATAGCCAACGATTGCTTCATCTAATGCTGTCCCACCGGCTCGCAGTGTTTCTCCGGTGACGATTCCATACATAGCAATGACAGCAACTTGGGTTGTTCCCCCTCCCAGGCACAGGATCAGGTTCCCCGAGGGAGTACCGATGGGAAGATCGACCCCGATTGCAGCTGCCAGTGGTTGCTGTATTAATGCCACGTCGCGGCTCCCCGCTTGAAGTGCCGCTTCATGTACAGCTCTTCGTTCCACACTGGTGATCCCATTCGGGACGGTAATCATGACCTGCGGTCGGAAGAACTGCAGTGGTCCCCCAAGCTTGCGCAAAATATCACGGAGTATGTATTCAGCTACTTCATAATCAGCGATAACACCGTTTCTCAATGGTCGGTTGACCTCGATCGTATCAGGTACCCGTCCGAGCATGTCTTGGGCTTCTTTTCCCCAGGAAACCATTTTTTGCTCGGAAATGATGATCGCAGCAACAGTTGGCTCTTCAAGAAGTACCTGACCACCTTCAGCTGCTCTTGTATTATTCGTTCCAAGGTCGATCCCTAAATCTTTCGAAAATAACGCCATTTTTACTTCTGGTGTTCCTCATCTGTCCCATATAACCTGGTTCTTTGACCTCGGAAGCGCTTTACTGCTTCCAAGCGAAGGTTCGACCGGCGAAGTGCTGACTCGATCTTCAAATAAGCATCACTATCCGGCGGAGGTCCTTGTTTTAGATATTCCTCTGCTCGTCTTTTTGCAGCTTCAGCCCGGCTGGTATCAATTTCTTGCACATTTTCTGCAGCATCTGCCATGATGGTAATCAGGTCGGGTTGGACTTCGATCACACCACCAGCAACGGTGAATACTTGTTCCTCGCCTTTGTATCGCACACGCAAAATACCAAACTTCAGCGTGGAAAGCAATGGAGCATGGTTGGGTAGTAACCCCATCTCTCCCTGGACCCCTGGGACGATTACCATGTCAGCCTCACCAGAAAATACGCTGCGGTCTTGAGATACAATTTCGCACCTGATGGACATAGCTACTTTCTATCTACTCGCATTACTCGTTTTTGGCAATCTGGCCACCTTGTTCGACAACTTCATCGATACCGCCGACCATCATAAAAGCTTGCTCTGGCAGGTCATCATGTTTACCTTCGAGGATTTCTCTGAACCCTCTTACTGTCTCGCGTAGTGGCACATAACGACCTTCACGCCCGGTAAATACCTGGGCAACGTAAAACGGCTGCGAGAAGAAGCGTTCAATCTTGCGCGCTCGCGAAACGATAAGCTTGTCATCTTCACTCAGCTCATCCACCCCTAAAATTGCAATGATATCCTGTAAATCTTTGTATCGTTGCAAAACCCGCTGGACCTCGCGTGCAGTGTTGTAGTGTTCTTCACCAACAATCAATGGATCGAGGATCCGTGATGTAGATGTGAGGGGGTCGACTGCCGGGTAAATCCCTTTTTCGACGATAGATCGCTCCAGGGCAATGGTTGCATCCAAATGTGTGAAGGTTGCCACCGGCGCGGGATCTGAATAATCATCAGCTGGCACGTATACTGCCTGCATGGAGGTGATTGAGCCGTGTCGTGTCGAGGTAATTCGCTCTTGCAGCTCACCCATTTCGGTAGCTAAAGTAGGCTGATACCCTACAGCGGAGGGCATTCGGCCTAGTAAAGCCGATACTTCTGATCCTGACATGCTGAAGCGGAAAATGTTATCAATAAAAAGCAGTACATCCCGCCCTTCGTCCCGAAAATATTCTGCCATCGATAATGCCGCCAAAGCCACTCTCAACCTCACCCCTGGAGGTTCGTTCATCTGGCCATACACCATCACGGTATCTTTCATCACCCCTGATTCGATCATCTCTCGGTACAGTTGGGTCCCTTCACGTGTTCGCTCGCCTACCCCAGCAAAAACTGAATTTCCCTGGTGGACAGTAGCTATTGAACGAATCAGCTCGGTAATGATGATCGTCTTTCCAACCCCAGCTCCACCGAAAATCCCAGTTTTACCACCCCTGGTAAATGGGGCGATCAGGTCGATTACTTTGATCCCAGTTTCGAAGACCTCCACCCGGGTCGATTGCTCTTCAAAATTAGGTGCAGGTCGATGAATGGGGTAATATTGTTCAGCGATTACCGCGGGTCCCCCATCAACCGGGCGCCCTAAAACATTAAATATCCGCCCAAGAGTGGCCGGTCCAACTGGCACTTTTATTGGAGTTCCCAATGATTGCACAGGTATGTTTCTTTGCAAGCCATCAGTAGAATCCATGGCTACACACCGAACCCAGTTATTTCCAAGATGTTTTTCAACTTCAAGGACAAGTGGCAGCTGTCCTTCGCGTGTAATCTCGAGTGCGTCATACACATTTGGCAGCTGTCCAATCGGAAATTCGACGTCGACCACACCCCCCATTACTTGTACCACCTGGCCAGTCAATCTAGCCATGCTTACCTCCTGATGAATAATAATAGATCATTTGGCTGCCAATGCCTCAACACCACCAACGATATCCAGAATCTCCCCTGTAATACCTTGTTGACGGACTTTGTTATATTCCAATTGCAAAGCGCCAGCTAATTCTGTTGCACTGTCAGTTGCGTTTTTCATCGCCACCATGCGGGCTGCGTGTTCACATGCCAGTGACTCCATAATTGCCTGATATACCTGGAGAGCAGTGAAACGCGGCACGATTTCATCCAAAATTTCATCTTCACTGGGTTCATAGATGTATGCGGCGGTGGCTTTTTTTGACTGTTCAAAATCCACTACTCGTCCCTCACCAATTCCAATTTCCAGCGGAAGTAGCTGTTTAAAAGTAGGTACTTGTTTTACCATATTGAAAAAATCAGTATACACAAGGTACACCCGATCAGCTTTTCCATCCAGGAATTCATTAACTGCCAAGCGACCAATTGCAGATACATCGCTGAATGATGGTGCAGCCGGCAAATGGCTGAACTCGGCGATTACGTTCTTCCTTCTGCGGATGAGCATATCGCGACCCTTTCGCCCGACAGAAATGTAGCTAACCGGTATTTCCCTGGTGCCGAATTTTTGTAGCGTAAAACGTACGATATTTGAGTTATATGCCCCTGCCAGCCCACGATCTCCGGCGATAAGCACCACAAGCTCATTCCGGTCTTCATCACGTGGTGTTAGCAACGGGTGTAAAGATGCTCGCCCGGGTTGCCCGGCAATATGGGTCAATACCTGCCATGCTTTGGTAGCATAGGGTCGGGTGCGAATCATAGCTGCCATCGCTTTTCGTACGTTGCTGGCACTAACCGCTTGCAGTGCCCTGGTCACCTGGGCAATATTCTTGACACTGCGTATTCGAAGACGGACTTCCCTAGTATTTGCCATGGATCGTTATTTGTTTAATTTGCTACTGCCAGGTTGACATATATGCAGTCAACGCTCCAATAAGTTTTTCTTCAGTTTCCGGTGTAATTCTTTTTTCCTCAACGATGGATTTGCCAATTTCCGGGTGAGAGCCCTCCATATGTCTAATCAATGATGTTTCCCATCGCCTCATATCATCGAGATTCACATTATCAGAAAAACCGCGCGTTCCGGCAAAGATCTCAATCACCTGGCTTTCCAAGGATAAGGGTTGGAATTGTGGCTGTTTAAGGATTTCCTGCAGATGCTGCCCCCGGTTTAGCTGAGCTTGGGTGGCTTTATCCAAATCCGAGCCAAATTGAGCAAATGCTGCCAGCTCTCGAAAAGCGGCCATATCCAACCGCAAGCGTCCGGCAACCTGCCGAAATGCCTTGGTTTGTGCATCTCCGCCAACTCTTGATACGGATAGACCAACATTCACTGCCGGTCGGATACCGGCATAAAACAGGTTACCTTCCAGATAGATTTGTCCATCGGTGATCGAAATGACGTTGGTCGGAATATACGCGGATACATCTCCGAGTAGCGTTTCAATGATCGGTAGTGCCGTGAGTGAGCCTCCTGAGCCTTTTAATTTAGTGGCTTTTAGCTCATCCGGATTTTCCATTTTCTTGATGGCTTCAGACGCGTTGTGCAATGCCAGGGGTCCGCCGAAGACCATTTCATCTTGAATATCTCTTCCCTCAGAAAATGATTCTGGGTGATTTTTCTTTACAATGACATACTCATCAGCTAATCGAGCTGCCCGTTCCAAAAGCCTTGAATGTAAATAAAATACATCTCCAGGATAAGCCTCTCGTCCTGGAGGCCGCCGAAGTAGTAAGGAGACCTGTCGGTAAGCCCAGGCGTGCTTTGAAAGGTCGTCGTACACGCACAGTGAATCCCGCCCAGTCTCCATGAATTCCTCACCAATTGCACAGCCGGAATATGGTGCGATATATTGGAGAGCGGCTGGTTCATCTGCCGCTGCTACTACGACTGTGGTATAGTCCATGGCTCCGTACCGTTCTAGTGTGGCGACCGTCCGGGCGATAGCCGCCTTCTTTTGTCCAATTGCCACGTAAATACAATATAAATCTTTTCCTTTTTGGTTGATGATCGTATCCAGCGCCAGGGCAGTCTTACCGGTTTGGCGGTCACCAATAATGAGCTCTCTTTGCCCGCGTCCGAGCGGAATCATTGAGTCAATCGCCTTTAGCCCCGTCTGGACCGGTGTATCAACATCTTTACGTTCAACCACACCGGGGGCAATTCGCTCAATCGGTCGAAAGCTGTTCGTTTTGATTGGCCCTTTTCCATCGATGGGAATTCCCAACGCATTCACAACTCTGCCTACCATTCCATCGCCGACGGGTACCGAGGCAATTCTACCTGTCGCTCGAACGAGCATCCCCTCCGCAATCTCCGAATATTCCCCCATGATAATCACACCAACATCATCTTTTTCCAGGTTGAATGCGATGCCAATCACACCATTCGCAAATTGGACCAGTTCCTGTGATTTGACATCCGCCAGCCCTCGTACTCGTGCAATCCCATCTCCAGCTTCGATCACATTGCCAACATCACTCAGCCCCATTTCAGGTTGATATGATTCGATTTGTTTTTGTAAATCCTTAGTAATTTGCTTGATTAAATCAGTCATAATTCCTCCGACTGTGCACTTACTCAGTCAAGGCAGCTGTTGCGTTGGCATCTAATCGTTGAATCAGCGCAGTCAATAATTTAACCGCATTATCATAGTCATCTCGATGGATAATCGAGCTGTGTGAGTGGATATGGCGCGCTGCAACCCCCAGCACGATGGTTGGTACACCTGTGCCATGTAAATGGATTACACCCCCATCCGTTGCTCCACCCTCTATCGCAGACAATTGGATGGGCACATTGATTTGTTTAGCCGTATCAAGGACCAAATCCCTGAAGCGGATATTGGGTATCATCCGCACATCGAATAAAACCACTGTCGGACCTTTACCTAGTTTTATCGATGATTCTTCCGGTTTGATTCCCGGTACGTCCCCAGCAATATCAGATTCCAGGATGATGGCAACGTCAGGATCCACAGCCCTGACGCTGGTTGTGGCGCCCCTCAGACCGACCTCTTCCATCACCGTCGCCACCCCAAAAACGGTATTCGGGTGATTTTTACCTCGAAGTTCTTGCAAAACCGAAATTGCCAGCGCCACACCTACCCGGTCATCGAAAGCCTTCGATAAATAAGTTTTCCCACCTGCAAGTTCAATAAAATCGGCCCGGGGGACGATCGGATCACCCAATAATACCCCGGCTGCATCCACATCATCTTTGCTCAAGGCACCGATGTCTATATACATATCCTTGCGTTTAACGACCTTCTCGCGTTCTTCGGCAGGTAACAGGTGGGGTGGTTTCGCACCAATGACACCTACTACATCACCTTTACCCGTTTGTATGATTACGCGCTGGCCTAATAATACCTGGTCGAACCACCCCCCTAGTGGGATGAATTTGATAAATCCTTCGGGTGTGATCTGCTTTACCATGAAACCGATCTCATCCATATGCCCGGCAAGCATAATCCTTGGTTTATCTGAGCTGCCTACCTTGCGACATATCACGCTCCCAATCTTATCCTGCGTCAAATCCCCAAATGGTTCTAAATACTTTCTGATTACGGAACGGATTGGAGTTTCATACCCGGATACTCCGGGTGTTTCGGTGAGATTTTTTAATAGGTTTAGCGTAAAATCCATCGGAGGGATACCTCGAATTCAAGGATAAAAGCGGTCAAATGATACCTGAAAGAATCGTTCTTGTCTAGTTATTCACGATTTGCACGTGTGGTAAGATATATTTTACATTTATTATCATTTTAGAGAGGGAAAAAACTACATGATCCACATCATCACGGATACAACCTCTGGTCTCCCCCAAGAAATCAAACGTCGATATCACATACCGGTGATTCCTCAAATCATTAATTTCGGCAATCAATCATTTTATGAAGGAATGGACATTGATAATGCCAAATTCATGCAGATGCTGAAAGCCTCGAAGGAGCTCCCCAAGACCGCAGCACCCCCACCCGAGCTTTTCGTACAGCAATTCAAATCGCTTGTTCCTTTGGGCGGTACGATTTTCTGCATCCATCCCTCTGCTGAAGTAAGTGGAACAGTCAGGTCAGCCCTCACAGCTGCCCAGGAATTTCCATCTGCAGATATTCGTGTGATTGATACTCGTACGGTGGGCAGTCCATTGGCAACCCTGGTCGAGCTGGCAGCGAAGTGGGCAAGCAATGGTGTTGATGCAGATACCATTGAAAAATTGCTTAAACAGATGATCCCTTGCATCAGGATCTATTTCCTGGTTGATACTCTTGAGTATCTCGCCAAGGGAGGCAGAATTGGTGGCGCAGCAGCCCTTGTGGGTAGTGTATTAAAAATCAAGCCAATATTACTGATGAACAATGGACGAGTGGATCAATTTGAGAAAGAAAGGACCCAAAAGAGGGCGATAAATCGGCTGCGAGAGCTGGTTAAATCACAAGCTGATAGAAACTGTGCAGCTTATATTTCGGTGATGCACGCTGCTGTGCCTGACTTGGCTCGCAATTTTGCGAGTTCTTTATGTACCGAATTTAATCTGACCAACCTGCCAATCCTGGATGTACCACCAGCTATCGTGACCCATGGTGGTCCGGGAATTTTAGCGGCAGCTTTCTTTACCGCCGGGATGTAATAAACCAGTTCTGAATACTTATTGGTTGTACTTCATTTTCTAGCTTTACTCTGTTGTATGAGCCATCCGGTAGCATTCTGCGCGCTTTGGTATTATCCTTCTGATAATAATTCAAAATATCATCTTTAATATGCATGATCATCTGCTTATCAAGTACCGGAAATAGCACCTCCACCCTGCGATCAATGTTGCGCGGCATTAAATCTGCACTCCCCAGGAGGATTTCTTCATTGCCTCCATTTTTGAAGTAATAAATGCGGCTGTGTTCTAAAAATCTACCCACAATGCTGGTGACTTGTATATTTTCACTAATTCCAGGTACACCAGCTCTCAAACAGCAGATGCCTCTGACGAACAGGTCGATCTTTACCCCCGCCTGTGAGGCGGTGTAAAGCAACTGGATCATTTTTTTATCCACCAATGAGTTTATTTTAAATATGAGCTGCCCCTCACCACCGTTTTGTTGTATCCCGATTTCCCTGTGGATTAATTCTTCCATACGACTACGTAGATTGATAGGCGCAACCAATAATTTATGGTATTCTTTTTTCGATGAGTATCCAGTCAGGTAATTAAATAAATCAGTTGCATCTGCACCCATGTCTGCATCACAAGTGAACATGCCAATATCTTCGTAGACCTGGGCAGTGATTGCATTGTAGTTACCGGTTGCCATATGCAAATAGCGTGTAATGCCATCCCCTTCTTTACGGATTATCATGGCAATTTTAGAATGGGTTTTTAACCCAAGCAGGCCGTATACCACATGCACACCCTCTTTTTCAAGGGTCCTCGCCCAACCAATATTACTTTCTTCATCAAAACGTGCTTTTAATTCCACCAGCACTGCCACCTGTTTCCCATTTTCGGCCGCTTCGAGCAGGGCATCCACCACCGGGGGTTTATTCCCCACCCGGTAAAGGGTCATCTTAATTGCCAGTACATCCGGGTCACTCGCAGCAGTCTTTAAAAATTGGATTACTGGTAAAAAGGAATCATATGGGTGGTGCAATAGGATATCGCCCTCGCGGATTGCATTAAATATATTGCCGTCATCGATGTTCCTGAGCCTGCGCGGTATCGCGGGTTTAAATGGCTGATCCTTTAGATCAAACCGATCAATACTTTGCAATGCCCAAAGATCACTATACCCCATTGGACCATCGATGGAATATATTTCATTGCGGTCAATCTCCAGGTTTTCCATCAGGATATCCTGGATCCGAACTGACATGGTTTCGTTGATCGTTATCAACACGACCGATCCAAACCTGCGCTGCCTGACGGTTTGCTCAATCGTTTCCAATAAATCATCAGCTTCCAGTTCCTGAATTGTCATATCTGCGTCACGAATGACACGGAATGGAAAGGACTCGACCACCTCCATACCCGGGAATAACGAAGCCAAGTTGGAAGAGATCACCTGCTCAAGCCAGACGAAGTAATGATTGTATGGAACTGTACCATCCTTGCGAACACCCCCGGATGAGCGTTTAATCGGCACCAAACGAGGGAGTGTGTTCGGTACTTTTATCCGGGCAAAATGATTGACACCTTTTTTATCTTTTAATAATACCGCCAGGTTCAAGGATAAATTTGATATATGCGGGAAGGGATGACCGGGGTCAAATGCCAGTGGTGTTAACACAGGGAAAATCACATCCCGATAATAGTTTTCGACATTTTCTTTTTGCTGTTTATTCAGCTCTTTGTAATCGAGCAGGAATATCCCCGCTTCTTTTAACTTGGGAATCAGGTTATTCTTGAAGTAATTGGCTGCTTCCTTCATCATGCTGATGGCAACTTTCCTTATCTCTGCCAACTGCTCAGCCGGGGTCAAGCCATCTGGGGGTACATCGACCACGCCCGCATCCACCTGTTTCTTCAATCCGGCGACGCGCACCATGAAAAACTCATCCAGGTTCGAGCCGACAATGGCGAGAAATTTAACCTGTTCCAACAGGGGATTATTCTCGTCCTTCGCCTCATCTAACACCCGGTGCTGGAATTGAAGGGCGCTTAGCTCCCGGTTAATGAATAAACGTGATGATTCGATATCGGTATTAATATCGGGTTCAGTGGTTCTTTCTACATTCTTATCCAATTGGCACCTGATATTTTTTCCTTTGCCGCTTTATCCGAATCTCCCCATGACGTAATCTTCAGTCCGTTTATCTCTCGGATTGATGAACAGCTCTTTCCCGAGGCCTTGTTCAATCAGCTCACCTTGCAAGAAAAACGCGGCGAAATCGGCCGTTCGGGCTGCCTGCTGAACGGAATGGGGTACCAAGATAATTGTATACGCTTTTTTAAGTTCCTGCAGAGATGCTTCAACCTTACCAGTGGAAATCGGGTCCAATCCGGAGGTCGGCTCATCCAGGAGGATCACTTCAGGCATTAATACCAGGCTGCGTGCGAGGCATAAGCGCTGTTGCTGACCCCCAGACAGAGATACGGCTGGCTCATCCAGACGGTCTTTTACTTCATCCCAAAGAGCAGCCTGTCCTAGGCTTCTTTCTACAGCTTCGTCTAATTTTGATTGCTGTTTCTCACCTGCCACCTCAAGGCTATAAGTTAAATTTTCTCGGATGCTCATCGGCAAGACTACCGGACGGGCAAAAACCATCCCAACCTTTCGTCTCAAGGCAATCACATTCGTCTTCGGATCAAGGATATTCATATCATCCAGGAGCACACGCCCAGTGATCAATTTAACATCTGCCAGATCGTTTAATCGATTGAATACCCTAAGTAGCGATGACTTTCCACCCCCAGCCGGACCAAACAATACAGAGATAGCGTTCGCTGGAATCTCCAAGTTGATATCATGCAAAGACTCTTTATTATCCGAATACTTCAGGCTTAAATGCTCAATTTTGATCTTGTACATGCTTTATACTTACCATTGCCTATGCGCACGTGCCCGGGAACGAATAACGCTCGCAATCAAGTTCATCCCTAAGACAAAGGTTATTAGCACCAGGGCTGTTCCGTATTGAAACTCCACCGGCATTCCTGGCACTTGAGTGGAGATAACATATAAATGATACGGTAATGCCATCGTAGGGTCAAATATTGAGCTGGGTAGTTTAGGCAGGAAAAAAGCAGCCGCAGTAAATAAGATCGGAGCCGTCTCCCCGGCAGCGCGTTCCAATCCCAGAATTACTCCCGTCATGATCCCCGGCAACGACTGTGGGATGACGATTTTGCGGATGGTTTGCCAGCGGGTCGCACCGACGGAAATGCTGACCACCCTGAACTCCTGTGGAACAGCTCTCAACGCTTCTTCCGCTGTGCTGATGATTACCGGTAACGTCATTATGGATAAGGTTAAAGACCCGGCCAGGATGCTAGTCCCAAACTTGAGAAAAATTACGAACATACCCAATCCAAATAACCCGTATACAACTGAGGGTATTCCGGCCAGGTTGATGATAGCGATGCGGATCGCTCTCGTCCAGCGGTTATCCGGCGCATACTCAGACAGGTAAATCGAAGCTCCTATTCCCAGCGGCACCGAAAATACGGCTGTCCCAATGGTTAGTAAAAATGTGCCGACGATGGCAGGGTAAATCCCTCCCGCCTTTACTCCATCGGTAGGGAATGTAGTCAGGAATTCCCACGAAATTGCCGAAATCCCCCTTATAAAAATATAGATCACTATCGCAAATATCGGGACAACCGTGATGATCGCTGTGAGGGTTAAAAAGCCAAATCCAAGTTTTTGTTGGATTAATCTTGAAGTGGATGAACCTGGATTCTTGAACAATTTATTCACCTGAGTTCAAACTGCGTGCTAAGATAAAATCCTTTCAGATCTTTTTCGCTGGATAAACATCGCGGCCGAGGCGGCAATGTTTATCCCCATGGAGATGATAAATAAAACTAATCCAATAAAAAACAACACATGGTAATGTGTACTGTTACTGGCTACTTCACCCATTTCAGCTGCGATCGTTGCAGTCATCGTCCTGACCGGCTGGAATAGTGAGTTCCACTTAATCGGCATAACCGCAGCATTTCCTGTGACCATCATTACAGCCATCGTCTCCCCAATTACCCGCCCGATTCCTAACATCACTCCCGTTATTACCCCGCTGCGTGCCGCCGGTAAGGTCACCTTCCAAATTGTTTGCCATTGGGTTGCCCCCAGTGCTAACGCTGCATCTCGATATGACCTGGGTACTGAATCGAGCGCATCTTCTGCTACAGATACGATTGTGGGGATGGCAACTGCGCTTAATAAGATACTGCCAGCGATGGCAGAAAGTCCTGTAGGTATTTCCATTAATCGGCGTATATAGGGAGCCAGAATGAGGATTCCCAGGAACCCCAGCACGACCGATGGGATGCCTCCTAATACTTCGACGATTGGTTTTAATACTTCTCGCATCCTGCGAGGGGCGACTTCTGCGATATACACAGCTGTACAGATCCCGATGGGTACAGCAAATAATGCTGCTCCTAATGTGACGAGCAATGAACCGAGGAGCAGCGGTAACAACCCAAAATAATTCTCAATAGGGTACCAACGTGTGGAAATCAGGTTGGTGAAAGACACCTGCCGTATGGTTGGCAATCCTTCACGCAAAAGAAAATAGAATATCAATAGAACAAATATAATCGCAGAGTAGCCGGATATCCTCACCAGCTGAGTAATAATCGATTCTGTCCATTTCATCGAAGATTTTATGCGCATCCTCGTCTATCCCTAAGGCGATTTAATTGGGACAAATCCCAATTGGGTCACAATATCCTGAGCTTCGGGGGTCATGATCCAGTTTAAATAATCCAAGACTGCACCAGCCGGCTGACCATCCGTGTACATATATAAGTCGCGGGCAATGGGGTATTCACCATTGTTTACTGTATCTGCTGATGGCAAGATGAACAGTCTTGATGCACTTCCACCTATAGCAATTACCTTCACTTCTGAAGTAACATAACCTAATCCGTCGTACCCGATCGCATTCGGGTTATCCCTGGTTTCGGCAGTAATACCTTCTGATGATGGCAGCAGAAGCGTATCGCTCGCGAAGAGGGTTTTATTGTTCAGGTCACCCAGCCGGATCACGTTTTCAAGGAAGAAAACATGGGTTCCAGAATTGGTTTCACGTGATAACCTCACGATCACACGGTTTTCACCTCCCACTTCACTCCAATTATTGATTTTCCCGCTGTATATATCTGATAATTGTTGGATAGTTAACTGGGTTACCGGGTTGGATGGGTTCACCACGATAGCGATTGCATCCCTGGCAACTGTGTACTCAACCGGGTCGACCCCATTTGCTTTTGCTTGCTGGAGTTCTTCCGGTTTGATTTCTCTGCTGGCGTTGGCAATATCTACAGTTTTATTAATCAAAGCCGCTATCCCTGTGCCAGATCCACCACCCGTAACCGATATCTCCACCTCCGGGCGCAGCCCATGATATCGCTCTGCCCAGGCTAATGCCAGGTTGACCAGGGTGTCGGATCCTTTATTAACAATCGTTTGTGTTTTAATAGTATCCGTGTTGCTAGGGGTTGAATCACCTGCATGGCCACAGCTGGATAAAACGATTAATGTCAGTGTAGCAATGATCAACCATGCATTTTTCATCGGGAAGATTATAGCTGGAATAATTCTCTCACACAAGGTAATTCCGCTATATAAAGATATAGTGTAAAATCTTACTGCTATGAACAAACCCGATCCAGTTTTTAAAGTCACCGATCTTGACTTCTTCTATAACCAGGTAAAAGCATTGCATCAGATAAACATGGAGATCCAGCCGAATCTGATCACGGCCTTGATCGGTCCATCGGGCTGCGGGAAGTCCACTTTTTTGCGTTGTCTTAACCGTATGAACGACACCATTGCAGGAACACGTGTTGAGGGTAAGATACTATTGAATGGAATGGATATTTACGCTGAAGATGTGGATTTGGCTTTTCTTCGTCAGCGCGTGGGCATGGTTTTTCAAAAACCCAATCCATTTCCGCAATCGGTGTTTGACAATGTTGCCTTTGGACCACGCGTGGTTGGTCTCACTCGGGATAAAAATGAGCTAAATAGTATTGTGGAGCGCAGCTTACGCCAAGCCGCTCTCTGGGATGAAGTTAAAGACCAATTGGGTGAGAACGCTCTCGGTTTCTCACTGGGTGAACAGCAGCGTTTGTGTATCGCACGCTTATTAGCCGTTCAACCCGAGGTCATTCTAATGGATGAGCCGTGCTCCGCGCTTGACCCCATCGCCACCTCACGCATTGAAGGTTTAATCACTGAGTTGAAGAGAACTTATACCATCGTCATCGTTACCCATAACATGCAGCAAGCTGCTCGGGTTTCAGATTTCACAGGTCTATTCTGGCTGGGAGAGTTGGTGGAGTTTTCTCCCACTGCAATTATGTTCACCCATCCAGAAAAACAACTATCTGAAGATTACCTCACAGGGAAAATGGGGTAGATAGTCTGAGAGGTATATTCTGCTGTTGTAGAAAAAAATGAAGCTAGCCGGATTTCAAGAAGTTCTCCAGTTTTTGCTGCAGCACTTTATCAGATGGCTCCACCAGAATTGAACCATCGCCGAACACGATCGTCGGCACACTTCGCATACCACTATTCGTAGATAAGACAAATTGCTCACCCAGCTTGTCCTGGTCAATATCGATCCAGTTATAGATGACTTGATTGCGTTCCAAACACCGCCTTGCACGTGAGCAGTCTCCACACCACCACGTCCCAAATATTGTTATGTTATTCTCCAAATTCAAACCCTTTGCTCCAGCTTGTTTATCTTTTAATAATATAATATCAATATTCTACCAAATCTTGGGGTCTTATGAGCACCTGGTATCTGGGTACGATTGGATTTAGTTATAAGGATTGGGTGGGTGCATTTTATCCTGCCGGGTCGTCTCAGCGTGAGTATTTGCCGTATTACAGTAAATTGTTTAATTCTGTTGAAATAGATACGACCTTTCATTCCCTGCCACGTCACTCCGCAATCGAAACCTGGTATGTATCCACTCCGCCTGAATTTAAATTCACAATAAAAACGCCGCACACAATTACCCATGACCTTGGTTTAAAAGGTGCCCAGGGATTGATGAATGAATTTATCGATGCACTTTATCCATTAAAGGAAAAGGTAGGCCCTGTATTAATTCAATTTCCCCCCAATTTCACTCAAGATAACTTGAACCGATTAAGTGACTTCATTGATTCATTACCACCCACTCATCGCTATGCGGTTGAGTTTCGCCATACTTCCTGGTACAACGATACGACTGCAAAGCTGTTATCTCGACGCCAAATATGTTGGGTTAGCATCGATTTTCCCGATTTACCGAAACAAATAATCCCCACAACCGATTTCCTTTACCTACGGTGGATAGGGGTAAATAACATGTATCACTATCACTCTTACGAGCGTGTGGATAAGAATGATCAATTATCCAGGTGGCTCCATGCGATCATCGAATTTAAGACTGAAATTCCAACCGTCTATGGATTTTTTAACAATGATTATACAGGTTTCGCTGCTGGATCATGTAAGCGATTCATGCGCCTGGCTGGGCTCATCGATGATGAAGAAAACTTACCTTTCCAGGAACGGTTATTCTAATGGATTGTAAATCGCGTAATTTGGTTGATTTTTATAATATTTTATTAAAGGCAAACAGGAGATAACACAATGTTAGTCGCCATCATTAACGTCCATGTAAAACCGGAATTGATCGAGGCATTTAAAGCAGTGACCTATGACAATGCCAGCAATAGTACCCAGGAACCAGGGGTCATCCGTTTCGATGTGTACCAGCAATCAGATGCTCTTTCCCGGTTTACTTTAGTGGAAATTTATCGGACAGATGACGATCCAGCCCGCCATCGCGAGACGGCTCATTACATTCGTTGGCGTGATACAGTAGCGGATATGATGGTGGAGCCGCGCCTACGAACTACTTATCATGTCTTCTATCCTCCAGAATCAGAGTGGTAAATGCAATTTGAATTTTCTGCGCCTTCCAAAATTATTTTTGGTTCCGGCAGTCTGGAATCAATCAGTTCCCTGATTGAAGGATTTGGCAAAAGAGTACTGGTTGTGTCTGGCGCAAATCAAGCGATAACCGACCGCTTATCAGCCTTGCTAAAGCTGAATGAGATTGTGAATTCTATTGTTACAATCAAAGGTGAACCCACGATTAACTCTGTGGACAGGGTGCTTAATTCGGCTCGTAAGCTACTATTGGATGTGATTATAGGTATCGGTGGAGGCAGCGCACTCGACATAGCGAAAGTCATATCCGCCTTGCTCACCAACCCCGGGGATGTCAGCGACTATTTGGAGGTGATTGGTCTCAATAAACCGCTCACCAATCCTTCCATTCCTCTCATCGCCATACCCACAACCTCAGGCACCGGCTCTGAAGCCACCCGCAATGCTGTTATCGGGTCACCAACCCACCGCGTTAAAGTAAGCATGCGCAGCCCGCACTTGCTCCCATCCATCAGTCTGGTCGACCCCGAGCTTACCCTTAGTCTCCCGCCTGCTATTACTGCCACCACCGGTTTGGATGCCCTTACCCAGCTGATTGAGCCATTCACATGTAACAATCCCAATCCAATGGTTGATGCCCTTTGTGAAGCGGGAATCCGGCTCATCGTCCAGTCATTTTATAAAGCCTATGATACTGGCGATGATCTCAGTGCTCGTGAAGATATGTCGTGTGCGGCATTATTTAGCGGCCTGGCTCTAGCAAACGCCCGCCTGGGTGCTGTGCACGGATTAGCCGGACCCATCAGCGGAGAAATCTCCGCCCCCCATGGTGCGATCTGTGCAGCATTATTACCTCATGTAATGTTAGTAAATATTGCAGCGCTGCAAGAACGCTCCCCGCAACATCCTTCCTTGACACGCTACGAACAAATCAGCAAACTTCTTACTGGCAATATGAAAGCATCCGTGGATCAGGGCATTCAATGGGTACAGTCTTTCTGTTCGCATGCTCATATTCAATCCCTATCGACGTATGGATTGACCGAAAGTCAATTCCCAGAAATAATCGAGAGAGCTAACAAAGCCAGCAGTATGAAAGGCAATCCGATAACACTTTCGGAGGCTGAGTTACGTAATATATTGAAGATGTCATTATAAGCCTTATATAATCTCTTGCTCACATCCCTAAACCGATGTAAACTATCCCTTGGAGGTGACTATGAGCACTGGTCGAACCCTGTCATACATTGCTGCAGTAATCTTGATTCTGATTGGGCTAGGTTTGGTGGTGATAATTGGAGGCTCCTTTATAGTAGTCAGTTTTTCCCAAACTGGTCAAAGTGGCTCCTTCACAATAGGTCTGATATCGATCATCATTGGATTATTGTTTATCGGCGGCGGCGGATACCTGATTTCCTTAGCCGGGCGGGGTAAAATGGGAGCTCCCACAGAAAATGTCACCTTAAACGTGGATCTCCCTGCCAATGTGAATTTGGAAACCTTGAAATGCAAATCCTGTGGAGGGTCACTCACCATGGACAATATTCAAATGGTTGCAGGCGCTCCCGTTGTGAATTGCCCTTACTGCCATACCACCTACCAATTAACCGAAGAACCAAAATGGTGATTCTTTATTTGTATATTTTTACAATCCTGATTTGAAATGTATTATTAAAACTCTTGAGGAGGAGATTTATGCGCAAAGGCTTCGTATCCTTCCTGCTTCTAACCATTCTGGTATTACTGGTATCGGTCCCGGTCGCAGCCCAATCCCTTTCTTTCCAGGTGGCGAAAGAAACGGTCGATGCATATTGGAATTCCGATGGCACCTTATCATTGGATTACACCATTCTGTTCAATAATAATTCTTCAGGAAGCGTGATTGACTTTGTCGATCTTGGGTTGCCGAACAGTAATTATTCAGATAGCGATGTTACCGCTTCAGTTAACGGAAATTCGGTTACGGATATTTCATCATCCGGATTTCAAGGTCAAGGCTGCTGTGGAGTCGCCATCGGTTTGGGTCAGTACTCCATAGCACCCGGAGATTCGGGTACTCTCGAGGCCCAAGTCACTAATATCACTGGCGTTCTGTATCCCGATTCCCAGGATAGTAGTTACGCCAGCGCGGTTATTATTCCCTCGTATTTCGGCTCGAGTTACGTATCGGGAAGTACCGATATGATTATTACCTATCATTTACCGCCAGGGGTAAAACCACAAGAGCCTAAATGGCACACTTCTCCGGATGGTTTCCCTGCCACGCCTATTACTGCACTTGATAGTGATGGACGGATCATTTATGTCTGGGAGAACAAAAACGCCAATGCGTACTCTGGATACACATTTGGCGCTTCCTTCCCTGCTAGTTATGTACCAGCAGGCAGTATAGTTAAAGAGAATCCATTTGCAGGGATTGCCAAGTTTCTGAGTGCCGCAGCGATACCCATCATTTGTATTGGTGGATTTGTCGCCATCTTCGTCGCAGGTTTTACCTCTGATAGAAGGCGCAAGCAGGCCTATTTGCCTCCCAAAATATCGATCGAGGGACACGGTATCAAGCGCGGGTTGACTGCCGTGGAAGCCGCGATTCTACTGGAACAACCCTTGGATAAGGTCATGACGATGATCCTATTCAGCGTAATCAAGAAAAATATCGCTGAGGTTGTTACGCGTGATCCACTCGAGATCAAGATCAACTCACCCATACCTGAAGATCTCCAGCCATATGAGAAGGATTTCCTCACGGCTTTTCAAATGAAAGATCTGGAAAGGCGAAAAGGATTACGGGAAATGGTAATTAACCTGGTTAAGAATGTTACCGAAAAGATGAAAGGCTTTAGCCGGCAGGAATCAATTGCCTATTATACAGATATTACCAAGCGCGCCTGGGAACAGGTCGAAGCCTCCAATACTCCTGAAGTAAAAAGTCAAAAATATGAAGAGGTCATGGAATGGACGATGCTGGACAAAAATTATGGCGACCGCACTCAGGATGTTTTTCGCAACATGCCCATTTTTATTCCCACCTGGTGGGGTCATTATGATCCCGGTTTTGGGAAGGTAAGCACTGGCGCTCCCACGTCCTCGGGAGGCTCGGTTAATATACCCGGATCTAGCTTCGCTGCTTCAGTCGTCGCTGGTGTCAATTCCTTTTCATCCAAGGCAGTTGGGAACATTACTGATTTTACCTCGAGCATCACCTCGGTCACCAACCCGCCCCCAAAACCTTCCACCAGCAGTTTTGGTGGGGGTGGGCACGGAGGTGGGTGCGCTTGCGCTTGTGCTTGTGCAGGTTGCGCCTGCGCTTGTGCAGGCGGTGGGCGATAAGGCGTCTTGGAGATAATTTCGATAGTGAGGGCGATTACTTCATTGTTCAGTAATATCAAACCCGGTGGGATAAAGCATACTAGCACGCGGCCTAATGCGGGATTATTCCATTTCGATTTCCATGAGAACAGTGAGCGCTCAAGGATACATCTACGTATCGACCCAGATGGAAGTGGATTACTGCTAGTAAATGCTTCCAGGATCATGCACTTGAATCCTACCGCGGCTGTCATGACTTATCTAATCCTGAAAAAAACACCGGAACAGGATGCCATAACCTCGCTTGAAAAGGAATTTGATGCCCCCAGAGATCAACTAATTGCTGACTATACGCAAACTGCCAATCAAATCCGCGAATTGATCAAACCTGATGGCGCTTGTCCCATCCATGAGCTTGACCTGGAAATCACTCCCCCCTTCTCTGCCCGTCCTTCAGCTCCTTACCGGATGGACCTTGCCATCACCTATCGTTGTAATAACGATTGTTCCCACTGCTATAATGATCGCTCCAGGGATTTTCCTGAACTATCAACCCAGCAGTGGCATCAAATCATAGATAAGCTGTGGTCCATTGGGATTCCCCATGTAGTATTTACGGGCGGTGAGCCTACCCTCCGTAGTGATCTCCCAGAGCTAATTTCCCACGCTGAGAATAATGGGCAGATTACCGGGATAAATACGAATGGCCGGCGCTTATCTGATCGTGGTTATATCGATGATTTGGTAAGTTCAGGTCTGGACCATGTCCAGATTACGCTGGAATCGCATGATCCCACAATCCATGACTCTATGGTTAAAACAAAAGGTGCCTGGAAACAAACCGTGGCTGGAATTCGGAATGCCCTCGAAACGCCACTCTATGTCATGACGAATACCACCATGCTCGCGACCAACAGGGCATCAATGGCTTGTACACTCGAATTCCTGGCTGAAATTGATGTGCCAACTGTAGGCTTGAATGCATTGATCTACTCCGGGCGTGGATTGGCTGTGAATTCCGGACTGCCGGAGTCTGAATTACATGGGCTGTTGAGCCGAGCTCGAGAGATCACTGGGGCTCATCATCAGCGATTAATCTGGTACACCCCCACACAGTATTGTCATTTTGATCCCATGGAGCTTGAATTAGGTGTCAAGGGATGTACCGCAGCTTTATATAATATGTGTGTCGAACCAAACGGTGATGTGATCCCTTGCCAGTCATATTATTATTCATTAGGAAATATACGTTCATCAAAATGGGACAAAATCTGGAATCATGATTTATCCGTGAAACTTCGTGAGCGTAAGGAGATTCCAGGAAAATGTAATCACTGCTCATTGCTGGTCGAATGTGGTGGTGGTTGTCCACTAGCGGCAAATATAAATAATAGTTAGGTCAACCAGAAGGAGCATATCATGTCAGGTATAGTCGAATCACTCAAACATCTATTTACCCCGGTGGTACCGCTACCTCCAGGCATCTACCACTTCCAAGCTCCGCCCGATGCTCCCACCCCTTACCGCCTCCATCTACGCCTTGAGCCAGATGGGAGCGGTTTATTAATTATTAATGCCTCCACGGTCCTACACCTCAATCAGACTGCGGCAGAAATTGCCTACTACTTGATAATTCAAACCCCCGAAGACCAGGCCATCAACGAGCTTGCTGACCGCTTTCGGGTTAACCGCGATCGCGCCCGCCAGGATTTTAAAATGCTCAATGAGCGTATCCAATCATTGATCAACACGCGTGATCTAGACCCCGAGATGTTCCTGGATTTTGAGCGGTCTTCGCCTCATACGCATAAAATATCTGCACCTTACCGCCTGGACTGTGCGCTCACTTATCGGCTGCCCGAAAACGCATTAAATTACTCCCTGGTACCACCAAAACACATAAATACAGAATTGACTACCGAACAATGGATCGGAATTTTTGATAAAGCTTGGGGAATTGGTATTCCCCAGATCATCCTGACCGGGGGCGAACCCACGCTGAGGGATGATTTGCCTGAATTGATCGCCCACACTGAAGCGAATGGGCAGGTCGTGGGATTACTTAGCGACGGCCTCAAGCTTGTCGAGCCTGGCTATCTACAGACTTTGCTTCAAACCGGACTGGACCACCTAATGCTTGCCTTGAAACCGGAGGATGAAAATTCCTGGAATGCCTTAAGTTATGTTTTATCTGCTGACATTTTCGTGGCAGTGCACCATACCATTACATTGCAAAATGTTGTTAACACCTCGCAAATTCTGGATAGAATTGCCAAGCTGGGTGCGCAGGCTGTCTCACTTAGCGCAGCTGACCCTGCACTGCATAAATCCTTAATTGAGTTCCACAACCAGGCGTCTGCATTAGGGCTGCAATTGGTCTGGGATTTACCTGTCCCATATTCGGCGTTTAACCCAATTGCGTTGGAGACCCAGCTGGATGATCTGCCTCCCGGAGCTGGTCATACCTGGCTGTATATTGAGCCGGATGGTGATGTCTTACCTGCACAAGGGGTCAATCAAGTCTTGGGAAATATATTGCGTGATCCCTGGAACACACTGTGGCGGTAAAGCAAAAAGTTTACCGCCATTCCGAACGCTACCGCCACATTATAAGATTTCTTGTTCCCCAACATGGGGATTGAGATCACATTATTGCACAGCTCGATGATCCCCGGGTCAACTCCACAAACTTCGTTTCCCACAATCAGGACGATGGGTTTATCCATCTGCACATTCACAAATTCATACAGGGGTACCGCCTCGGGTAGATCTTCCAATGCCCACAGCTGATATCCCTGCGACACTAACGAATTTGCCAAAAGGACACCATTGTTAGATTGTACCCATGGGATGGTCAATTCTGCTCCCAAAGCAGTTTTACCAACTTTAGCGTTTTCAGGGCTGGGCGTTATTCCGCATAAATATATTTTTTGTACGCCTGTACCGTCTGAGGTGCGGAAGATCGACCCGACGTTCCATGTGCTGCGAATGTTATCCAGCAATGCTTCAATTTTCCAACCATCCATACTACGGGTGATGTTGCTGTTTTCATCATTATTAATTACACTCAATTCAAGATGGATTGTCGACCGGCAAACCGGGCAGCGGATTGATTTTGAAGTATCCTGATTACCGGGGAACCGTAATCTGCACTCCGGATTATCGCATTCATAGAATTCAGTTCTTGACATGGTCATATTTCACCTGGTATTCTCATTATAATATCGCAAAATCGATAAATCTTAAATTGCTCGGGGAGACGTAATTGATGACCTTATCTACAGCAGAGTGGCATCAGCGTTATTTACAGCAAGCCCGTTGGACCGAAAATTTGCGCTCGTATTTATTCAAGAAAGCCGGTCTTCAACATGCCACCAGGATAATGGACCTTGGTTGTGGAACAGGTGTATTAGAGCATGAATTGGTGAACTACACCACTATCCCCACTTTTGCCCTGGATATCAGCCGTGCTCCCTTGAAATTCGCGCAGGAATATGCTTCATGTTCGATCTATACACAGTCTGATGTCTTATCCTTGCCATTTGCAGATCGAACCTTTGATATCACTTTCTGCCATTTTTTACTACTTTGGGTTAAGCTCGCGCACCAAGCGGTGAACGAGATGGCCAGGGTGACCCGACCGAATGGATATGTCCTTGCTCTTGCCGAGCCTGATTATGGTGGTCGGATCGACTACCCACCCGAATTATCCAAAATAGGTGCCTGGCAGTCCGATGCATTGAAACAACAAGGTGCAAACCCAAATATGGGCCGGGAATTAAGGTCAATCTTTACTCAAGCCGATTTGATCAACGTTGAGGTGGGTGTCATGGGCGGAGAATGGGGATCTGCTAGCGCTGATTCAGATCAAGAACTCGAATGGGATGTAATCAGTTCAGACCTGTGCTCGAATAGAGAATTTCTTCCCCAGGTAGATAAGTTGGAAGCCTTGGACCGTGCCTCCCGTGCTGCCTATCAACGAATCTTGTTCGTACCCACGTTTTATGCTTCTGGTAGGGTAAAGGGGTGATTTATTCCGCTTCCGGGAATCCTATCTCAATTTGATCGCCAGTGATACGCACAGGGTATGCCGGTATGTCAACAAAAGCTGGTAGAGCCACCGCTTTTCCGCTGCGGATGTCAAAATGAGCTCCATGCCGGGGGCAGGTGATCTCCAAACCTTCCACAATTCCTTCTCCCACCGGACCATCATCATGCGAACACACGTCTCCAATCGCATAATATTCACCGGCGATCTTTAGGATCACGATTGGTTTACCATCAATTTCTATGAATATTCTCTCCCCATCCTTTAATTCCTCGACTGTACCAACCGGAATAAACTCTAACTTTTCTTGGTCGAGTGTCTTATTATTAAACATGATCAGCCTTCAACGAGCTCATCATTCGCTTCCCCCAGGCCGTAAACACCGGCTTTTAACACTTTCAATGACAATAAGGCGCATTTAAGACGTACCGGACCAAGCTCAATCCCAAGCATATCCAGGATATCTTGTTTTGAGATTTTTTTTACTTCCTCCAGCGTTTTTCCTACCACGCTTTCTGCCAACAAGTCAGCCGTCGCCTGTGATATGGCGCATCCATGACCATCAAACGCCACTTCACTCACCCGATCATCTCCATCAACCCGTAAATCAATGCGGATATGGTCGCCGCATAAAGGATTATCGTCCTCAAATGTGATGTCATGCGGATCGAGGGTACCCCGGTAGCGCGGGTTCTTATATCGATCGATAATTAGCTCACGATAAAGATCATCCATGGTTATCCAAAAAATCGCTTTACTTTATATAGGCCATCAATCAGCTGGTCAACTTCATCTGTCGTATTATACAGGTAAAAACTGGCTCGCGTCGTGGCTTGTATATTGAATTTTTCATGCAACGGCATCGCACAGTGGTGACCAGCTCTAACCGCGATACCATCCTGGTCCAAAACCTGGGCGATATCGTGCGGGTGAATGCCATCAAAAGTGAACGCTGCGACACCTCCTTTACGACTTGCGTCGGGTCCGATCACTTTTAAACCAGGCACTTCTTCCAGGCGCTCCAAAGCATAACCAATGATTTCCCTTTCGTGGGCTGCAATTCTATCCATCCCTACCCGGTCAATATAATCTAATGCTGAATGCAGTCCGATCGATTCTGCGATAGCCGGCGTACCAGCTTCGAACTTATGGGGTAGATCATTGGGTGTGAAAGAGCGCAATAATACCTTTTTAATCATTTCTCCGCCACCAAAGAAGGGTGGCATTTTGTTCAATAGCTCGGTTTTTCCATATAAAACACCTATACCGGTTGGACCGCATAATTTATGGCCTGAAAATGCCAGAAAATCGACATCCAAATCTTGAACATCAACCGGGAAATGGGGTACCGATTGGGCACCATCAATCATAGCATGAGCACCTGCCTGGTGAGCTAATCGGACCATCTCCTTGGCGGGGTTAATCGTTCCCAACACATTGGACATATGAGTAAACGACACCAATTTGGGCTTTTGCTCCAACAATTTTCGGTATTCGTCCAGCTCAAGCAAACCATCTGGAGAGACCGTGATAAATTCAAGCCGGATACCTTTTTCTACTGCTAGCATCTGCCAAGGGACCAGGTTAGAATGGTGCTCCATTTCGGTCAGGATGACAAGGTCGTCCTCCTGGAGGAATGTCCTCCCCCAAGAATATGCTACCAGGTTGATCGATTCTGTCGTGTTGCGTGTAAAAATGATTTCCTTGGCAGAATGCGCGTGAATAAAATCTGCCGTCCGCTGCCGGGCTGCCTCAAATGCACCCGTCGCTTCTTCCGCCAGGGTGTGCACTCCCCGGTGCACATTCGCATTATAGGAGCGATAATAGGCGTTCATTGCCTCGATAACCTGGAGGGGTTTTTGGGTGGTGGCTGTGGAATCCAGGTAAACCAAAGGGACGCCCGGATGGACTTCACGTTTTAGTATCGGAAAGTCCAGCCTGATCTGGCCCACATCCAGGGCAGTTTTTACGGGTTGATTGATCATATTCCTCTATTTGACCTTCTGACGAGCGTGCACCCTTCTCCGCGATGGGCGCAGTTGGGATGATGTTTTAGGGCACCATAACACATGGTCAGGGACCATCCATCCATCGGTCAGATAAACACTGTCCCTGAATTGAACTGCGATCATTTTAGGGTCGACTTGAACGACCGTTCCCTCCAGCCAATCGCGGATCCGTTCATTACTTTTATCATGGTCGCAGTACACTTCTACCCTGTCTCCCACGTGGTATTGTTCTTCTAGGTCAGGCGCATGCGTAAAATACATCTCTGTCAAGGTTCCTCCTTAGAAATTCCTCAATTCATTTTCTTGATAATTGCCTGCTGGAATCGTTTCCGAACTCCATCAAATGGTATGCGTTGCATGATCGGGTCGAAGAACCCCTCCACGATTAGATGCTCTGCCTCTGCATATGGAATTCCTCGGCTAAGCAGGTAAAATACTGAGTCTTCGTCGATTTTTCCCACTGTTGCACCGTGCGTGCAGCGCACATCATCCGCCAGGATTTCCAACCCGGGGATCGAATCGGCGCGTGCTTTCGAGCTCAATACAAGATTCCGGTTTGCCTGGTAGCCATCGGTTTTCTGTGCCCCGGGAGCGACGTAGATCATTCCCTGCCACACCGACCTGCTGCTGTCTTTCAACGCGCCCTTAAATAATAGATCACTCGTCGTGTGAGGAGCGAGGTGGTTTTGCTGTGTATCATGGTCTAAATGCTGTTTGCCGTCAGTAAAATAGAAACCAGACATCTTGCCTGTAGCACCTTCACCAATCAGGTCGATCTCCGAAAAATTCTTGGTCAGATTGCTCCCCAACGCTCCAAATATCCATTCCAGGTTCGCATCACGCCCAACTTGTGCTCTTTCATGACTAAAATTCCACACATTATCACCCCAGGATTGCAACTCAACAAAGCGTAACCTGGCATTGTCGCTGATGTGGATCTCCACAAGCCCGGAATGCAAGCTCTGCCCACCTGCTCCATCCGGTGAAGCCGCTTCATGGACATAAGTAAGCGATGCCCCCGGCTCCAGCCATACCATGATATGTGAGAAATACGCCAATCCCGTTCCAGGCCCCCAGATCACCGAATGAAGAGGAATCTCCACCTGCACTCCGCTTGGGATGTAGGCAAATACACCGTACATTTCCATTGCAGCTGTCAGGGCCGCAAATCTACCCTCGTCAGGTTTTACTACCTGACCAATAATATTAGCTAATATATCGGGATACTCCTGCTCCGCTGTTTTCAAGTCGGTGAAAATGACTCCTTGCCTGGCCAGGCTTTGGTCGAGTGACAGCTCAGTGCGGTCTGGTCCAAGGATCACCTGACCCCCGTGCATTTTAGTCACCAAAGGTTTTAATAGCCTTTTAGGAGCAGGAGGCAAATGCGTAAGGGCATCGCCCTCCGGCAAGGAAAACCTGCCAGCCTCGAGGGTGTGAATATCAGTTCTCCGCCAAGCTTCATCTTTAGAGGTCGGCATCGGTAGCTTTACAAAAGCCGACCAGGCACGTTCACGGTACTCACGTAAAAAGGTTGGACCACTCCAATCCTTACTTAAAGCAGGGATCATCTCAGGAGTAAATATAAAATCCCCGGGTCCGGTAATTATTCCCGGTTTCGATCGTGTGATGATGCGATGGAGGCTCATTGTTATCCTACTGAGCCTGCCATCTGGAGTTGGATCAGGCGATTCATTTCGATAGCATACTCCATCGGTAGTTCCTTCACCAGGGGTTCAATGAACCCTGAAACAACCATGGTAGTTGATTCTTCTTCGGTCAACCCCCTGCTCATCAGGTAAAACAGCTGCTCCTCTCCTACCTTTGAGACGGTCGCTTCGTGCCCGATTGTCACGTCCTGCTCGTCGATCTCGATGGAAGGATAAGTATCCGATCGGGAAAGGGGGTCCAGCAGCAATGCATCACATACCGTATTCGACTTGCTGTCGAAAGCCCCTTTATACACCTTCAACAAGCCCCTGAAGGACGTTCTGCCACCGCCTTTGCTGATTGACTTCGATGTGATCTTACTCGAAGTGTGCGGTGCAAAATGGATTGCCTTACCGCCCGCATCCTGGGTTTGTCCAGGTCCGGCAAATGCCATGGATAGGATTTCACCATGTGCTCCGGGTTCGAGCAGGTAACAGGAGGGATACTTCATCGTCAGTTTCGAACCCAGGTTTGAGTCCACCCATTCCATGGTTCCAGCTTCGTGCACTAATGCTCGTTGCGTGACCAAATTGTAGACATTCGTCGACCAGTTTTGGATGGTCGTGTATCTCACCCGGGCGCCTTTATTCACGATAATTTCAATCACCCCGCTGTGAAGCGAATCGGTGGTATAGGTCGGTGCCGTGCATCCTTCCACGTAGTGCAGTTGAGCTCCTTCGTCCGCAATGATCAGCGAGCGTTCGAACTGCCCGATATTCGCCACATTCAAACGGAAGTAAGCCTGCAAGGGTAGATCGACCTTAACGCCTTTCGGTACATAGACAAAAGACCCACCCGACCAGACTGCGCTGTTCAGTGCAGCAAATTTGTTGTCTTCGATCGGGATTACCTTCCCAAAATACTGCTTGAACAAGTCTGGATGTTTCCGCAGACCTTCCTCTATGCTTAAAAATATTACCCCTTGTTTTGCCAGATGCTCCTGGATGTTGTGGTAGACCATCTCGCTTTCATACTGCGCACCCACCCCTGCCAGGAATTTCTGTTCTGCCTCAGGAATACCCAGGCGGTTAAATGTATCCTTGATCGTGCCCGGTACCTCATCCCAATTTTTACTTTCCTGCTGGGCTGGTTTCACATAATAAAAGATGTTATCCAGGTTAAGCCCAGAAAGATCACCACCCCAGGTTGGTATAGGCCGTTTCTCAAAGTGATCCAATGCTTTCAGCCGAAAATCCATCATCCATTGAGGTTCCCCCTTCATATCGGAAATTTGTTGTACTACTTCCTTTGATAAACCCCGTTTAGATTTAAATACAAACGTCTCGGGATCTCTAAAGCCGTACTTGTAATCACCAATATGTTCTAAATTATTCGAGTTTGTGCTCATATCAACCTCTAAAATAGTTTATATCAAGCCGCTACGGTCTCGTATTTCTCGCGCACCCATTCATAGCCATGTTCTTCAAGGTTCAATGCCAGATCCGAACTCCCCGACTCTACTATCCGACCATCCAGCATGATGTGAACGAATTCAGGCTTTATATAATTTAGGATTCGCTGGTAATGCGTGATCACAATCACACCCATCTCGGGTCCTCTAAGTGTATTTACTCCTTCGGATACGATCCGCAAGGCATCGATATCTAATCCAGAATCGGTTTCATCAAGGATTGCAATCTCAGGTTTTAAAACTGCCATTTGTAAAATTTCAGCACGTTTTTTCTCACCACCCGAAAAACCGTCATTTAAGTAACGGCTGGCGAAAGCATAATCCATTTTTAGTAAATCCATTCGTTCCTTAAGCATCTTACGAAACTCAGGGACTGAAATGCCTTTATCGTCATGATTTTCTGCTTTCCGTCGAGAATTAATCGCCGTACGCAGAAAATTTGCCACCGAAACCCCCGCGATCGACACGGGATATTGAAACGCCAGAAAAATACCCAACCTGGCTCGTTCGTCAGGCTTCAATTCAAGGACATTCTTATCCTTAAAGACGACCTCCCCCTTCGTTACCTGGTATCCCGGGTGGCCCATTAAAGTATACGCCAAAGTCGATTTCCCGGTTCCATTGGGACCCATCAACGCATGTACTTCACCCTGCTTGACGGTAAGGTCAACCCCTTTTAAGATCTCACGCCCGCCAACTTTGACGTGCAAGTCCCGAATGATAATTTCAGACATGAATTACTCCTTGGGAGGGATATAAACGAACAATCCTTGACGATTGTACGATCAAGGATTCTCGCTCGATGGAAGTATTATAGCATGCAGGCTGGTTATTGTCAATATTTATGATAATTATAATAAATATTGACATTAAATCATAACGTTGGTATACTATTTTCTACATTACTATGTCAGGCACAAGAGATTTAGTCCTTAAAACCCTTCTAACCCAGCCTCGAAGCACGGTGAATGACCTTGCGGATAAGGTAGGTATTAGCCCGATTTCCATTCGCCATCATATAGCCAATCTCGAAGCCGAGGGATTGATCAGTAGCGAAGATGAGCGTCATGGCGTTGGCAGACCACGTCAGTTATTCTCTCTGACGGATATCGGTATCGAGCAGTTCCCCACCCGCTACGTCCGGCTGACTCTGCGCTTGCTCGAGCATCTCAAGGAAACCATGCCGGAAGCGATGATCAGTAAATTATTCTCTCAAATGGCTGAAGATTTGGCTCGTGACCTCTCTGATGGCACTGAGATGAAAAACCTGTCCATGAAGGAACGCTTAAACCTGGTCAAGGAATTGCTCAAACGTGAAGGCTTCAATATCGAATGGGAACAGATGGGAGATGGTTACGAGATCCACGAAGCCAGCTGTCCGTACTATTACATCGGTCAAAACCATCCTGAAGTGTGCACTGTTGACCAGATCCTGATCTCAAGAGTACTTTCGGTCCCGACCGAGAAAGTAAAATGCATCTTGAATGGAGACAGCAACTGTACCTACGTCGTCTCTAATGCAGTAGAACCATAACGGTGCAATCATGGCAGAAGAAAATCAAAACCGACCTGTTTGGGAAATCGAAAGCACCAACCCTGAGCTTGTTGAGCCACTCATCGAAGAGCTTAAGAAGGTGATGGATCCAGAAATTGGATTAAATGTGCTCGAGTTGGGTTTGATCCGTAATGTTGCCGTGCTTAATGGTGAAGCAAAAATACTGATGATCATGACCACCCCATTTTGTCCCTATGGACCCGCCTTGCTCGAAACCACTCGCCAGCAATGCGAGCTCGGTCTCAAGCTGCCGACTTCGGTTGATCTCAGCTACGAACCCTGGGATCCCTCCATGATGGACGAGGATGCTCGCATGGAGTGGGGGTTTTTCTAACTCACAAGATTGTTCGAATTATAAGATAACAAAAAAGCTTTAGAAGTTAATTATTTTCGGGTAATGTTTGCGATATATGGGGGAATTTAATACTGCATATTTCTGGAAACTCTAAAAATATGAAAACTCGACCAACGGGTTCTGTATAATCTAAAAGCCTGTCTTATGGCTGGAGTGAACTGTATATTTATGTGAAACTATTTCATCCTGATAATTCTTATATCAATATTCGGTTTGACTGCCTGTACAGGATCAATAAATAAAAAAACAGTACTTGGAGGTACCTGAGTCACCTGCTCATCCAGCTTAGCCACTACCGACACCCGGTATTCTTTTTTCTCAGGATTTGCTATAATTCCCTAGTAGGATACCATTTTTCATGGAAGTAATATCCTACGGCAAAGCACCATGACTAAATGTGTTATCTTAGCCGTCCTAATCCTGATCCTTCCCACCATAGCCTGTGTCGTTGGCGGTGGAGGTTCTGAATCTACAGACTGTGTGAGCATTTTAGTAGATTCGATTAAGGTCAGGGATAATTATGTGATGGTTGATAACACAATAACGTATGATTGTGATAATCCTATAAAATATATTCTATATAAGACGATGTGCGTGTCTCCTTCAGGAGAAGTATTCAGTAGCGATCGGGGAAGCGTTTTCATTCACTACAACCTCAACAACTCAGGCCATGCTGGTACTGAATACAACATATCGGTAATAGATACTAATTATATTCAGGTTGATGCATGCTATTCAGAAATCACGGAAGTTGTATACGAAGGGTAATTATAGAATTATTATTCTGTTCGGGCAATTGTAAATTACTACTTTAATTCTATACCAACGGACTATCTGTAAATATATCTGGGCAGTCCACGTAGGGGTGCTATATTTCGGTGATGACGAATTGGAAACGGTAGAAAATCCTGTGGCGAGAGTGGGATTTGAACCCACGACCAAGGGCTTATGAGTCCCCTGCTCTTCCAGCTGAGCTACCTCGCCATTTTAGAGAGCAAAAATAGTACTACGTCCTATTCTTTTTGTCAACTAAATTTCACGGTCAACAATGTACGCTGCCAGGTCGGCCAACGCCTTTCTCTCGCCGGATTCTGGCAGTTTAACCAGCTCATCCAGCCCTTTCTGGACATATAACTTTGCTTCCTCATGAGATTGCTTAATCACACCACTTTCCCTTATCGAAACCAACAGTCGGTTTAAGCAGTTTTCGTCACAAAAATTGCTCTCGAGGATATTTCTCAAGTCTGTATCACTCGGTCGGTTCTCCAGGTAATACAACACAGGTAAAGTGATTAGGCCTTGACGCAAGTCACTTGCCACCGGTTTCCCCATCGTGGTCTGCTCGCTGGTGAAGTCCAGAATATCGTCGATAATCTGAAAAGCCATCCCAATATCGTAACCGAACAGCTTTAATGCCGTTCTCTGAGCAGTGCCAGCATTGCTCAAAACCGCTGCGGTCGAGGTAGATGCTTCAAATAATGATGCCGTTTTCGCATAGATCCGGTGATAGTAATTTTCTCGGTTGGCAATCCACTTGCTGCTGAATAATTGGGTGATCTCTCCGTTCACGATCGTTGCCAGCGTTTCTGCAAAGATCCGCATCACCTCAACTGAGCCGGTTTCTGCAGCCAATTTGGCTGCTTTTGCAAATATAAAATCTCCAGTAAGCACCGTTGCCGCTGGTGACCATTGTGCATTTAATGTGGGTATGCCCCTCCGGATCATGGCTCCATCGATCAAGTCATCATGGACCAGCGTAGCGGTGTGCAGCGATTCAATCGCAGCTGCCAGGGTGACTAATTTATCCGGGTCTGCACCCAGCATTTTTCCAGTTAATAGTGTCACGATGACACGGATACGTTTCCCCCCCGAGCTTAACAGGTGGTTTAAAGCGGCACCCACAGCCGTATGGTGCCCATCAGATTGTGCTCGCATCCTATCTTCAACCAGCCCAATCCGGTCTTCAATAGGTGCGGTAAATGTGGCGTCTATCAATTGATTTCTCTCCAATTGAACAACTTGTCTGCTTCTTGAGTTGTTACCTTTGCGACCTCTTCTACCGCGATTGCCTTAATTTCAGCAACCTTTTCTGCCACTATTCTAACATTTCTTGGCTCGTTACGCTTACCGCGAAATGGTTGCGGCGTTAGGTAAGGGGCATCCGTCTCAATGAATAGGCTTTCTAAAGGCAGTGATGCCACTACCGCTTGCAGGTTTTGAGCATTTTGGAAGGTAACCGGACCAGATATCCCGATTTTAAAGTAATGGGCAACCATCTCAGCTGCCATATCCACACTTCCTGAAAAGGAATGCAGCACACCTGGGTGATATCCAAGTTCTATCTTTTCTTTCGCTATATCACTTTGCCAATCAAGTAGCAACTTCGTAATATCCTCCGACGCATCCCGGTTGTGGACAATGACAGGTAATCCGATCCCCGCAGCAAATTCCAATTGCTGTAAAAAAATAGACCGCTGTAATGCCCTTGGAGCATATTCCCGGTAATAATCTAATCCAATCTCTCCGATTGCAACTACTTTCTTTTTACGGGCAAGCTGTTTCAGTTCATTGAGCGTTTCTTGCGTCCAGCTCAATCCACTGTTAGGATGCACTCCCACTGCCGCATATACCTGCTCAAAATCGCATGCACACTGTATTGCCGTAATACTGGTCGCAATATCGATTCCAGGAGTTAAGATCCTGCATATTCCGAAATCTAAGGCCCGATTAACCACCTGCACGCGGTCATGATCAAATTCTTCCAGGTTCAGGTGACAATGTGTGTCGACTAAGCCTATCGTTTCATTCGAGTTCACTATTTCAGACCTGCCACCCGCAGTCCATCATCCAGGATGTCTTTAACGCATTCAGGACGGGTGGTCTCGCAATACACCCTCATGATCGGCTCAGTACCTGAAAACCTGATCAGCATCCAACCACCATCTTCCAGGTTAAATTTAAACCCATCTGTCGTATCCAGGCTAATTACCTTCATGCCACCAATAAGTGCCGGCTTGCTCTGTATGATACTTTTCTCACGTGAGCCCCGATCACCGCTAAAAGGTGTATCGATCCGGTCATAATAATGCGCTCCCACCTTTTGAAAGAGTGTGTTGATCAATTCTGACGGTTTTTGACCCAATTGCACCATCATGTCAAGGATGTATAGCCCCGCCAAAATTCCGTCCCGTTCAGGAACATGCCCCCTAAATGCATATCCGCCTGATTCCTCTCCACCCAGCATCGCATTCGTCTCCAGCATTTTCGGAGCGACAAACTTAAACCCGACTCCGGTTTCATATACCGGCACATCAAAAAGCTTACCTAGTTTAATTAGCATGTTGGTAGTGGATAAAGTCTTCACGATCGGACCGCGCTCTTTTCTAACTTCGAGGAAATAGTAGCCCAGCAGCCCATAAACGCGCAGCTGGTCGATGAATTGTCCGCTCTCGTCTCCTACACCTAACCGGTCTGCATCTCCATCCGTTATGATCAATACATCAGCTTTTCTCCTGACCGTTTCCCTCAATCCTACATCTACATTTGGTGGGATTGGCTCGGGACGTTTCATCTCCGGGAAAATCGGGTTTCGGTGATTATGGATTTCTTCCACCTTGGTCTTTCCACCCTCCAATAGTCGTGGAAACCAACCAATCCCATTTCCCCACATCGGTTCAACCAAAATGTTCAAGCCAGCATCTTTGATCTTTTGCACATCGATTAATCGATTTATTTGGGTAATATAGTCCGGGTTTGGGTCAAAATAGACTATCTTGCCCTGAGATATGCATTCATCCAGAGAAATACGCTTGACTTGTTCCAGTGAGTTTGGAATATATGCTTCGATTTCCACTAGTCCCGCTGGGTCGATTGCGCCTCCATGCTCATCCCGCACTTTAAATCCATTATCGGTAGGTGGATTATGTGAAGCAGTGATATTCACAGCACCCACAGCTTTTTTATTCACCACTGAATAGGATATTGCCGGAGTAGGGGTGGCTTTATCGGTAAGATAGACCTTGAGCTGGTTTGCTGCCAACACTTCAGCTACAGCAATAGCAAAATATTCGGAGTTGAACCGCTGGTCGTACCCAACGACCACCCATTCATCTTTTGCACCCTTACTCAACAAATATGCTGCAAACCCTTGTGTACATCGCCGGATATTGGCAAAAGTGTAATCTTCTGCTATCCTGCCCCGCCAGCCATCTGTTCCAAAATGGATTTTTTCCACCTCTAAGCCTCCAGAGCACAAATTCAAAACCGATATGTATTATATCAAGGGTCAATCGAGAGCGGAATAGTCGTGCTGAAAATGATATAATCCTTGCTTGTGGATTTTTAGACCAGGAGGTAATACATGAATACACCAATAATACAAAGGTTGTTGGATCTGATGGAAGGCAATCTGGTGATTACTGACAATCAGGTTGAAATCAGAGATCGTCAAAGATTACAGGAAAATATTCATAAGCTGGCTGAATTATCAGCCTTGGGAGATAGCTCCGAGAAAGGTGCAGCCCAATATATCATCCGCCAGGCAGCCTTAGCCTTCGGTGCCATCCCATCATCCATCATCGACCTCTATCTTGCACGGGGTCGGGGTGAAATCCCCCTGACGTTCACTGTCCCTGCCATGAACCTACGCATGCTCGCCTTCGATTCTGCTCGCGCCGTATTCAGGGTGGCCAGGGAAATGAACGCCGGTGCGTTTATATTTGAGATTGCCCGTTCAGAGATGGGATATACCGACCAGCGTCCAGCCGAATATGCCTCCAGCATTCTCGCTGCCGCGATTGCCGAAGGATACACCGGTCCAATCTTTATCCAAGGAGATCATTTCCAAGTATCTGCGAAACGCTATGTCTCTTCACCAGAAACCGAGCTGCAGGCTGTCAAGGAACTCACCAGAGAGGCGATTTCTGCCGGCTTTTATAATATTGATGTAGATACCTCCACATTAGTCGATATCTCAAAACCAACCGTCCCAGAACAGCAGAAATTGAATTACTCCTTATCTGCCATGTTCTCTGCATTAATTCGCTCTCTTCAACCGGCAGGCATGCAGGTTTCAATTGGCGGTGAGATTGGCGAAGTGGGTGGTCATAATTCGACCGAAGAAGAGCTCCGCGCCTATATGGACGGTTATCGTTCTGAATTAGCCAAGCAGGCTCCCCGAGCTATCGGTTTGAGTAAGATCAGCATCCAAACCGGCACTTCCCATGGTGGAGTTGTGCTCCCTGATGGCTCGATTGCCAAGGTCAATCTGGATTTTAGTATCTTGCTCAAGCTCAGCCGAGTGGCGCGATCCTCTTATGGCATGGGCGGTACAGTTCAACATGGTGCTTCCACATTGCCCGAGAGTGCATTTGACAAGTTCGTTGAATCCGAAGCCGCTGAGGTCCATCTGGCAACCAATTTCCAAAACATGATCTTTAACCGTCTGCCTGATGGTCTGAGATCAGAAATCTATTTATACCTGGATAAGAATTCAGCCGCAGAGCGTAAACCTGATATGACCGATGAGCAGTTTTATTATAAGACCCGTAAAAATGCAATTGGTGCATTCAAAGCATCCACCTGGCAGCTCTCTGAGAACACGAAAAAAGAGATCACCCAGGCATTAGAAGACCAATTCCGCAAGCTATTTGTACACCTGGGTATGCATGGAACAAAGACGTACGTTGATTCCTGCGTCCATCCGGTCAAAATTTCACCTGACTTGAAATTCTACCTCGGGGAAGTCGCTGCAGAGGAAGAAGTATCAGATTTAGCTGATTAATTATGCCAGCCAGCGAGCAGGGTATAAGCCTGGACCGTTATATGCTCGTCCCGCGCACGTTGATTTTCGTGACGCGGGGAGGCGAAATATTGCTACTCAAAGGTGATAAAAATAAGCGTCTTTGGGCTGGTCTCTATAATGGGATTGGTGGTCATGTTGAGCAGGGAGAAGATGTGTTGACAGCTGCTCATCGCGAGCTTCTCGAAGAGACAGGACTGGCAGACCTTGAGCTTTGGCTGTGTGGGATTATCACCGTGGACACCCAATCCAACCCAGGCGTTTGTATTTTTTTGATCAAGGGTACCTATACGCAAGGGACGATTTTATCCTCCATCGAAGGATCGTTGGAATGGATGCAAATGTCAGCCATTGATCAGCTCCCTTTGGTCGCTGATCTACCTGCCTTGCTCCCCAAGGTATTGCTGGCGAAAAAAGGTGACCCATTGATCATGGCTCACTCAATTTATAATAAGAACGGTGATTTAGAGCTGACTTTAATGTAAATTCTGATATGTTGGTAATTTCAAAGCAGCGTACTGATCTAGAGAAGTACGCTGCTTATATTTTCCTGTCATTTCAAAGGAGTTATTTACGCCTGAATGACCGGATAATCAATAGGACTCCAGCCAGGAGCAACGCAGAGGGCAAGATATAATTTATCAAATTCTCCTGTGATATCAGGATTAATATTCCGATAACACCTAAAATTCCCGCAGGTATCCAAGCCCAGCGCATCGGTCCATACGGCGTCGGTACTACTGCCACTAATAGGAATGTGAAGCCCAGGCCCAGAAAGAATATACCTCCACTGGCAAATGAAGATTGCCCGCTACCTATAAAAGCGACAATAGCGATCGTTGCGATTACACCGGCAGGAATAATTGCCCACCAATTTCCTCTTTCTGCCAGGTAAACCAGCAGAAAGCTGAGTGCAATGCCTCCTAGTAGTACGGATCCATTTAGCCTAGATTCACTATAACCAGATAAAAATGCATTCAAACCAATTGTGGTTGCAACTGCAAGGAAGATAGTTCCGGGGATTAAAGCCCACCAATGGTTATGGTCAGTAATGTATAGCGCCCAAAATAACAATCCCGCGAACGCTGCCACGACCGTCCAAAATAATGACCCACCTTTAATGATCCCAAACGTATCCAGGAGCAGCAGTGCTCCTCCCACTATCAGCACCGCCCCCCACAACAAGCGTGAAGAAAGGATTTTCACCATGATGCCTCCAGGTTATTTCTTACGAAAAATGGTTTGGACAATGACCCAGATCCCTGCCACGATAACCAGGACCGGCCAATATTTTATGAGATTCCCTTGTCCGGACAACAGCATAAAAAAGACAATGAAAAGTATCGCACTGATGAAAATGAGTCGTAATCCTTCTCGATACCCGCTTTTCTCTTCTCCACCAAGCAGTGTGGCGATGATGATCCCCACGCCTACAAAACCAGGAATCAGTGACCATAAGTATGACCATGCTCCCCAGTTTCCGGTCGAATTTGTATAATATAAAATCCCCCCGATACCGCCCACGATACAAGCCGGCACACTCAATCCCGGGTTACGGGACAAAAGACCCAAGATAAACAACAAAACCCCAACCCCCACGATGATCAACGGCCATTCGTATTGGATATTGATCAACTCATTCAAGCCGGGCATGAGGTTAAATTGCGCTGCCAGGAACCAGCCCCCGATTAATAATAAAATAATACCAATTAGGAGATCTGATCTTCTTTCCCGTGACATATTTCCTCCTTTTATCATTCCTGATATATTTCTTTAAAGTATACAACTTTTCTTGAAGTTCTGGTATTTTTTGACGATTTTCACAGGTGTTTGATATTTTAAGCCTTCAACGCGAGTTTAATCATTGCTCTTAGCCCAACTAGTTGTCAAATTGTCTTATCAGACGATCAGGATCATCAGGTCTTTTTAATTTAACCGCTTTTCCCTCAATATCATATTCCTTTATCCCAATAATTATTCATATGACGCCATAGGTAAGCACCATTGAGGCGCTTGGTATAATATCGTAAATTGATCAATTGCCAGATCTAGTTGATAAAATGAGGGTTTAAGCAAATAACTTTAACCAACAGTAGGATTTCCGAGAATAATCTAACATTTGTTTGGGGTAATTAATCCTAATTCTATATGAATGATCGTTCTACAACCAGTATCACATATGCTGTCCAGGATTTTCGGTCTGCCAGGCAGAAAGCCGCTCTTCAGGAAGTCATCGCCCGAATCACCGGTAATTCCACCGAATTATTATCCTATAATGACGTACGGCAAAAATTGAAGGCTCAAGTAAGCCCCATAACTGTCCTAAAAGAGATACCGCTTGATGCGATTATCGGCAGTGTGAACCGCTACCAAGATTTTTCGCGTGATTTCCTGCCCGGTAAAAATATCGACGAAGAGCGGTGGACTAAGGTCGAGCTGGCTAACTATGGGTCAGCCGGTTTACCCCCCATAGAAGTCTATCAGATTGATGAAGTCTACTTTGTGAGTGACGGTAATCACCGGGTTTCGGTTGCTAAACAGCTGGGCTCAGCTCAAATCCAGGCTTATGTAACTGAAGTCCATACACGAGTTCCCCTCTCCTCTGATGTCCGAGCTGAAGATCTGATCTTAAAATCCGAATACACTTCATTCCTCGAGCACACCAACCTGGATAAGCTGCGGCCCACATCCAACCTGGCGGTTACTGAGCCTGGTGCGTATGTACATTTAGAGGAACATATCCAGGTCCACAGGTATTTTATGGGTTTAGAAGAGGAGCGGGAAATATCCAACTCAGAAGCATCTTCCGATTGGTATGACCTTGTCTATATGCCGGTGGTTGAGATTATCCGAGAGCGCGGTCTGTTGATCGATTTCCCCTCTCGAACCGAGGCTGACTTGTATTTATGGATCGCAGATCATCGCGCCACGTTGGAAGAAGAGCTGAACAGCCAGGTGGAAGTCATCAGCGCTGCCGACGATTTGGCAGATCAATATAGTCAGCGTCCATACCGGGTCATCGCTCGAATCGGAAACAAACTCGTCAAGGCCATCATCCCATCCTATTTAGTTGCCGGACCAGCTGCTGGCGTGTGGCGTCAGTCAATAATTTCCGCCCGCAGATCAGATAGATTGTTTGGAGAAATTCTGGTGCCAATCAATGGTCGGGAGGATGGTTGGTATGCCTTGGGACAGGCATTTGTCGTTGCCGAGCGTGAAGGCACCGGCATCCATGGATTGTATATCGTCGCGTCCGAAAATGAAGAAACCTCCGCGGAAACACTGGCTATACGCAAAGAGGTGGTTGACCGTTGTGCTGCAGCCGGATTAAGTTGCGACCTGTATATAAAATTCGGAGATGTTACCTCGATTATCTGCGAGCTTGCCCGCTGGAATGACCTGGTAGTTATGAACCTCTCTTATCCACCCGAGTCTTCCATGTTCGCCCGTTTGAGCTCAGGTATCCGCAATTTAGTACAAAGGAGTCCGAGACCGATTTTGTTCACACCACAGAGCATCGTTCCTCTAGAACATGCCTTGTTAGCGTACGATGGTAGCTTAAAAGCCCAGGAAGCCTTATTTATCGCCACCTACATATCTGCAAAGTGGAATATACCATTATCTGTGGTTTCGATTGGCAAGGATGAGTATACACAGGATATCCTGGCGGACGCAAAAAAGTATCTAGAAATTCATAATGTTGAGGCACAATACAGCCAAATAGATGAAAACAGTAGTACCGATGTCATCCTTCGTTTTGCTGGTCAACAAATGGTCGATTTATTAATTATCGGAGGGTATAGTCGGAATCCACTCCTGGAGGTGCTTCAGGGGGGTGATGTAGACGAATTGCTTCGACGAACCACGATTCCAGTGATTATCTGCCGATAGGTTTAACCGCAGTGCGCTTATAACTCAATCGTTAGATATCCATATGCATTCATCACTTTGGTTTTCCCGAACTCTGAATCAATTACCGTGTCCGGTCGGTACACGTGGATGTGACCATGAAGATGGTACTCGGGTTGGAAATGGATTAACAACCAGCGATAGGCCTTGATCCCCTGGTGTGCCAGGTCGGGTTGATCGTGGATCCCCCAGGCAGGTGCATGCGTCACCAACACATTTAGATATTTCCCATATGCTATCCGGTTCCTCAGTAATCCCGGAACCAACCTGAACACGTTTAACCACATCCCGGTCTGTGAGTACTGGTAAGCTCCATCGTTGTATCTCAGGCTTCCATCGATACCGGCGAAGGTTTTCCCCATAAACCTGACCACCTTGCAGTGCAGGTCTACCAACCCAGAGCGTGGAGGGTGGGTATCGCTATCCGTTGATTCAGGAATTGAGTGGTTACCATACACGTGGAATATTGGCACATCCAATGAGCTCACAATAAAATCCAGGTAGTATAGTGGTAGGTCACCGCATCCGATCACCAGGTCAGCATCCGGAAACATCAGCTTAATTTTCGGGCTATAAATCCAATCGACTACAACATCACTTACCGCTATAATCTTCATTGTATGCCAATATCTATACGAGAAGACCATGCAGCTTGTTAAAATGATCTGTGCAAACCACTGTATTTAAGATTCCTTTAAGTATTTGTTAAGTTTATTTCGGATTCAACTGTTGCTGGTTACACTATATAACCAATATAATTAGAATAAATTTGTAAATGTTTACAATTTAACTGTGGGCATCATCCTGCTCCTTCTTGAGCAAGTCTGAAAGAGCCTCTGTCAATGTTGAGAATTTGAATTCAAAACCTAAATCAAGCAATTTCTTAGGCAGCACACTCTGCCCTTCTAACACCATCACAGCCACTTCCCCCAATGCTAACCGCATACCAATTCCTGGGATAGGGAAATAATGCGGGCGGTGTAATACTTTCCCGATTGTCCGTCCAAATTCATCATTGGTTACCGGATTCGGGGATGTCAAATTAAATACTCCTCTCGCCTGGTTGTTCCGGATCAGGAATTTGAGTGCATTCACCTCATCATGAATATGGATCCATGAGTATACCTGCTTACCGTTTCCAAATCGTCCACCCACCCACAATTTATAAGGCAATACTAGCAGCGATAAAGCTCCCCCCTGGGCAGATAAGACCACCCCATTCCTGGTAACCACTCTGCGTACTCCCAACATTTCCACTGGTTGTGATGAAGCTTCCCATCCCACGCAAAGGTCAGCCAAGAAATCATTTCCAGCGCTATCAATTTCGGTCAATGATTTTATCTGCCGCGTACCGTAATAGCCAATACCTGACGCCTGAATGTAAACTGATGGCTTCACTGCAGCCATCTCTATCGCCTTGGTCAGCACCTTTCCGGAGTTTACCCTGCTTTGGGATAAGCGGATTTTTCTATTCTTTGTCCATCTTGATGGCAGAAACCCCTCCCCGGAAAGGTTTTCTCCGGTTAAATTTACAATGGCATCTGTTTTATCAACTTCCTTGGCCCAATCTCCTACAGTTTTGCCGTCCCACTTGAGAACGCCGGCACCTTTCGGTAACTCTGTCACTTTTAATGGGTTGCGGCTCAAGATAAGTACAGTGTCGCCTTCGGCGCATAGCACGGAAGTTAGCACTCGGCCAATCAAGCCGCTCCCGCCCGCAATCATGATGCGCATCAATCACCTCCGCAACAATTACACATAGTGGCATTTCAATTGTGACTTCTTCAAACGATTATATCGTAATAAGATATTTATTATCGATATTATAACATGCATTGAATAATCTCTCACTAATGATAAAATAGCAGAGTAAACACCTAAGATTTCACCAGAAAATAATGTTAAAAGATCAATTTTTACTAGACCCACAAGTCATCTTTTTAAATCATGGCTCATTCGGAGCATGTCCCCGTCCGGTATTTGAGACCTACCAGGCTTGGCAGAGAAAATTGGAACAACAGCCGGTGCAATTCCTGGGAGTTGAGCTTGATGATCTGCTGCGCCAATCCCGCCGTGAGTTAGCTGAATATCTGCACGCTGCACCAGACGACCTTGTCTATATTCCCAATGCTACTCATGGAGTTAATATCATCGCACGCTCACTGCACCTCGCACCGGGTGACGAAATCCTAACCACCGATCACGAATACGGAGCCTGCAATTTCGTCTGGGATTTTATCTGCCAACAGAATGGTTCCATCTACCGGCAGCAGTCGATCCAGCTGCCCATTACCACCTCCGAAGAGGTAGTCGATCAATTTTGGCAGGCCGTAACCCCTCGGACCAGGGTAATTTTTATCAGCCATATCACTTCGCCCACTTCGCTGACCATGCCAGTTCAAGCAATTTGCCAGCGTGCTCGATCTGCAGGGATCATCACGGTCATTGACGGTGCACACGCACCAGGGCAGATCCTCCTTGATCTACCCTCCCTCCAGGCAGACTTTTATACCGGCAACTGCCATAAGTGGATGCTTAGCCCAAAAGGAGTGGGTTTTTTATATGCTGCACCCGATGTTCAACCGCTGGTTGAGCCTTTGATCGTTAGCTGGGGCTATCAATCCAGGTATACCGACCCGCGTGACTCCAAATTTATTGATCTCCTTCAATGGACCGGCACTAAAGACCCGTCCGCTGCACTATCCGTTCCTGCAGCGATAGAATTTATGAACGCCAATCGCTGGGAGGATGTTCAGGTCAGATGCCATCGCCTCCTCCACAGCACAATTGAACATATGTGTGAACTGACCGGTCTGGCACCCCTATATCCATTGGACTCAGATTTATATCACCAGATGGGTACCATTCCCATCCCCCACGTGAGCAATTTAGATGAATTGAAGAAACGTCTCTATAATGAGTTCAGGATCGAAATTCCATGCATCGACTGGAATGGTCGTCATTTTCTGCGCTTATCCGTCCAGGGTTATAATTCTGAGAACGATCTTGAGCAATTTATTACTGCGATGAGAAGGCTTCTGCCATCAATGGCAAATTGACATGTTTACTACTACAGGCAGAACCATAGAGGATTATAGATATTAATTATGCCAATATTGAATCATTGGGAAATCTCATTAAACTCCGATGAAGTTTTACGCTCTCAGGGTGCCGATCCACAGGCGATAAAGCTGCGACGTCCATCCCTGGTAAAAATAACCGAGGATGCCATCGCAAGGGGGACTCACCTGGTTCAGCCAAAGGTTTTATATGAAGAGTATCCCGTCAAAGGTCTTGTCCATGAGCGTCTTGAGCTGGATGCTCCCTCAGTAAACTCGAGGAAGCCATCACTTTCTGGTCAGCTGGTTGTCCAGCATCTTGCCCGTTCCCAATCAGTCATTGTTATGGTCTGTACCATAGGCAGCCTGCTCGACGAAATGGTATCCACCTTATTCAAGGTCAATCCTTCGCTTGCGGTAGCCCTGGACGGCGTTGGTTCGGCTGCGGTTGAGAGCTTGGCAATCCAGGCATGCAATTACTTCGAGGACCGGGTTAAATCCGTAGGCTTGAACACCACCATGCCGTTGAACCCGGGAATGGTTGGCTGGCCGGTGGATCAGGGTCAGCCACAAATCTTCACTTTGCTCGACAGTGAAGTCATCCAGGTGACGCTCAATGAATCGTGTATGATGTCCCCTAATAAATCTCTGTCCATGGTGTTAGGTGTAGGGGTGGAGGTATCTGCTGTTGGAACATCTTGTGATTATTGCAGCCTGAAGGGTGTGTGTAAATACCAAAACCATTATGCCAAGTGAACATCAATATACGGTAAATTTTCAGCCCATCGGGAGAAGGGTTGTTGTTGGCGCAGCGCAGACACTTCTCAGTGCCGCTCAAGCGGCAGGTATCGATATTGCTTCCATCTGCGGTGGTATAGGCAGCTGCAACAGCTGTAAAATCCGCTTGATTACTGGTAATCTCACTCCAATAACCCTTGAAGAACAGGCCATATTCACGACTTCCGAACTCAATTCAGGCTATCGCTTGGCTTGCCAGGTAAGCCCGCAGAGTGACCTGACCATTGAAATTCCACCCGAATCGCTAACCGCTCCCCAACGCCTTCAGATTGAGGGCCAGTCTCTTGCGGTACCGATAGATCCAGCCGTTGTTCCCATCGATCTTGAACTTCCTGAGCCATCCATCACCGATCTCCGGTCCGACAGCACCCGTGTGGTTGATTCGCTCATCCTAGCCGGAGAAAATCCACCTTTTACCTTCACTCCGCCTGTACTTGATCAAATTTCACCCCTGTTGCGGCAATACAGCTGGCATTTAACTTTGGCTATGCGCAAGGGTTCAATTATTTCTATTTTACCCCCGTTTAAGCAGCTTTTGGGGCTGGCAATCGACATTGGTACTACCAAGCTAGCTGCATATTTGTGTGATTTGGGCACCGGTGCCCTCCTTGCCCAAGCCGGTGCCATGAATCCCCAGACCGCCTTCGGTGAAGATGTTATCAGCCGCATCAGTTATTCCACTAATACTCCCAATGGAAGGATTATCCTTCAGCGCAGGTTGGTCGAAACCCTAAATCAGCTCATCCATCAGCTATGCGAGCAGGCAAACACACCGGATCAGCGGGTATCATCTGAACAGATAGTCGAAGCTGTCGTAGTTGGGAATACCGCCATGCATCATCTCTTTGCCGGATTGCCTGTACTCCAGCTTGGTTTAGCCCCTTACGTCCCTGCCGTCAGCGAGTCATTGGAAATCGACGCGGAACGTATCGGTCTCGAGATCTCTCCTGGAGCAAAAATCTATCTTCCGCCTAACATTGCCGGCTACGTCGGAGCCGACCATGTCGCTATGCTGCTTGCCACAGGAATCCCCTCACCGACCAAAACTACACTAGCCCTGGATATTGGCACTAATACAGAGATCTCCTTGGTTCATGATGGCCAGATCATTTCCTGCTCTTGCGCTTCAGGACCTGCCTTTGAAGGCGCCCATATCAAGGCAGGCATGCGCGCCGCATCCGGTGCCATCGAACGAGTGCAAGTGATCCAAGGAGAGTTGCGCACACAAACGATTGATAATGTATCTCCAATCGGCATTTGTGGTTCTGGCATCCTTGATTCTCTCGCCTGTATGCAGCAGATGGGTGCCATGGATCATCGAGGGTCGTTGAATCGGTCGCATCCGCTCGTCATACAGGATGACAATAGCCAATATTTCCTTCTCATCGACAATACGAAAAGTGGTACAGGTCAAGACCTGGTGATTACGCGTAAGGATATCAACGAGATCCAGCTCGCCAAGGGTGCCATCCGTACCGGCATCGAGGTTCTATTAGAAGTTGCCGGGATACCGGCTAAAGAAATTGAAGAATTTATCATTGCTGGAGCTTTTGGTACCTATATTAATATTCCCAGTGCCATTCAAATTGGGATGTTCCCCTCACTCCCCATTGGTTGGTTTAAGCAGGTTGGCAATGCTGCTGGTGCAGGTGCCAGGCAGATGTTGTTATCGCAGGGTCATCGGACCGTAGCTGAAAACATAGCAAAACAGGTTAAATATATCGAGCTGTCCACGTATCCTGGTTTCACGACTATCTTTGCAAAGTCACTTTTCTTCTAATTACGGCCGCCTTTTCTCATCATTACTTGGCTAATTCTTTAAGGAGAGCCAGGGTTTCCCGTTTACCTCCAGATCCTCCCTCTCCCCCCGGTCCAACGCACGATGGGCAGCCGTCCTCACACCCACATGCTTCAACTAATTCTCGCCCTCTCATCATCAAGTTCTCATGGATGTCATACAGTCGCTCGCTCAAGCCGATCCCGCCAGGAATCAGGTCATATAGGATCACCGCTGGCTTACCATCTGCCAGCGTTGACTGTGGGTCGGAATGGATACCCAGGTCACCAATGTCACACATCAAGAACAACGGAGCCAGGTTTCCCAGTGTAAATGCTAATCCCGCCAATCCGCTCCTTACCCTTACTGCCGTTTCGATTTTCCGGTGGCATGAATTACACACCGTGATCAGGTTCGCAAGCTGGTTGGCCTGCTCTGGGGTCTCAAACATTCTGAATGGAATCCTATGGTGTACGTGGTGCGCCTTATCTCCCTCCGGTTGGCCGCACACCTGGCATCTAAAACCATCACGTGCCCTCGCCAGGTCGCGTTGTTTCATCCAATTAGGCCCATAATTATTGGGCGAATTTGACCAAAAGCCCTCGTCTTTTAGTTTGTCAACTGTAACATCCACTAAAGCTAACCAGTATCCGGTCGTGGCGAGTTCAGATGGGGGTAGATCCAGGTTCTCAACTCCCAGGGTTTCATTGGTGTGCCACCTGATCTTGCGATAACCGATCACTTGCGATGTAACTTGCAATTCCCCGTATGCCTTTATACCTCCTGGCACATCCGCTTCATACTTTTTCTCCAGTTGCTGCACAGTGACCTCTCTGCGTGGTTCGGTATAGTAATCGACATTACTAGGCTCAAGCGTGGCTACGTGATGTTCCAGGTCGAGGGCATTCACCAGATAAGTCGTCCCCTCATGCATATAGACAGCCCCGGGGTGAGTCATCCACAAGCTGCTGGACGCATCCACTTCACCAATCGTCCGCATAAAGCTCCCACTATCTACGCTATCAATCGGCGCCTGGAGTACCACAGTATCGGTCGATGCACTGCGCAGGGATACATTTTGCGCCGGGTATTTATCTGCCATCCAAAAATATTTACTTCCCGAGCGGTGCACCACCCCCTCACTTTGCAGGAATTCCATCATTTCCCGCATGTCTGCCGGGTTGATTGAGCCAAATATCTCTCCATCAGTGAAAGGCAGCTCGAAAGCAGCGCAGCGCAAATGTCCCAATAGAATAAGCAGATTTTCAGGATTGATCATCCCGTGCTCTGGAGACTGGCTAAAAAAATAATCAGGATGCTGGGCTAAATATTGGTCAAGGGGGTTCGGTGAGGTCACCAAAACTGCCAGGGATGATTTTTCTCCCCGTCCCGATCGTCCAGCCTGCTGCCAGGTGGCAGCGATCGTCCCTGGGTAGCCTACCAGCAGGGATGCCTCCATACCACCAATATCAATCCCCAACTCAAGTGCGTTCGTCGCCACGACCACTCGCACAACTCCCTTGCGCAAGCCTTCCTCGATCACTCTGCGCTGTTCGGGTAAGTATCCCGAGCGGTACCCCCGTATAATATCCTCTGCTTTCCCTTTGCCATGCAACCGCTTTAAGCTGGAGCTGTTGGTTTGTTCCCGTAGATAGGTCAGGATGACTTCGACAGTCCGTCTTGCACGGCTGAAAACGATCGTCTGTAGGTCATACGCCAGCATATCCTCAGCTAGGTTGACTCCTGCTTGGATGGCACTCTTGCGCAATCCCAGGCTTTTGTCGATGATGGGTGGGTTGTAGATCAAAAAATGTTTCTCGCCTTTTTCTGCTCCATCCTGGTCGATCAGTGTCACCGATTCATTAATCATCCGCATACCCAACTCATCCGGGTTGCCAATGGTAGCCGAGGTAAGAATGAATTGTGGTTCCGCTCCATAAAATTTCGCAATCCGCTTCAACCGGCGCATTACGTTGGCCACATGCGATCCAAATACTCCCCGGTAAGTATGTATTTCATCGATCACCACAAACCGGAGTCCCCTGAAAAATTGTGCCCATCCCGTATGATGAGGTAGGATTCCCGTATGCAGCATATCTGGGTTGGTAAGGATTAATCGTGCCTGGGTTCTGATCGACGGACGCACACTCGTAGGGGTATCTCCATCGTAAATCGCGCACTTGATGCTATCTCCCGCGTGGTCTAGCGTATCGTTGAGATGATTGTATGCTGCCATCTGTATAGTAATTGATTTCAACAATGCAAATTGGTCTTGCGATAATGCTTTGGTCGGGAAGATATACAGCGCGGTAGAATCGCCCTCCTTCAACATGCTGTCGAGCACCGGCAGGTTGTAGCACAACGTTTTTCCACTGGCAGTGCCCGTCACAACCACGATGTTTTTCCCCTCCCGGATACTTCGGTATGAATCTGCCTGGTGCGTATAGAGCGACTGTATACCGCGTGTTTCCAATGCCTCCCTGAGCGCAGGATGTATTTCGGGCGGAAATGGAGCAATGCTTGCCTTCTTCCCGGGTAGGATGCGCCATTCGATCAGGTTTGGTCCCACCTGTGGATCCGATCTCCAATGCGCAAGTAAAGTTGAAAGTGCCATATGCCCGTTATTATACTCAAATGGGGTTGAAACCTATGCTTGGCGGGTATAATTGAGATCAATGGCTGATCATGCACCCCTCAAATGGGGTTTATTGGGTACAGCACGCATTAACCGGGCAGTAATTGCTCCTATGCGTTCGTCAAAAAAAAGCCAGCTGGTAGCCGTTGCCAGCCGCACTGAAGAAAAAGCATCTGAATACGCAGCTCAGTGGGGTATTCCACGTTTTTTCCCCAGTTATGAAACCATGTTGGCTGATCCGCAAATTAATGTAGTTTATATATCACTGCCAAACAGCCTGCATGCTGAATGGTCCATAAAAGCCCTCCAAATGGGCAAGCATGTGCTATGTGAAAAACCGTTGGCGATCAGCCTCGAGGAAGTCGACGCTGTCACAAAAACTGCCAAGGTTGCAAGTCTGGTAATTACTGAAGCGTTTATGTACCGCCACCACCCTCAGACCTTATTGATAAAGGAAATGTTGGATAATGGTCAAATCGGCAACCTGCAGCTGATTCGCGGCTCATTCTGTTACACCAATACCCGCCCGTCCGATATACGTTTCGATCCCTCCCTGGGTGGTGGTGCCCTATGGGACGTAGGCTGCTATCCAGTAGGATATTCCAACTTTCTGACTGGCTCGCCACCGTATGAAGTGTATGGTCGCCAGGTAACCGGACCCACCGGGATCGATGTTTTATTTGCGGGTCAGCTGCATTTCCCTGGTAGCGAGATATCTCAGTTTGAGTGCAGTTTCATCACCGAGCCCAGGGTTGGAATGGAAATTATCGGTGATAAAGGAAGGATAACCATCCCCGATCCTTTTAAACCAAGTAAATCCACCCACATCGCCGTCCAAATTAACGGGAAGGAACGCTCTGTTGAGATCAAAGGTCAAGAGCTATATCAAGGTGAGATCGAGGACATGGAAAATGCAGTCCTCGAAGGTAATTTACCTCGCATCAGCCTGGTTGAAAGCCGCAACAATATTAAAACCATCCTTGCCCTCTATCAATCTTCGCGCAATTCGCAACCAATTTTGATCGGAAATTCGCTGGCATAATGGAGGATTGATCATGATATTCCTCAATAAAAACGCTATACCAGTGCAGGTTCTGCCTGGGTTGACCCGCCGGACTTTGGCACAGACTGAATCGCTCATGTTGTGTGAGTTCACATTTGAAGCCCACGTCGAGGTCCCTATCCACACCCATCCCCATCAGCAAGTTGGTTACGTGGTTGATGGTCGTGTAGAGATGACCATTGATAACCAAAAATTCGAGCTAAAGAAGGGAGATAGCTATTCTGCCCCAGCGAGCATCCCTCATGGGGTCCATATTCTCGAGCCATCCATCATCGTGGATACATTTTTTCCGCCCAGGGAGGATTACAAATGAATATTCTCGTCACCGGAGGTGCAGGTTATATCGGCAGCCACACCTGCTTCGAGCTGCTCAATCATGGCTACGATGTCATCGTTGTCGATAACCTCAGCAACAGCAAGCAGGTCTCCCTCGACAGAGTCGAGCTGCTTGCTGGAAAAAAGTTAAGCTTTTATCAGGCTAACATACTGGACCGCGAAGCGCTAAGTACCATCTTCGAAAGGAATCCGGTACAGGCAGTTATCCATTTTGCAGGCTTTAAAGCCGTTGGGGAATCGGTTAATATGCCGCTTCAATACTTTCACAATAATGTCTCAGGTACCTTGGTTTTATTGGAAGTGATGAAACAGCACGCAGTAAATAGTATTGTCTTTAGCTCTTCCGCCACGGTGTACGGCGATGTGAAAGTTGTTCCGCTCAAGGAAGATTTCCCCCTATCGGCGATCAATCCTTATGGCCGCACAAAGTTAATCATCGAGGATATCCTGCGGGATCTATTTCATGCTGAACCAAATTGGAATATCGCCATACTGCGCTACTTCAATCCCGTCGGTGCGCACCCGAGTGGCCAGATCGGTGAAGATCCCAACGGTATCCCTAACAACCTCATGCCATACGTTGCCCAGGTGGCGGTCGGACGGCACCCCTTTGTGCGTGTCTGGGGGGATGACTATCCAACACCAGATGGAACAGGGGTAAGGGATTATATCCACGTCATGGATTTGGCTTACGGTCACATCAAAGCCTTAGAAAAGCTTATACCGAAACCCGGTTTGGTGACGTATAACCTAGGCACAGGCCAGGGGCATAGTGTCATGGAGGTGATCAATGCCTTTGAAAAAACTTGCCGGAGAAAGATCCCGTATCAAATATTTGATCGACGTCCTGGTGATGTTCCAACCTCGTATGCCGACCCAACCAAAGCTAATTTAGAATTGGGTTGGTATGCCCAAAAGTCCCTGGATGACATGTGCCAGGATGCCTGGCGCTGGCAATCACAAAATCCCAATGGATATAGCTAAATATTTAAGTTTACATCTTCGAAAATATAGTTAAGCATTCTCGAGTATCTAGCAGGAAGTTAACTAATCGAATACTGAGGAGAAAATAAGATTTAACCATGTCTAAACGTATCCTAAAAATCATCGGGATCATCGTTTTTGTCGCTATCGCCTGCTTCGTGCTAATCCAATTTATTCCATATGGTAAGGATCACACCAATCCTCCAATAGTCAGCGAGCCGGTGTGGGATAGCCAGCAAACCCGAGACTTGGCTCAACGCGCCTGCTTTGACTGCCATAGCAATGAGACTGTGTGGCCTTGGTACTCGAACATCGCTCCTGTATCATGGCTGGTATATCGCGATGTAGTTGATGGTCGTAAAAGACTCAACTTTTCTGACTGGCAAAATAATCGCATCCGTGAACCCGGCGAGTTAGCTTCTGCGGTAAGTGAAGGAGAAATGCCGCCTTTCCAATACCTCTTGATGCACGCCAATGCTAAATTATCTGCTGCAGAAAAAACTCAGCTTGCTGATGGATTCCAAAAGCTCACCAGTCCATAGCCATTAAGTATCAATGACTCAATATATTGCTGCAATTGACCAGGGGACGACAAGCACACGCTGTATCCTCTTTGACCATCATGGCACGGTGATTTGCGCCTCCCAGCGTGAACATCGCCAGATTTACCCCCAGCCAGGTTGGGTGGAGCACGACCCCATAGAGATCTGGCAGCGTACCCAGGAGGTAATCCAGGAAGCGCTCACAATCACGGGGGTTGGTCGCGGAGATATCATCTCGATCGGAGTCACTAACCAGCGTGAAACCACCGTTGTATGGGACCGCAACACCGGAGCCCCCTACTATAATGCCATCGTCTGGCAGGATACCCGCACTCGCCAGCTGTGCGATGAGTTAGCCATGATAGGTGGTCAGGATCGTTTCAGGTCTAAGGTGGGTTTACCTCTTGCCACATATTTTTCCGGTCCAAAGATCAGGTGGCTACTAGAGAATAATTACCAGGTCCGATCTGCAGCTGATAATGGGGACGCCTTATTCGGCAATATTGACAGCTGGCTAATATGGTGGCTGACTGGTGGTCCTCATAAGGGAGTCCACGTCACCGATGTCACCAATGCCAGCCGCACCATGATGATGAACCTGGAGACTCTGGATTGGGACGACGAAATTCTCGAAATTTTTAATATTCCTCGCACCATGCTGCCCCGAATTGTTTCCTCCAGTGAGCGGAGCGCCTATGGCACAACCACAAACGCAGGCCCATTTATGGAAGTCATCCCTATTTGCGGTGACCTCGGAGATCAGCAGGCCGCCCTGCTGGGACAGGCTTGTTTTAACCCGGGGGAGGCCAAAAATACTTACGGCACAGGCTGTTTTATGCTCCTCAACACTGGTACAACCGCCATTCATTCCACCAAAGGGTTGTTAACCACTCTCGCCTATCAAATCGGTTCATCTCCACCGAGCTACGCCCTGGAGGGATCGATTGCCATCACAGGGGCACTCGTCCAGTGGATGCGCGACAACCTCGGTTTGATCGATAAATCATCGGATATCGAAATTCTTGCCAAAACCGTTGACGATAACGGTGGGGTTTATTTTGTCCCCGCATTTTCTGGGCTCTTCGCCCCTTACTGGCGCTCAGACGCTCGTGGGGTTATTGTTGGTCTCACCCGCTACGCCAATAAAGGGCATCTGGCGCGTGCAGTTCTTGAAGCTACAGCTTACCAAACCCGTGAAGTATTGGACGCCATGGAACAGGATTCTGGTGTGCGCCTTTCAATCCTTAAAGTTGATGGCGGTATGGTCTATAATGAGCTGCTAATGCAGTTCCAGGCAGATCTGCTCGGAGTGCCTGTTGTGCGCCCTAAAGTCGCCGAAACTACCGCTCTGGGCGCTGCCTATGCTGCTGGGTTGGCAGTCGGTTTTTGGGGCAGCTTTGATGATCTCCGTCAGAATTGGCAAGTCAGTCAGATCTGGGAACCGCATATGGATGCAGTTCACAGGGATGCTCTCTATCAAAGCTGGTTAAAAGCAGTTGAAAGGACTTTCGACTGGGTCAATGACTAGGTTCAATTTTGTTGTAGGCTAAAAGGCTTGTTACTTTCCAATATTCATCCTGAGGCAATCGAATGCGCTCTATCCAAACAGATATCCTGGTGATCGGCGGAGGTTCTACCGGTACGGGTGTTCTCCGTGATCTTGCCATGCGCGGTTTCAAATGCCTGCTAGTTGAACGGCGTGACTTGGCTTATGGCACCACCGGTCGATATCACGGATTGTTGCATAGTGGTGCCCGTTATTCTGTCGCAGACCCCCATGCCGCCAGGGAGTGCTACGAAGAAAACCAGATACTCCGCCGGATCATGCCTCAATGTATCGAAGATACCGGGGGTTATTTTATCTTGACCCCTCATGATGATCCTTCTTACGTTCCCCAATTTCTCACTGGTTGCCGGGATGCAGGCATCCCCGTAGACGAAATTCCCATCCATCAAATGCTGGAACAAGAACCATTACTCGATCCGAAGATTCAAGCCTGTTTCCGCGTGCCAGATGCATCGGCTGATTCGTTCCTGGCTGCCAGTCTGACCGCCGAAGCCGCCCATGAGTATGGAGGCATAGTCCTTACTTATCACGAAGTCGACCACCTCATCGTCTCTACAGGTTCTCCTACCGGGCAGACCACTGTGGTAGGCGCTGTCTGTCGTGGCCTGATCAAAGACGAATATATCCAGGTCGATGCCAGCCTGGTTATCAACGCTTCCGGTCCCTGGGCAGGTAAAATCGCTCGCTCGGCCGGGATAGACCTAAAAATGGTCCCCGGAAAAGGAACCATGTTGGCATTGAACCATCGAGTGGTAAATACCGTCATTAATCGCTGCAGACCTCCTTCCGATGGCGACATTTTAGTCCCCACTCACACGGTTGCCGTAATGGGCACCACCGACGTCCGGACCACAGACCCAGATCACATTTCGATTGAACCCTGGGAAATCCGTTTAATGCTGGATGAAGGTGAAGTTATCATACCGGGCTTTAAGCAATTCCGTATATTGCGCGCCTGGGCTGGAGTGCGTCCTTTGGTTCAGGATAATTCTTCCAGCAGTGATCGGGCTATCAGTCGCTCTTTCGTCTTGCTCGATCATGCGGAGCGTGATGGCGTGGAGGGATTGCTCACCATCTCGGGCGGCAAGTGGACCACTTTTCGAAAGATGGCGCAGGTGACCGTAGACCTAGTGTGCCAAAAAAAAATAATCGACCGACCATGCCGTACCCATCTCGAACCATTACCATCTACCCACACCACAACACCGATCCATCCTTCCCTGGGTGATCGTCTGAAAAAAATCGAGCATAATTCAACTTATGGCGAGCTGCTTTGTGAATGTGAGCTGGTCACCCATCAAGACGTCGAACAAGCAATCATCACCTCGAATGCCGCCACATTGGACGATATACGCCGGGGAACACGCCTCGGCATGGGTCCATGTCAGGGCGCCTTTTGCGCTTTTCGAGCTGTTGGGTTGTTGCACGCTCTTCGCCATCCGGATGTTCACCTGACCAACGCCAGCCTGCGAGATTTCCTGCAAGAGCGTTGGAAGGGTGATATGCCCATATTGTCTGGTCAGCAGCTGCGCCAGGCACGCCTGACCGAGCTCATATATGTCGATGTGCTTAATGTCACCGCTCTTCCAGGTGACCCTGCTACCAGGCTGGCAGCCGATGAATATACCCCAGTAGAAGCCATTAATCCGATCCCTTCGCACTCTGTATTTTCATATCCGATCACTCCTACGCCATCAGTGAAATCCCTACCTGATGTCATTGTGGTCGGGGCAGGCTTATCGGGTTTGATCACCGCCTGGCAAGTAGGATTGTTGGGAAATAAAGTTAGTGTTCTCACTCGCGGCTGGGGTGCAACATATTGGAGCGCAGGTTGTATCGATGTATTAGGCTGCCAACCTTCCGATTATCAAAAACCAGTTGCTTCACCCAGCCAGTCATTGTCACAGGTGGTCAGATCCAACCCTGACCATCCTTACGCCAAGTCAGGGATAACCACTCTGGATAACGCACTTCAATCATTCAAAGCATTGTGTGAAGCTTCCAATTATCCCTTCCATGGCTCGCTTGAGGCGAATATTCTTCTGCCCACCTCCCTTGGCACGCTTCGTCCTAGCTGTTTGGTCCCCGCAACGATGGTCGCCGGAGATGCATCGTTGCGTTCTCCCATGTTGATCGTCGGTCTGGACCGATTTTACGACTTTTTCCCCGCTCTGGTTTCCGCAAATTTGAATGCCCAGGGTATCCTGGCTTCGGATATCACCTTAGACCTGCCTGCGTTGCGAGAGCGTAAGTACCTAACCTCAATGGTTATTGCCCGCCTGTTCGATGACCCGCAATTCCGCCAGGAAGTCATTTCCGCCCTTAAATACAGGCTTGGCGGGGTCAAACGGATAGGTTTCCCTGCAGTGCTGGGCATCGACCATTCAATGGAAGTCCTGGAACATCTGGAAACAGCTCTTGGCTTACCGGTGTTTGAAATTCCGGGTTTACCACCCTCAATACCTGGTATCCGCTTGCAGAGACTATTGATTTCTGCCATCGAAGAGAACCATGGTAGTGTCAATCTGGGTATGCCGGTGATCGAGGCTGGTTCAGATGGGAAAGTTATCCACACTTTGTGGTCTGAAGCATCTGCCCGTCGTAAATCCCACCACGCAAAAACCTATGTCCTAGCCACCGGGGGTATCCTTGGTGGTGGAATCTCATTCAATCATGACTATGCGCAAGAGACTATATTCAACCTGCCGTTGATCACTCCTCAACATTCTACCCGCTGGTTCAGCCAAAGGTTTCTTGACTCCCAGGGTCATCCAATCTTCCACAAAGGTATCCAAACGGACGCTGAATTTCAACCTCTCGACGATACAGGCAAGGTAATTTTTACGAACCTACACGCAGTTGGCGCCTGCCTGGGAAATTGTGATCCAATCCGTGAGCGCTCTCAGGAAGGAACCGCACTGGCAACGGGTTTTAAGGTCGCTGAGATTATTACAGAAAGGTCGAGGCGATGAGCTCAGTGGTTGATATGAACGGCCAGAAGTCGTTGCAGTCTGAAAAAATTGGCTCGCCCGAGCTTTCGATCGACCAGTGTATTAAATGCACGATCTGCACCACTGCCTGTCCAGTCGCGGCAGTAACCGACTGTTTCCCAGGTCCGAAATACGAGGGTCCCCAGGCAGCCCGCTTCCGTATGCCCGGACAGGTTTCTCCAGACCAGTCGGTTGACTACTGCAGTGGCTGCCGGGTGTGTAATATGGTTTGCCCGAATGGCGTGAAAATTGCTGAATTGAATGCACGCGCCAGGGCAGCCTGGGTTGCCGGTGGGAATCTTCCCTTGCATCGTCGCTTACGGAATAATCTCCTCGGCCGTCCTGAGCTTCTCGGGAAGCTTGCCCATCCAGTCGCACCTATCGCTAACCGCTTGCTCAACCTCAAACCTGCCCGCCTATTTGCTGAATTTGCCCTGGCCATCCATCAATCTGCCCCGTTGCCTCAATTCAATCGTCAATCATTTACCGACTGGTTTCGCCACCGTCCAAATCCATTACGGGCAGCTAAAAAAGTCGTCTATTTCCACGGATGTTCAACACAGTATTACGAGCCCCGTGTTGGTCGGGCAGCTGTTGCGGTGCTCGAGCTCAACGGCTTTGAAGTCATCGTTCCACCACAAAATTGCTGTGGTCTACCGTTATTATCCAATGGCGAGTTCCGAGCCGCCCAACGCTATCATCAGAGCAATGTCAATCATCTGGTCGAGTATGCCCGAATAGGTATTCCCATAATTGGCACTTCAACCAGCTGCACCCTCACCCTCAAGGAAGAGGCTCCCGATTTACTGGATATGCATGACGATGCTACACGCCTGGTTGCTCGATCCACCTATGACTTCAATGAATTCTTGCTGAACTTGAATGATCAAGGTTCGCTCAGCCTGGATCTCAATCCCATCCCGCTCACCCTCGGATACCATGCTCCCTGTCAGTATCGTGCCCACCGCCTGGGAGCTCCAGGTCAACAGCTCCTGGGTTTTATCCCCGGCCTTGATATCCTGGATTCTCATGCGGTATGTTGTGGGATTGCAGGCACTTATGGCTATAAAGCCGAGAAATATGATATTTCGATGGCTGTCGGAAAGTCACTATTTGATTTCATATCCACTCGCCTGGAGAATAGCCCGGTAGTAATTTGTGACAGTGAGACTTGCCGCTGGCAGATTACCCATGCCACAGGTAAACCAGCCATTCACCCTGTAGAGCTGCTCGCAAAATCCTATGGTTTACGGGTCGATGGTGCCTTATTTTAAATCTATCGCTTAGGAATGCTTGTGCTCACCAACCCCTTACTATTATTAAAAGAATATCCTAAACAATTCAAACTCATGTTCTGGGGGATGCTAATCAGCACGATCGGCTCATCCATGATATGGCCGTTCTTAATGATCTATGTCAGGCAGCGCGTCGAGATGCCGGTCACCCAGGCAGCCAGCTTGTTTACGATCTTTGCTTCCACCAGTGTGATCACCGCTCTGATCGCCGGTCCAGTCACAGACCGCGTTGGGCGGAAGTGGGTCATGGTCTTCAGCCTCGCAGGCAATGGTCTGGTGTACTTTTTCATGGGGAGTGCCAACAGCTATCTCGATTTTGCCATTTTGATGGCATTGAACGGCGCATTCAACCCCCTCTACCGTGTAGGCGCTGATGCCATGTTGGCTGATCTGATCCCCACCGAGAAACGACCGGACGCCTATGCCTTATACCGCATGAGTAACAACGCTGGTATCGCCATTGGTCCGCTGATCGCGGGCTTATTATCTATGTTATCCTTTACCTTAACCTTCATCTTCGCTGGTGCTGGAATGCTTATTTATAGTCTCTTGCTGGCATTCTTCGCCCATGAGACGCTACCCGAGCGAATCGCTTTACCTGCCGGTTCTACTATGCCGGTCGAGGGCTATCTCCAGGTCTTACGTGATAGCCAATTTTTATCGTTTGCTATCGTATTCATCCTGGCGCAAATGTGTGCGGTTATGATCTGGATTCTAATGCCTGATTATGCCAATAATATCTACCACGTCCCCGAAAGCCTGTACGCGATTATTCCGGCTACCAACGCAATAATGGTCGTCTTTCTGCAGGTTTTTGTCACCGGTATCACCAAGCGCTATCGTGCCTTACCCGTAATGATGGTCGGCACGTTTTTTTATACCTTGGGTGTTGGGAGTGTCGCTCTCGGTCATTCTTTCATCGGTTTTTGGATCAGTATGGTTATTATGACGGTCGGTGAGCTTATCCTCATGCCCACAGCATTATCCTATGTCGCAATGCTCGCCCCTCCCAATATGCGCGGCCGCTATATGAGCATCGCTGGTCTCACCTGGAGTGCAGCTGCCGGGATTGGTCCCATCCTTGGGGGTTTCCTGAGTGATACCATTACTCCGATAGCAATTTGGTATGGAGGTTTCTTGATCGGTCTACTAGGGATCCTGGGATTTTTCATCCTGACAAAATGGTACCCAGCCATTCAGCCATCTATAATAACGGACTAATCACGATTTAGTGTAAAATTATTGGATTACCCAGACTGAATATGAGGTTGAGTTATGAAATCACAATCCCGTCGCCGCTGGTCTGTCGTCGTTATATTCTTTATTTTTATATTACTGCATCAAGCTGATAAGCTCCTGATCGGTCCGTTGACTGAGAATATCATCAAGGATTTTAATATCACCATGGCCCAGATGGGGCTGGTTTCTTCAGGCGCATTGTTCGTCGGGGCAGTTTTTTATCTCTTTTGGGGTTACTTATCTGATCGATTTTCTCGTCCAAAATTACTCGCTCTCGCTTCATTGATATGGGGTGCCACCACCTGGCTAAATGCAATTGCCCGAACCTATCCGGCATTTTTAGTCACTCGCTCCTCCACCGGTATCGACGACTCTAGCTACCCCGGTCTTTTCAGCCTGGTATCCGATTATTTTGGTCCAAAAATGCGCGGGATTGTATATGGCGTGCTCCAGTTTACTCAGCCGTTGGGATACCTGTTGGGTATGTTGCTTGGGCTGTTCCTCGCTGGTGCGGTCGGTTGGAGAGGTGTTTTTTATTTCACCGGTTCGCTCGGCGTTATCATGTCAGTGGTGATTTATTTCGGGGTAAAGGATGTTCCTCGTGGTCAGAGCGAACCTGAAATGGAAGACATCGATATCCAGGGACATTACGAGTTCAATTGGAACACTGCAAAAGCTTTGTTTAGAAAACCGAGCCTGCTTATACTTTTTATCCAGGGGTTCTTCGGCGTCTTTCCTTGGAATGCTATTTCTCTATGGATATTTTATTACCTGTCAAATGAGCGGGGTTTCAACGAAACTACTCAGTACATTGTGATGGCCATCGCCGTCATAGTCCTCGCAATTGGCTATCCGGTAGGAGGTGCCCTGGGAGACTACTTCTTTAAGCGCGATAAACGTGGTCGTTTATATGTTTCGATGGTGGGCGTACTCTTGGGAGCAGTGTTTCTCTGGTTTGCCTTGAATGTGCCTGATGAAAACGTGCTCTTATTCACCGTCCTACTTGCCTGCACTGCCTTTTTCATGCCATTTGCATCGCCTAATGTGGTATCCACAGTCTATGATATCACCCTTCCGGAAGTACGCAGTACAGCCGTATCCGTCCAGTATTTCATCGAATCTCTTGGCGCTGCTTCCGCTCCATTTTTAGCTGGTCTGATCGGTGATCGAACCTCCTTAAAGAATTCATTCTTATTAATTTGCACCACCACCTGGGTACTGTGTGCCATTTTCTTTTTCATCACCTCCTTGTTCATCAAAAAGGATATTGGCACATTACGAGGTCAGATGTCTGACCGCGCAGATCAGGAACGTCTGACGCAAGAGTCAGCCCCTCCTGAGGTGGCTTAGCATGAAAATTACTATCATTGGTGCCGGTGGAGTACGTACTCCCCTGATTGTCCAGGCTGTGATTAAACGTCAGGACAGGTTGGGGTTGAGTGAGCTCTCCTTAATGGATATCGATGGAGAGCGTCTCGAATTAATCGGAGCGCTTACCGCACCTGCCGAGCGCTCAGCAAGCACCCACTTTAAGCTTACCCGAACCACCGATCCTGAGGTGGCTTTAAAAGGTGCCGATTTTGTCATCACTACCTTCCGCGTCGGAGGCATTGAGTCGCGGGTCATTGATGAACGGGTGCCCCTCAGTCATGGAGTCCTTGGCCAGGAAACGACCGGTCCAGGCGGGTTCGCCATGGGGATTCGGTCAATCCCTGTCCTATTGGGTTACATAAGCCTGATGCAGGAAATTTGCCCGCTCGCCTGGTTGATCAATTTTGCCAATCCCGCTGGGATGCTGACTGAAGCTGTACTCCGTTATGCCAGCTGGCCGCGGGTGGTTGGCATCTGCGACGAGCCAGCCACTATGCACCATCTGATCGCGGCTTTTCTCAGCGCAAATCCCGGCGACGTATTCCTGGACTATTTTGGCTTAAACCATCTCGGATGGGTAAAAAGGGTGATCTACCAGGATAGAGATCTTTTGCCCACCTTGCTCGATATGGTTGAGTCATCGGGTTCAGTACCTGGCTTGCCTTTTGATCCTGGACTAGTCATCAGCCTGGGATTGATACCTAATGAGTACCTATACTATTATTATCATCTCACCCAGGCGGTAAATAACATCCTGCATGCAGGTGAAAGCCGGGGAGAGCAGGTCGCCCGCGAAAATCTCAAGCTGTTTGCTGAGTTGAAGCAAAAGTTCAGCACACATGATGAATCTGGGATGCTATCTGCATATAAAGCCTACCAGGATAATCGCAGTCACACTTACATGGTAGCTGAGACGGGTAAATCCCACGACTTATCGGTCCTGGATCCCCAAATTTCCACATCAATCATCGATGAAGGCTATGCCGGTGTTGCCCTTGACCTGATCGAAACCTTGGTGGGAGATAAACCGGCAGTTCAGATTCTGAACGTAGCGAATCAAGGTGCCATCTCCGCGATGGAAAGTCTTGACGTTATTGAAGTACCCGCTGTCGTCAGCCATGATGATATCCAACCATTGCAGGTCGAGGATATTCCCTTGCATTGCATGGGATTGATCCAGCAGGTCAAGCAGTATGAACACTTGACCATCGAGGCTGCAATGGAAAATTCCTATCATAAGGCTTTGCTAGCCCTCACCATTCATCCCCTTGTTCGTGATTATTTCACTGCCAGGTCCATCCTGGACGACTACATCACCCGCCACCAGGGTTACTTCCCTGAGCTTCATTAAATGGGATTAAGTTTTGACGTTATTGTTGTTGGCAGTTATTCGGTGGACTTGATTTTTTCTGGTCTACCCGAGCTGCCAACGCTGGGGAAAGATGTGGTTGGGACGGGTTTTCAAATGACCCCCGGTGATGCCTTCATTTCTGCCGTCTCGATGCATAGGTTGGGGATGAAAGTAGGTTGGGCAGGAGATTTCGGTAACGATGATTTCAGCCTTTTTGCTCTACAATGCGCCCGTGAAGAAGGATTGGACGAATCTTTATTTATTCACCATGATCGCCCTTATCGCCGCATCACCGCTGCTGCCACCTATCCAGGCGACCGCGCCTTCATTACATACTACGACCCTGAACCTCAGGTTCCTGCTGCCATGCCCGCCTTGTTTAAATCTAGTGCCAGGATCTTGTTCGTTCCCGGATTATATTCTGGTAGCTTGCTCGGACCTGCCGTTAAGCTGATCCGCTCGAAAAAAATGACCCTGGTCATGGATGGGAATTCCTCTACTGGTAATATACTCGAGAAATCCCGGCAGAGTAATGCCATTCGTAAGGCGATCAAGAGTTGTGATATCTTCCTTCCTAACGCACTTGAAGCCAGGACGTTGACCGGAGAGCAAAATATTCAGCCAGCAGCTCATCTCCTTGGAGAGCTGTGCCCCCTCGTAGTCATTAAGGATGGCGCTAATGGCTCGTGGGCGTTTACCGACCAGCATCTCATCCACATAACCGCCATACCTGTTGAGCCTGTCGATACCACCGGCGCCGGCGATAATTACAATGCTGGCTTTCTGTATGCCTGGTTTGAAGGGCAATCCATTGACAGCTGCCTAAAGTGGGGTAATATCGTTGGTGGACTCTCGACCACGGTTTTGGGAGGCACGAACCGCAGGATCACTGGTGTTGATGTAAAGAAGTATTTAAATAATTGGTAAGCCGGATGAACGCCCCAAGTACAACATAGATTAAGTAAAGATAACACAAGCGAGTATGAAAATCCTTCAAATTAGCCCTTCAGATCGCTACCGTACCCAGCAGTTTCTTGATCTCCCAACTAAAATATATCGTGATATGCCTCAGTGGGTTCCCCCTCTCCTCTCCGATACCAGGCGTATTTTTGATACCCAGAAGAATCCTTTTTACCAGCATTCTGAGGCATCATTTTTCCTGGCTCTTACTGTTGACGGCGTAGCAGTCGGTCGGCTGGTAGTTATGAATAACCGGCATTACAACGAGTATAACCAGGAACAGACCGCCTTCTTTTATTTGTTCGAGTGTGTACATGATCGAGATGTTTCTAGTGAGTTATTCGAAGCTGGTTTTACTTGGGCGCGCAATTCTGGGTTAACCCGGGTGTTGGGTCCACGCGGGTTTTCATCGCTGGATGGATTGGGAATGTTGGTGGCTGGTTTCGAGCACCGCCCAGCTTTTGGTATCCCGTATAACCCGCCGTATTATCCCGAATTGGTTGAGTCTTCTGGTTTTACTTCTCATGGAGACATTGTATCAGGCTATCTATCCGCCTCCATGCAGTTTCCCCAGAAAATTCACCGCATCTCTGAGTTGGTACAACAACGGCGCGGGCTAACGATTGCCCGCTACCATTCACGCCGTGATTTGCGAAAGCTGGTTACCCGTTTAAAGGACTTATACAATGGGATGATTGAGGGCACCTCAGATAACATGCCCATTACCGATGAGGAAGCGAAGTCGATGGCCGACCAGTTGTTATGGTTTGCCGATCCTCGATTGATCAAGGTGATCATGAAAGATGGTGCACCGGTTGGATTTTTATTTGCTTACCCCGATATTTCTGCCGCCGTACAGCGCACCCGTGGGCGTATCTTCCCCTTTGGGTGGATTGATCTATTGCTCGAAATGCGCCGTACCAAATGGGTCAATATCAACGGCACCGGAATCCTGGAAGATTATCGCGGTTTGGGTGGCACGGCAATATTATTCAGCGAAATGCAAAAAAGCATCCTCGAAGGGGGCTTCGAAGAAGCAGAAATAGTCCAGATTGGGGTGGAAAACGAGAAAATGCAGCGCGAGCTGCGTGACTTGGGGATAAATTTCTATAAAACACACCGGGTATACCAGCGGATTTTATAAGACACTTGGCCTTTTGCAGCTATGATTGATTTGGTACTAAATGGCAGGCCACCCAGTGGCCTGTGCTGATCTCGCGCCATTCAGGTACATCCACCTTGCATCGATCCACCGCAATCGGGCAGCGTGGATGAAACCTGCAGCCGCTAGGCGGGTTAATTGGACTGGGTATTTCTCCACTAAGAATGATTCGATGCCGGTCACGGTTGCGTTTTGGATCCGGGATGGGTACAGCAGATAAAAGTGCCTGTGTGTACGGATGGAGTGGATTTTCATACAATTCGTTCCGTTCAGACAATTCCACGATGATACCCAGATACATCACTGCCACTCGGTCGCAGATATGGCGAACCATACTTAAATCATGGGCAATGAACAGGTATGTCAAGGTGAATTCATCCTGCAGTTCTTCCAGCAAGTTGACCACCTGCGCCTGGATCGATACGTCAAGTGCAGAAATCGGCTCGTCGCAAACGATGAACAACGGGTTGGATGCGAGGGCACGCGCCACGCCAATGCGCTGCCGTTGACCACCGGAGAACTCGTGCGGAAAGCGGTTGATCAGGCGTGGGCTCAAACCCACCCTCAGCATAAGCTCGTGAACTCGCTCGTCTCGGGCTTTCTGGTTTGGCAGCAGGTTGTGCACTCGCAGCGGTTCACCAATGATTGCGCTCACTGTCCAGCGTGGGTTGAGCGATGCATAGGGGTCCTGGAATATAATCTGCGCTTTCTGGCGAAAAGACTTCATTTGTTGCTTATTTGCATCAACCAGCGAAATGCCTGTAACCACCACTTTGCCGGCAGTCATCGGGTAAAGCCCAAGGATCGTGCGTCCGGCAGTGGTCTTACCACACCCGCTCTCACCTACAAGTCCGAGTGTTTCTCCTCGTTGGATCGAGAAAGTGATGCCATCGACAGCTTTCACCGAACCAGTCTCTCGTTCGATGATCAGGCCCTGGTGGATGGGAAAATATTTTTTAAGCTGGATTACTTCCACCAGGGGCGAGTTAGTTTCTGATGGTGCGGATTGAGCGTCAGTCAAATGTTTTCTCCTGATTTTAGCTTGTCTCGCCAGAGGTCACATCCAGCCAACAGGCTGCCTGATGGTTAGGTGCCACTTGGACCAGGGGTGGCATCTCTATTTTGCAGTGATCGAAAGCGAACTGGCAACGCTGCACAAATGGACATCCCGTCGGGGCAACTAATAAGTTGGGTGGTGCTCCCGGAATGGATTGTAATCGTTTATCACGTCGCCGGTCGACTCGTGGCAATGCAGCCAATAGTGCCTGCGTGTAGGGGTGGCGTGAGTCTTCGTACAGGTCATCCACCATGGCTTCTTCGACGATAAATCCAGCATACATCACCAAAACGCGTTCTGCAATCTCCGCGACCACGCCCAAATCGTGGGTGATCCAAATCACCGACATATGCAGATTGGTTCGGATCGATTGGACCAGCTCAACGATCTGAGCCTGTATGGTTACATCCAACGCAGTGGTTGGTTCATCGGCGATCAATATGGATGGTGAGCAGGATAGCGCCATGGCGATCATCGCTCTTTGGCGCATTCCTCCTGAAAATTGATGGGGGTAATCCATCAGCCGGTTTCCGGGCTCAGGGATACCCACTTGTTCCAGTAGCATAATCGATCGCTCTCGGATCTCCTCCTTGTTCATCCCGAGATGCACGCGCAGTGGTTCGCCCAGCTGCCGACCGATGGAGAGTACCGGGTTAAATGCTGTCATCGGGTCCTGGAAGACCATGGCAATTTCTTTACCCCTGATTTCCTCCATGTCTGATTCGGACAGTTTAAGGAGATCCTTTCCCTGATAGAGAGCTTGCCCGCTGGTTATTTCTCCGGGTGGTATGGGGATAAGTCCCATGAGTGACATCATCGTGACTGATTTTCCACAACCGCTCTCACCCACCACGCCGAGGGTTTCGCCCTCATTAAGATGAAATGACACCCCGTTAACGGCATAAACCGTGCCTTCTGCGATGTGAAAACGGGTTCGCAGGTCTTTAATCTCAATTATTTTGTGGGTTTCAGGCTTTATGTTTACATCCATTTAAAGATACCTTTTGATCAAACCGCCCGGCTGTGTGGATCAAGTGCATCCCGCAAACCATCACCCAGGAAGTTAATACTTAAAACAATCAGGGCAATGAGTAATCCAGGGAAAAACCAAAGCCACCAGGCAGATTCAATGTAGTTATATGCACCTTCAAGCATATTCCCCCAGGTTGCAGTTGGCGGGCGCACTCCCAATCCCAAAAAGCTAATATACGCTTCCAGGGTGATGGCAGCGGCAACACTGAGCGTAGCTGATACGATGATGGGGGCAATGCTATTGGGAAGCACATGTCGCATAATAATATCTTTGGTGGATGTGCCGGTAGCCCTTGCTGCCAGGATATAGTCATTTTCTTTTACCGACAGAAATTGTGCTCTTACAAGGCGCGCCAGGTAAGGCCAGCTTGTGATGCCGATGACAAATATGATTACCAGAACACTACCGCTAAAAGTTCGCCCAAGAAACTTGAGATTGGGGATGGCTGATGAAAAGTACCGTGCCATTACCAGTAACAAAAATATTTGTGGTATGACTAATATCGCTTCGGTAATTCGCATTAAAACGCTGTCCAATTTACCCCCGAAATAACCTGCCAGGGCTCCAATGCTCACGCCAAAAATGACTTCAACCACCATAGCAATTAACCCGATAAGTATGGATATTTGCCCGCCATAGATGGTTCGCGCCAGGATGTCGCGCCCGATAGTATCGGTTCCAAATAAATGTGTTCTCGTGGGTGACTGCAGCATATTGCCTGTTTCATTATGATTCGAATAAGCCTCACTGTAAATAAGAGAACCGCCGAAGGCGTAGATTATGATAAATATTAAGGTAATGATGCCAAATAACGCCATCTTGTGTCGACGAAACCGCCGCCACGTGAGCTGTCCCAATGACAATGGAGGGGTTTCCAGCTCGTCTGGGGTTAAGCTCGGGATGCCTGTTTTTGGTTGTTCTATCGTTGCATCTGTCATATTAAACCGTTATTTATAGCGGATGCGTGGATCAAGCCACGCGTAGGTTACATCAGCGATGATTTGAAAAATGATCACCGCTAATGCAATCATCATCATGATGCCCATCACGACAGCCGTATCCGAGCGTTCAACATGGTCAAGAAATAATCGACCCATCCCAGGCCAACCAAAAATACGCTCGGTGACGATCGCACCCCCCAACAAAAAGGGTAAATCCAACGCAACGAGAGTCACAATGGGAAGAGCAGCATTCTTCAAGGCATGGATATAAATGACCTCTGGATGAGGCAATCCCTTAGCCTTGGCGGTACGCACATAATCCTGCCCAAGCGTTTCAAGCATCGCACTGCGGATATAACGGCTGTAACCGGCAATAAAACCGAAGGATAGCGTGGCTACAGGTAATACCATATGCCATAACACCTGTTGCGGTGATTGCCCGGCGCTTGGCTCAAACATTCCCACGGTAGGCAGGTAGGGTAGCCCCCATCTCCTGAAATTGACCGAAAATATATATATTGCCAGCAATGCAAAAAAGAACACTGGCATCGAGTAAAGAATAAAGGTCGTCGCAGTGATAATATTGTCTGCAGCCGTATATTGGTGTAAAGCTGAGTAGATCCCGATCAAAAGCGCGGATGCGATGATGATCACTTCTGCAGTTACCATCAACAGCAGTGTATTCGACAGTCGCTCACCGATTACCTTGGTAACCGGTTGTCGGTTGACCAGTGAAATTCCCCAATCCCCGCGTAATACGCCTTTCCTGGTTCCTGGATTATCAGCATCAATGTAATTCCGAGGGTCCAGGCACTGGACGACAGGTGTAAAAATACCTGCGTTCGGTTTTGGAATTTCTCCTACCGGTCTAGTCCAGTCATTACCGATCAGCCAGTAGACGTATTGGACACAAACTGGTTTATCCAAACCAAGCTGGTGGGCTAAGCGGATACGGTCCTCGGGTTTGGTCACCTTACGCCCACCCATCGTAGCAAGCGGGTCGCCCATCGCCTGCATCAAGACGAACATAATAATGCTGATGATAAAGAGTAATGGAATTGCTTGCAAAAGCCGGCGGATAATGTAGCGCGTCATGTCTACCTTTGGAAAAATATGTGCAGGCGGTATCCCCGCCTGCACATATAGCTAACTGAGATTATCCCTTAATATCCCATTCGGCAATATTGAAGAATGGTGTCGCACCTGACATTTTTACACCGGTCATTCGAGAACTGAACCCGAACAGGTCCGGATCCTGCCATATACCAATCCAAAAAGCGTTATCGTAGATGTACTTGGTGATCTCATAAAAGGTTTGCTGGCGTTGAGTAAAGTCAACCTGGGTCTGCTGTTTTTGGAACAAAGCATCCAGAGTCGGATCGCATAGTCCAGTTGGGCTGGTACCAGCCGGATCCGCATCCGTGGGGATATCCGAACACAGCCAAATGGCTGTATTCGGATCTGGAAAGTCTGGCGAGTCTGAGTACTCGATGATATCCAGTGAGAAGTTTGCGGATGGACCATTATCTTGATACCCCAAGAAGAAAGTATCAGAGTTGTAGCTCAGCAGCTCAGTTCCAATGCCCACAGCCGCCAGGTCCTGTTGCGCAACTGCTTGGGTGTTCTGACGCACCTCGCGCGAGGTGGTGCCATACTTCAGAATCAGCTCAACACCATCTTTATCAACCGTTCCATCGCCGTTGGTATCCGTCCAGCCCGCTTCTGCTAGAAGTGATTTAGCCTTTTCAGGATCATAGGCGTATGGAGTAATGCTTGGCTCAACCCATGGGCTTTTATCCCAGTCAGTAGCCGCAACACCGGTGAGACCTAACAGCAAGTCATCAACTAGCTTCTGGCGGTTGAAGGCATATGCCAGCGCCTGTCGTACCTTGATATCCTTTAGAGCAGGGTTACCCTTCTCCGCATGCATATTCAGGTACCAGCCTTCATTGTATCCGGAGAAAGAGTTCAAAATCGTTACTCCAGCTTTTTGTAGCTGTGGCACATCGCTGTAGGCAAAGAAAGTGCCAATGTCTCCATCACCAGCTTCTAGGGCTGCGATCATTGAAGCATCATCCGGCACGAATTGGAAGAACAGCTCATCCAGCTTGGGGCGGCCTAAAAAGAAATTATCATTCGCTACAAATCGGGCGAAACTGCCTGACTGCCACTCTTTAAAAACGAATGGTCCGCAGCCTACAGTTGGCGCCTTGTTCCAGTCAGCCGTATCGAGTGTTCCTGCTGAATCAAAGACTGGTTGTAAAACATGCTTCGGGATGATTGGTGTACCGCTGGTTGTTCCACTAAATAATGTAGCTTGCCATGGCGCAAATGGATCTTTGAAGGTGATAACCATGGTTTGATCGTCAGGCGTTTCAAATGTGGCGATCGAATCATAAGGAGATCGTGTATTAACAGCATTTTTATCCGACATAATCATGTCATAGGTAAATTTGACATCTGCCGAGGTGAGAGGCTCACCATCTGACCACTTGACATCATTCCTTAATTTAAGCGTAAAAGTTTTCCCGTCGTTAGTTATCCCGCCATTGTCAGCCGATGGAATCTCGGAGACTATATAGGGGATTGCCGCATTTTGGTCATCAAATAGCCACAACGGGCATAAGTAGGCGGGATATACGACTGATACAAACCACATGTTGGTATAAATGGGGCTAAGGGTGTCAAACTCCTGCGTCCAAATAAAAGTTGCAACTTTCTTCGTCGCTGATGCTGAAGTGGGCGCTGCCGAAGGCGCTGTGGTCGGTTGAACGACAGGTGGAGCCTGTGTTGTTACCACGGTTGCCGTTGGTGATACTGCACAAGAAGTCATGATGAGGGTGGCGATGATCATGATTGTAAACACAATATGTTTACGTTGCATTTTATTCTCCTCCGAAATTATGTTGAAATATTTATGTTTATTTGGTATCAACAAACCCAAAGAGCAAAGCCAACAAATAGATGGAAAAATAAATCGCCATTCACCTCCTTGGTTTGCATATACATTTCATTCATCAAATTTATTTTGGGATTCTTCAATTTATGTCGCTTATTATAGTATCTTATATGATTTTTTACCAATTACTTTCAATTGGTTTTCTATGTATAATCAATATATGCCGAATGAATACAAAAAGTTCATTATTTCTGAGATCGATAGACAATCTCAGAAATTGTGGGAGGTAAGTACTACCCTCTTCAACGAACCTGAAACTGCATTTATGGAATATAAGGCCAGTAAATTACTATGCGCTTACTTGTCATCTTCAGGTTTTCGTATCGAATCAGGCATCGGCGATTTAGAGACTGCCTTTCGAGCCACAGTTGGACAAGGTGATGGACCAACGATTGCTATCCTCGCAGAATATGATGCCTTGGTAGGTTTGGGTCATGCCTGTGGTCACAATTTGATCGCTGCTGCAGCTGTTGGAGCTGGATCAGCTTTGGCCGCCTTAAATATGAATTTACCTGGTCAAATCCAGGTGATCGGTACTCCTGCCGAAGAAGGCGATGGTGGCAAGATTCTACTAGCGGAGGCGGGTGTATTTAACCATGTTGATGCCGCCATGATGTTTCACCCCGCCAGTAAGAATATGGTCTTGCGCCAATCCCTGGCGTGTACTGATCTCAAGCTTGAATTCTATGGTAAAGCCTCCCATGCGGCTGCAGCCCCCGAGGAAGGTATCAATGCCTTGGATGCAGTTTTGTTGACCTTCAATAATGTCAACACTCTGCGCTCAACCCTGGGTCCCAGGGATCGTATTGCGGGGATTATCACCCGGGGCGGTGAAGCAGCCAATATCATCCCGGCATATTGTGCCAGCGAATTTAGTATTCGCAGCCTGAGTGCCAACCGCAGGGATGCCCTGGTGGATAAAGTCATCAATTGTGCACAGTCGGGAGCTCAAACCGTCGGCTGCCGTTTGGAATACAAGCTGTTACCGGGTTACAAGGAAATAATTCCGAATCGCGTTCTGGCAGGGCTGTTTAGAACCAACCTGGAATCTCTTGGTCGGATTGTGGTCGATCCTGATCCTAATGAACGTATGGGTTCAACGGATATGGGCGATATAAGTCACCTTGTACCTTCCATTCACCCATATTTGGCAATTGCTCCTGAAACGGTCGCCGGGCACACTTTAGAGTTCAAGCAGTACAGTGCTTCCGCTGCAGGAAAATCCGCTATGCTCGATGCTGCCAAAGCTCTCGCCATGACCGCCGTCGATTTGCTAACCGATTTTGGCTTGATAGAGCAAGCCAAAGACGAATTGTCAGCCACACTCAATCCATCCTAGATCACCTATCTTGCTCGTCATGAGGAGGTAATTAAATGGCAGGTCACTATCTACAAAGTCTCTTAGGTGAGCGCGAGAAAATAATCCTGGCAACCCGCCACCATTGGTTTGTCCTCGCGCGTTCGATTATCTTGGAAGCCTTTTTAATCTTGATCATATTTATCGCCACCATTGCTGGTTCAATTTTCTTGGTAAACCAATATGGCCAGGCATCGGCATGGTGGATTCTTACCCTGATTGGTTTCCTGTTCCTATTGATCCCCATCACCACCGGTACCCGTGATATTCTCAACTGGTCCAACCACCAGTTCATCATCACTAACCTCCGCGTGATGCAAATATCAGGTGTCTTCAATAAAAGCGTGATCGATTCGTCCCTCGACAAGGTAAATGACATCAAAATGGACCAGTCTGCCATCGGTCGTATGTTCGGCTATGGCGATATCGAGATATTGACTGCGAGTGAGATTGGCGTCAACCTCTTTAATCACATTGATAACCCGGTCAAGTTTAAAAACGCCCTGATCAACGCCAAAGCTTCCCTCGAACACGCTGTTGATGAAGTGCCGGAACCTAAGTCTGAGGAAACCAAGCCTGAGGAACTTAATAAGGATATTCCTGAGATGATCAGCAAACTTGCTGGCCTTCGCTCTCAGGGAATATTGACTGAGGTTGAGTTTCAGCAGAAAAAAGCTGAGCTATTATCTAAAATTAAATGACCGAATTCCTGCCATACGATGACTTAACCTGGCCTGAGGTCAGTGCCTTACCCAGGCACACTCCGATGGTATTGCCGCTCGGTGTTGGATATCCTTTAGATCGACTATCGGAAGCATTGGGCAACCCGCCTGTTGTCTATCTGCTGCCCCCGTTCCCGTATGGGTGGCAGGGTAGTGGTCTGGCTGTTTCAGACCACTGCCTTGAGCACTATATTACCAATATCATCTCAGGTTTACATGACGATGGTTTCACCAATGCGTGTGCTCTACTTCCTCCAGGTCTCAACCTAAACCTACTGATACCCTGGGTCGCCTTGCCTCTTTTGGGTGGAAAATCAGAAATTGATCTCCTGCCCCTTGACGCTGAACGCGGCAAGGTGGTTCTGATCCCCATCGGACACACTGAGCAGCATGGCTTTCATTTACCTCTTTCCACCGACACCCTGATCATCGATGCCATCGCACGTGGCACCGCTGACACTTCTCTATCACAGGCAACTCTGTTACCGGTAATGCCATACGGTGTCAGTACCCATCGCCCTTCATTTGCTGGTACTCTCAATTCAGGAGGCCGCGCTTTTGAGGATTTTTGGGTAAATGTAATCGATATTTTATCCTCTCGTGGGTTTAACTTGTTTTATCTGCTCAATGGTCACGGTGGGAACAGCTCATTTATCGTCAACGCCATTAAATATGCCGGAGAGCGCCATCGGCGCATCTTTTGTGCTACAGCCTGGCTCTATCTCTCCGGTCCTGATGGTATTGCCTCGCTTGAAAAATACCGCCAGTCAGGGATTGGCGGTATGGGTCACGCCTGCGAGCTTGAAACCTCCTTCATCCTCCACCTGAAACCATCCCTGGTGCATATGGATCGGGTTGTTGACGAGATCAATTTCGTCGCCACACCTTCCTACTACATGGACTGGGTTGAAGGGGGTGCCCTGGTCGCCAACCCACCTTGGGATGATGATACTGCCACGGGTGCATACGGTGCAGGCAGTCTCGCTACTGCTGAGAAAGGTCAAATCTGGCTCCAGGCAGCCATCGCAGAAAAGACATCCCACATAAAAGAAATCCATCTCCAGCAACAGCTGCGAGAAGAACGACGTCGCTCAGGCTTCGGGTTATGGGGAAAACTGGGTCCAGGCTAAGTTAACCCATGCCAACGGAGGATGCCGACAGGTGGAATTTACGATATCAATCCGAACCGCATGCTTCGTCTGATCTACCTCACTCCCTGCTCGTAGATCATGTAAATCTGCTCCCCTCCACCGGGTTAGCGCTGGATATTGCCATGGGCCTTGGTGGGAATGCCGGCTTCCTTCTCCAGCATGGCTTGCGCGTCGTTGGAGTAGATATTTCCCGCGTAGCTGTCAACTCGGTAAAAAAGAATCACCCCTTATTGATGGGCGTGATTGCCGATTTGGATCGCTTTACGATCCTCTCAAATAAATTTAACGTGATCCTAAATTTTTTATACCTTCAACGGGATTTATGGCTTCCGGTTGTGCATGGACTCAGACAGGGTGGTTTACTATTTATCGAATGTCTGACGGAGGATATGCTTGCTGTTCGCCCTGAAATTGATCCACACTACCTTTTGAAACCTGCCGAGCTTCAGAATTCATTTATCGATGGTCCTGCGGGAAAAGATTTGGAAATTCTTTATTTTTTTGAGGGATGGACTTCTTCAACCAGATCACATCGTCGAGCTGTTGCATCGTTGATTGCCCGCCGCATTGCCTAACAAACTTTCATAAACCGGCACAAGCTTGGCGGCAATCTTCTCCCAGGCGTAATCTTGTGCCACTCTGACGGCTTGGCTTCCCATCTTGTCCCGTAAGCTCGGGTCTTGGAGGAGGGAAGTTATTCGGTCAGCCAGCTCTTTCGGATCATCAACCGGTACGGTGTATCCAGTCACTCTATCTTGCACCAGGTAGGCTAACCCTCCAATTTGCGACGCCACCACCGGTGTCCCACAAGCCATCGCTTCCAGCGCCACCATTCCGAATGACTCGTATTGTGACGGTACAACCACCGCTTCGGCGGCTGAATAATAGTAGGGCAGAGAATCTTGGCTTCTGTTTCCTAAAAAGGTAATCAAATCCTGCAGCCCATACTGCCCGGATAATTCTTTTACACGACTGAGTTCATTATTTGCCCCCTCACCATACTCATCTGGCTCTCCGCCGATGATCGCCAGGCAAAATGGATTCTCTTTGAGCACGTCATTATCACGCATGATCCCAATAGCCTCGATTAAAACGTTTAAGCCTTTCAGCGGTTCCATTCTCCCCACAAAGAGCAGCATTCTACCGCAGGGCGGCACACCAATGTACTCTTTGGCTTCATCAGGAGGTATCGGATAAAATTTGCATACATCCACTCCAGGTGGAATGATTAATACCTTGCTCTCATCAACCTGGTAGAGCCATAATAATTGCACACTTTCTGCCGTAGTTGCCGCAATGATTCTGTCAGCTTCTTTCAACACTTCCTTCTCACCATTAATTCGATATTCCCCTTCCACCTCTTCCGGCGACTGTGCCACCCGGTTTTTCATCAATCCCAGCGTATGGAACATTTGGATGATTGGTATGCCCCAATTCTTCTTTAGCTCGATTGCTGCCAGGCCCGACATCCAGTAGTGGCTGTGGATCAAGTCGTAAAAAATCCCCTTACTGGATGCAAATGCTTGAATACCTTCCACGAACTGCGGCAGGTATGAAATCAATTCTTTTCTAGGTAAAGGGTACTCTGGACCCGCTGGTATATGCACGATACGGTTTCCATATCCCAGGTCGTGCAAAATATGCGGGACGTGCTCATTTTGAGATCGCGTGAACACGTCAACATGAATACCCATCGCACCAAGCTGCCGGGTAATTTCCCTAACGTAAACATTCATTCCCCCGGTATCCTTCCCCCCCAGAGTCGCTAAAGGACACGTATGGTAGGATAACATGGCTATGCGCAATATACCGCTCCAGCCTCAGTGTCTTTTTTCGTAAAGCTTTCCGCCATTAGGTTCCCATCTTTGCTGTGGTATAATCCCGTCGCTTATTTCACCCGATTGCCACCGTAGCTCAGCCGGTAGAGCAAGCGTTTCGTAAACGTTAGGTCAAGGGTTCGATTCCCTTCGGTGGCTCAACAACAGGCAACGCACATGCGTTGTCTGAATTTTTTATATCGATATCTCTCCAGTAGATTATCTACCATCTATAGTCGTATTCCAGTATAATTCCAACATGCCAAATCGTACACCCCCTCTTGTAATCGGAATCGCTGGCGGCACTGGCTCGGGTAAGTCAACCGTCGCTAAGGTGATCATCGACCGAGTGGGTGCGGGTCATATTGCCCTCCTTCCCCATGATGCGTATTACAAAAATTTAGCCCAATTGGAACCTGCCCAGCGGACGCTGATCAATTTCGACCACCCCGACTCCCTCGAAACAAGCCTGCTCGTCGCCCATATCAAGGCGCTCAAGAATTTCCATTCCATCGAGCTGCCGGTGTATGATTTCAAGACCCATACGCGTACCGCCGAAACGATCCATCTTGAGCCTCAGCCGGTCATACTGGTTGAGGGGATCCTGATTCTTGCCGAACAGGGGTTACGGGACCTTTTCGATGTAAAGATCTTTGTTGATACTGACGCCGACATCCGGTTTATTCGACGCCTCGAGCGTGATATTGCCGAACGCGGTCGCACCAGTGCCTCGGTCATCCACCAATATATGTCGACGGTTCGCCCCATGCACATGGAATTCGTGGAACCCTCCAAGCGCTATGCCGATGTGATCATACCCGAAGGCGGGTTAAATACAGTTGCCATGGATATGGTCGTTGCCAGAATTGAAGCTTTGTTGCGTAATCATCAATCATAATCGTGAAAGGATAGAATAATGTCAAACCTGCAGTGGTCACAGCCACCAGCCTTGGAAATTGATCCCAAAAAAAGCTATACTGCCGTCTTGAATACCGGCAAGGGTAAAATTACGGTAATGCTATTTGCCGACCAGGTCCCGTTGACCGTCAATAATTTTGTTTTCCTCGCCCGCCAGGGTTTTTATAACAATACCTTCTTCCACCGTGTGATCTCCAATTTCATGGTTCAGGGTGGGGATCCGACCGGTACAGGCATGGGTGGGCCTGGTTATAAATTCTCGGACGAATTCAACCCGGGCTTGCGTCATGATAAACCAGGCGTGTTATCCATGGCTAACTCTGGACCAAACACCAATGGTTCACAATTTTTCATCACACACGTCCCAACTCCGTGGTTGGACAATAAGCATAGTGTCTTCGGTCAGGTATCCGCAGGTATGGATGTCCTTCTATCTATACCTCCCCGCGACCCTTCCAAGCGTGACTCCCCTTCGATAAAACTGCTTGAAGTGACCATCCTGGAACAATAAACGGTATGAAATCCGGGTGGGTGGGGTGGGCTGCGCGCATCCTTTCTTTGCTCGTCGTAGTTGCCATCACTGGTTTCGTCTATGCGGTTGCAGATAAAGCACCCCAGCTGGCAGTGTATGGTTATCCCGGGATCTTTGTTATATCTTTTTTGGCTTATGCAACAGTCTTTTTCCCGGCACCAGGTGTTCTTGCAGTATCAGTGATGGGGTCAACCTTAACCCCATGGGCAGTAGGATTAGCCGCTGGTGCGGGTGCCGCGTTGGGAGAAATGACCGGATATCTGTTTGGCTTTAGCAGCCAACCCGTAATCGAACGCGTAAAAATATACGAAAAAATGTCAGAATGGCTGAAAAATAATGGTGCACTAGCCGTTTTAGTGCTATCAGCAGTTCCAAACCCTTTTTTCGACGTAACCGGTGCCGCGGCTGGAGCTTTGAAAATGCCGGTTCGCAAGTTCTTATTGTGGACCTGGATTGGTGAGACAATAAAAATGATGGCATTTGCCTATGGTGGTGGAGCTCTTTTAAAGTTTCTCGTTGATTGGATTAGGAGTATTTTATGATTGACCTGCAGCAATATGATGCATATCTAAATACTAATTTGGATAAGAGTCTTGCCGAGTTATCTCGGTTTTGTGCCCAACCCAGCGTCGCAGCTCAAAATTGGGGTTTGACAGAATGTGCTGCCCTTGCCGCCCAAATGCTTAGAGCCAGGGGTTTTTTGGTGCAAATATTTGCTACCGGTGGCGCTCCCGTGGTATATGCAGAACGCCCGGGTCGTTCCGATAAAACCTTGCTGTTCTACAACCATTATGACGTCCAGCCTCCCGAACCACTGGAGTTGTGGGAAAGTCCACCATTCGAGCCAACCTTGAGGGATGGCAAGCTGTTTGCTCGCGGGGTTAGTGACGATAAAGGTCACTTGGTCAGCCGCCTCTTTGCCATCGATTCGTTATTAGCCCTGGATGACGAGCTGCCCTGTACGATCAAGTTTGTAATCGAAGGTGAAGAGGAAATCAGTAGCCTTCATCTCAAGGATTTCGTGCTTGATAACCTCGAGTTACTTAAAGCTGAGGCCTGTATCTGGGAGTTTGGTGGTGTGGATCACCATGAAGTACCAATTCAATATTTGGGCTTGCGCGGGATTTGCTACGTCGAGTTATCAGTCGATACTGCTAAGATCGACGTCCATTCCGGTCTGGGTGGCTCTATTTTTCCCAATGCTGCATGGAGGTTGGTTTGGGCGCTTTCTACACTCAAAGGAGAGGATGAGCACATCCGCCTGCCCGGGCACTATGATTTGGTAAAGTCTCCGAGTGCTCGAGATCGCGAGCTTTTTGCTGCCCTTCCAGATACATCCGAAGAATATATTACCCGTTACGGCATTGACCATTTCTTGCGTAATCTCACCGGCGGTGTCGACTTACACATCACCGAAGTATTCGAGCCTACCTGCACCATCTGTGGATTAACCTCAGGCTACCAGGGTGAAGGCTCAAAAACTGTCCTTCCCGCCCATGCCTCCGCCAAGGTAGATTTCCGCCTCGTCCCCGACCAGACCCCGGATCATGTGCTATCCTCCTTGCGCCAACACCTGGATCAGAAGGGTTTCCCCGACGTCAAGATCAAGTTCCTCGGGGGTGAAATTCCTGCCCGCACCGATCCCGATGAGCCATTCGTCGCCTTGGTGGTTGAAGCAGCGCGTCCAATTTACGGCGTACCCATGCAGATCGTGCCATTTAGCGGTGGCTCAGGTCCCAACCATGCTTTTGTGCATAACCTGCACTTGCCCGTGGTATCTGCTGGGATTGGTTATCCTGGTTCCCAGGCTCATGCTCCGAACGAGAACATTCGTATCGACCTGTACCTCAAGGGAGCTAAACATATCGTCCGCATCTTAAAAGAATTTGGCGCCTCATAACCTAAATCCGTTCCTAGCAAATCAGCTCTGGGAACTGGCTGTAATCCCATATCAGACAGTTCTTTTTTCTGTTTCTTGAGTTGTGTCAATCTCACCGCTCGATCACCGTTTTTGGTTGTAATAAAAAAGGTTGATATTAGTCATAGTGAACCCAGCCTACCAACATTCTCATTAGCCTTCCGCTTTTTAGCTGGGTGCAGCTATCTTCTTGTTCCCTTGTGTCAGATACATCCGCTGGAAATCTAATCGGTTGTCCTCAATTTTCAGGTCGACATAATTATCGGCACAATCCATGATTTATTTGTGTGTTCGAATGAGTGGGAACGAGCTTTGTACATATTTTTCCTTGATGGTTGTAAATAGTTTTCACGACTAATAACTGGCATTTAGCTAATAACTGATGCCTAAATGCTGACCTTTGAACGAGGGCGGAGCGAGTGTCTTTCGTTTCGTTCTTGTTCCAAATATCTGGTAACCCCAACTGGTATAATCCCCCCCATGGATTCCATCGTCGCCATCGATATCGAGACCACCGGTCTCGACCCGCAAAAGGATGCCATTATTGAGATCGGCGCTGTGCGCTTCAACATCAATCGCGTTGAAGATGAATGGTCCTCCCTCATCAATCCCGGTCGTAAGATTCCTCCGTTCATCACCCAACTTACCGGTATTAACGACCATATGGTTCTTGAAGCTCCTTCCATACAAAATATAGTGTCAGAATTGCGCCAGTTTGTCGGAGATCAATCGGTTCTCGGTCAGAATGTGGGCTTTGATCTTTCTTTTCTGCGTAGAGTTGGTTTGTTTAAGGGCAATGACGTCCGCGATACTTATGAGATAGCCTCGGTCCTGCTTCCAACTGCAGGGCGTTATGGTTTGAGTGCCCTCGGACAGACGTTAAATATACCGCTTACCGCCAATCATCGCGCCTTAGCTGATGCACGGGTTACATGCGCCGTCTATCGATCACTATACGAAATCGCCGTCGAATTACCACTGCAGGTGCTTGCCGAAATCGTCCACCTGGGCGAGGGCATCGATTGGGCTGGATATGGCCTCTTCTATGATGCTCTTCGTGCAAGATCAAAGGAGACAATCAGCGCCAGGCAGATCAGGCAGGGCTATTCGGGACCGATATTTGAAGGGTTTACCGCAAGAGAATTCACCCCTCTCTCGCCCAACTCTCAGCCTGCACCTCTCGATCCTGATGAGGTTGCCTCCGCCTTGGAACAGGGTGGTATCTTTTCAAAGTCCTTTCCCAATTACGAGTTCCGCCCCCAACAAATCGAAATGCTGCGTGCCGTTACCCGCGCCTTATCTGAAAATCGCCATCTGCTGGTTGAAGCGGGCACCGGTATCGGTAAAAGCATGGCTTACTTGTTGCCGGCTGCATTATGGTCCTTAAAAAATGGTCAACGGGTTGTCGTTTCGACGAATACCATCACCTTGCAAGACCAGCTGATCAATAAGGATATCCCGGACCTACGTGCCGCCATGGGGATAAATCTTTCCGCTGCTGTGATGAAAGGTCGCTCGAATTATCTCTGTCCCCGCCGCCTGGAGAATATCCGCCGACGGGGTCCTGACAGCGCTGATGAGATGCGTGTTCTCGGAAAAGTCCTGGTCTGGCTGCAGACTACCACCAGCGGTGATCGGAACGAGCTCAATCTCAACGGTGTCATCGAGCGCGATATCTGGTTACGTTTATCTGCTGATGATGAGGGCTGCACAACGGATAATTGCCTGAAACGTGGCGGTATCTGTCCTTTCCACCGTGCGCGCCAGGCTGCCTTATCGTCGCATATATTAGTGGTCAACCATGCTTTACTACTCGCCGATGTTGCCACAGGCAACCGCGTTCTGCCCGACTACAATTATGTAATCATCGATGAAGCTCATCATCTTGAAGAAGCCACTACCAATGCTTTGAGTTTTAAAATCACCGAATTTATGTTGGACCGTGCCATTCGAGAATTGGGTGGTCCGAATTCTGGTGCTCTCGGTAAATTGACCGGGATTCTCCAGGTAAATGTTCCTCCTTCCGATTTCGCTGCCATCGACCGTTTCATCCAGCAGGCAACCAACCTGGCCTTCCAATTTCAAACTACCTCCCAGGGATTCTTCCATGCGATCGATGAGTTCCTCCTCGAACAGCGCGATGGCAACGACATCGGCATGTATGCCCATCAGGAGCGAATTCTCCCTGCCACACGCACTCAGCCCGCTTGGGCGGATGTCGAGGCAGCCTGGGAAGAATGTGAGACTTCTCTTAGACCGCTGGTAGATATTATAGGCAAAATGCTGCAAGCTTTGGGTGATATTACCGATACCTTACCTGAGGAAGATGATGATGTCATCTCAAATCTACGGAATTTGTATTTACGCCTCACCGAGATCCAGGATAATCTGGATGGGTTGGTCTTTGAGCCGCATGCCGATTCGATCTATTGGTTCGAGATTCAGCCCAATGCCAGGCAGATGTCCCTCAATGCTGCGCCGTTGAATATCGGTCCATTAATGCAGAAATACCTATGGAATGAAAAATCGTCTGTTATTCTTACCTCTGCCACCTTAACCGCCGGAGGTGAATTTAATTACCTCAAAGGACGGTTGAATGCAGAAGATGCCTATGAGCTTTCGGTGGGTTCGCCTTTTGATTTTGAAACCTCGGTCTTGTTATTTATTGCCAACGATATTCCTGAGCCGTCCGATCGATCTGGTCACCAGCGCGCTATCGAGCATGGAATTCTGAATCTCTGTGTCGCGACGGGAGGCAAAACCCTGGTTCTCTTTACCTCCTACGATCAGCTAAAAAGGACTTACACCGGCGTCAAGGACCAACTGGCAAAGAAGGGTATCCAGGTATATTTACAGGGTGAAGGTGCCTCTGCCAGCACTCTTCTCGAGAATTTCAAGAACGAAGATCATGCCGTGTTATTTGGAACTCGCGCCTTTTGGGAAGGTGTGGACGTGCCTGGCGAAGCGCTGTCGGTATTGGTCATCGTCAAGCTGCCCTTTGATGTCCCTTCAGATCCGATCGTCGCTGCTCGCTCGGAAACATTCGACGACCCCTTCTCCGAATACTCGCTTCCTGAGGCCATATTACGCTTCCGCCAGGGTTTTGGACGCCTGATCCGCACCCAATCTGATCGTGGAGTGGTGGCCATTTTCGACCGGCGGATTATGTCCAAACGCTATGGTCGCCTTTTCACCGACTCGCTCCCCACTTGTACCGTCAAGATTGGTCCGGTCAATGATCTTCCGCGACTGGCAGTCCAGTGGTTGAACATATAACTATCATTAGGATCGGGTCACTGACAAATTAAATTCCGACGGTCATTGCCGAATCCCAATGATTCTATGGGGAAAAATCCCTTTGATTTTATGGGGACAATCCCCTTGGCTTTATGCTAAGAATCCTACCCACATTTGTCAGAAAAATGCTATTCTTCTGGGAAACAAGAGTTGCCCTTGGGGCGGACAAATCCCTGACTTTACGATATTTAAATTAATAATAAGGTAATTACTAGGCAAGAAACGAGCTCGAGACCTGGTGTATAAATCCGGGTGTGGGGTAGTTCAGGCTAATTAATCGCTTTCGTAAGCAGGGATACTATCTTCCGCCACACCCACCTGCCTCTGGTAAAAAACCAGCAGGGTGCTCCCATAATGCCGTTGGTCAAACTCAACCAGGTTTTTATAACCCGAATCTTCATCGATTACTTGATATTCTATCGGATGGATTTGCACGATCACCCAGCCGTCCTCCGCCAGCCAATTGACGTTTTTATCCAAAGATTGCAATGCCCGTGTCCACATACCTTTATATTGCGGTGGAGCAATATATACGTAATCGAATTCATTCACGATTGGTCGTTCCAGCAAGCTAAAAGCATCTGCTTGGGTCACCTCAGCGCCTTCAAGTAGTCCCGTGCTTTTTAGGTTTTCTCGGATGATGGCGATTGGTTGGCGTTTAAGCTCCACGAATAAGACGTGTCCTGCTCCCCTGCTCAGTGCCTCAATGCCCACGCTTCCGGTGCCAGCAAACAAATCTAAAAATGCTGCTTCCTGAATGTCTGCGCCGATGATGTTAAATAATGCTTCCCGTACTTTATCCGTAATTGGCCGGGTCGTCGTTCCTGGCACAGAGCGGATCCGTCGGCCGCGCGCTTTCCCCCCGATGATCCGCAGGTCACTCACCCTTTGCTGCCCGAATCGCTGCTATGATATTCGCCCTGGGAGTGGTAATTTGTAGGACACACCCGGTCCCCAGAAGGAGCCTCTGGTTCCTTGTGGAGGTTATCGCCTCTAAAGCCTCTGCATGAACCTGCTCCGGCGTGCCTAGCTCCATCGTTCGCGAACGTTGCAATCCCCCACATACCACTCCCGGGTATAATCCTTTTCCCTGAACCAACGATGGGTATGTCTCGCGGTCGTGCCAGTTGATCACCTGCACCGGATAATCGGCGAATACCTTGAACATAATATTGGTTCCATGCAGATGCAGCATATTCAGCCATTTATTGTTTGTCATTGCCAGGACGTCCAGATCAAACCTTCTTCCAAATTGGTTATACTCTAGCTCGGATAAGAGCTGATAGTTCGCATGTTGCACAGCGTAAAAAATACCCGCGATTCCTATCTCACTGATAGCTTCAATGAATCTGCAAGTTGTCTCAGTAATGGTGTGTAAACCCTCCAGTACTGCCTCCGGGTATTGGCGCAGGTGCACCAGAAGTGTTTCTCCGCCGGCCAGGTTTTTTGCTTGTGCTAACGGGTTGAAGATTGTTTGCAGGACGGGCACCCCTGCACCTAGCTCATTACATACAATCTTGAGGCATTTCAGCTGCTCACCGAGGGCACCTTGATGCGGGTCGAGGATTGGTAATCCCAGCCAATCGTCGGGTGAATTGATGATTTTTTTGACGTATTGCCTGGTTCCTTCAGGGTTTCCTTTCCATTCGTCCTGGACACCCCAATCTTTTATACAGAACGACGAAGCAGGCGTCACCTTCACCAGGTCAAAATCGTATTCTCTCTGGAACTCCAGCACCGCCTGTGCCAAACTTTCTGGGCTCTGGTCATCAACCGGGAAATGCCTCCAAAGTGCTATCGGTGCTCGCAGGTCAGTGTCACCCTTAAGACAATTTTCGATCCGCTCTCTGTGGGTTATGTTGTTCGCTGCCATATTTCCTTCTCCAGGTTCCAATCCCCTTGTGTGATTGCGTTGATGTGTCCCAAAGCCAGTCGGCGCAGCATGGCACACCTGATTTTGTCGGTTTCAGGTTGAACAGTGATCAGTTCCAGCACTCGTGTGAACGCCTCGACCGCCTTATCTTTTTCTTGCATCGCCTTGAAGACCATGCCCAGGGTATAAAATGAATCGATTTTGCTGCTATCGATTGCTATCGCTCTTTCCAGGTCAATAGCTGCACATTCATATTCCTTGCGAGCATAATATGCGCTACCTCTCCGGATAAATGCATTTGCATCCCCTGGCTGAGCCATGCTAGCCGGATCAAAAGGGATCGACTTCACCTTAAATATTTCCTTCTTTGTAAATAGCTTTTTCATATTACTTCAACAATGACTATTTACTCGCAATTGTCGCATCGATAACTTTTTTAATCTCTTCGTCTTCCTTGGATTGATCCGTCAGATATGTATCGATAAATCCTGACCTGCGCATACGCAAAGCCATGGGCGCTATAACTCGCAGGTCATCGGCGTCCACCAATTTTCGGTTATCCAAGGCCGCTAACGCTCTGATCGCTTCAAATAAAGTTATTTCTGATCTCAATGAATCAATTTTCAGGCTGCGGATTAATTCCAATCCCTGCTCAGATACACTTTCCGGTATGGTCACCTCAGGCAGGAGATCCCTGGCAATCTGGATTTCTGCCTGCGCCAACCGGGTTTCATCGCTATATTCCTGCATAACCCTGCGTGGGTTTATAAGATAAGATTGAACTTTTTTATAAGCATCCAAACGTTGCTCCTTATCCTCCAACCCCCTCACCACGCTGCGCAGCCCAAAACGATCCATAATTTGTGGCCTCAGCCTACCCTCCTCTGGGTTCATCGTACCAATCAGCATGAATCTCGCCCGGTAGGTGCCGGTGCTTGCTCCGCGCTTCACGGTATAGGATCCGTACGCCGCCGCATCTAATATTGCATCAATTACGTCATCTGCTAAAAGGTTAACTTCATCAACAAGCAGCAAATTGCGGTCTGCATGGGCTAATATCCCACGGTGTAACCTCAAGTATTCTTGCACCGGTTCATCATCATCCGCTGCCCCAACAACATCCTGGATGCGGGCATTTAACGGCAGCTCTACTAATCGGATTTTATCCATGGCTGCCAGGGGTTCACCTAGAGCATATTTTTTGGCGCAGTTCGGGCATACTGCGTCCATACCTCCGGTTTCGATATCTTCCGGTAGACAGCCATAATAGCACAGGCTCCGCGGGATTTCAGGCAGCAGGTCCACCAATCCACGCACTGCCGTAGTTTTCCCTGTTCCTCGCGGGCCAATCAGGAGTACCCCCCCAATGGCAGGATTTATCAATGCCAACAGGAGCGCGTATTTCATCTCCACTTGGCCGACCATGGCGAGAAATGGGAAAGGGATTACCTCTGCCCGACCACTGTCTTGCTGGGATTGAGATTCCGACAAGCTTTTCCCCGATACATGGTCAATCAGATTCTTTAAAGATCTGAATTTATCCTCAGGTCCGATCGAATTATTGATATCCTTGGATTCGTTGGTTTGTTCATCAACCATATGCTTGCTTTTCTGGGCTCAATCCATATCTTCCCGCAATTCACCGAAGTCGACTGGCGGAAGTAAATCCGGTCGGTCCAATAATACGTCCATCTCTCCGAATGTCAATTCAGGCATCATCGGTGCCAACGGCGATATCGCCGGTGGTTTGATTCTCATCGTAAATGGGGGAATAATGTCAATTGTTGTCTTGGTGTAGCTGTCGGCCAATTTCCGTAAGATTCTCGGTCCATCCGCCAACCAACCTGCATAATGCCCGTGGGTGGAATAAACAAATCGGTCTGTCGAGATCCAACCAATCCACTCTCCCTCACAGTTAAATATATATGGATAGATCAGGAAAGCACCGATATCACCATTGGTCATATAGATGGGGACTAATGTTGTATCCGGGGTCATAATTCACTCTTTCTTAATACTTAATCACCTTACCACGATTATATTTCATGATTCTACATCACTATAGGTCCAATAACGATTGATAAAAAAGTTCCAGAAAAGGACAATCAATACAGCAATCGCCAGGGTAAGATTTTCACCCATCACATCAGGTGGAAGGATTAAGCGGTTATCCGGTAGCATTTGAAACAGCCTGGTAATAACAGGTTCCAAAAATCTTAATATCGGTATCCGTATTGCCAAACCAACCACGTTCACCAACGCAAATTGGAACAGCTGCCTAATTAGGGGTTTGGAGCGTGAATCCGGATATGTCCAAACCCGATTCCAATAAAAGTTACTTAATATGGCACAAATAAATGAAATCGCCCCAGCCCATACATACGGAAAACCAAAAAACCGGTGCAACAAGTTCTCTAACCCAAAATCAACCGCTGCCCCAATTAAGCCTACGACCAGGAAACGAAAAAACCGCGTTCTTTCGCGCGAGTTCGCCAAAATTGTCGTCATCCCATTCCTAGCTTCTGACGGAAATAAGGGATGGTTTTGAGCAATCCCTGCTCCAGATTAATATGCGGCTCCCAGCCCAGGATAGTCCGTGCCCGTGTAATGTCCGGTCTTCTGCGCTGCGGGTCGCTTTCAAGGCGGTCAGCTTGCTTGTACACGATCCCTGCTTTATTCCCTACAATCTCGTTGATCTTTTTGGCAAATTCCACCATGGTCAACTCCACCGGATTTCCGATGTTAACCGGCAGATGCTCCTCCGACAACAACAGCTTCACGATTCCCTCAATCAGGTCGTCCACGTAGCAAAAGCTGCGGGTTTGTTGTCCATCACCATAAACCGTTAACGGCTCGCCACGAAGGGCCTGTTGGATAAAATTAGGCACTACTCTTCCGTCATCCAGATGCATTCTTGGTCCGTAAGTATTAAATATTCGCACGATCCTGGTATCGATCCCGTGGAAGCGGTGATAAGCCATGGTCAGTGCTTCTGCAAAACGCTTGGCTTCATCATAAACCGAGCGTGCACCGATCGGGTCCACATGACCCCAGTAGCTCTCTGATTGCGGGTGCTCGAGCGGATCCCCATAAATCTCGCTTGTGCTGGCAAGCAAGAATCTGGAACAGCTTACCCTGGCTAATCCGAGCGTATTATGCGTCCCCAAAGCACCGGCTTTCATCGTCTGAATAGGTAAATTCACATAACCGAATGGAGATTTCGGGTTGGGGCTGGCTGGAGAAGCAAAGTGCAAAACTGCCTCTACCTTCCCGGGGACGAAGATGAAATCTGATACATCATGCCTGATAAAAGAAAAATTCTGATTGCTAGATAAGTGCGCTAAATTATCCGGGCTGCCGGTAATAAAGTTATCCATCCCGACTACTTCGTGCCCATCGAATAACAATCGCTCACATAAATGTGACCCAAGAAATCCTGCTGCCCCGGTAATTAATATTCTCATCGCTATCTATCTCCAATCGACCCGGCTGGTTAATCCATCTCCCGTGATCTGTTGAGCAGCACCGGAAATTGAATCAATGATCCATAGATTTCCATTATAAATGACTGCAATCGCCAATCCCCCCCCATTTTCAATCGTCGATGGTGACCAAACCACCCTCTGCGGGTTGAGACCAGCTGCTCCCACGTTAGGAAAAAGACTTCTTTTATTAGATCCATCTCGATCAGCTACATATAGCGTGTATCCGCTGGTTTCGCTCTGATCAGGAAAAATAGCCTGTAAAAAAGCGATAGAGAATATATTTCCATTCTGTGGGTTCCCGGTATCCTTTTCGATAATCTCGGTTTTTTGGCTGGCGGGGGATGTGACCGGGTAAGCAAACATTCCTACATTTTCCACCAGCTCAATAGGTGGACTGCCTGACAAAGGCACTGCAATTAGATTAAATAGTTGCTGACCTTCTCCGCTGCTGGTATCGCCTGGAGAGTGGGAGACGGTGTACACTACACTTCCATCAGGTGACCAGGAGCTTCCAGGCACCCAAGCCCAATCTCCACCTGTCTGGTATGGTGTGATTTCCAATAATGTGGTCTGGCTTGTATCGTTGTTGTTGAAGATTCCGACACTGTCAGGTCTTGAATATAAGAATAATGACTTGTCCGAAGACCAAGAGTACTCACTACCCCACCAGCCGTACACACCTCCTGAGTTTGAATCCAGATCCATCTTAGGTTTATCAATCAACCCTCGACTGCTCACATTTAGCTCGAATAAATCATTATTTGCCTGCCAACCAGGAGCTGCCTCACGCCACTCAACCGTCGAGTACGCCACAATGCTCGAGCTTGGATCAAATTCAGCAAAGTGGACGATATTATCTACACCCAGGTCATAGATCCTCACTGTATCGTTTGCCAACGAGGCCATCCAAAGGCGATTGATCTTGTTTTTATCACTTGAAAAACGGGTGAATAGCAGGAACTTTCCATCTTTTGACAACGAAAAGATTCTTCCGTCAAGATCACCCGACGTGACGACACACTTTCGGTCGCCAGTGGAATTTTGAATGATCCAGGCATTGCCAGCTGAAAGATATGCAATTTTTCCCGGGATATTGACCGAGCCAAAGGCTGATTTACTCCCTATCATCACGATTTCAGGAATGGCTTCTTTAATAACGGTCGTCTTCACTGGCAAATTGGATACCTCAATGCCATTTTCGAACACCTTGTGATACGTGATTTCCTCCACGCCATTTACGCCTGGTTGGCTCAGCCTCCTATCTCCCTCTGCTAAGGCTTCATTTTTTAATTCCTGGTGCTCGAAAGGAATGGTGACTTGTTCGATATTGTATTCTTCACTGATTCGGGTAACTGTAACCCGCTCTCCATCAGACAGCACGGTGTAACCTGGTGGCGCAACCTTATCTAAGTCGCTCATTGTGATTTGCGCCGCGGTTAATGCCTCCCCAACTGTACTCCCGGAAGGCAGTTTCATCTGGATTTCCTGATTGTCGGCGGCAATGCTGATGGTGCTATATCCTTGATTCACTTGAGGGGCAGCACACCCCCCAATGACCATGGAGAAAGTGATACCAAGGATGTACCACAAGAAATTTGAATACGTCCGATGGTATAATCGCAAAGTTCACCCGATATGGAATATAAATCTTGCCGAAAACTAAGATAGCATTATAGCATGTCTGACGAATCTCCTTCGGAAAAAAATACCGACCAGGTCATCGCCCGTTTGGAGGCGCTGCTCTTCGTTGCTGCAGGTGCTGTCCCCCCGCTCCAATTAGCTGCTGCTCTCAATTTGCCCCTTAGAACAATTGAAAATTACCTGGATATTCTGGAATCTAGTCTCGCCTCTGACACGTATCCCCGCGGCTTACGCTTACAACGCCACCATGGGCGTGTCCAGCTCACCACAGCTCCGGAGACTGCTGAGGATGTGGAACGTTTCCTCGGTCTTGAGTCGACCAGCAAGTTAAGTCGCGCCGCGCTTGAAGCACTTGCCATCATCGCTTATCAACAACCTGTCACTCGGCCTGAAATTGATGCAGTTCGCGGGGTCAGTTCCGATGGTGTCCTGAAGAGCTTGCTCAGCAAAGGATTGGTACAGGAAATTGGTCGTGCTGAGAAGCCTGGCCGCCCCATCCTCTACGTAACCTCCTCCGATTTCTTACAGCATTTCGGCTTGAATTCACTCGAAGAGCTTCCCCCATTATCTACCGAGCTCGGTGCCCCAACTATATCCCCTGATTACTCCCTCGACATCTAACTGCCTTTCTACTTAATCATATTTCCAACAACCTGATATGTCTTCCAGTGCATTTAACTCGCCAGGGGGGTAAGTCCCAGGCATCTCAACAGGTGGCATCCCCATAATCGGTTGCAAGGATTTTTCCTGAACCAATAATATCCTCGATAAAAATTCTGCCTCACCAGACCTCAGCCACTTTTGTTCAATCTATCACGTATAATTATGATGATTAACCATAATTTGGTTACTGGTTGCGAAGGCAGGATCATGATTCATGTACGGTCGCATTCGGAATGGTATCTATTGGTAAAAATAATTGCTGCATATTGCATGTTTATTTGTTCGCGATTTACCTGCGTTTTATGATTTGACGGAGATTCTTCATGTCACTCACCAAGGAATGGATCAATCGGATTACCCATTGGGAGAACACCCTCTGGCAGATTTGCTATGAACCCATTGCCATAATTGATCTGGATGGATTTGTCACGCAGCAGCAGCTAACTGCAACCCAAGCATTAAAACATGCATTTCACCCCATGCCGGTCGGCACAGCCTGGGGCGCCAAGTGGGAGTACGGCTGGTTCAAGTATGATCTCTCCCTGCCTGAAAAAGCTGTCGGCAGGCGCATCGTTTTGTTTATGAATCCAGCATCACTTCTTCCCGAAGCTGGGGAACGCCTGGATTTGATTAACGAAAAAGTCACCAGTTCTTATGGTTGGGCCCGGCGGGATAACAAGCTGACCCGGTACGGTATTCCTGGCAGCTCTTCCTGGTATTCCCAGCCGCCTGAAGATGGTGAGTGTCTCGTGTGGATTAACGGCAAAGTGGCGGGGTCTTTTGGAACGGCAAGACGCGAAATCACTCTCACCAGGAATGGCATCCCTGGCAACAGTTTCTCAGTTTTAGTCGAAGCATATGCCGGCCATGGACCTCTTGTTTTGGGGGGCGGTCCGATACGTTATGGGTATGAATCGGTTCCTGAGCCCGCAAATACCCAGGTCGAAGTTGGAGCCAGTAGTTTTGGTATCTGGCGCGAGCAGGTCTATCAGTTCGCCCTCGACATTACCACCTTGTTTGACCTGCGTAATCGCCTGGACCAAAACTCCCTGCGTGTTTCCGAGATCGACCAGGGTCTAAAGGAGGTAACTCTCATGATCGACCTCGAGATGCCCGAAGTAGAGATGCTTGAGACGATCAACCATGCTCGTGAACGCTTGCGCCCTCTCCTTACCTGTGTGAACGGCTCTACAGCCCCCACTTTCTTTGCCTTTGGACACGCCCACATCGACGTAGCCTGGCTTTGGCCATGGGCAGAATCGGACCGTAAAATAGCCCGGACGGTGATCAATCAGCTGAACCTGATCGAAGAATACCCTGATTATCGCTTCTTACAGTCCCAGCCGCAGCTATACCTGATGTTAAAAATTCATTATCCCGAGTTATATCAACGCTTTAAGCAGGCTGTATTGGCCGGTAAAGTCCTCGCCGATGGTGCCATGTGGGTCGAGGCGGATACGAATATTACTTCCGGTGAAAGCCTGATCCGCCAGATCATGTATGGCAGGCAGTTCTTCAAGCAGGAATTCTCCGTTGAGAGTGAAGTGCTCTGGCTTCCAGACGCGTTCGGTTACTCCGGTTCTCTTCCCCAAATTCTGCTCGGCTGTGGTTGCACCAGCTTTGCCACTCAGAAGATAGCTTGGACTTATCACGGGGGTGATCCTTTCCCTTACAACACCTTTTTATGGGAAGGGATCGATGGATCGTCGATCCCTGCCCATATTTTCTCCGATTACAACAGCCAGACCCGCCCAGGTAATATCCTTGATCGCTGGGAATCACGCTTACAAAAGGATGGCATCAGTTCCATGCTTCTTGCCTTCGGATGGGGTGATGGGGGGGGCGGTCCAACCCGCGACCATTTGGAATTCTTGTCCCGCGTGAAAGACCTGGAAGGCGTACCGCGCGTAACGCTCGCCTCACCCGGAGCGTTCTTTGCCGATTTGAAGCAGCATGGTTTACCCAGGGAGCGCTATGTGGGTGAGCTGTATTTTCAGGCTCACCGAGGTACGTACACCTCACAGGCTCGCACTAAGTTGGGTAACCGGCAGAGCGAGTTCGCCCTGCATGACGCAGAGTTCTGGGGAACCATCGCTTATATACTGAACGGTCATTCTTTTTCGCCCGGTCACCTCAGGCCTGCCTGGCAAAAAGTGCTGCTCAACCAATTCCACGATATCCTTCCTGGTAGTTCCATTCACCGCGTTTATGACGATGCCTTGTCCGCTTACTCGCAGGTGATTGACTTTTCCTTGCAGACCACCCACTCAGCAATTTCCTCATTTGCCGATTCAAAGATATCAGGTTCGATCAGCCTATTTAATTCCCTTTCCTGGGAGCGCAATGAGCTTATCGAAATCCCCTCGGGAACTGTCGAAGTCACAGTTCCGGCGTGTGGTTGGACAACTGTAAACACCGAAGTTCCTCTAAAATCCTCTCCCCGCGCCCGGAAAGGCGTACGTGTAACTGAGACCAGCCTCGAAAATGACCTGCTTGATGCCAGCTTTAATAATCGCGGCGAGTTGATCAGCTTAGTGGATAAAAAGTCAGGGATCAATATGATCGCTGGCGCTGGGAACCGCTTCTGTTTATTTAAAGATATCCCAGCTCGTTTTGACGCCTGGGACATCGACAGCATGACTGAATCACTCCTTATGGAGACCGCCGAGCCGGTGCAGTTCGAAATCGCGCCATCTACTCCGCAGATTGGCAAGTTAAAACTCACCCGTAAGCTGCATGATTCCACAATCACTCAGGTGATCAGCCTGCGCAATAATAAACACAGGCTCGATTTCATCACCACGGTCGATTGGCAGGAGCGTCACAAGCTGTTAAAAGTCGCCTTCCCTGTCAACATCCATTCTAATGAAGCCATCCACGAGATCCAATTCGGTCACCTTCGCCGTCCCAACCACCATTCTCGACCTTTCGATGCCGACCGGTTTGAGGTCTGCAACCATAAATGGAGCGCACTGGTAGAGGAAAACCGCGGCGTCGCCATTCTAAACGACTCGAAATATGGCATCAATGTACTGGGGAATAGCATGAACCTCACTCTGCTAAAATCCGCCCTGGCACCCGACCCGTTAGCTGATCGAGGCATACAAACCTTTACCTACGCGCTTTACTACTGGACCGGCAGTTTCGGGGAGTGTGGTGTTGTCCGTGAAGGTTACGAGCTAAACTCTCCACTCATCCAGCTCAGTGGTGCAGCTGGAGAAGCTTCCATTTTCAGCCTGGATGCTGAGAATATCATCCTCGAAACGGTCAAATTGGCTGAGGATGACTCAAATGATATCATTATTCGGTTGTACGAAGCAAAACGGACCCTGACCCATTGTACATTTTCCACCTCTTTACCGCTCGGCAAAGCATCTCAAACTGATATGCTCGAACACTATCAACACGAGTTGGATGTCGATAAAGGGAAATTTGAGCTTGAATTCCGTCCATTTGAGATCAAAACGATCCGGCTTTCAATGAGCATATAATTCACCTCGGTTAAGCTCACACTCACAGAATAGGACATACATCGATATGGAAGAGCGATTACAAAAAATCCTGGCATCTGCCGGTTATGGCTCACGCCGGTCTTGTGAAGAATTGATCCTTGCAGGTCGTGTGACAGTCAATGGTCAGCCTGTTCACCTGGGTTTGAAAGCCGATATTCACAAGGACCAGATCAAGCTGGATGGAAAATTGATCAAGCCTCCTGAAGCCTTTCAATATATCGCTTTGTACAAGCCCCGGGGAGTTATCTCCGCAGTAAGTTCTCCGGATCCACGCCAGACTGTCACAGATCTGGTGCCGGTAAATGCCCATCTTTATCCTGTAGGTCGTCTGGATGTGGATAGTGAAGGGTTGATCTTAATGACGAATGATGGCGATTTAGCCAATCAGCTCACGCATCCCCGCTATGAACACGAGAAGGAATATCGGGTTTTATTGGCTCGTCATCCCGATGAAAAACAGTTATCCGCCTGGCGACATGGGGTCGTCCTGGAGGATGGGTTTCACAGCTCGCCCGTCCAGGTCGAAATCGAATCACACTCTGGTAAAGGCACCTGGGTAAGGGTAATAATGAAGGAAGGTCGCAAACGTCAGATTCGTGACTCCTGCCGGCAGATCGGTCTTCCTGTGGTAAATATCATCAGGGTCAGAATCGGAAGTTTACACCTGGGAACCCTCAAAATTGGTCAATGGCGGCCGCTTACCCCGGCAGAGATAAAATCATTGAAGAGTCCCGCAAAAACCACCCCATCAAAAAAAACTCCATATAAAACTAAATCCCAGCCGCCCATAAAGCGGGAAGATAAGCGCTCCAAACCAGGCTGATTGTCAGATTTCTGACATTCATTCGTTTATTCTATTGATAACTACATGCGAGCAGCCGAACCTCCGCTTCAGGATCCTGAAAGCTTCAGCAACCTTTATGCCCGCACTCAAGTGATTATTTTTCGTTATATTTATGGAATGCACGGTGGTCCAGCTGAAGAGGTCGAAGATCTGACTTGTGACACGTTTATGCGTGCCTGGAAAGGACGGTCCCGGTTCCATGGGGATGAACATGATGCCTTGTGCTGGCTTTTTACCATCGCCCGTCGTTTGGTTATCGATACTCACCGTCGACGTAAAGTTCATCCGGAGTCCGTTGCTTTAAGCCTGGACGATGTCAATGTTGAATGGATGGTTTTTTCTTCCACTGCACCTCCGGAAGAACAGGCGCTATCACGTGAGCAGTTAAGTCATCTTTGGCATGTATTGCAGAGTCTCCCGGATGACAAACGTGAAGTGTTGGTTCTACGTTATATGCTCGGTTGGAAGGTGAGGGAAATTGCCCAATATATCAACAAGCAAGAAAATACCGTTTCGGTATCCATCCGCCGCTGCCTGGCACAGATCCGTGACGAATGGTCTCTTGGCTGATTAAGGCGATGCAAAACTACCCCTATCGAGACTCGCCCGACGAACAAAAAATCGAAGCCCTGTTGAATAGCTTCAAACCTCAACCATCGCCTCGCTTTTATGACCGCATGCGCACCGCTCCATGGCAAGAGCAATCTCAATCCCAAGCATCGAGGGAGATCAGGAGGCGGAGGCTGAACCGTAAATCGGTCTGGGTCATAGCCGCAGGATTTTTTGTGATGGTATTTTTCGTTTATGTCTTATTCCCCTCCGTCCGGGTCGCAGCCGGTCAAATTATTCATTTCTTTCTCCCTGGCTCCTCCGACCAGCTTGATATTCAGGTGACCCTGAACAACCCGAATGATTTGCTCGATTTTTCCAATCCAGACAACTTTCCTTTAACGATGGAAGCTTTACGACAGCAAGTAGGATTTAATGTTAAGCAAATTCCTTCCTCGCTCGGAGCCCCTCCTTTCATCGGCGCACGTAATGATCCCATTTATAATGCTGTGACCTTGCTCTATCAAGCTGAAGACTATATTCTTCTGCTCACGGAGCGACCTCTCCGGAATAGCCAGGATTTGTTCAGCGTCGGGGCAAATGCCCATGTAGAATTTGTTCTCATTGGCACCGTTCAAGGCGAATTTGTCGTGGGTGGTTGGAGCGCTGTATCCACTCAGCCTGGTCCGTATAAAGCGACATCATCAGCTCCAGTCCAGATCACTGCCATCTGGGATGATGAGCTGCCCCAGTCTACCCTGCGCTGGCAGGAATCTGGCTATGCCTATGAATTGCGTAGCACAGGAGAAAACCGTCCGTCCCAATCACAGTTAATATCCTGGGCAAATGAGTTAAAATAATCCCGTTTGTGTAGATGGCTTTTGAGGAGAATGTATGGATACACCCCTGGATTCATCGACCGGTTTAAAACGAACTTGGCTCGATTTCTCAATTTTTCGATCGCCGGTATTTAGCCTGGAGAAGTTGATCTTTGCCGCGATTATGGTTCTAACAATTTTCACGCGCCTTTATATGTTAGAGCCTCGTGTCATGAGCCATGACGAGACCTCCCACACCTATTTTTCCTGGCTTTATTACAAGGGCGATGGCTATGCGCATGACCCTGTAACTCATGGACCGTTCCAATTTCATGTGGTCGCTCTCTCCTATTTCTTACTTGGTGATAGCGATACCACAGCCCGCATCCCCGCCGCTTTGTTCAGTATTGCCACCGTGGCTTTCATGTGGTTTTACCGCCGTTACTTGGGGCGTGCTGGCACATTGGTAGCTGCATTCTTGTTGGCTATCTCTCCTTACATGCTCTATTATGGGCGCTATGTCCGCAACGAAGCCTTTGTGGCTTTTTTTGGCTTGGTTATGCTCTGGTCAATCCTGCGTTATCTGGATACGGCAAAATATAAATATTTGTATCTTTTTACCACGGTAACAGTTCTACATTTTGCCACCAAAGAAACATCCTTTATCTATTCTGCACAGGCTTTGCTGTTTTTAGCTTTTTACCTGCTCTATCGCATGATGCGGCGTAAGTGGAATCGCCCCGAGTATCGCTCGACTTTTATAATCACGCTTCTCTTGTCTTTTGTTGTTCTCTTCGCAGGTCTGATTCTCAAGAGTCTAGCCGCGAAAATGACTACCACTCAGTTGCCTCAATATCCGGCGCTTGCTTCGCTCCCATCTTTCCTGCCCATAGCGCTAATGATTCTCGGCGTGCTCGGATTGGTTGCCGCGATCTACATCGCCACTGCCGGCTTTGGGTTGAGCCGCATCCGGGAAGAACGCGTTTTTGACTTGCTCATTCTCCTCGGGACGCTCGTCTTGCCCCAGTTATCGGCTTTCGGGATAAACGCTTTGGGCTGGAAAATTCCAGTCAATGCTGCCGAAGTTCAAGCCCTAACCTTACCGGATATGCTCCATATGGCGATTATTTTGGTGCCAATTATTATTGCATCCATCATTATTGGGTTATGGTGGAACAGACGTCAATGGTTGATTAATGCTGCTATATGGTACGGAATTTTTATCGTTCTCTATACCAGCGTATTCACCAATGGCGCAGGTCTCTTCACCGGCATGGTTGGCTCCCTCGGTTATTGGCTTGCACAGCAGGGTGTGAACCGTGGCGACCAGCCTTTTTATTACTATGCATTGATACAAATTCCCATTTATGAATTCTTGCCTGCAATCGGTTCAATTTTAGGAATTATCCTATATGCTCTCGGTCGGAAAACAGTACAGGATGATACCTTCGTGCCCGAGAACCCCCAGTTGGAAGATATAGAAACGAATGCCGATATTGTTACCGACTCGGAAACCTCCGCCGAAACGATGGCAGACGAGCCTGCTCAACCAGAACCCGTACTACCCACCATCGTTCAGCCACCCACCGTTGTTTTGCTTATCTTCTGGGCAGTCACCAGCCTCCTGGCGTACTCGGTTGCAGGCGAAAAAATGCCCTGGCTCACTGTCCATATAACCCTTCCGATGATCCTCCTTTCGGGTTGGGCAATCGGTTATCTGATCGATACCACCGATTGGGCGGGGTTCAAGCTCAAGAAAGGTTGGCTTGTGGTTGCCCTCCTTTTCGTTTTCATCCCCGCGGTGGTAAGCACGATTCGCATCTGGTTGGGCACCAACCCCCCCTTCGCTGGTAAATCACTGGACCAATTATCTGCTACCAGTGGGTTCGTCATTTCATTCATTATGGCGGTTGCCAGTGCAATTGGTTTATTCTTTTTGTTGAGGGATTGGTCTCCTCGCATGGTTCGCCGTGGCTTTGGATTGGTTTTCTTCAGCTTATTGGCTTTCCTAACCGCTCGCGCTGCTTTCATGGCATCTTACACTAATTATGATCTGGCGAAGGAATATCTCGTTTATGCCCACTGTGCTCCCGGAGATAAGATCGCCCTCCAGCAAATCACCGATATATCTCGTCGCCTCACTGGTGGTCTGGAAATTACCGTCGCCTATGACGATAAAACCACCTATCCATACTGGTGGTACTTGCGCAACTTCCCCAATCAGCGCTATTATGGAAACGCCCCTACGCGCGATCTGCGCGATGTCCCGCTAATTCTCGTCGGTCAGGATAATTTTGGTAAGATTGAGCCTGTCGTGGGTCAGGCTTACGATAAGTTCGAGTACAACCGCATTTGGTGGCCCAATATGGACTATTTTAATTTGACTCCGGAGAGGTTGCTATATGCCATTACCAACCCTCAAATGCGCGCAGCCATCTTCCAGGTCTGGCTTAATCGGGATTATACAAAATATGCTGAGCAGACCGGTCAGGACATGAGCCTTCAGAATTGGAATCCTTCCGAAAAGTTTAGGCTGTATATACGCAAGGATGTCGTCGCCCAATTATGGGACTATGGCAGTACCTCCACCACCGCGCCTGTCCAGGCTGACCCATACGAGGGGAAACAGCTTACACTGAATGCTGACCTGGTGATTGGTACCAATGGCACTGAGCCCGGTCAATTCCAGACCCCACGAGATCTGGCTCTTGCTCCGGATGGCACGATTTACGTCGCGGATACCTTCAATAACCGCATACAGCACCTGGCGGCAGACGGAAGTGTGTTGCAGGTATGGGGTTCCTTCGCCGATATATCCAAGGGCGAAGCTCCCGGGGGCACTTTCTATCAACCCTGGGGGATTGCAATAAGCGCTGATGGCTCTGTACTTGTGGCTGATACCTGGAATCACCGCATTCAAAAGTTTACTGCCGATGGTACGTTTGTGAATATGTGGGGGTATTTTGGCCAGGCAGATACACCCTTTGCCATCTGGGGTCCGCGGGATATCGCCATCGATAGTACTGGAAACGTCTATATTACCGATACCGGCAACAAGCGCATTGTCATCTACGACGGGAATGGTAACTATATCTCTCAGTTTGGTTCTGTCGGGCTGGAACCAGGTCAATTTGATGAGCCGGTGGGACTCGCGGTGGATAAGGATGGGCTGGTCTATATTGCAGATACCTGGAACCAGCGGATTCAGGTGATGACGAAGGATACCAGTGGAAACTATACTCCCCTAAAGAATTGGGAAGTCGTCGCCTGGTATGGGCAATCCCTGGATAATAAGCCCTTCATCGCGGTGGATAATAACGGTAATTTATTCATCACCGATCCTGAGGGATACCGTGTCCTTCATTTCACTACCACTGGCACCTTTATCAACTATTTTGGAGATTTTGGCGTCGGTACCGGCGAATTCGACCTCCCCACCGGGATTATCGCCGATGGAAAAGGCGGTGTTTGGCTCGCAGACGCAGGTAACAATCGCATCATGCACTTTTCTCTGCCAACCCAATAACAGCGATGAACGGAAGGGCTGTCCCAGAAATTGAGGCAGCCCTTTTTTCTTTGCTCAAAAGTCAGCCTACATTCCAGGTTATCTTCGCTCCGCTTTGTTTTTTTTTCTAAGCCAAACCCCACTCAAAACGTTATTTATGTGACCCCCGATAGGTTATGTTCGTCAAAGCAGGCTTATGGGTCCGGGTGGTATAATTTCCCCGCTTATATAAAGTTATATAATCCTCCTCCGAGGAGCTACGAGGGATGAAACTACACGAATACCAATCTAAACAGATATTTTCACGTTTTGGCATACCAATCCCCAAGGGAAAGGTCGCAACCACCGCTGATGAAGCTCGCAGCATTGCTGTAGAATTAGGGGGGCGGGTTGTGATTAAATCACAGGTCCTGGTTGGCGGTCGAGGCAAAGCTGGCGGAATTCGCTTGGCGAAAGATCCTCACGAGGCTGAAGATCTAGCTGCCCAGATCCTGGCGATGGAGATCAAAGGTCTTCCCGTTCGAAAAGTATTGGTGGATGAAGCTGCCAGCATCTCCAAGGAAATCTATCTTGGCATTACCAATGATCGCGCTGCCCGTAAACCGGTGATGATGGCATCCTCTGCTGGTGGCGTTGAGATCGAGGAAGTTGCCCGAACCACCCCAGAAAAAATCATCAAATCTCATATCAACCCCCTGCTGGGTCTCAAAGATTATCAAGCCCGCAATATTGCCATCGGGATCGATCTACCCAAGCAGCATTGGAAGGTGTTTAACCAGATTGCCAACGGGTTGTGGCACGCTTACCAGGATTGTGACGCCACCCTGGCGGAGATCAATCCTCTGGTAATCACCGATAGCAAGCAGTTGGTTGCTTTAGACGGCAAGATGCTCATCGATGACAATGCCCTCTTCCGTCATCCCGATCTTGCCGAGCTGCGCGATCTGGACGTTGAAGCGCCTGCTGAAGTCGAAGCCCGTAAGTATGGGCTCACCTACATCAAGCTGGAGGGAAATATAGGCTGTATGGTTAATGGCGCTGGTCTTGCCATGACCACCATGGATATCATTAAGCTTTTCGGAGGTGAACCAGCCAATTTCCTGGATATTGGTGGCGGCGCCGGCAGTGACAAAGTCGCCGCTGCGATTCGCATCATCCTCACCGATCCAAATGTAAAAGCAGTTTTATTCAACATCTTTGGCGGGATTACCCGCGGTGATGAAGTCGCCCGCGGCATCCTCGCCGCACTTGAAGAAGTAAAACCCCACATCCCCATGGTCGTCCGCTTGGTGGGAACAAATGCAGAAGAAGGTCGCAAACTGCTATCGGATGCCAATATGATCACCGCTGAAACTCTGGTCGACGCTGCTAAAAAAGCTGTCGCCGCGGCAAAATCTGACAAAGCAGGGAGGTAGAATCAATGAGCGTCCTGATCAATAAAAATACCCGCCTTCTCGTCCATGGAATCACTGGCAACGAGGGTCTCTTCCACAGTACACAAATGCTGACCTATGGTACGAATGTAGTCGCTGGGATGACGCCTGGTAAAGGTGGCGAGTGGGTTATCGATGGTAAGGTGCCGGTTTTTGATTCGGCAAAAGTGGCTGTGGAAGCTACAGGTGCAAATACAAGTTGCATTTTTGTTCCATCCAGGTTTGCTGCCGATTCGATCTATGAAGCTGCAGATGCTGGTATTTCGCTGATCGTATGTATCACCGAAGGCATTCCCGTCCAGGACATGATGGGCGTCCGGGATTATCTCGACCAGAAAAAAGTCCGCCTCGTCGGTCCGAATTGCCCAGGTTTGCTAACCCCCGGTGAATCCAAGGTGGGCATCATCCCTGGAAATATTGCCATCCCCGGTAATGTTGGCGTGGTTTCCCGCTCGGGTACCCTCACCTATGAAGTCCTCTATGCGTTGAAGTTACTCAACCACGGCGTCAGTACCTGTGTTGGAATCGGTGGTGACCCGATCAATGGCACGAATTTTATCGACGTTCTGGCGATGTTCGAAGCCGATCCACAGACCGAAAAGGTAGTGATGATTGGTGAAATCGGCGGAACTGATGAAGAAAAAGCGGCTGAGTATATCGCTGCCCATCTGACCAAACCTGTGGTCGGTTTTATTGCCGGTCAAACTGCCCCTCCGGGTAAGCGTATGGGTCATGCTGGGGCCATCGTTGAAGGTGGATCAGGCTTGGCAGCCGATAAAGTTAAAGCCCTCCAGTCTGCTGGCGTTCGGGTCGCATCCCACCCTGAGGAAATACCGAGCTTACTCTTCTGATTCAATAACTATCACTGCGGGATTCCCGTTGATTTTCGAGGATGATAAAAGTCATCTACTTTTGGCGTGACGATCTGCTTTTATCTAACCTTATTCTAGTGAAATCTCGAATAAAGCAGATTCCTCTTGGAAGTCCTGGCCTGATAACAAAATAGCCGGTGGAACTACTCACTGGCTATTTCTGCTCGATCGAGCTGATCCATCATCCATTTTCAACAGGATAATGAGAATGACCAATTCATCAAATCCACGCTGATTTATCGTTACTCCATGCCCGCATTAATAAAATTATCTAATACAAATCAAGAATTACTCTTTTAAATATACATAAAGAGGCGCTGTAGCCCATGCGCCTCTTTAGCCTGGTTAGGTTATGATAACTTATTTTATGTGAGATTGGAGATAATCAACAGCCTGGCCAACGGTTTTGATTTCCTGGGCTTCTTTATCAGAAATTTCACCACCAAATTCGTCTTCAAATTTCATGATCAATTCCACCAGGTCCAATGAATCAGCTTCGAGGTCCTCGCGAAAACGAGCTTCAGGAGTGATTTTAGCCTCATCTACACCTAGTAAGTCTACAATGATAGCTTTTACCTTATTGTAAACTTCATTATTATCCATCATCTATGAGCCTCCTTCAAGAATTTATGCCTGATATCCTGGCAATTGTATCCTCAGATGTCAATCTGTCAAGTCTCAGGACAATCTTGTTGACACACATACTTCAGGCTGGTAAGATTGTCCAAACATCAGGAACACCCGACCATGAAAGAAGTTACGCCAATTGGAACACGGAAATCTGATCACATCCGCATAAATCTCGAACAGGATGTGCAATCTGGTATATCCACTGGGTTGGAGCATTATCACTTCATCCATCACGCCTTGCCAGAACTAAATTTGAAGGATGTCGATCCGAGCATAAATCTCTTTGGTAAAACATTGAGTGCGCCCATCCTCATTTCTTCGATGACCGGTGGCACACACCAGGCTTTTGAATTAAATCAGCTCTTGGCAGATGCTGCTCAGCAGACCCGGATCGCGATGGGTGTTGGTTCTCAACGGATTGCTTTGGAACATCCTGAGCTGGCCTACACATTTCAGCTCCGCCGTCAGGCGCCCGATGCCTTGCTTTTCGCCAATCTGGGTGCCATCCAGTTGAACTACGGCTATGGATTGTCCGAATGTCAGCGTGCGGTCGATATGCTCGAGGCAGACGCTTTGGTCCTTCATTTCAATCCACTCCAAGAAGCCCTTCAAATTGACGGGAATACCGATTTTGTCGGTTTATTGAAAAAGATTGAAACCCTATGTGCTTCATTACCCGTGCCGGTGATTGCAAAAGAAGTGGGCTGGGGGTTTTCTAAAGATGATATCGTTCGCCTCTACCAGGCGGGGGTTAAGACAATCGATGTGGCTGGGGCTGGAGGCACATCATGGTCTCAGGTGGAGATGTATCGGGCAGTCGATGACACTCAGCGGCGGTTGGCTGCTGCATTCACCGATTGGGGTATCTCCACTGCAGATGGTATCGAAAATGTTACTGGGGTTGCTCCACGGTTGACCGTTATCGCCTCAGGTGGGTTGAGGAACGGTGTGGATCTCGCCAAATGTCTCGCTCTGGGTGCTTCTCTTGGTGGTATGGCAGGACCATTCCTGAAATCAGCCTCGCATTCTATGGATGAAACTATAGAATTAATCAATTTAATCAAAGCAGAGATACGCATTTGCATGTTTGCCACCGGGTCAGGGTCGATAGCTCAACTTAGAGATGGAAAACTGATCAAGAATTAGTCGCATGTCTTCACATACTATCGATAGTCTTACCCAAACCTACCTTGATTCGATCGAGTCTGAGCTTCATCAGGCAGTGAAGCGATCGAAGGATTTCGGTAACACCCGGCTTTACGACATGCTTGCTTATCACATGGGTTGGCAGGGCAGTGGGGATAATGTAAAAGTCCGGGGAAAACGTATTCGACCTCTGCTTGTCCTGCTGGTATGTTCTGCAGCTGGCGGAGATTGGTCACGTGTCTTGCCTGGAGCAGCAGCTGTCGAGCTGATCCACAATTTCTCTCTCATTCACGATGATATCGAGGATGACAGTCCGCTCCGTCGTGGTCGCCCGACAGTATGGGTTAAGTGGGGTATTCCTCAAGCGATCAATACCGGTGATGCCATGTTCGCACTGGCCCACCTGGAAGTAGTTCGTTTAGCCGAGACAGTAGATCCATCGGTAGCTCTTAAAGCAGTTGAAATCCTGCAAAACACCTGCTTGCATCTAACCCAAGGTCAGTTCCTGGATCTGTCCTACGAGTCACGGCTTGATCTGGCTGTAGATGATTATTGGCCTATGGTCGAAGGAAAAACAGCAGCCCTGATCGCTGCCAGCACAGAGCTGGGTGCTTTAGCAGCTTTCAGTGACGTTCAAGTGAGCGATAAATATCGCCAATTCGGTCGAGTGCTCGGATTAGCTTTCCAGGTCCAGGATGATATGCTTGGGATATGGGGAAATTCTTCACTGACCGGTAAATCAAGTCAAAGTGACCTGGTCACCGGAAAATTGACCCTGCCGATAATCTATGGATTATCCAGGTCGGGTGAGTTTTATGCCCGCTGGAAGCTTGGGCCAATCCAACCTGCCGAGGTGCCAGAAATAATCGCCCTGTTGGAGCAAGAAGGTGGCAAGGATTTTACTATCGCTCAAGCAGATCAATTGATTGACCAGGCGCTATCTATTCTGGAAGAAGTCCATCCCTCAGGGGTTGAAGGTCAGGCATTGAAGGAGCTGGCATTGAGTCTGGTCAACCGCCAATCTTAACCTGCCGTCTGGAATTAGATAAATTCTTTAAATACCTGGTTGCCTAATAATCGCCCTCTTTTGGTTAAGCGCAGTCTATCTTCATCTTTCCCAGCCCATTCAAGTAATCCTACCGATATCATCCGGTCAATTTGGGTATTGTATCGACTAAGTAAGCTTATTCCAAATCTCTGCTGAAACACCGAGGCGGATACTCCTTCAGTCACCAATCGCAAGCCCATCATCATTGTCTCGCCAATCTCAGTCTCTGTATCAATAGGAGTCATTTCGATCGTCGCAGGTGTGCAGGGAAATTTTTTCCCATTATATTGATGGTCAAGGTTATTCGCCAGCTTTTTTATATATGCGCCTGGTGTCGAAACATCCACAGTTCGATAACCTTCAACATAACCATGTGCACCCGCTCCAATACCAATATAGGGTATGTTGCGCCAATACTGGAGGTTATGCAGACATGAATACAATCCCTCATGACCATTTTCTCTTGCCCAATTTGAGATTTCATATTGAACATAGCCTGCGTTCGCTAAAAGATCACTTGCTTCATCGTACATATCTGCTGCTGCATCAGGATCAGGTTCGGGAAGAAGTCTTTGATCTACTTTATCCTGCATGGGCGTTCCATGCTCGAGGGTCAATGCATACAGGGAAAAATGTTCAGGCTGCAAGGCTAGAGCAGCCTCCAGTGAATCCAACCAGGCTCTCAATGTCTGATCCGGAAGTCCGTAGATGAGGTCAAGGTTCAAGTTGTTGATCCCTGCTTCTCGTGCCCATTCTACTGCCCTGACCACATCTTCAAAAGAATGTTGCCTATCCAGCATGGAAAGTTCACCTTGGTTTGCTGATTGCATACCCAGGCTGATCCTGTTTACTCCCAGCCCATGGATATTCGCCAGATACTCCTTGGAGACGGTACCCGGATTCGCCTCAATTGTGGTCTCTGCAAGTGTCAGCAGGTCAAATTCGTCGTGGATTGAAGTCAGAATATTTTCCAGGTTACGTTCAGGTAGTAGTGAAGGTGTTCCACCACCAAAATAGATTGTGTGGATAGAAATTCTTCGGTTGGATGAGTTTGATAAAAACTTGATTTCTTCACCAACTGCATGGGTGTAATCAGGGATTAGATCTTGCAGGCCAGCATAAGTATTAAAATCGCAATATCCACACCGGTGAATACAAAAAGGGATATGAATATAAAGGCTATCGACCATAATATAATGAGTATATCACTCTCAACTATAGTCTCTATACTGCTGATAATGCTTACCCCATGCATCCGTTGAACTTAAAAAGCTGGTATAATGCGCCAAGTCCCGGCAAGTTACTGGACCTCTAAAAAAATATGACTCCTGAGACAAATACAACACCCATAAAACTATGTCCTACGTGCGGGACGCGAGTAAAGGAAGATGCAACCCGCTGCCTGGTCTGTGGGGCGGACCTGACTACAACTGATAAAGCCGCGCAGTCATCCAAAGTTGTTCAAGGCAGCCGGATGCCATCAATTACGTTAAGTCTTCCTGCTGCGATTGGCTTACTCGCCTTATTCCTTGGGATTGGGGCGATCATCGTATTTTTCGCTTTGCGTCAGGCACCTGAAGCAATCGTTCCACCCACGGTAACTTCAACCGTAACGGCAACCGCAACTGGTACCCAAACAGCGACGATAACACCCCTTCCAACCTTGACCAATACTCCCCTACCAAGTTCTACTCCGGTGACATACTTGGTAAAAGCAAATGACACCTGCTTGAGTATCGCTGCTTTTTTTGACGTGTCGGTTCAAAGTATCATCACGCTAAATAATCTCCCGACTGCATGTAATACATTAGGCATCGATCAACCTCTTCAAATTCCCCAGCCAACTCCAACTGTAACTGCCATGCCGTCCGCCACATATAGCCTGGCCGAGCAAACCGAAGCTGCTTGCGAGAAGGTTGAGATTATCGTTCAGTCCACCGACACCCTGCTGAGCATTTCAACCGTATACAATGTCCCAATGGATGCAATACGGGAGGAAAATGGTCTTACCGGCGATACTGTCTTTTTAGGGCAACCGCTCACCATCCCACTCTGTCGAAAATTTGCCACTCCTGGTCCAACTCCAACAGCAACACCCCCACCACCATATGCTGCTCCAAACCTGCTCTTACCTGCGAATGGTGCTCCTTTTACGATTGCTGACGATTCGGTGACCCTTCAGTGGGCTTCTGTCGGTTCTCTGCAGGAAAACGAAGCGTACCGGGTGACGATAGAAGATCTCACTGCTGCTCTAGGTCCATCGTTGGTAGACCAGGTTGCAGACACCAAGTATATTGTCCCATCAACCTTGCGCCCATCCGATAAGGAAGCCCATATCTTCAGCTGGTTCGTGGAAGTTGTACGTATTTCCGGTTCGGATGAAAGCGGTAATCCCATTTATTCTTCAGCAGGTGCAGCCAGCGCTCCCAGGTATTTTAGCTGGATTGGTGCCCCTGGTGGTGCCACACCAACTCCCTGACCTAAAGAAAACAGCGGTGGAAATTTCCACCGCTGTCATATTCTTGATGATCTCGATTACACGGTTTTATTAGCGATTTCTTCGAGCATTGCTGTCGTCAATGATTTTGGTCGCTCAATCGGCTGACTGAGTGCCCTTGCCCATACCACGTTCGCTGATACTCCCAGAATGCGACTGGCACCGAAGATAACCGTATAGAAATCGAATTCCTTGACGCCAAAATGATATTGTAAACTACCGCTTATTGCATCCACGTTAGGCCATGGATCCTTGGCTTTACCCTGTTCTCGTAACACGTCCGGGACTACTTCATACACAAGAGCTGCCAGTTTAAAAATTTCGTCATCAGCGAAATGCTTTTTACCAAATTCCAATTGCGCCGTATACCGCGGATCGGTCTTGCGTAACACAGCATGTCCGTAGCCTGGAATTACCTGTCCCCTATTCAGAGTATCCCAGGCAAATTGTCGCAGCGCAGCCTTATCGTAAGCGCACTCCCCACACTTTTCCTGAACATCCAACAGCCACATCAAGCATTCCTGGTTGGCTAAACCGTGTAAAGGTCCTGCCAGCCCACTTAAACCAGCTGATGCTGCATAATAAATGTCTGAAAGCGATGAAGCCACCAGGTGTGTTGTGTGGGCACTGACGTTCCCACTCTCATGGTCAGAATGGAGTAGGAAGTACAATCTGGAGAGGTCTTGATAGATCGGATCGCTGATCCCCATCATATGCGCGAAATTGCCAGCCCAGTCCAAGTTTGGATCAGGAGCAATGATGTCACCATTTTTATATTTTAGTCTGTAGATAAAAGCTGCGATCTCGGGCAGCTTGGCAGTCAAGTTCAGGCTGTCTTCTAGCATGGGTACCCAGTATGAATCTTTCTTCAACCCCTGGTGGTATTCTTTTGAAAAGAGAGATTCACGCTGCAGGGTTAATACTGCCAGGGTGAAAAGCGTCATCGGGTGAGCATCCACAGGCATAGCACGAATGGCATCGAACACATATTGAGGCACTTTCCCACGCTTGCGCCACTCAGCTTCCACATCCATCGCTTGTTCCATCGTTGGAATGCTGCCTACGAGGAACAGGTAATATAATCCGCCCACATACGGCATTTCGGACCCTGGAGGTTTGGGTAGTTTCAATATTACTTCTGGGATAGTGTAACCCCGAAAGCGGATCCCTTCCACCGGGTCCACATAAGAGATATCAGTGACAAGACTTTTCACATCTCGCATACCACCATATACCTGGGAGATGTTTACTTCGCCAACTTTTACATCACCTTTTTCCTTGATCAGCTTCCTAACCCGTTCACGCCATTCAGGTAATTGTTGTTCAATCTTTTCATTTAACGACATTTTTGTATCTCCCTGGTTTACAGCGCTATTAAATTCCGCAATGCTTCTGTGGTTTGTTGAACCGCATCCGCAGATACTTTCAACGCTTCAAGTTCTTCATTATCAAGTTTGTATATGACTATCTTTTCGATTCCAGTCGACCCCAGCTGAATTGGAACTCCAAAGAAAATATCCCTCAGTCCATACTCACCTCGCATGAATGCAGATGCAGGCACTATTAAGTGTTTATCTTTGAGAATCGCTTCGACCATTTGTGCAACAGCAGCTGCTGGAGCAAAATATGCACTGCCGGTTTTTAATAAGCTGACGATCTCACCCCCACCCTTCCTGGTGCGATTTACAATCGCTTCCAGGCGTTCGGCCGGGATCACATCCCGTAGAGGGGTGCCTGCTACATTCGAGTGCCGGGTTAGTGGCACCATTTCATCACCATGTCCTCCCATTACGTAGCATTGGACATTTTCAACCGATACTCCGAGTTCAGCAGCTACAAATGTTCGCATGCGGGCAGAATCTAATATCCCTGCCTGCCCGATCACACGTTCTGGCGGCAGCTTAGTCAATTTCATTGTAAGATAAGCCATGGCGTCCAACGGGTTTGTAAGAATGATGTAGATTGCGTTGGGAGACCGTTTAATGGTTTCCTGAGCAGCTTTACTAACAATGTTAGCATTCGCTGTCAGCAGATCATCACGGCTCATCCCAGGTTTTCGAGGAAGGCCTGCGGTAACCACAATAATATCCGAGCCTGAGGTAGCATCATAATCATTGCTCCCAATAATCCTTACGTCTCGCCCAATCACTGGCATCGCTTGCTGCAAATCTAGTGCTTTTCCCTGGGGCATGCCTTCGACTATATCCACCAAAACGATATCAGCAACCTCCCGCTCTGCTAACCAGTGAGCCGTAGTTGAGCCCGTCATGCCACCACCAATGATTGACACCTTATTCTTCATATTCCCTCCGTAAGATCACAATTATGATTTTAATGTTACTGGTTGGTCCTGTTCTTGTTCTTGAAGGAATTTGATTGCTTGCATTGCTGCAGCTGCTCCCATTCCCGCTGAAGTTACCACCTGTCTGAAATTCGGATCTCCCGCTTCACCCGCGACATATACTCCATTAATGTTGGTCGAAAGTGTATTATCAGTCTTAATATATCCCCGCTCGTCTAGATTAAGCGTGTCTGAAAATATCTGCGTGTTAGGGATATGCCCGATAAATATGAAAACTCCATCTGTCTGTAATTCACTAATTTCACCGGTTTTCAGGTTCTTTATCCCAATTTTTGCAACTTTTTCCTCGCCGATAATCTCGGTAATAGCACTATCCCAGATGAATTTAACCTTCGGATGGTTTAATACTCGTTGTTGGAGAATCACACCTGCACGCAAGCTATCTCTTCGATGAATGATGGTGACTGATTTCGCATAGCGGGTGAGAAATAAGCTTTCTTCAATCGCACTGTCACCGCCACCAACAACAACGACTTCCTTTTCCTTAAAGAACCATCCATCACATGTAGCGCAATACGATACTCCTCTACCTATTAAATCCTTCTCACCTGGAACATTCAGCTGCGTTGCACGCGCGCCAGTTGCAATGATCAAAGTATCCGCCCGATATTCACTGTTGTATGTCTTTATTTTAAAAGGGCGCTCTCGAAGGTCTACATCTGTCGCAGTATCATATTCAATGTGGGCACCAAATTTCTCTGCTTGTTTTTGTAGCAAGTCCGATAGTTCCTGTCCACCAACCCCATCTGGAAAACCAGGATAATTCTCGATGATATTGGTTAAAGATGCTTGTCCTCCCAGTTCCATGCCGGTTAACACGACGGGGTCTAGATTTGCTCGCGCTGCATACAATGCTGCCGACAACCCCGCTGGACCTGATCCGAGGATTAATACTTTTACTTCTATTGATGATTGATTCGCGGAGGTGTTGTTGAGGGTAAAATCCATTTTATTCCCTTTCCGTTCAGGGATATTAATTCTTATTTCTCTGTTAGTCGAAACAATTCTTCAAAGAATAGGATGCAAATTTCAGCTAAAAGTTGCATTTTTAACAATCACCTGACGATTATCCATAATAAAGTAGCCAACGACGCAATTCTCAATGCCCATGTGAGGATTACCTGTTGCTCAGCAGTTGATTGGATCGATGCCAGCAAAAATGCTGCAAAGATGATCCCCCCAACTGCCTTGGAAACTGTTCTTTCAAGTCTTTTGATATTTTCTGATAATTGAGGGTCCCGCACGTTTAGTTCACCGCGTTCCATCCTGGTGATTAATGCATCTGCCCGCATTGGCAGGGTGATCACCTTGCGGGCAATATTCCCAGCCTCCTTCACCCAATAACTCCAATCGTGTTGCGCTTCTTCTTTGATAATTTTTTGTGAGAACGGAGCAAGCAGCTCAAATACATTTATCTGCGGATCCAGTCCGGTACACATTCCTGATAATATACCCACTGCTCTGCCAAGAAAGATCAAGTCTTGAGGTAATTGAAAGGGCATATTATATAAAATATCGCGGAACTCAAATGCAAAGTCGTGTACTTCATCCATACTAATACTATTAAGTTCATCCATCCCTTTTCCCCAAAACCGATGAAACATAGCAGATTCAGCTTTTTCCAATAAAGCAATGTCAGCTCCAGGTAGCAGGATTCCAATAATTTGATACGCCCTCACTACTCTTGCTGCGTCTTGAAGCCCTACACCAATGAGTAGTTCCCGCAGCCCTTCTCGAATTTCAGGTCGCATTCGGCCCACCATACCAAAATCAATAAATGTAAGAATCCAATCCCTGTGCCCGTTTACACCGTCATCTGCTGAATCAATTGGCTTGATGAAGAGATTACCAGGATGGGGATCTGCATGGAAGAAACCATCTTCGAAAATCTGTTTAAGGTATGTATTTAGTAATCTACCAGCTACGTCAGACCGGCTAATTCCTGCAGCTGTGATTTCGTCATAATCCGTGATTTTAATGGCTCGAACATCTTGAAGGGTCAGCACTCGTTTGGTTGTGTGGGTCCACACTACTTTTGGGACGAGCACACCAGGGTCATTACTGAAATTAGCGGCAAAAATCTCGGCGTTCTTCCCCTCTGCCAGGTAGTCAATTTCTTCGTAAAGAACACGCGTAAACTCTGCGATAAGTCCTGTAATATTAGCCCGTTTTCGGATGGGAGGGTACCGTTTTATCCAGCCGCCCACCGTCTTAATGGCAGCAAGGTCGGTCGCAATGATTTTCTCGATATTTGGACGTTGGACTTTTACCACAACTGAATAGGATATAACACTGTTGACATCGTCGTTATATTCCGGAACATGAAACAACGCTGCTTGATCTCTACTTATATTCAGTTTCGCCAAATGTGCCTGCCCGAGTGATGCAGCAGCTAATGGCTTCGGATCAAATTCGATAAACTTTTCCTGGAGGAGTGCACCAAATTCGGATTCAACAACTGACCGTATCGCCTCGAAGGACTCGGAGGGAACTTCATCCTGTAATCTCGCTAATTCATCGGTGGCTGAGCTGGGCAGCACATCCACTCTGGCTGAAAGGAACTGCCCCACCTTAATCAATACTCCCCCCATCTGGACTGCTAACGTCCGGTAACGGACTGCAATTTTACGGATCCGTTCCGATCTTGTGCGATTAGACCATTTGGAGAATCCTATGCGGGGTAAAATCAGATCCCAAAATATTTCGCTCACGAGGATACCCGCAAAAAATAATATGATCCTTCGATAGCGAGCTTTTAACATTCGTCAGCTAACCTTATATGATCAACACGGAGCACGTGGAACGATTTAACAATTGATCTGTTATATCATCCAGCAATGTCCCTTGCCAACGATCCTGTCCAGGTTGATAATGCGAGCCGACGACTAAAAGCTCATACCCGCCATCGGTTAATTCGTTCAAAACCTCTTCAACCACTAGTCCTTGCCGAATATGTAGAATGATCTGGTTTTTTACCCCTGCATCGTGCAGTTGTTGGGTCGATCGCTCTAATAACGAATCGGCCGGAAGCATATTAATGTCGTTAGCCTCAAAGTTATTTTGGCTTCCAGGGATTACGTGTAGCAATCCGATCGAAGCCCCGGTCGTCGATATCCAACTTCCTCCCAACTTCATCGTCTCACTAGACGGCACCTCTGCACCGGTGCAGAACAAGATCTTTGAATACTTAACCGGTATATTTCGCACAACCAGAAAATGTGTATGAAGTTTCCTGGCTAGCTTTCCTGTGGTCGAACCGACCTGTGGGTGCAATAATCCTATCTGGCTACCCCCACCACCAACGATAACTAAATCGCAAGAGCGTTCTAAGGCTTCAGCAATAATTTCTTCAATCGGGTCGCCGTATCTCATCTTATTATCAACTGGGAACCTGTTGCCAATGATTTTCTCGATCAAACCAATTGAAGTCGTTAAATTCTCGACGTCTGCATTACCTTCACTCACACCCAGGACGACAATATGAGCAGATCCAGGAAATCCAAATTTCGAAACCAATCCTGCTGATTCAATGGACGATGTAGATCCATCTGTACAAATCAAAATTTCCACTGAAAGCTCCTTCTTTTTAATTGAAACTGGTACCAGCTACCTAATCATTTCCCAAGTAGTATATTTTACCTTGAATATTCGCAGGTAATAATATACTAAATCAAAAATTTCACACAAATTCAGCGACACCAACCAGCTAAGCTAATTATTTCGTCTCAATCAAAGATAAATCTAGTTTTCTACCTTTCCTGCTCGCTTTGAAAAGCTGTTTACAATCCAAGGATAATTCCTCGGCATTTCTTTTATAATTACCGTAATATTCTGTTTTACTTAGATTGGATACGAAAAGCATGGCAGATTTTAAATTTATCGCGGGTAAACTCCCATTAAAACCTGATTTTACCAATCTCCCTTGGGAATTTCCATTAGATGAATGGTCTCGCATGGAACAACGGATAGAGGAAATACAACATGGTATATCGCGCCATCCTGTTGTATTCGTGAATTACGAAGGTTCTTTATACGTTATTAAAGAGCTTCCCCAGGATATTGCCAGGATGGAATATGAATTACTTGTTCAAATGCAGAGCTTAAGCCTTCCTTGTGTAAAACCTATCGGTTATGCCGCTCTTACCAGGAGCAGGTCAAAATTCAGCATTCTTTTCACCCAATATCTTGACGCCTCAGTACCTTTCCGTTCTTTGTTTATCTCCAATGCAGTAGATCGATATCAAGTGCATCTATTAGATGCGATATCAGGTCTTCTGGTTCAGCTACATTCCAATGGATTCTATTGGGGGGACTGTTCACTTTCTAACATCCTATTCCGGCGTGATGCTGGTGCCCTGCAAGCGTATCTGGTTGATGCGGAGACCTCGGAATTCCACTCACCCCGCCTTTCCCCGATCTTACGTTACCATGACCTCGAAATCATGCAAGAAAATATTCTGGGTGAGCTTACTGAGCTTCAAACCAGCGAAAACCTTTCCCTAAGTTATCCCATCCAGGAAACAGGCCCATATATTCAACAGCGGTATCGAGAATTATGGGAGGAAATTACCCGTGAAGACGTTTTCCGCCAGAACGAGCTATATCGAGTTCAGGAGAGGATTCGTGCATTAAATTCATTAGGATTCTCAGTAAAAGATATCGAGCTAAAAAAAGAGGACGAAGGGAATATCCTCAAATTGAGAATTTTCGTTTCTGATCGAAATTTTCATCGCAATCAATTAATGGAGATTACAGGACTATACGCTGAAGAGAGGCAAGCTCAGCAAATTATTAATGAAATTTATGAGTTAAGAGCTAACTTCACCCAGGCAGGAAATCCAAATATTTCCTTGGAAGCAGTTGCTTATTATTGGCTGGAACAAGTCTACAAGCCAGTCATCGACCAATTAAAACCCATCCTTGATAACCCCGTTCATTTTAAATCCGATGCGGACCCAATTGAACTGTACTGCCAAATCTTAGAGCATAAGTGGTATTTATCAGAACGTGCCCAACATGATGTGGGCCATCATGCTGCTGTTGAAGATTTTGTTATACAATTTACTTGATTCGAGTGGGTTAAAATATCCAGCACAGCCAGATGACTTATCTGGCTGTACTGGTTTATCATCTTAGACCGGTATCTGCACGTTCGGTAAATGTGATAATGAATCCCGGATGGCCTCAACTGGATACTCGTAATCCTGTAATTTACCACTCAAGTATGCCTGGTACGAGCTCATATCGTAATCTCCATGACCCGATAAATTGAACAATATGACCCGTGCTTCGCCTTTATTTTTTGCATCGATGGCTTCGTCGATCGCGGCTCGGATCGCATGTGCAGATTCGGGTGCCGGTATGATTCCTTCTGTGCGTGCGAATTGGATTGCGGCTTCAAAGGTGGCAAGCTGAGGTACGGCTACTGCTTGGATGTATCCAGCATTGTATAAGCCACAGATGGACGGCGCCATACCGTGATATCTCAATCCTCCCGCATGGATCGGTGGTGGAACAAAATCATGCCCGAGAGTGTACATCTTGACAATAGGAGCCATTTTTGCTGTATCGCCGTAATCGAAGCGGTACATACCCTTGGTTAATGAAGGCGTTGCTGTTGGTTCTACTGCCAACAGGCGGGTTTGTCTACCATTAGTCAAATTCTGATGTAAAAATGGATATGCGATTCCCGCAAAATTAGATCCACCCCCAACACAACCAATTACCACATCAGGATATTCTCCCGCCATATCCATTTGCTTGAGAGCTTCCTCTCCAATGACAGTTTGATGCAATAAAACGTGATTCAAAACTGAACCCAGGCTGTATTTTTTCGTCCCGCCAGATTTTACCGCCATTTCGACGGCTTCAGAAATCGCTATTCCGAGTGATCCAGGATTGTCGGGGTCGTTTGCCAGGATCGATTTCCCGTAATCAGTGTGTGCCGTCGGACTCGCAAATACCTTTGCGCCGTAGGTTTCCATTAAATATCTTCGATATGGCTTCTGATTATAGGATACTTTTACCATGTATACTTCCAATTCCATATCGAAAAACCTGCAAGCCATGGCTAGAGCTGAACCCCATTGCCCTGCCCCTGTTTCAGTTGTCAACGCCTTCGTTCCAGCGGTTTTGTTATAAAATGCCTGGGCAACGGCTGTATTAGGTTTATGACTTCCTACAGGAGAAGTGCCTTCATATTTGAAATAGATGTGGGCAGGCGTACCCAACATTTTTTCCAGCCGTCTGGCACGAATTAATGGCGTCGGTCGCCATAATTTATAAATTTCTCTGACTTCAGATGGAATCTCGATATATCGCTCCGTGCTAATTTCTTGAAGTATCAGCTCCATTGGGAACAACACGGATAAGAAATCCGGTGTAACCGGCTCAAGCGTCTGAGGGTTGAGCACAGGTGTAGGTGGAACCGGACTATCCGCAAATATGTTGTACCAAAATTTCGGAAGATCCGATTCGTTTAGCAAAAATCTCGTTTGGTCAGTCATTTATACCTCCATTGAATTGTGGTACTTGCCTTAAATATAAATGCGTTCATCCCATAGGGGACGAACGCATAGTCCGTGGTGCCACCCCGGTTAAGCTGACCTGTCGATAAAAAAATCCCGCCATGATGCGACGGGAAATGTAAAGCCAGCTTCACTCTTTTCAGATACGGTCTTTTTTAAGTGACGATATCTTTTGCCTTGGTAACGGTGGCATGTCCGGCGTTGGCTACTCCTTGTTATTCCTACTGGTTTCACCTAGCAACTCTGAGGTCCATTCATCTCCATCGTGCGGGCAAGAATCTCATCTCCACTTGCTGTCTGTACCGCCGTATCAGGGTTTACTCGTCCTCTTCAAAGTCATTGTTTATTAAGTTTGACGAATTATATTAGGAATTCGTAAATTGTCAACCCCATCATTAATGCAATCTTGCTAATATCTTGAAATCAGATTCATAGTCTTCAATCACATTTGGGCTCATACTTTCGGTTGAAGTTATTTCCCATTCATGCGGATCGAGCTTTGGAAAATAAACATCCGCTCCAACTTCGGTGTGGACAGTGGTTAAGTATATTTTATCGGCCATACCAATTGTTTGTTTAAAGATTTCTCCGCCACCAATAATAAACAGCTCATTATCAAGGTTTACTTTAGCCAGATCAATGGCTGCTCTTAAAGAGTTAACCACCAGGCATCCTTCAACAAAATAATCATTTTTGCGTGTGACAATCACCATCACCCTGCCTGGGAGTTGCCTTCCGATCGTCTCATAAGTCTTTCTACCCATAACTATATGATGACCCATGGTTAGCTGTTTAAATCGTTTCAAATCCGACGCTAGATGCCAAGGCAGCTGATTATTTTTCCCAATTCCACCCTTTTCATCCATGGCAACAATGAGAGAAATGATCAAACCGAGATTTCCGCTTTTATATGGGGGTGGCTTTGATAATTTATTAGCTCGAAGTCTTCAATTTTGAAGTCAAAGATAGAGGCAACCCCGGTATTTATTTTCATGGTGGGAAGAAGGTATGGCTCACGTGTAAGTTGTAATCTCGCTTGTTCCACATGGTTGTTATACAAGTGAGTGTCACCCATCACCTGGATCAGGTCACCAACCCCAAGATTGCATACTTGTGCAACCATCATGGTCAATAATGCATAGGATGCAATATTATAAGGAACGCCAATAAATACATCCGCAGACCTTTGATAGAATTGGCATGAAAGTTTTTCATCGACCACGTAAAATTGAAATAACAAGTGACATGGTGGTAAAGCCATTCTGGGAATTTCTCCCACATTCCAGGCATTAACAATTAGTCGACGGGAATTCGGATTATTCTTGATTTGATCAATGACCTGGCTGATCTGATCGATGACATCCCCTTCTGCTGTCTTCCACTGTCTCCACTGGACCCCATAAACCGGTCCTAATTCTCCGTTTGTGTCGGCCCATTCATCCCAGATCCCAACACCATGGTCTTTTAAGTAGCGAATATTACTCTCCCCTCTTAAAAACCACAACAGTTCATAGATAACTGATTTAATGTGAATTTTTTTGGTTGTCAGCAGGGGGAATCCCTTTGCCAAATCAAACCGCATTTGATATCCAAACACGGATAGTGTACCCGTACCAGTTCGATCTGATTTTTTTCCCCCGTGGCTCATTATAAATTCGAGTAAATCCAGGTATTGGCGCATATTCAATCCCAATCTATCGTGGAGATCAATCTTAAGTTTTGTTTAGCTGGGAGATGATTGACCGAGTCTTCAAAATGTCGACATCGATTTGCTTTAATAACTCCTCAACGCTTTGATACTTGATCTCTCCACGTAGTCGTTCGATAAACTCTATCGTTATCGTCTGATCATATAACTCGCTCGAAAAATCGAGGATATGCGCTTCAACATGAGAGTTATGGTCAGTGTTTTCGAATGTGGGCCTAGTACCAACATTCACCGCTGCTGGTAAGATCTTTCCTTGAACTCGTGCCCGGCATGCATACACGCCAGCGCCAGGGATCAGTTTTTCATCACCCGTATCAAGATTAGCAGTTGGTATCCCGATTCTTTTCCCTCGACCGTCACCATGTACCACGATTCCTTGTACCAAATAAGACCTGCCTAACAATCGATTTGCGTCTGTAACTTCGCCATGACTGATCAAATTCCTAATAAGACTAGACGAAACGATCTTATCAGCACTTTTTACAGGATCAACAACATGGACTGTATATCCGAATTCCTCCCCGAGAAGTTTAAGATAAGGCACATCTCCCTCTCTCCCCTTACCAAGAGCAAAATCATAACCTACCCATAATTGACGAAACCCCAGGTGATTCATTAAATAAATAACATATTCCCGCGCAGTAGATTGAGATAATTCGTATGTAAATGGATGGGTAACAACGCTATCGACACCAAGATCGTCTAGCAGACTAGTCTTTTCAGGCGGGGGGGTTAAATAAAAAGCGCCTGTCCGTCCGCGCAAAATTACCGCAGGATGAGGGTGAAAAGTCAATATGACTGATCTACCACCAGCTTGATGGGCACTATTATTTAACTCACAGATGAGCTGTTGATGACCGATGTGGATACCGTCGAAAGATCCGATGGTCAGCCATGAATTACTTATATTGACGCCATCGAGAGAAGTGTAATGCTGCACCATGGGACGTCAATATCAAAAACTACGAAAAGAACACTTTCCGGGGTTGCCATTCATTGGTTGCCTCATCTAATTCCATTAGTGCTACCAAATCTCCCTGTTGACTGATTCCACGAACCCATCCTTTTTCTGCACCTGCAGCAATAATTCGATGTCCATGACGGATCAATTCCACCTGATCTCCGTCTAATTCCACCATATGCCAATCGCCCAGGGCTTCGGCTGCTGGTATAAGGAACTTGTACCAATCACCCACATGAAAAGATTCCTGTAACCTGCGCAATGGTACTGCATCTCGGAGGGTAAAGCGTCCGCTTTTCGTTCTCCTTAATCCTACAAGGTGCGCACCACATCCCAAGGCTAAACCCAGGTCATTCGCAAGGGAACGGACATAGGTTCCTGAAGAACAAAAAACATCGATCACTGCTTCTGGAGGGTTCCATTCCAATAACTCCAAACTGTATACCTGGATCGTCCTCGGCTGGAGTTCAACATCTTCACCTTCGCGAGCCATCTCATATGCTTTACGCCCCTGCACTTTAATCGCGGAATAGGGAGGTGGAATTTGTTGTATTTCACCAATAAACTGCTGTAGCGCATTTTCGAATTGTTCTTCAGAGATGTTCTCAACCGATCCTGATGAAGTGATCTTTCCTTCTGAGTCAAAAGTGTCTGTGGTGCTGCCTAAATGCACAGTCGCTTGATAACGCTTATCCGACGCAGAAACATATTCACTCAGTCTGACTGCTGGTCCAACAAGGACGACTAATACTCCTGATGCCCTTGGATCTAGAGTACCTGTATGACCAGCTCTATGAATATTTGTCCCCCGGCGAATAATCTGAACCACATCATGTGAGGTTAAACCAACTGGTTTATCGACTACTAATACGCCAGATACGGCGTTTTTTAGTTGATCTTCATAATTCTTGTTCATATCCTATCCCATATATAAATCTTCTATCGAATTTTTTCGATAGTCTCTTTGACATGATTCAATGATATTTTTGTATCTGCTAATACTTTTTCTAGTACTTCATCCAATTTGCCTTTTACATCTGCCCCTGCAGCTGCCTTGTGTCCGCCTCCACCAAATTTCTGCGCAATTTCAGATACATCAAGATCAGAATCAGAGGTGCTACACAAGCGCCAGCTAATTTTAACATATCCTCCGGCTTGCTCAGTTAATATTACCGCTATTTTCGCTCCCCCTATCGCAGATAATATTTTGACCAAATCCGCATCATCTCGTGCTATATATCCTGCTGCTTTTCTCTCGCTTAATGAGAGTGTTGTCCATACAAGCCCCTCTTCCATCATTATTTTTGATAATCCGGCTCCCCAATATCGTGCTGAAGCCAGGGATTGTTCTACAATCGTTTTGTAATAAATTTCCGCCAGGTTCCCTCCCAATTCCATTAGTTCAGCAACCATGCGTAGGGCTTGGGGATTTACATTGGTCGTGCGAAAGCCGATTGTATCTGTAACAATCCCGGCTAACAATGCATTTGCGATAGGTTTATTTATCCTAAAACCAAATTCGGGTAAGTGTCGGGCGATAATTTCTGCAGTTGCTACCGCTTCACTTTCAACAAGATTGATCCTGGCAAAGTATGTGTTTGTTTTATGATGGTCAATATTAAGGTCTGGGACAAGATAATTAAACTCGGTGTCAGTCCGCTCAATTTCCGCAGAATCTACAACGATACTATAGTCGACCTTTCCTTGTGGTCTCGAAGCTATTAACTCGCTTCCTTCCAGAAATCGAAAATTATCGGGTACTCCTTCGTTTAATACCATCTGGACTTCTTTTCCAGCCGAAAGCAATGCCAATCCCATAGCTAATATGCACCCAATCGCATCACCATCTGGGCGCTGATGTGATATGACAAGTACTTTCTTCGTCGATTTTAATTGTTCCCGAATTGTGGCGATTAACTCGCCATCACGTGCCTTCATGTCCCGCCGCCCTTTTCGTCCTTGTGCCTTTACTTTTTCCAGGATCAGACTGATGAATTGAGATGATCAATTTTTCAATCTGATCAGCGTGCTCAAACGTAGGATCCCAATGAAATCTCAACCGTGGAAAAATCCGTAATTCCATCCGGTGAGCTAATTCGCTACGCAAGTAACCTTGCGCGTGTTCCAACCCCAATAAAACTTCATTCATTCGTTCAGACCCCTCCAATGCACAGACGTAGATTTCCGCGTATGCCAGTTCCTTATCTACCTCCGCACCTGTGACAGTAATTCCCTTCAAACGTGGATCATTACTCTTCATTAACAATATCTCGGAGAGCTCTTCACGAATGCGTTCTGATATTCTCGTCAGACGTGTTTTAGATACCATTCCTTCATCCGTTTTATCAGGCTGCTGGAACCTTTTCGACCGACACACATTCGATCCGATCTCCTTCATTGAAATCTGAAAAATTTCTTAGCGAGATACCGCATTCAAACCCTTGACGGATCTCTCGAACATCTTCTTGCAGATGTTTTATTGAAGAAATTTCGCTTATCGCAACAACCTCTCCATTCCTTACAACTTTGCCTCGTGCATTCCGTTTGATCTCCCCATCGGTAATATAGCAGCCAGCGATGTTCCCAACTTTGGATATGCGAAATACCTTTCTCACCTCTGCATGCCCTAGCACTGTCTCTTTTTCAACCGGTTCAAGCATGCCGTTTAAGGCTTTCTCAATATCTTCCATCATCCGATATATGATGTCATAAAGTCGGATAGATACACCTTCTTTTTCAGCTAATCGCCGCGCGGCTACATCAGCCTGCACACTGAAACCAACGATGACTGCTTTTGAAGCAGCTGCTAGCAAGACGTCGTTTTCAGTAATATTCCCTGTTTCTGCGTATAGAATATTGACCGACAGTTCTTCCGTACACAAATCCTTAATGGATGAAATTATCGGTTCCAACGAGCCCTGGACGTCCGCCTTAATAATTAGCCTCAATTCGCGGATTTCGCCCGCTTTGAATTGATCGAACAGCTGCTCCAGGGTTATATTTGCTTTCTTATTGGTTGAAGTACTACCACTTGTGCTCGAGTTATCTGCAACAATCGCTCGCGCCTCACGTTCTGACGGAACAACACGAAACAGGTCTCCTGCCTCGGGTACCACATTTAACCCCATAACTGAAACGGGTGTGGAAGGTCCTGCTTTACGGATCCTTCGTCCCCGAAAATCGAAAAGTGCTTTTAATTTTCCAAAAGCTTTGCCAACAATTACAACATTCCCTACTTCAAGGGTGCCATTTTGCACTAATAAGGTTGCCATTGATCCTTTTGCTTTATCGAGTTCAGCTTCGATTACTGTACCAATGACTTCTCCGTCGGGATTTGCGTGGATATCCATGGTATCTGCAACGAGTACGATGGCTTCAAGCAGATCATCCAGACCTTCCCTGCGTTTTGCAGACATAGGAACGACGATCGTATCACCATCCCACTCGTCAGGTACTAATCCAGCTTCTGCTAATTGCTGACGTACACGATCAGGATCAGCATTCGTTTTATCGGTCTTGTTCATTGCAACAATGATCGGTACTTTGGCTGCTTTGGCGTGAGCAATTGCTTCTTTTGTTTGTGGCATCACACCATCATCTGCTGCAACCACCAGAATGACGATATCCGCTCCCTGTGCGCCGCGTGCCCTCATCGCGGTGAAAGCCGCATGACCCGGAGTATCCAAAAATGTGATCAGATGACCATTGTGCTCAGCTTGATAAGCTCCGATATGTTGAGTAATCCCACCTACTTCACCTTCTGCTACATTTGTTTCACGGATCGCATCCAGAAGGGTAGTTTTTCCATGATCGACGTGACCGAGGATGGTAACTACGGGAGGCCTGGCAACCAGATTTTCAGCTGACTCCTTTGCAATGACCTTTCGCCATTGTGGTATCTCACCCAAATCCAGCTCGGCTTCTTTCGGACTTTCCGGGACAGCTTCAAATCCTAACTCGGAAGCAACAATTGCCGCAGTATCGAAATCGATGGGTTGATTAATACTCGCCATCACCCCATTCGACATCAATGCTTTAATGACATCAATAGGACTGGTTTGCATGATCTGGGCTAGATCACGCACGGTGATACTTGATGCGACTTCTATTTTCTTTGAATTATTGCCGTTCTCGCTCATACGGTACCTCTATTATTTCAATTTATTTAACCCCTATGAGCGGGTGAGATGGATCACTCGTTCATTATCGGTCTCTATTCCGGTAATGATAAAGCGTAATTCATAAGTCGCTCGCGCTCTTCAGGAGTAAATTCTGTTTTTAAGGCGCTTGCCAGTGCTCCATTTAATCCACTCTCCCAACAAGATTTCTGGACATGAAGGTAAGCGCCTCTTCCGGCTAATTTGCCTGTTGAATCGATTACAACGCCATGTGGACTGCGTACAACTCTGATCATAGAGCGTTTAGGCAAAATTTCTCGACATCCTACACACGTTCGTTGCGGAATATGCCTTCTTTTACCGGTTTTTCGGGCCACATGACCTTCTTGTTAGTTTTTAGAAATTCCAGTCATCTTCCCAACCACCACCTTTTTTCCGTTTTCTTTTAACCAAGGTGATATCACGATCGGGATCATACTCGACTTCAACGAATTTTTTCTTCTTTTTCTTCTTCGGTTTACCCTTTTTATCGAGATCCTCTTCTTCTTCCTCTTCTTCCGAATCGGGTTGGACTCCTAAAATCTCTGGACGTAAGGTGAAGATCTCATTAAAATCTACTACCTTTTCTGGTTCCCCTTCTTTGGTATCGCCTGTGGAGGGAGGGGTTTCTTCATCGCCTACGAGCTCAATTTCTACAATCGGTTCTTCGCTTACCGGTAATAACTCTCCCTCAGTAGCTATCTGAGCCGCAGGTACTTGCTCCAATGCCTGAGGTATCTCAGCTGCGATTATTTCCTCAGGGGTAGTTTCAGTCTCCCCTGCTACTTTCTCAGCTTCAAGTTCTTCCGTCGCTTCCACTACTGGAGCAACTTGTTCGGGTTCCGCAGACGGGAATACGATCGTGGTCAGTTTTTCCTTGATTTCTTCCATCGCTTTGGGACCAATTCCACTGATGCCTAGAACCGCATCTTCGTCCAAAGCTAGCTGGAACATCAAATCACCAATTGTTTCATATCCCGATGAGCTCAATAAATCGAAAATTCGGTCCGATAAAGCTAAATCTTCCAGTGACATTGCAAATGCAGCCACTGGGATCTTTGACCGAATATCCTTCCGTCGCTCTTCATCAGCCAATTTCTCGGCAGTTCGACGGTGGATCACTCCCCGCTCAACTCGATCAACAAACTGGCTCAAGAATTGATATTCTTCGGGTGTAATCGGTCGCCCTTCAGCCTTTTTACCGAGTATTAGTTCAACTCTCGGAATATTTTCGGTCTCTGTTTCTGCCATAAAGGCAAATTCTGCATCGCTTTGTAATCTGTGGACAGCATCACCTGCAGCTTCCAGCAATGATTTTATATCGATCCGCCAACCGGTAAGTTTCGCTGCCAGCCGTGCATTTTGACCGTCGCGGCCGATGGCAAGGCTTAGCTGGTCATCCATCACGACGACTGTCGCAGTTTTTGTACCTTTAGCGTGTTCATTGAGGTAAACACCCGTTACTCTCGCCGGGCTTAAGGCCTTGGCTATATACGAAGAGGGATCGGCATCGTATTCGATGACATCGATTTTCTCATCATTGAGCTCGCGGACTATCGCCTGAATTCGCACACCTCGGATACCCACGCAGGCACCCACCGGATCTACCGCTGGTTGTAAAGCGGCCACAGCTACTTTTGATCTTTGTCCAGGTTCACGCGCGATTGACCGTATCTCGACCAATCCATGGTAAATCTCTGGTACTTCATTCTCTAATAGACATCGGAGGAAATTGCGGTGGGAGCGCGATAATACAATTTGAGGGCCACGGGGGGTCTGTTTTACTTCAAGCAGCAAAGACTGCACCCGGTCATGGACACGAAAATGCTCACCATTGATTTGCTGGTTCCTGGGGAGCACACCTTCTGCTTTCATATCCAGACCAAGGGTTACTTGTTGGGGAGTGACCGCCTGCACCACTCCACTAACAATTTCGCCTACCTGCTTGGCATAGAATTTCATCTGTGAATCACGCTCCGCTTCGCGGATGCGTTGCTGAATCACTTGACGAGCAGTTTGTGCTGCCACTCTGCCAAAGTTAGTCGGTGTGGATTCCACAACGACCATTCCACCAAGCTCGGCGATCGGATCGATCTTGCGGGCTTGCTCAAGCTCAACCTCTGTCCGCTCATCCTGGACTGCTTCCACCACTTCTTTCTCGGCGTAAACTTTGACTTCTCCAGTTTCAGGGTCAATCTTTGCCTCAACTAATTGTGCTTGTGAAGCATTGACCGCCCGTCGATAAGCAGATACCATGGCTGCCTCGAGGGCTTCCAGGACAACATTTTTCGGTAGTCCTTTTTCCTCGAGTACCTCATTAAATGCCAACATGAACTCGTTTTTCATTCCTTCATTATCTCCGTACAGTTACGAGAAAGGGATTGTCCTTATACGCAAGAAAAGTGGGAGATGCCCACTTTTCCACGACGCCGCAATCTTAATACCTATACTAGCATGATTTTAACACGGAAGTCTCTGGATTGCAAGACCGTATATTTAAAATAATAGAATATTCATATAATGATCAAAAATTCCAGATAGCTTTAGCCCGAGATAGCGATTGTTGCCATCCGTTACTTTCACTATATGGACATGGATAGGGATCTTCCGATTCGTGATCCATCATCGCAGCAACTACAGCCAGGCTGCAAGCTGCACCAGCGTTTAAGTCGTATCCACCTTCCAGGAATAATCCAATCCTCCCTTCGCAATGAGAATCAGCCCATTTACACAACTTCTTGATCAGGGTACCATAGCCGTTAGCAGTTAAATACATTTGGCCTAACGGGTCTAGCCAATGAGTATCAAATCCGTAACTGACCATGATCATTTGTGGCTTTCGCTGATCAAGCAGGGGTAAAATCAGCTCGTCCATGAAAGTGTTATAGGCGATATCACCCGACCCGGCTGGAAGGGGAAAATTCGCTGTCCAACCTTCTCCATCTCCATCACCAATGTCCTCTAGTCTTCCGGTTCCAGGATAGAATGGCGATTGGTGCGTGGAAATATACAAAACATCATTTCTTCGCCAGAAAATATCTTGGGTTCCATTGCCATGATGCAGGTCCAGATCGATGATTGCCAATTTTTTGATTTTATAAGAACGGATCAAATACTCTGCTGAAATGGCGATATTATTCATCAAACAAAAACCCATCCCCTGACCATGAGTAGCATGATGCCCAGGTGGGCGAGTTAAGGCAAATCCCCGACGTGCCTGCCTTTCCCAAATGTATGAAGCAACCGACGCAGCCCCACCTGCTGCACGTAGAGCAAGCTCCCACGAGTCGGCAGTAGTATAAGTATCCATATCCAGGTGGCCAGACCTCCGGCAGGTCATCTCTAAAAGATTAAGATAGGCAGGAGAGTGGATGGATTGGATTATTTCGTTCGTTATAACCAATGGAACAAGTTTTTGGTATGAAGCCCAAAGATTGGCTATTTGGAGTGAATCTCGAATAATCTCAACACGTTCGGGGCGTTCCGGATGCCCTCGCTCGGTATGTTTTTCATGTCCATCAGGATAAAAGTAAACTATTTCTTTCATTATTTCTGTGTCTTGAACTGCCCTGCAGGGAATTAAAGCTCGCGTTTTGGTTTATCAGTTTCCGAGTTTCCCTAAATACTTGATCATCTGAGAGATTATCAAACGGTTAGGGCTTCAAATGGTCACATTGACCTTGTAATGTATCTATGATCCTTGTTTGTTTATCTTCCGAAGCAATAAAATTGCCTATGCGAAGTTGATAAATTCAGTCGTTAGCTTAGACAGATCAGAGTAATGCCCACGATATTCTTCAGGCAGCAAAATTGCCAGCTGATACATGATTTCATCTACCATTCTTCTTCGGATTGTGCGGTCAACTCTGGTATCCGCGAATTTTAATTTAAACTGCTTTCCTACCCTGATGTGAAAATCCGTCCGTTTAAATCTGTGGATGTTATCCCGAAGTTTTTCACTTCCATAATATACCAAAGGTAAGATGGGTGTATTACTTCGGTGTGCCATTATTACAATTCCTGGAAAACCTTGACCCATTCGTCCATCCTCACTCCGGGTCCCCTCTGGGGTGATAGCCAGGATTTTTCCTTCGTTCAAGGCGTCCAACCCCATCCTGAAGGCTGCCGTATCTGCTTCACCTCGCTGGATCGGAATTGCACCCCAAAGTGAGAAAAGATGACCCATCAACGGGTTATCCCAGGTCTCTGCTTTGGCAAACGCGGTCACTTTACGGGGTTGTAAATGTGTAAATACGAGGGGCACTTCCATAAAATTGATGTGATTGCAGGCGATGATTAATGGTCCATTTTCAGGAACATTAACCAGTTCTCGGTCATCAACATCACATAGAAACCTGGTTAGGCTTCTAACTGAATATGTGACGACTAGGTAGGCAAGGTTCATTCACTGCTGAATCCAGTAATGATTTCAATCGGCTGCTTAATGATTTCAACCTGTAATTCTTTCCCAGAGGTACAAATCGTTTCGCCATCTGCATGGGCTGGTAGGAAGCCTTCCAAGGCAATGACACGGACTTTAGCTGCTCGCCCGGTTTTGATTTGCGACTGAGAGGCCTGAGTACCTTTCATAAACCGGGGAATCATCGTAAGAATTCCTATCCTGCTTAATTGCCCGGCGATACATAGGTCCAGCTCTCCGTCATCAGTTTTTGCTTCAGGTGCCATCATAAAACCACCTCCCATCCTCCTTCCATTCATAATGGAAACCATCAGCGAAGGTTGGGTGATAACTTTATCGTCATATTCTATCTGTACCAGAGGTGCATTAAAAAATAGAAAAATCGTCCGTAGCGCTGCCACAATATAGTTCATAAAACCATGCAAATAGGTAAGTTTCATGGCTTCAAAACCCACTACTGCATCAAACCCTATCCCGACGCCATTTCCAAAATAACGGCCTTGAGGATAATTACCTCCAATGATATATCCAACATCCATAAAACGGTGCTTCTCCTGGAGGATTACTTGAAACCCTTCCAGCAAGCCAGATGGAATTCCAAATCCGTACGCGAAATCGTTTCCCCGCCCAATACCGATAATCCCCATCCTGGTATTTTTATGACCCTGTTTCCAGGCTCTCATCAATCCATTAAGCACTTCATTCGATGTGCCGTCACCGCCGACTGCAATCACGGTTTCATATCCACGTGATGCTGCTTCGTCAGCAATTTCGATCGCGTGCCCGGCATATTCAGTACTAACGATATCGCAACTCATCGATTTTTCACGTGATAATCGTTCTATCTCAGGGAGGGCCAGCTTACCAGCCCCCTGACCTGCAACAGGGTTCACAATAAACTTTATTTTATTATCCATTAAGGGCAAATCTCCGGAATATTACTATATCCAAATAGCATGATTGGTCGGTTGCCGAGCTGCTTGATCGTACCCGTGGTTTGATAACAGGTATCCAGCTCCGCTTTTGACCAGACCATATCATACGATACCCAATAAAACGACTCTGGTACATCGCTGAAGATTACCATAAAAGCATTCGGTCTCTCTATGGTTTCGATCACCACGCCTTTAACACAAAGGGTCTGGCCGACGTCAGTTAAAGTGATAGTCAGTGCATCCCTGCACGTTGATGCAGCAGTGGAGGTTGTCGTTGGAGTTTGCATCGTCGGTGAAGCAGCTGGCCGTACCGTTGGAGTACTGCTGGGATGGAGAGTTGGACTTGGAAGAGGTGTGCTGCTCGGTTGGGGTGGTGTATTCGTCACCGGTACCAAGGATGGTGTTACTTCATGTGTTGGGGTAGCACTTGTGTGTACTAATATCACCAGATTATGTTCAAGAATTGGTCTACCAGGTCCACCTATCATATACCAGGCCAACACAATAATGAAAAGTGTCAATAATATTCCAAATAAATATTTTAGGTTTAACCTTTCTAAAATACTTTTCTTTTCAGGAGATGCATCGCTGATCAAATGCATATCCGACCGCAAAGCATCAATTATACTTTCAGTGCTGGTTATCTCTTGTTTCTTAGCCGCTTCAACTTCCGTAAGTTTATCAATAGATTTACTATCTTCGGAGTTAAATGTCTTCTTGGACATTGGTCACTTAATCTCAATACGATCGGGTTAGTCTTAAGTATAGCATTAATATCTCACCATTAAAAAATGCCTGCGGGTGTTTCCACCCGCAGGCATAGACGTCATGTAGCTTCTCTCATCAACCTTGGAAATCCAAGGGTCAGAAGAAAAGTTAGTGTTTGATCACGATCGGCAGCATAAAGACATTCGGTACAACATCTACATACTTCGTGAAAGTTGTGCATCCGAAATCATTACAGGCTTCTAAGGAGACTGTAAACCTGCCGTAGGTCGCATATACATGAGATATAGGATCCCAGTTTTCTACTACCACAGGTGGGGTACCATCTCCAAAGTTCCACTCGAAAGTTGTAACCGGCGGGACACCTGCGACTGACGTATTCGTAAATACCGTCGGTTCACCAACTTTCACCGTGGTCCACGTGAATGCTGCTTCTGGAAGTGAATACGCCTCGACAATGTGCATGATCACCGTAACGTTTTGAGCACCGGCTACAGGATCATTGTTTACAATGCGCAGTGTAGCTGTATATGTGCCCAATGGTAAAGGCACAGTGTCACTCATCGCTGTCAGATACACACCAACTTCCATAGTGCCTTCAGGAGCTACGGTTCCTGAGATAGGAGTCTCCCATACCCATGGTACATCGGATGGAATAGGCGACCAAGGTGGTTCTGAGACACGGTATAGATTCTCAGCATGCCATGTGAATGTAGGTCCTTCCATTCCTCCTACATTCCAGACTTCTCCACCAGCAATTGTATCGGTGGTAAAGCCTGCATTCATCGCTTGGATTGCGAACGGCAGTGGATCACTGGTATCTTCCCAAGCACCACCTGGCCATGCATTGAAATCATAACGATAGACTGTGTTCGATGAATCCCAGTAACCGCCGCCATCCTGGTCACCACCCATAGCATATAGATATTGGCTGGTTGCAGCAATGGGGAAGTCAGCTTTTGCAGGACCGAAAGCAGGACCTTCTTCCCAGACGTCACCTTCGATATCGTAACGCAGGGTCAGGTTGGAGTTCGAGCCTGGTGATAAGAGAGACCACCATCCGCCAACAATATAGACATATTGCCCAAGTTGGACGTAGCCCACGTTACCTATCCCTATCGGCATAGGTGCTCCAGTACCACTCCAGGTATTTGTAGCAATATCATAGATGTTGACTTGGTCTGAAACGCCACTTCCTGGATAGTAGTCATCATCACCACCAATCAGGTATATCTTTCCATTAAAACCTGCCATGGCAGCGCCCTCTGCAGAACGAGGTATGTTAGCACCCGTGCTCCAGCTATTGGTCGCAATATCGTAGATATTGAATTGAATTGCGCCATAACCGCCACTGGTGGCATAAATCTTTCCTTCGAAACATACCGCAGAAGGATTTTCCTGGGTTGTCCCTGAGATTGGGGCTAAAGTAGTCCAGGTATTTAGATCTGCATCAAATCGACGGGTGTCGAAAACAAGAGTTCCATTTGAAACACCTGCGATGATGTAGAAGGAATTAAAGTCACCCGGGCATTGAGCCTGAGCATAACGCACAATTCCCGCCGGATACGGTGCAGCAGCAACCCAGGCATTCGGGCTATTCGGATCGATCAGTGGAGTGCCAAAGGTTGATGGCAGGCTGAGTACAGATGTTGTCCCTGGATTAACTACTGCGGGGAGAGGTGTAGCAGCAGGAGCGGCCTTAAAGGAACCAGGTGAGTATCCACCGTCCTTCTCGCGGATTTCCCAGGTTAGGTCTTGAGCACCAATGTTACCGATGGTCAAACCACCAGTAGCGAACTCTTCTGTACCGGTTAATACATATGCCTCGATCACCTTCGGCTCTTCAGTGATGCAAGCCCGGTCTGGTACCAGTTGGACATCCTGTACCAAAGTCTCTCCAGGTAAGACGTCCAATAGATAATCACCAGTGATATAACCAGGCAAGCTAAAGCTGAAGTTGTATTCGCCTTGTTCCAGCCAAATATTATATTGACCGGACTCATTCGTCATGGTCTGTGTGATCGGAACACCAGTCGGGAAATCGACCAGCACTTCTTCGAGTGTTGCGCCGGTGCACAGATCTGTCACAGTGCCTTTCACCTGGCCCATGGTTGCAGATGGAAGAACCGTCATGGTCACAGGTACTTCCAGATCAGGTGAACCCTTGACTGTGAGTGTGGCAAGGTAGTCGCCAGGTTGATTGACGCCAGCTGCAACAGTCGCAGTGAAGAACAAGGACACATCAATACTACCATCGGCGGGTACGGTGCCAGAGACGGGTACTTCGCTGAACCAGGGGACGTCCGAACTGGATGTGTAATTGATTGCATTCAGCAGAGTCTGTCTGAAGAATGCGTAATCATTTGGATCTGCCCAGTATGATGAATAAGCAGAGTCAATCATCCAGATGAAATCGCCTTCTCCATAATCACCCTTATAGAAGTACATCGGCCAGCCATCACCGTTCAACCCAACGACTTCTGCTGTCGGGTCAATTTCACGGATTTGGTAATAGGCTGCAGAGGAGTTAGCAAAATTGTAGCTATCCGGTAATCCATCTGCCAGACCATGTGATGGCTGAGTCAATGTCCAGTTAGGTGAACCAGAAATTGTCCAACAATAGTTACCGGTATCATTAAGTACGAGGTAATCGTTCACACCGGTAGCAAAGTCTACCCAGCATGTGCCTCCAGCAAAGATCAAACGCTTGCCAGCATCAATTACACCAGTTCGGAGCGCTTGTATATCAGCAACCGAGAATAAACCGCCATCCATACCCATTATCACGACTGAGTAAGGGCTGAAGTCAATCCCAGTGACTGGAGGAACAGAGATAATGTCATACACCAAGCCTTCTTCATTCAGCACTCTCTCGATAGATTGACTTACGTCAGTAGAGGTGAGCACCAAGATGTCAGCTTGATTTATTCGTGCTGTGTAGCGTTGGATCGGATTACTATTGCTTGCACCAACGGGGACGGCCGGAGATCCATCAGGTACTGGATTTCCAACATTCTTACCCAACAATCCCGGATTAAAACCGACTGCCTTTTCACGGAACTCGAAGGGGTAATCAAACGCCTGTCGGTTGAGCAATTGTGCATCCAGCGTATCAGTAGTTTCCCAATCCAAAGTTACATGTACAGGAGATGGAACAAAAGCAACAGCTGATTCCAGAGCAAAGTCCTGCTGTGTTTCCTGACCCGAAACGATATTGACATCTGCTGTCTCAGCCGCATAGTCTTCCATGGTGGCTGTGATGACAAATGTCCCTTCGTCCAGGAACATCTCGTATCGTCCAGTATCATCAGTGCTTGTGCTTTGGCCATCACTTGCGGTAACTGTCGCATCAACCAGTGGGAATCCATTATCGAAATCAGTCACATAACCGAACAAAGTACCGCGGGGGGTAAGCTCAAAACTCACTGTCGTGAGTGTGTCGGTAATTACCTCTATTCCGGATACGGTGGAGGATTCGTACATTGGGTGTGATGCAGTTGCGTCGAAAGTGCCGGCTGCAACGGTCATCGTATAATAGCCTGTTGCACCCGTTTGCGCATCCCAGGCAAAACCATCCTGGTGCACTGCATGTACATTGGCACCTTCGATCGGGCTGCCGGTGATGGCGTCAGTTACGGTGCCATCCAATTGCCCGGAGCCGCCCATAGCGAGCGCTAACTGTACAGCAGCTGCTGCGTCAATCGTACCGTAACCCCAATCGTTGTTGGGACCAACGGAGTAATCACCACCGCATTGTGAGCCATTCTGCCCCGTCAATGGAGCAGCAGTTTCCTTGATGATATCGATGGTCTGGCTTACCTGCCCACGGAGAGCGGGATTGGCCGACCAAATCAAACCAATCAAGGCTGTCGCATGCGGACCCGCCATACTGGTGCCTGACCAGGATGCATATTGGTTTCCGGGCAGAGCTGATCGGACACCATTTCCCGGTGCCATGATATCGGGGAAGTAGTTCCCATCCAGGCTTGATGGTCCCCGTGAGGAGAATCCTGTGATCACGCCAGGGAATACTTGCCCCGAGTGGTCAACCGAACCTGTGGTTAAAACTTCTTGGTAATCTCCAGGGCTGCGCAGAGATTGGCAACCTGAACCTTCGTTCCCGGCGGATACTTCCACCAGGATACCCGCAGCCTGCAGGTTGTCGATCGCTACCCGCATGCTGTTATTGCCACCACCACCGAAGCCCCACGAGTTATTGATTGCATCTGGAGCTTTAGAGGGTAAGGGATTCGCGCCGGTGAGATCCCAGGGTGCCAGATCCCATTCGAAGCACATGATAAAGTGTGCGTCGTCGCCACTGCCACCCAACATATTCTTGCAGTGGATGGTCTGCGCGCCTGGGGCAACACCGATCTGATTACCTGCGCCATCATCGCCGACCATGGTACCGGTCGTGTGCGTTCCATGACCATAATCATCCCACGGGGCGACGTTGTTGGGATCCCACACATCGTACCAGTTGTAATTGTGATCCACATCCGTACATGTCGGTGGATTTAAGCAGCCACGATAATGTGGAGCTATTGCAGGATGGGTCACATCGAGGCCAGTATCATTTCCAGCCATCACTGTTCCCTGCCCGGTAATTCCCATCGCCCACACATCATCAGCGTTAATGAAACTAATATTGGGCTCAACCGTTTGCGGCTCGTTCGTGCTTGCCTGGGGATTGATCGGGGGATCTAATTGATACTTATGGTTGCTGTTGATGCTGGTTATATCAGAGCGGTTCCCAAGCGTCTGTGCCAGATCCAGAGTGCCGTTCTTGACCCAGATCGCATTGAGCACATAAAACGATTGATATTCGACACCCTGCTTATCCAGGTATGCCCGAAGATCAGTCTGGGTCCGTCCGGCTGTTGCAACCAGAGCATCGAAGACATATTGACCTTTTTCGACCTTTGTTTGAAGCAGGTTCGCTCCGCTAACATCAGCTTGCTCTTTCATCGTCACGATGAAATCAGCAGGCCCTGCTTTTAGCTGATCCATTAGCCCGGTTTCAAATTTCGCCGTGGGATTATCTTGGGCTAGCGCGCCATCTTTAATTGCGAGCCCCAATGCCATCCCAGCTAATAAAAGGATCGAGAAAGCTATTTGAAAATACTTTTTTGACATGTGCAATTACCTCCATAATTTAACCAAGGATTATTGTTGACGATGTAAATTCCAATTCAGTGAATCTTCTATGCAAGCCCATTAAATCCCCTTGGCTTCTAATGGCGTACACCTCCTTCCTATCCATTAACACGAATTTTTTAGGATTTTGAATTAACGTATACACGCGATGATGGCAATTTAAGTAATCGATCCTGGAATTTGATTTTTCAAGTATGAGTAGAAGCTGGGAAGGCGCATAACGATAAAGTTGATCAACGAGTATTGTGTACCATTTTGTACGAGGAACTTATGGAATCCTAAGTGATTATTTATTAACAGTTAATCATAACACATAATACTATAGAAGAACATTAATTTTCTTCCTGGATGCAATTATGGTTACGGTACTTTAGGTATTTTTTAATTGATTTCGCCTTTAATTTATGGTTCTACCTCATTATAAAATAGTTGAGCGATACAGCTGATTAACAATTTTTATTGCTGACTCTAGATGAATCAAGAATCTAGGAAATTTATATGCTCGGTCTGCTTAATACTTAAAATGTCGGCGAAGCTTACATTAAAATTCTATTTCTTATATTTACATGTTAGATCATCGGCGGAATGGAGGATGGAAATTAAATACCTTTACATACTCTAGTTGTCGCTAAGGTTCTATCCTTAAGTTGTACCAATATTACCAAGGGGAAAGTCGTGAAGACAGCCTCATATTAAATTTGAGCTGCTCGACCTTCCGAGAAATGGGATTAATGCTGCCCCGGCATTCGCTTTTTTGGCAGCGGCACTGTTAAATCGGCCAATATATTACTTGAGGACTACGTCTAAGAAATCAGCTTTCATAAACAATCTCCAGATACATAGGTCCGTGTTGATGGGAATTTTAATTTTCGTCCCTTTTGCTGGAGATTAAAACAAGAGAGCGGGCGATGAGAATCGAACTCACGTTTGATGCTTGGGAAGCATCCGCACTACCATTATGCGACGCCCGCTAATGCGCTGCTGATTATAGCCAGCCCATTAACAGATGTCAAGGAATGGATAACCATAGTGTTATAATTTTGAAGCTATGCCAAATCCTGAATTGAATGAGCTGAGTGACCGTGAGCTCGGAATACTAAAGCTCGTCGCCACAGGAGCGAGTAATAAAGAAATCGCTCAAAAACTATTTATTAGCTCAAATACCGTCAAAGTCCACCTACGGAATATTTTTACCAAGATTGGGGTTACCTCTCGCACCGAAGCTGCGATGTATGCTGTCCATACCGGCCTGGTTGAAACCAATTTGGCCCAGCTACCGTCACAAAATGCATCGCTTCAAAATTTGGATGATTCTGGTTTACCCGCTGATTCAGCCCAATCGTTGGCTCCCTCCCAGGATAGTAAGATTAATAATAAAATGCAATATGTCCGCTATATTGGATTATTCGGGGTAGTAATTTTATTGCTAACAATTTTTGGGATTGTTTACTCACGCAACCTGAATGTCCCAGCCGAAGCATTGGTCCCACCAACTCCAACCCCTAGAGTTCAATGGTTTGAATTACCAGGCTTGCCCACTCCTCGAAGTGGATTGGCTGTCACAAGCTATGAGAATCAAATATATGCCATTGGTGGAGAGAGTGCCACTGGAATATGCAATACCGTCGAATTGTATAACCCTCTTACGAATACCTGGACAGTACTTGCGTCGAAACCCACACCGGTTAAAGATGTTCTTGCAGGAGTGATCGGTGGGCTTATCTATGTACCCGGCGGTCGACAAGTTAATGGCGAACCTACAGATATCACAGAGATATACGATCCGATAACGAATAAATGGTCGCTAGGTGCTGCCTTACCAAAACCATTAGCTGCTTATGGTTTAACCGTGTCTGAGGGGCGGATATATGTTTTTGGTGGTTGGGATGGCATCAAGATGGTTAATAATGCATATGTATTTGATCCACAAATAAATTCGTGGATTGAGATAACCCCTATGCCAACCGCCCGGTCATTTCCCGGCGCGGTCGTCGTCGGTCGGAAAATTTATGTTATCGGCGGGTGGGACGGTCAAAATGCATTAACGACTGATGAGATTTTTATGCCTGATTCTTCTAGCTCTGAATCTCAATGGACAGACGGTCCCTTACTACCGTCTGGTCGATTTGGGATGGGGATAACCAACCTGGCAGATATTATATTTGTTATCGGTGGAACGGGTCCTGAAGATGATCTGACCATGATTTCATTGTCACAAGAGAATATTGAATGGAGGAAATTGGAAACACCTCTTCAACAAGGGTGGTCTTTTCTCGGAGCAGTGACTGTTGGTACCCATTTATATGCCCTTGGCGGAATAACTGACGCTGGATTCAACTCACAAATGTGGAGTTATCAAGCACTATTCACAGTTACATTGCCAATCATCCGATAAATAATTTCGTAATAATTGGTTTATTGCAGATTGATAATTCCTAGATCCTGTGAATCACCAGGTTTTACCGTAACAATGATAGATTTTTCCAGGTTATCCGCTAATGGGTAAGCCCTATTTGTCGTCCAGATCATCAGAGCATATTGCCCAGGATTAACATCTGCAAAAACGAACTGACCGGTCCCATTATCCTGGGTTGCAACGGGATCAATTCCCGCTGAATAGGTGACCGAGGAAAGATCTTCAGTAGCCGATGAGACTGGTGACAAGAATAGATTAGAGATATAAAATCCGGCAGTCTCGGTATTCACCTTTAATTCTCCAAAAACCACACCCTTTCCGTCACTGGGTGTAGGAATTACTAGACTACTCGAGGTGGAATTATTTCCGGCATTCCCACTTCCAATGGGTCCGGGATAGACGGTACTACTAAATTGTTGGGTACCTTGTGCATTAGTGCTTGATGATGCACCCGGTGTTGTATTTTGAGTGCCATTGCTGTTATTTGAGGTTGCAGCAGGAATTTTAGAACCACACCCGGTGATAAGCCCGAGAATTATTAATATCATTGAAATTCTTTTGATACCTGACATAAATACATCTCCAATTAACTGCTAGAATTCTTAAGTAAGATAAATGATACTTGAAGATGTATAATTCCACAAGGCATAGAAAAACAAGCACGGAGAACCATCAGAGACTTATCGCTGTGAAATTAATGACCAAGGTCGATATGTTTTCATTTGCACTAAGACATTTATCTACCATTTACCAGTGGAAAACCCTGCTTCTCCTCCATCCATTAGACAGGAAGCTATGAAAATGCTCCTATTATGGAAGTAAAAAATGAAATGAGCTGTAATGAGAAAAAGCTTTCCTGTAGAGCTTGTTCTTCAAGTATCAAATATGGTTTAAGAGGCTCATTAACCCAAATAGGTTAATATATTTGCAGCCGAGCAGCTAAATATCCATCAAATTGTCTAGACTTGACCTAATTTACTCCAAAGGTATTATTGATAGATAGGAGGTTATCGAATATTATAGGGCATAAGTAATGACTGAGATAATATTAATTCAAAAAGGAGAATACAAATGAAAAAATTTTTCCCAGTTTCCATATTGATCTTGCTTGCACTTCTGTTTTCAGCTGTTGGCCCCGCCTTCGCACAATTAGGCGCAACTGATGTCTCTTCATTCACAATTCAGAATATTGACAGCAGCCTTGCCACCGTCACAGTAATCTTTATTAATGACGCTGGCACTGAATTTACTCCAGCAGAACTCAATGGAGCTCAACCGAATCCGTTCACACTTGCTCCAGGCGCGTCTTGGGAGATCTATGTTCCCGGAATTCCTGTAGAACTTCTGCCGAACGGTCGCTACAGCGTTCTGATCCAATCCGATGTCCGTGTCGCAACTGTCGCTAACCTCCTTGGGGAAGGCGATATTAACTTCAATGGTAGTTACTCCGGCTTCGATGATGCAGCGACTGCAACCACCTACTATCTGCCTGGTGTTGTTTTCAATTACTACGGGTGGTATTCATTGATTTCAGCTCAGAATGTCGGGAGTGTTGCTGGAGATATTTCCCTGACGATCACGTGCAGTGATGGCACCGTAGGTACTCTTGCAGCAACGGCTGTTGAACCGCTCGCCTCACATCATTTCGTCCTAAAAGACACTACACCAGATGGTTTCACGAGCGGAACCGTATGCAATGGCTCTGCTGTTATCACGTCAGCGAATAACATCGTTGTCACAGATAATCAAAGTGTCCCGACAGCTGGTAATACCCAATCGTACAGTGGTGTTGCCACCGGTAGCACAACCGTATTCGTTCCTGCTCTATACAATGATTATTTCGGGTGGAACGCATCTCTGAACATCCAAAAACTTGGTGATGAAGATGCTTCTGTCTCGGTTGCATATAGTGATGGCGGAACCTCAACTTGTGCCTTATCTGCCGCTGTCCCGTCCTGCTTACTATATATGCCTACTGAACACCCCGTAACCGGGTATTTCGGTGCCACAATTACTTCCGATTTCCCCATCATGGTAATTGCCAATGCCGCCAATACTGATCAAGCACAGACCTATAATGGTGTCTATGGCGGTAGCCAGGCATCTGGTATTCCTAGCGTAATGAAGGCATATTATAATTGGAATACATCCTTCACCTGCCAGAACGTTGGTGATACCACGACCACCTTGAATATTCTTTATACTGGCTTCGATGCGAATGCCTATGATACCGATGATCTGCTACCAGGCGAAACCATTGAGGTATTCCAGCCCGCTGAACCCTTCCTACCGGATAGTTATCAAGGCGGCGCAACGGTTACAGCAAACACTGTGGATTCTGAGATCGCTTGCATCGTGAACTTCAACAACCCAGCGATGATGAGCTCCACGGTTGGTGACTGGTCGATGAGCTATAACGCCTTCAGTAAATAAAGATCTTTCCAACTAATAACATTAAATATGACTCCCAGGAAACCTGGGAGTCATATTTTTAACAGAATGAGGTAGAATTATCCGGTTCAGGGATACTTACAACATTTGGAGAAGCTATGATTTTACAACTATTGCGGTCTAAGACTATCCGGAAGTTTTCATTCTTCCTATTAATCACACTTATCATTTCACTTGTTGCCTGTACGGGGAATACCCCTCAAGCCACCCGCGAGGTTACGATAGGCAAAGTTCAAGTCACAGGTGTTCCACCCACCCAAGAAAGTTATGTATTTAAAACCTCCGAGCCAGGCGCAATTACCGTCCATGGAATTTTAGTCGTCCTTAATCCAACGGCAATGATTCCGGCCTCCGAAGACTCGATCTATTTGGTGCCGATGCCAGTGGATGATCCGATTGCAGCAATTCCTCAATTTGAAGTAGGCAAGGTTCCCCAGGCTGATGTGAATGAAATGGATGGTGAGTTTGTGTTTACCAATATTCAACCCGGTCAATACGCTGTGGTAGTAATTACCTCAGGTGGAGCACAAATCCCGGTTCGAAAAATGGACTCTAAAGACTATGCGATCTTTACGTTCGATGCATCGCAAGCCGACTCTACTGTTGATATTGGTTTTCTGACCTTACCTTAGCAGAATATTTCCCCTTAATTACCACTCAACCTCATCCGGAAAGGAACCAGTCGATCGTGATAGATCTTATATCTACGATAGTCACTAACCTTTCCTTATTTGACTTTTTTTTGTAACGTTTTTATCTCGTGTAAATATCGAAATCACAAACACCCATAAAAATTCTCCGATTGTTAATGACAACCGGAAAGCTATTGCAACTACAATCGCAATTATTGGTGAGATGATTAAGCTAAGCAAGGCTGCTAAGGTTACTTCACGTAACCCTAAACCTTGAACACCAATCCCAATGGTTAAACTTATCGCACCGGCTGCTCCCCAGATCCCGATCATCATAGGTAGCAAATCCAACCCGATTGGTGAAATCGCTCTGATCAGGAGCCATAAAAGTATTCCACCACCCACCCATGCTAAGAACATCCAGCCCAGGCAGACGAATAGCGCTGATCGTTCGAGCTGGATCGTTGGGTCATCCTTTCGCCAGCGTTTAATAATCTTATCCAGAAAACGCGTTCCACCCGGTGCCCAAACAAACAACACGACCAGGCCGATGATAGAAAGTGGTGCCAGGTAGCGCAGTATCGCGAATTGATCTGGCAAGTCTCCCCGCAGTGAAAATATTAGTATCGCAGATATAAATCCACTCATCGCCAGCATCACAGTCTCAGTCGCGGTGGCTACGAGGACGACACTGGCATTAACCCCTTGTTCTTCATAAAGTAATGTCCTGCTGGTCACATACATTACTAACCCAGGAATATGCTTTGGCAGGGAGGATAATGCATATACACGCAGGTTTATTAATAATGTTTTTTTTGTGTTGAATGCGCGTAAAAGCCAATGCCATGCTGCTGCTGTCGGAATCATGCCCAATGGGTATAGAATGATCCCCAGAATTGCATAAATAGCGTTAATCTGCCAGGATTGGCTTTTTAATTGTGCCCAATTATTTTTTATAGCATACGCCATGAATGCAATACTGAGCAGAACGATACATATATAGATCAACTGCCGGATGCGCTTGTTCTGCATTGCTCCGCGTAGAGCCTGCCACAATTGCATTAATTTCTCCAGCATATTATGGGGCGAGCTCGTAGAGACGAAGGTGAATATTGTTGAATCTTTTATCATCCAACAACACTCCGTGTGATAAAAGCCAGGATGCAATATACTCGTTTTTATCCCATAATTGAGGGAAGAATTCAACCAGCCAAACCCGTTTATATCCCAGTGTTGACCTTGTAAGCTCATCATCAGTCATCTGTGGCGTTAGCGGCTTTCCTGCCCAACCGCCACGCAAGATATCATAGTTGGGAGGGTAGCCTTTAAATGGGATGCGAGTTTCCCAGTACAAATCTAAAGCAAGCGCACTGGCTGCAGGATTTCCAAATACCAGGTCACCATTTTCTGCGCGAGCCTCAATATAAGCAGCAGCTCCCCGCCAATCATCTTTTGTAAGTACCCCCTGTTGGTATATCAAAGTCAATCCACTCACCAAAGCTAATCCTGCATAGAACAAACCGCCCCAAGGACGGCGAATAATCAAAATGACTCCAGTTACCACTAGTATCAATGGTGGGAGTATGATTAAGTATTGTTTAGATTGGAAGACAGGATAGAATTTAGCTACCAAAGAAATCGATACAAAGGGAATAAGCGCCCAAAGGCTGATAAATCCATACAACTTACGGGCCTCGCTGTTTCTCGACATGGATCGAATAATTATGTATCCTGATCCAACTACTAAGATAACCAACCCTCCCCACTGCAACCCTGCTGGAGCCAGTTGCACTCCATTACCAAACAGCAGCATAAGCGCAACATTTCGGATGTCTCCAACCGCTGGTTCGCCAATCCATGGCATAGTGTGGTTTACAAATTGGTTGATCGCGTTTGGCAGCCAGGGAATAAATGTCAGTCCTACAGCGAGCATGGATAAGATCCATGAAATCACAAGCTGCCGATTTTTTAGGCGGAATGCCCACAAAACTACCACAACAGCATGTGCGATGAAAACAAAGACAGCGAAATATTGGGTATAAATGGCGAATATTGCATAAAGACAGTACAACCACCAGCGACCCTTCCCATTCAAGCAATTCCACAATTCAACCGTAGCAGCAGTTGTTAGGACAACAAGCAGCATGTATTGTCTGGCTTCCTGGGAATACCAGACATGAAACGGAGAGATTGCAAGGAGGAACGCCGCTCCAATTCCTAACCACCTTCCCGTAACTTTCCAGCCGAAGGCCATCACCTGGATGACGTTTATAGTTCCCAATAAAGCCGACAATAACCGGGCAAAGGGCACACCATTTCCAAGAATCATCCAGGCGTGCAAGATCAAATAGTATAAGGGAGGGTGTTGATCTGTTGCAGTGCCCTGAATGATTTGCGCCACGGGATAATGTGCCAAGGTAATTGAATATGCTTCATCAATCCAGGCAGACTCAGCCCCTAATCCTATCAAGCGGATTACCAATGCCAGTATGATTACACCACCCGCAACCAACCCTATCAGATACTTGGATGGATCATCCCTTACTTTTTGCAATTGACTCCTCATGACTTTACCTTACGGACGGCGTAATAAATGATGGGTCCTCGAAGACGTAAATATGCTAACTGGCGATATGGCCACAAAATGAAGCCGATGATTGAATAAAAACGGGATATCCATTCCAGAGTCTTTTTCTTCTGTATTAATCGATCTAGACTAAGAAAGAAAGCCCCTTTGCCTCCTAACAAACATCGTCGATCCAGCACTTCAAAACCAGATTCAGACAGTAACCTCTGAATCGTTGTTTTGCTATATAAGTTGAAATGACGGGGAGCATCCCATCCAATCCATTCAGACTTGAACAATTTGCGATCAAAACTGTCGAGATTTGGGATGGAAAAGAATACTAAACCATCCGGTCGTAACAGGTCACTAATCTTGTCCAGGGTAACCCTAGGGCTTGGTAGATGTTCCAGAACATCCCATAGTGTTATCACATCCATACTACCTGTGGCGAGTCTCGGGTCGTCCAGACTGTCAGTGATTATTTCACTTCCCAGTTGCTGACGAGCAATTTGGGCTGCTTTTTCTACAATTTCAACTCCAAACACCTGCCAACCAAGTTCCTTGGCAAAAAGCAGGAAATTACCTGTTGCACATCCCAAATCCAACAGCCTACCCCGTTCATGTCGATAATGTTCTATGTATTTGAGTTTTTTACCTAAAGCTCTTCTGGAATGCCAATTGACTACTGCTGAGTTGTTTTGTCCCAGACTCTGGTAAGCCTCATAATTCTCTGGGTAAAGGTTCTCGATTTCAGTAAATGTTGGTCGAGGACTTAGGTAAACCAAGTGGCACTTACTACAGATACATAGGTTGTATACCGAGCCAGTAAAACGATCGGTTGTTGTCAAATAATGGCGGGGATTATCTGCACCACATAAATCACAGACGACTGTTTCCATGTTTGACCCATTTTATACCAACCTGTACCCCTTTCCAGAATTCTGGTAAATTTCGAAAGTTCAGTTTTAGTGACTCCCGGATCGTTATCCAGGCCAAAAAACTTGGTAATACCCAAAATGGGAATCGTTTATCTTTTCGGTAAAATAATACACTATTTCGTCCCAAATACCACCATTTTTTTTGGGATTGCGCGCCTAATGACATGGACACTTTATGCCAGACCTTCGCTTCCGGAATGTAACCAATTGTGAAACCCGCAGCGCGCGCCCTGTAAGTGAAATCGTAATCTTCTTGATAATTCTCATACTCACCATCAAAACCGCCTACACGTTCAAATACATTCCTTCCTATCATTATGGCACAGGCAGTAGCATATTGCAAAGGGATTGGTTTATCATAACCCGGGTTGTCCTGTTGTTTATAGCCACGCATAATTACCATTGGGGGGAAATCTCGCCATCGGGCACCTGCAGCCCAGATAAGTTTAGGATTATCATAAAAATAGATTTTGGGTACGCTTACATCCCAATTTGAATCAAATAAAAGCGGTATCGTATCTTTATCCACGATCGTATCATTGTTCAATAAAAATATCTTCGACGCACCTGACTTCAGGGCAAGCCCGATCCCATAATTGTATCCACCCGAAAAACCACGGTTCTCAACCAATGCATGAATTTCAATAGCTGGACAAGTTTTTTTTATCTGCTCAACAGAATCGTCATGTGAGCCGTTATCGATAACCAATATATCACCCGAGGGTATACCGGCATTAAATAGAGACTTTACACATTCGATTGTGTCCGCAGGTCTACCCCAATTTACGATCACTACCTTCAAACCGGTAAAAACTAAATTACTCACAGGATCTCCAAATACACCTGCTCTAGCTCGGCTGCCAGGTGGTTCCATGTGTATTGTTCAACTTCTTCTAATCCTCGACGAATTAATTCCTGTGCAAGTTGTTTAGATTCCAGGATTTGCGTGATTGAATTGGCTAATGATTGGGGATCTCCAGCAGGTTTAGCTAAGATCCCAGCTGGTGGCTGGCCAAGTAAATGTGTGCGATCGCCGACTGGAGAGCTGACAAAGGGTACTCCACACACCCAGCTCTCAAATAATTTAAGCGGAGATCGTCCCCTACCTGCCTCATCATCCCGTACAGGCTCAACTGCTACATCGGAAAGTGCGTAATATTTGTTCACCTCGGATGGAGAAACACGACCAGTGAAGTGTGTTGCCTGGCTTATCCCCAATAAATGTGATTGCTCCAGCAGAACTTGGTAATCTTCACCACCACCTACGATTAGGAATGCTGTGTCAGGATCCTTCCGGTATACCTGGATAAAGGCTTGCAGAAGCAAATCAACAGGATGACTTGGCAAGCTCAGGCTACCCATATAGAGCACAACGCGTTTTCCATCCAATCCAATCTCGGTTCGCATGCGACTGATTTCCATCGGATCCGGTGAGGAAAAACGTTGAGGGTCAATGCCATTCGATAAATAGTAAATTCGTTCAGCTTTACAACCCCAAGATAACAGCTTCCCCTTCATTTCTAATGTGTTTGTCGTAACCAGTCTGGCACTCCGAGGAATCCTTTTTTCAAAGAAAGCAACACCTGCTCTCTGCCAATTTGCACCAAATCGGTTCGAGCCGGCTTCATAATCATCACAATCGACACACAATACGGATCGTTTCAGGCGCGTTGCTAACAAAGCTGCCAGACTGTTCATCGGATGCGGTTTACCTATGTGGACGATATCTACCGGTAATGTCAGGGCTGCACGGCCGAGTGCATAGGTGGCTTGAAGCATCACACCGATCAATTTTATTGCAGAATAATACTGTTTTTGGTTGCCAGTCTTTATTACGTGCATAGGTGCTACATAATTAATATTTACCCCTTCGCGGACAAACTTTTTTTCAGTCAATGTGTTCCAACTCGAATGTAAAGCAGCAATGTACACTCGGTGCCCACGAGCAGCCAACGCACGTGCCAGTGGCCAATACCGCCCCAATCCTGACGGGCTCTCCAAATCCTGGGTCAATAAGAAAAGGATTTTCATCGCACGATCTCATTCAGATATGCGCTATACCGCTTTCCATTGCTCAATAAATCGTAATTCTCCTTAAACAATTTATACCCATTTTTAGAAATTTTCTCCCGCAATGCTAGATCTTTCCACAGGGTCATTACTGCCTCAGCTAATGCATTCCCATTTGCGCGTTCGCATAAATAGATATTTTCTCCGTGGTTAAAAACTTGTCTGATCGCCGTAGAATCTCCGCTGATCAAGGGTTTTTCCATGGCCACCGCTTCATAGATCTTGTTTTGTACCGTCATGAGCGACTGAGCCGTCACACCAAATGCGCCCAGGCAGAGATCTGCCCGGTTCATGTGCTTCGTTAATTGCTCCTTGTCCATCCATTCGACGAACTCTACGTTGGTGAGCTTGTTCTGGGATACAAATGCCTTGGCTTTTTCAAGGTCGGGACCATTTCCAATCAGTTCGAATCTTATCGATGGTTCGCCGGATAATAGCCGGGCCGCTTCCACGATATACATAACTCCATGGTTCGGGATGAAAGTACCTGAATAAAGAACATGGAACTTTCCATCCAAGTCAGCAGTTAGTGGCAATGGAAAAAATATGCGGTCATCTGCTCCCGTCGGCACCAACCGGAATCGCTCAGGTCGAACTCCATAATTCTTGCTGAACCATCGTACATATTCGTGGGTGTCCAAGATCAGCAGGTCTGGCAACTTTAATGCCATTCCCTCGATGAAATGTAAAAGGCGTATGGAAAATCGATTTTGCTTTTCCAGCCCTCTTTCAACCGAGATCAGGTATATCGACATGAATACGTCCCACACCAATGGTCGGCGTTTAAGCATGGTCAGAATCCGGGCAAGAAATATATCAAACGGACCAGGATAACCTACCACAAGGACATCATAATCTCCTATGCTGAGATAGGATTTAAACAATACCCCGTACGTACGAATGATACGCCACCAAAACGAGGGTCTCAGCCATTCTCCGCTGACTACACGAACTCGGTCATCTATTCCATGCCACAAGGTTTGGTGGCATTCGGTGACGGTAACACCATTCAGCCTCAATCCCGCAATCATCATCTGGTTGCGGCTGTAATTCTCGCGGTATGTGCCAAAATAACACACCCGCAGGGGGTTCTCATTGGCTGCAGGCATTCTCAACGGAATAAATGTATACTCTATCTTGATGATATATCAGCTGAAATACTCCACTAAATGTTAATTCGACTGGAGTAAACAACGGCGCGTTCGGATTACCCACCGCACCTTGTTTTTGGCCAATATACACATGGGTGATACCATAATCGCATAATAGACTGATTCCCTCGCGAGACGCCACACTCGTTGCTTCCAATTTGGCCTCAAGATTGACCACACTTAACGAATAACCCGGATCAATCGGTGCTTCATTAGCTAATGCATATTGTGGGGGGATCGTGTTTTCACGGTGAGCAAGAAGGGCTATCCACCAACCAGCATCAGCACCAATTACATTGGTGACCCAGTTCTCGTGGATTCCTTCAATGAGTATACGAGCGTTTGGCGGGATCTGTTCATTTATCCAGCTCATGGCTTGTGTGTCTGGGCGGGTAACAAATCCATACATACTCGAATTTGCTATTTTCCGTTGATTCCAGGCTCCGAATATACTTAAAAGGATTACTGCTGTAATGGTCACTGTTTTCCCAAAGTTCAAATTTATCACCTTCTTTGAGAAGTCACCCGCAACATAACCTGTGAAGAGGGCTGCTGGAATATAAAGGGAAATAAGCACTGCAAAAGATTGCACGTATTGAACCCACGGGATGCGCAGGATCGTCAAGGAATAGAGGGCAGACATTCCCGCTACCCATAATCCAATAGACACCATCGACCAGTCTCTATTTAATACAGCCCAGATCAGACCGAGTAAGCTAATTATGATCAATCCAATTGGAAGATAGAATCGGATATTCAACCAGGTTTGATAGTCTTTGGTCACCAGATCGATTATGGTACTTACCTTGGTGTTAAAATCAGCCAGGTTAACCAAGTTACTGTGTTCCAGCTTCAGTCCCCACGGAAGGAAAAGAATAACGCTAACAATCCCAACCAACCCGATTGACCAAATCTCTCTCAGCCACTGGTGCATATCGTGCCCAATTGAACTTATCAACTGCCCAATCGCCATTGCAATCACAAATGTAGTAATAATGAAAATCATGCGGAATTCAAACAAGATCATTCCGGCAATTACCCCGCCCGTGATGACTATTTTTACCCAGGGGAACTTCCATTGTGCTTTGGCTGTTTGATCGAGTGCCGCATTGTCGACAACTTCCCATAACATCCACATCGCTACCGGTAAAATAACTTGACCCCCCAGCTGAGCATACCTACCCCAATTAATATAATAAGCTGGCATCGGTGAGAGCAATCCCGCTACCAGAACCGCTATTACGCCTCCCATTCTGTTTCCATGAGTTAATCTAACTGCAAGGGGGTATAGAGCCAGGGGAGCAAAAATGTTCAGAACTTGTCCAAAGTAAAGCACCGCCTGCCCGCTACTTATACCTGTGATCCACGCCAACAAGGCAGCTCCCAGGGGAAAGCCAAAATGCATGCTAAAAGTTTTATACGCCGCATATGGTAACCATGAGCTGAACAATCCCTGGTTATCCAGAAGAAGCTGCGTGATCGTTGTGTGATGTAATGAATCGTTCCACATCGGCTGGTCCAAGCCCCTGACAGCCCAGAATCTTACGAGAAAGATCAGGCCTAAAATGATGATCAAACACACATCTGTCCAAAATATTGGGTTATTTCTAACCTTTCGAGCAGGATCACTATGTGGCGATTTATTTACTGAAATAAATTTCCCAATTTCATGCCTGTTGCCCCACATAAGGACAAAAACCCCGATACCGATCGGCAACCAGGCATACCATGCACCTAACTGGATGTGAAATAAATAGGTTGCGAGCACAAATAATGTATAAAACGCCAGAGATACTCCAATCGATAAGGGTAGTTTCTCAAATCCAGATAGCTCATTCCAACCCCTCCAAAAAAACCTCAACAAGGTCCAACCCGGGATGGTAAAGAGGAGCAATCCCACAAGGCTAATAACCATCCATTGCATATATTGTTGGGCTATCCCCAGCAATACTATTGCACGGTCATACTCCAGGTTAAGCACGAATTGAGCTTCGATAGGGGCATTGTTTTGGTAAGCTGCTCCATTCTGATATGAAGCAGCTGCGCCACTGCCTGCCCGAGACACTCCTTCCCCTTCAATGGTCAGGTATGCATAATAGTATTGACTATTTGATTGGGTTATTTTAGGAAAATCGAACCGGTAGTATTTTTGTGAGTCGATCTGTTGAACAGCGATTGCCACGGTTGTCAGGTCGATTGATGATGTCGGTGTCGATCTTAAATGCATAATCAGCGTTCCAGTACCTGACAATTGTGGCTTTAGTAAGAAATAAATCGCATTTAAACCTGAATAATCCGCTACGAAAGTTTGACCAATGGAGTTCCCGGGACTGATGGTCATCCATTGATCGGTTGAAACTTGGCTCACTACCGCCCATGGGGAGCAGCTTGTTAATAATAAGAAAGTCACCAAGCCGATGAATACTAGGAATAATTGCCTATACTTCATCGCCGATCAACCAGTACTATTGCGTTTCTCGCTCGTGTTTTTGTAATCCACCTCTAAAAATCGTACCCGGTACAACAATTCTTCCAATATTTTACGGTTGAAACCGATCAGATCAGCCACCAATCCTATTAATAACACCTGAAATCCTACGATCAACATTACCGCCGCCAGGATCACAGATTGAAGGTGTCCACTTCCCTGTCCAACGGAATAAAAATATAAAAACCTACCCATGAGCGTTAATCCACCTACGATGAATATGCCCCCGAATATCGAAAACACACGCAGTGGACGATACATGGCATAAGATCGTATGATCGTTGCACTCGAATTTGCCATGTAATGGGGAACGCTGCGGATCAACCTTGACGGTCGGGTTTGTGGGTTTGTCCGGATTTTTACAAATTCCACCGGCATCTTCCGTGCTCCTGCCTGGATCAGGGTTTCTAGGGTATAAGAATAATCATTGAGGACGAGCGTTCGTAACGCAGCTTCCCTGCTCAGTGCCCTGAATCCACTCGTAGCATCCGGTATATCCATGCCTGTGAATTGAGCAACAACCCAGCTTCCCATTCTCTGAAGTAAACGTTTCAACGGCGAGAAGTGCTCCGATGTGGCAACGCCACGGTCTCCAACGACGATTTGAGCTCTCCCCTCAATAATTGGCTTGACCAATAAACATATATCCTCAGCAAGATATTGATTGTCAGCATCTGTATTTACAATCACATCAGCGCCATTTTTTACACAAGCGTCGAGCCCAGTGGTGAATGCAGCTGCTAAACCCATGTGCGCTGGGAGGCGTACAAGATGATGCGCACCTGCCTCGACAGCCAAATTTGCTGTCCCATCATCACTCCCATCATCAATCACCAATGTTTCAATCGAATCGAAACCTTCTATAAATGTTGGTAATGATTTTATTGTATCGGTGATTACTTGTGCTTCATTATGACAGGGGATTTGAATGATCAGCTTCATATATAAAAGTATACCATTTTAATCTCTTGTGTTTTTAAATGATACCGATATACTATCATTATAATGAATACGAGTCTGTACGGTTCAATTCCATTTATTCAAGGTGTTCCATCCAGGAAACCTGAGCCATTATCTCGCTACCTTCCCGCTATTCCTGATGGAGTCGTCTCAGCATGGTTGAACAAGAATTCACCTCCAGGCTCTTGGATATTAGATCCGTTTGGCGCATCCCCAAAAGTTGCCTTGGATGCTGCTCGTTCTGGTTATCGTATCCTTGTAACCGCGAATAATCCCATCACCAGGTTCCTTATGGAGCTGATGGCAGACCCTCCAACATCGGAAGAGCTAAAATCTGCGATTGCCGAGCTATCTGCGTCTTATATCGGCGATCAGCGTATCGAACCGCATATTCGCTCTTTGTATAACACCACCTGCGCTCGCTGCGGTCAAACCTTATCCGCTGAATACTTCATCTGGGAGCATGGTAATCCTTCACCTTCCATCCGTAGCTACACCTGCCAAAATTGTGGAGATAGCGGGGAACATCCCTGCACTGCCCAGGATATTGAGTTAGCTTGTCAATTTTCGAGTAGCGGTCCCCACCGAGCCCGTGCACTCGAGCGTGTTTTATCAGCTACCGATCCAGATCGGGTGCATCTTGAGCAGGCGTTGTCAGTCTATATTCCCAGGGCTCTATATGCATTGATTACGATATTAAACAAAATTGAAGGTTTGAATATATCTCCTCTTGGTCATAAGCATTTATCAGCATTATTACTTTACACTTTTGACCAGGCGAATGCCATGTGGAGGGTCGCGAATCTAAAGGAACGCCGGCGACAGCTTTCCATCACACGCCATTTTCGCGAAAATAACGTCTGGCTTGCCCTCGAGGAAGGGATAAACCTATGGGCTGCTGACCCCACTCCCATTTCCATCTCAGCGATTCCCGTCACTACCTGGCCTGATTTTCCCCCACTGGCTGGTGGAATTTGTATCTTCGAAGGTAGATTGGTATCATTGGTGGATTCCTTGAAAGATATCAGAATTCACTCCGTTTGTACTGCCATCCCAAGACCGAACCAGGCATTTTGGACTTTATCTGCTTTATGGTCAGGTTGGCTGTGGGGTCGCGAAGCTGTGGGAAAATTTAAGAGCGTACTACACAGGCAAAGATATGATTGGTCCTGGCACACGACGGCACTTTCATCGGTTTTCAAACAGCTCACAGCGATCCTTGAGCCTACCTCAAAAATATTGGGGCTGATCGGTGAAGCTGAACCCGGTTTTATCGGATCAACCTTAACCGCTGCTGATATAACAGGGTTTCAGCTCGAGAGTATTGCAATCCGACCCGAGGAAGAGCGGGCACAGCTCATTTGGAGATTCAATAATCCTCATCCGGTATTCCCTGAAGTTTCATCAATCGCTCAAGCAGGTGTCTACTCTGCGCGTAGATATCTGGAGTTAAAAGGCGAGCCCGACACTTACCTGACCACGATTTCAGCCGCATTTATGGGGATTATTAGGTCTTGGAGCAATCTTTCCGGGGAGAGTGCGGACGAACCTGGAGACCCAGTTGAACCGTCTACAAGGACGAATGAAATTGCTGAACAACCAGAGGCGTCTGCTTCAATCACATATTCCAACATGTACAATTCCGCTCGTGAGGCCTTATCTTATCGCTCGGGATTCCTTCGTTATAATCCCCAGGATCTATCGAATCTTGAACAATCCGCTAAAAATCAGCTTGCTCAAAGCTCATTATTTTCACTCGACTTAGATATAAACACAGAGGATGAAGGCGCTTCCGAAATCCCTGAAATTCCTGCTGTTGGAAATGAACCAGTCATTGAAAAAGAAAAACCGATCAGATCATCTGATATCTCAATGTCGACCTTGATCTGGCTGCGTGACACACAAGGTATTGATCAGGTTCCCCTGACCGATCGATTCGAGTTGACCCAGTTGACATATCTCCGGAATAATCCAGGCAGCACCTTGAATGATATTGATAAAGCGATGTGTGAAGCCTATCCAGGTTTATTCACCCCCCCACTTGAATTCATCCGCTTATGTCTTGAATCTTATGGGTATCAGTCCACCCCAGCCTCAGATCAGTGGTTTCTACGCCCGGAAGACGACCTGGTTGAAAGGCAATCAGATTTAGACCAGGCGGTTCAAATTCTACATCAAATTGGTGAGCGATTAAAATATCTGTGTGCAGATCGGGCTAGCAACTTCGAAAAATCAAGCGTTCTCTGGTTTGAAAAGAATAGCGAGCCGGCTTATTGGTTTTTCCCGTCGATCACAGCTGCGATTGGGCAGAGTGTATTAAATTGTGAGCAACCTCCTGTAAGGGGTTTCATCGTCGTACCCGGAAGTCGCGCTAATCTGTTGGTCTATAGATTAAGGCATGATCCCAGGCTCGCAAAAGCGTTTAACCTCACTCAAGGTAATTGGAGATTTCTAAAATTTCGCCATCTACGGTCATTGGCTGGATCTCCTAATCTTAATCGGGATAACCTTGAACATCTACTCAGTCTCGACCCAATTACATACTCAACCCCTCAATTGTGGTTGATCTAGTCCTTAGGGGTGTGATGAACCAGGCTCGGCGCTGGGTGATGGCGTTGGCCCTTCAGTCGGTGGAATTTCACTCGGAGTAGCTGTGGGTGTAGACGATTCTGGAGGTGTAGGGGTAACCGTTGGTAAGGGGGGCGGCGTGAAAGTGGTTGTTGCCGTCGATGTTGGGGTCATCGTTGGGGTTGTCGTCGGAGTAGCCGTAGGAACATTCAAATTTAGGTGAATTTTCCGTTCAGCATAGCCACCTCGAATGCTTTGCATAGTCAATTTTAATGTAATCACTCCCTGAGGAATATCCTTAAGCTCCCACGTATAAATTTTAGTGGGTTGGCTCGCTGGCTGGCTGCTCTCAGTTAACCGATTCCACTCAGACGGGTTATCTCCAATTCCATAATCCAAATAATAATTTTGAAAATCAGCTGCGACGTCAATTTTAGCCAGGATATCCAATGCCTCTGTTGTGATCGTTTGTCCTTCACTGAGGGATGAAAACTCAACGATTGGGTGTGGGTCGCTGGATTGACATTCCCGCAATGGAGCAAAACGGATCGGATCTGAAAAACCCATAGAATTTGCCCAATCCTTCCCTTCCGTGTTATTTTGGATCCAACCAATTGCCCATGTATCGTTCACATTGAGCGCAAATTCCTCTTTGGTAAAATCCTGACAAGCTGCCGAGGCCCGGAATCCTGTCCAGGTGTCAAATACCACCTTGGACCAAAGATCTTGAGAGCTCGGAAGAGGAAGTTGATCCGAAGCAAAAATTTCCACCCGCTGGTCGGGGCACCACTCCGACGGTTCAGCCCCCGAGACTTCGCAGATTACCCGGTCAACAATTCCACTCGGTCGGTTAAATGGGGTCGGACTACCACCTGTTAGTTGTTGGATCGCTGCCTGCATGAATTGTGACCAGATGGGTGCCGCACCGGTTAATCCCGAGACGTCGTTCATCGGTGAATAATCAGCATTGCCCACCCATACACCAACTGCAATATCCGGTGTATAACCAAGCGTCCAATTGTCTCGATAATCGTTGGACGTTCCGGTTTTTGCAGCTGCCGGAAATGGCAGGTTTAACACAGAGTTTGCCCCAAACATCGGTGTCCGGGCCTCATTGTCCGATAATATAGAAGTGATTAAAAATGCGTGTTCAGCACGCATCACCTGGTCTCCCGCTGGGGGTTGGTATTCGAAAACAACATTATCCGCATGGTCCAAAATTCTTAATATGGCGAACGGGGGTATCCGTTTGCCATCGTTGGCGATTACCGCGTATGCACCGGTCATCTCTATCAGGCTGACTTCTCCCCCACCTAGTGTGAGCGAGAGACCGTAATCATCGCGGGTTAAGGAAGTGATCCCCAATTTTCGTGCTACTGCAAGCATTCCATCTTCGCTCGGGGTGCTGGGGTCATCATATATCCCATCGAATTGCAGAGTTTTAACTGCCGGAATGTTAAAAGAATTTGCCAAAGCTGTCCTGACGGTTACCGGTCCATGGAAGCGTCCATCGTAATTGACAGGTTTATAGGGTGGTCTGGGATCATTCGGGTCGCCTGAGGGTGGAAATTCAGACGGTACATCCCATATTAATGTCGCCGGAGTCCATCCCTTTTCGAATGCCGCGATATACGTCACCGGTTTAATCGATGAGCCAGGTTGCCTGGTCGCGCTCGTCGCCATATTTACTTGTCCGTCGATGGCGTCATTGTAAAAATCTGCTGACCCGACCATGGCAAGAATCTCCCCGGTAGCCGGTCGAATGGCCACCAACGCCCCGTCATTGGCGTTATACGCTGCAAGTGAATCGACTTGCTTTTTTACTTGTTCTTCCGCTATATCCTGAAGGGCTGGGTCAAGCGTAGTGTACACCGAAAAACCAGATCGATAGATTGTCTGGGCATCAAATTGCTCTTCTAAAATCGATCTTACATAGTTTACCCAATGTGGATACTGTATTTGAACATCAGGCGGATTGAACTGATAATTCTCCAGGGCAGTATATGCAGCAACCGCCGTGTTGGCATCGACGCATACCCTCTCCGGGTTGTTGCTGACAAATATACATCCCTGTTCGTTGCTAACTTCGTACATCAGGGTCAACACTTGCTTTTGCCTCCCCCGTGTAGAATCGCGATCATGGTATACATCATACACAGCAGGTGCTTGGGGTAGACCAGCCAGAAAGGAAGCTTGTGCTAAATCAAGCTTGTCCGCTGTTGTATTGAAATAGGTTTCAGAGGCCGCTTCTATCCCATATGCCAGGTTTCCGTAATAAAATTCATTCAGGTATAATTCGAGAATTTGGTCCTTAGAATATCTCCGTGTGATCTCGGCTGCAAGCAGAGCTTCCCTTACTTTCCGCAAGTACGACTGTTCAGTCCGTTCTTCAGGTGAGAGAAACAGGTAACGTGCAAGCTGCTGTGTGATAGTGGATGCCCCTGAGACAGTCCCCTTACCTTGGAAATTTTGCCAAAATGCTCTGACAATCGCCGTCCAATCAAACCCAGGATGGTTGTAAAAAGATTTATCCTCGGTGGCAATAGTCGCTGCGACTAGGTATGGTGATATTTTATCGAGTGTTCTGAATGTCCGCCTACCCGCAGTTGGGTCTAATATCTCGTACAATAGACCGCCATTTCGGTCATAAATCCGTGTTGTCTCAAAAGTGGAAGCACGTTGTTGTAAATCAGCAACGCTTGGCAAAGTCGCCGCGATTTTATAATATTCGTACACAATGAGCGAACCGCCAAACAGCATGACAACGATTCCGGCAAGCATCGCCAGGATCAGCATTCGAATGATGCAACCAGCGCCTTGCCTACCCGTAATGAAAGATCTTGGCTTCTTTATCTTCTTTTGTACTTTTACTCCATTCTGTTGATTACTCCCGAGCTGGGCTTTCGGTTTTTGACTGGACCCATTCTGGGATTTTACAGGTTCAGATTGCTGGGTGTAATTAGGAGTCAGTTTAACCACGCTCGGTTGGTTTGCGATCCGGTTTATGCGTCCTGGCAATGGCATGCCGTTCTCATCGATTGCCAGAACCATTTTATGGGTTTTCGCTTCTCCTGGAGCGGGTGATACCGCTGACCAAGTTGTTGCTTCTTGAGACGCGTCGACTACTTGCTGTGGTGAAAATCCTTCTTCATTGTTGCCTGTGGGTGAGTTCTCAGGTTGGATAATCGGTGTTTCAATCGGCTGATCGATGGGTTTTATTTGTGGTTCCAGCGCTGAAGAATCTGTCGACCCTTCTGGTTTTTCCTCAGAAGGATTTGTCATTTCTACAGAAGGATCGCTGAGATTCGGAATATCACCACCCTCATCTTCGCTTGTGTTTAAAATTCGACGGAAACGGTTTGCTGGATCTTGATTATCACCAAAAGCAACGGGATTTGACATGATTATTTAGGCTTGCTGGCGACGAGTGTCGTCCAAGTACCTTTCATCGTTACTTCTTCTCGTTGGTTTTTAACTACAATCTCAATGACCACAGATCCTCCACCAACCCGCGTGATTGGTTTGACTTCGATGACATTTAACACGGCACGAATTGTATCGCCGATAAAGACAGGACTACTAAATTTCCAGTTATTAATTTCTCTAAACGCGATCACGGTCCCTTCTAAGACCCCGGTTCGCATTGCCAGCCCGGATGCGATGGAAAGCACCAATAACCCATGCGCCACGCGCTGTCCAAATGGAGTATTCCGGGCAAACTCTGCATCGGTATGAATCTGGTTATAATCACCTGACAAGCCTGCAAATGATACGATATCATTTTCAGTGATTGTTCTCCCGGCTGATATGATTTGTTGTCCTACACCAAATTCCTCAAACCACATGCCTCTTAGCGAATTAATCTCACCCATCCGAACCTCCGTTATTATTAATATAAGAGTCTAGACAAAATTTACAGAATACGGATTATAACATCTGGATATTGCGATCCAATATCTTTGACCAATCGATGAAACACTCGTAAAATTATCCAATGCGTGAATGGAATTACTCTCCTGACCATCCGGTTAACCTGACTATTGCAGCGGATGCAAGATTGAATCCGACTGATTACACGAACGACCAGATATGGGAGCTTAATTTAGGCAATTCTGAGCCACCTGCCGTCACGCTGCAGACAACCTTCGGGTTGCGGGCAAGGTCTTGCCGCATTTTTCCCAGGTTTATTTCCAACGGAGAGCCTGTTAATAATCCTGCGCATTTCAATCGTCCGATCACCATCCACGAATATTTTCCAAACTATATAAAATTATCCTTTAAACCGTTCTCTTATATTAACGTCATACTTGAGTATTGGGTTCCCGATTCTCACACAATCGCCTGCCGGACTAAATTGACCAATACAAGCCGCGATGATTGTCAAATTCAAGTCGAATGGGTTGATCTTCTCGTACCGGCTGAAGATGGGAATCGCATGTCAAGCACTGAGATCGGTTTAACCACAATATTAGCCGGGCAAACTGGAACCCTTACCCCGGTTTTATTTCTCTCAGGCGGTGCAATACCCGGTAAGAGTCCCTATCCTTCCCTTGACTTGTCATACACCATCCCTCCACATGGAGAGCAGCAGTTATGCTGGACTCAGGTATCGCTTACAGATGTGAACGCATCATTTGAGCAGGCAAAATTAATTAATAGCACGAATTGGGATACCGAGTTCGCCCGCATTATGCGCAAGAATTCGCAGCGTATAGAAATCATCACAGGTAATCAGGAATGGGACTCAGCGTTTTATCTTGCACAGACGATGGTCGATCAGCTCATGCTTCATCCGGCTGTAAATTGGATGGCACCTTCTTATGTGTCTTCCCGAAAGCCGGACCAGGGATTTTCATTGCTTCAGGATGGTTCCGATTACAACTACGCCTGGAATGGACAAGCAACGCCTGGAGCATATTATCTGGCGAATTTTTTACTTCCTACTTCACCAGATAGCTTTAAAGCTGTCTTGGATAATTTTTTCGCCTCCCAAACGCCTGAGGGAGAAATTGATTTAAAACCTGGCTTGGGTGGTCAGCGGAGTCATCTGCTCGCTACTCCAATACTCGCTCGATTGACCTGGTTATATTATGAGTATTCAAGTTCACTGGAGTATTTACGTAATTCCTTCCCTAAATTACTTACTTTCTTCTTCTCCTGGTTCTCCCCACTTCATGATCGTGACGGTGATTTAATTCCAGAGTGGGATCAAACTGCTCAAACTGGTTATGAAGAAAACCCCTTGTTTTCTTACCTGGGAGATATGTCATCAGGAATGGATATCTCAACGGTGGAGAGTCCTGACCTTTGTTCCTACTTATACCGTGAATGCCAGTCATTGATTTCGATTGCCAATGAAATTGGGGATGATGAATCAATACCTCGCTTGAATCGTGTAGCTGATGATTTGAAAACGATGGTTGAACAGTCTTGGAATGACCCTCAGGCTTGTTATCTCTATCGTGATCGGGATTCTCATGTATCTGCAGAATCCGAATTTTTAGGAAGACGAATTGGCCCTGGGACTATTGAAATTCACCGCCAATATCATCCGCCTGTTCGCCCGATTATTCAGCTGATCACCCAGACTGAAGGCACAAGGCCGGTTCAGATTTATATCCATGGTACTTCAGCCACCGGGTCGCACCGCGTGGATCACATCAATTCCGCTCAAATTCACTGGCATGCAAACCGGGGCTTCATAACAAGTGATACGGTTTTCGAATCATTGGAACATATCGAGGTCACCGGTTTACCACCCGGAGATGAAATGCTTCTCGATACCTCAGATCTGATGAGTATTGATCAAACACTTTTACTGCCTCTTTGGGCAGGCATCCCATCCGGTGATAGGGCGAAAATCCTGATTAATCTAACAATTATGAATAAGAAATGCTTTCTTGGCACATATGGATTAAGATCCTGTATAGAAGAGGACGATCAAGAGCAGAAAGCTGGAAGAAATGAACCAATTCACCTGCCCTGGATAAACCTGATATTGGAGGGTTTGATCCTCTATCACGAGCGTAGAAAAGCTGCAGAGGTTTTCACACGAGTGATGAAGGCAGCATTACAATCTCTAAAAAATGATTTAACTTTTCATCAATATTACCATCCCGAGACGGGTAAACCTTCAGGCGCTGCAAATACGCTAACCAGCCTGGTTCCAATAGGCTTATTTTTAAATATACTTGGGGTGAAAATCATTAATTCCACCAGGGTTGAAATCACGGGAGGCAATCCTTTCCCCTGGCCGGTCACCATAAAATACCGCGGAATGACAGTGGTCCAGCAAGAGAAGAAAGCTCTGGTCATTTTTTCAGATGGGCAAAATGTCACTGTCGAAAATAGTCAGCCACAAATTATAAGTTTTGAATAAAAGTAATCAGTTCTTCGTATCCACAAAATCGAGTTAGAAGACTATTTCGTGTCCAATTCTATTAATATTATTTATCCTTGACCGGACAGCCAGGTTTTAGAAGATCACCGTGGATCATCTTCAGACGATGGTTTTGCTATTCATGGGTAATGCTTGTATAATTTAGTCACCCATGTTTGGTTCTGGAGCTCTTATCTTTCAACAATTATTTTTGAGGAAAACATATGGACTGTAAATTAAATCCAGATGATGTGCGAATATTCAGTGGCCGTTCTCATCCAGAATTAGCCGCATCGATCGCATTTCACCTTAATATTCCTTTGGAATCCACCCATTTCTCTCGTTTTAGCAACGATAATTTATACATTCAGCTGGGTGCAAGTGTGCGCTCCCGCTCTGTCTACATTGTGCAATCCATGATTCCTCCCGTCAGCGAACACCTGCTCGAGTTGTTGATGATGTTGGATATCGCCCGAGGGGCAGGTGCTAGGGAAATCCATGCCATCATCCCTTATTTCTCCTATGCCCGTTCTGATAAAAAGAACGCACCCCGCATCTCGATCACAGCCCGCTTGATTGCCGACCTTCTCGAAACTGCAGGCGCAACCCATGTAATGACCATGACCCTCCACTCTCCCCAGGTCCATGGATTCTTCAGGATTCCAACTGATCCTTTAACCGCTCGGGGTATATTTGTAAACCACCTCCATGAGCTCCAGGAAGTGGAGAAGTTTGACGGCACAAATACCATCGTCGTCGCCCCCGATTATGGTCGGGCGGGTTCCGCTGCCCGATTGGCCCATCACTTTAATTTATCCTCTATTTCAGCTGAAAAAACCCGGCTCTCCGATACTACGGTACAGATAGGTGATCTAATCGGCAAGCAGGTCGCAGGGTTCACCCGCGCCATAATTTATGACGACGAGATTGCTACCGGCGGTTCGGTAATTACCCTAAGTCGATACCTTGTAAACAGTGGGATCAATGAAATCTATACGGTCTGCACGCATGGCCTTTTCTTCGGGAATGCATTGTCCCAGTTACTGGCTATCCCGCAGATCACGCATATCATCACTACCGATACGGTTCCAATTCCAGCTTATAAACGCCCAAAAAACCTGACTGTTTTGTCTGTCGCCCCATTAATCGCTGATGCTATCTTCCGAAATTACACCCGGCAGTCGATTGGTCCTTTGTTTGACTTCGGAGATGAAGATTAGGCTAAATTTCTCCCTAGCTAATTACTACTCATGAAATTCTTCAACCTGGTATATCATCACGTCCAATTTTTTTCTCCGCCATAGGTTAGCCGGCGCACCCATTTTCATACATAATTCATCCAGGAACTCTTCGGGAACCGGCACTTTTTCCCAAACCTGGGGTAAAAATGTGGCTCTTTGCCTTCCGTCCCTGATCACCACTCCATCGACATTTGGTCTAATTAACTTCGCTAATTCTTCCGGATATTCATAGATCAATGGCATGGGCTTGGTGAGATATGATATTTCAATCACAATATCTTTCACTTCATCGGGTTGCAACGGAGGAAATCGATAATCTTGAAACCCAGCCGCCACTGCATGCTCGCGCACATCTTCGACTAAACTCTGGTATGCTTCCAAAGCACCTACACATCCACGTAAATAACCTCGCGAGGTCAGGGTGACAAAACAAGCTCCATCTTCTTGCAGCACCGATGAAAGCTTGTCGATATTCAGTTGTGGTACTGATGCTCCATTTGCACAGTTTTCGATGGATTGTCGGGCTAATGACAATAAAAATAATCGATCAGAGTCATTGATGTGCTTTTCTGGCACCATACATGCACTCTCCTCAGAATATGCAGACTATTGCGTACACTATACAATCTCGTTGGTACATCGTCAAGTACTTTCAACCGATAAAACACTTGTCATCTGTTAATAATTAAGGTAGTATCAGGATGATGACCGAACAAACCACCCCAACCACCGGCGGATCAGCTGAAATCCCTGTTTCCTCGCCCAAAATATCTTCCGGTGGAATGTTTAAGCAGCTTGAACTTGTGATCGTAGTGGCTTTCGTTATCGCTACTCTGTTCACTGCTTGGACGGAACCAGGGTTATTACCTGGCGGGCTTTCCGAAAAGATTTCCAATGCTCTATCTGCTCAAAGAGCAACACCTCCTTCCGGTTCGCCTACTACAACCCCACGTGTAAATCCTCGCATCGGCCTTGTCGCCGGTCACTCTGGAAATGATTCTGGTGCAGTATGTTCTGACGCCTTAGGTGGGTTTCGTGAAGTAGATATTAACCTGAATGTAGCTACCATAGTAAGGGAAAAGCTGATTTCCCAAGGATACGATGTTGATCTCTTAGCTGAATTCGACCCGAGACTGACCGATTACCATGCCCTGGCGTTAGTCTCCATTCATGCTGACTCGTGCGAATACATCAACGATCAGGCAACCGGATTCAAGGTTGCAGCAGCTATTTCAACCAAGTACCCCGAGCAGGCAGCCAGGCTAACCACTTGCTTGCGCACGAGATACGCTTCCATCACTGGATTGCCATTCCATTCCGGCAGTGTTACTGGAGATATGAGTAATTATCATGCCTTCAACGAAATCAACCCAGATACGCCAGCCGCGATTATCGAGACCGGGTTTATGAATTTGGACCGCCAGATCTTAACTGAAAAGCCAGATGTCATCGCAGACGGTATTGCCTCTGGGATCCTCTGCTTCGTTCGGAATGAAGATGTAAACGCAACCCAAGTGCCATGAACGACAATCCTGATGCCCTTCGAAATGCCCTAGAAAACGCGCGGATTGCTTACCGCCAGGGAAATCATTCAAAAACCAGGTATTGGGCAAGAGTCGCGGCAAAAATTAATCCGGATATCGAAGAGCCTTGGCTTTGGCTTGCAGCGGTATCATCGCCTCGAGCAAGCATTGCGTACCTCGAAAAAGCATTAAAAATCAATCCACACAGCCAACGTGCCAAAGAGGGAATGCATTGGGCTGTCAAACGGGTTCGGGCACAGCCAATCACACGTGCAAGCGCCTCTGTACCGGCAAAATCATCGCGGATAAGCGTACCGATTGTCTCATCGGCCAAACCTACAGCGAAAAAACGGATCGGTTTTCATTGGTGGGTCCTTACCTTGGGTCTAATCGTGGTTATCACATGTGCCCTTGTCTCACCTGCTATGGGGTTTTATTTTAATTCCTTATTTTCCGGCCCCCAAGTATTAATGGCTGCCAATAATGGTGTGGTTAAAGCTTCCAACACACCCACACCTACGAATACTCCCACGATTACTCCCTCACCGACGCCCACCGAGACCCCAACCCCGACGCCGACTGACACACCGACATCAACTCCAACCGAAACATTTACCCCAACCTTCACTCCTTATCCCACCGATACGCCTTATCCAACGGACGTACCCGTTGTTTATGAACCTCCTCCGCCTGGAGGCGGTGTTCGTTGGATCGATGTGGATTTGTCTAATCAGATGACCTATGCTTACGAAGGTGACACGGTTGTTGCTTCTTTTCTCGTTTCGACTGGGACCTGGCAGCATCCTACCGTGACCGGTCAATATCACATTTATGTCAAATACGAGTATGCAGATATGGCAGGGCCAGGTTATTACCTGCCGAATGTCCCCTACGTTATGTATTTTTACTCTGGCTATGGGCTTCATGGCACATATTGGCACAGTAATTTTGGCACTCCAATGAGTCATGGCTGCATCAATTTATCCATTCCTGATTCTGAATGGCTTTTTTATTGGGCGGATGTTGGCACTTTGGTGAACATCCACGACTAATAGTTATTTAATGAAGCAGACGTTGCCTATATCTCAACCATTGAATCGCCGCGATTTCCTGAAGTTAGGAACCGTTGGCCTGACGGCTGCACTTGGGTTGCTCATCCCACCATATAGGAATATCGTAAACATACTAGATCATAACTTGCTCTCCGGTCTTCCTCGGGGGTTTCTTAATGGTGGATCATGGCTCGAATCACTCCCGCCTGATCAACAAGGTCGGGTACTGGATCCGTCGATTGATGTTTATGATACGCCTTCATTCGCTGGTAACCGGGTCAATAATTATTATCTGGATACGGTTCTCCCAATTACCGGCCTGTCCGTTGGCAAATCAGAAGATTCGTTCAATATGGTATGGTATCGAGTGGGCAGTGAAGGCTATGTTCACTCTGCGGGTCTCCAGCCGGTTTTCACCGTTACAAATATGGTAATCAGCCAAATACCTCCAGATGGCACACTGGCCGAAGTGACTGTCCCTTTTACAGATGCTCACTGGGATCCTGGTCGTGACGAACCGGTTGCTTATCGTTATTATTATTCCACCACCTATTGGGTGGTTGAGCTGGTACAGGATCAAGATGGTAATTATTGGTATGGGGTAAAAGACGATAAATGGGAATATACATATTATGTCATTGCCCAGCATCTGCGCTTGATCCCGGCAGAAGAATTAAAACCCATATCCAATGATGTGCCGCCCGATCAGAAACGGATCGAGGTCCATATCCCCCAGCAGGTCATGATCGCATACGAATATGACCAGCCGGTGTTTATGGCCAGGGTTGCGTCTGGTGCGGTATTCAGCGATGGTGATTATTCCACTCCCACGGGCCGGCACATGACATTTCATAAACGTGCTTCAAGACACATGGCACGCGGTAATCTTGCAGAAAATGGCTATGATTTACCTGGTGTACCCTGGAATTCGTATATTACCGAGGAAGGGGTTGCATTGCACGGCACTTACTGGCACAATAATTTCGGTCATCCTCGCAGTCACGGATGTATCAATTTGACCCCACAAGCATCAAAATGGGTATATCTATGGACCAAGCCGCACGTTCCTCCAGAAAATGAAGGAATATACGAAAAGACAGGAACAACTGTAGATATAATTGAATAAATGCTGTCGATGAGACTATTTCAAAATCTGGAAAGCATACTCCTTTATAAATCGGAGCTGCCTGGTAATAATTTACTTTCAGCTTGAAAAAGCCACAGACAGAAACAGGATTGAGAATAATGACATACCAACCCCTCTTCAAAGGTTTAATTTTTGATGAATATGACCAGCCGGTTGATGTAACCCTGGTCGGGGATGAGCCTTGCTATGTTGTAAATGATGCCGGGTTTCACCGCCACATCCCCTCAGATTTGGTTGATCGTCAGGTATTACTGACCATGAGCAAGATGATCGAGGGTCATGAGGATGAGTTGGCCGACCAAACCGCAAAAATGCTTGGCCAGGATGATATATTTTCAAGAGCACTGATAGAAAATCAGTTAAAGAACCTCGAGCAGCAGTTTGAAGCTGTTTTAAAAACAGGGATTCCTGAAGAAGGTCGGGCTTATATGGGGATGATGGGGTTCCGGGTGAGGATAAACGTGCACGGTGAAGTACTAGACGTGACCCAACCAGGAACCATCGCCCCGGAAGATGAATAGTGTACAGGTTATGACATCAGAATATATAAAAATAGTGACCGAAGCAGATTTTGAATATGAAGTGATCGCCTACTCCAACCAGGCTCCAGTGATCGTTGACTTCTGGGCCGAGTGGTGCCGTCCATGCAAAACGCTTACCCCTTTGCTTGAGAAATTGGCTGAAGACGCGCAAGGATCCTATCGTCTGGCAAAATTGAACGTCGATGATAACCCGAATATCGCCCTTCGTTACAATGTCCGTAGTATCCCAAATATAAAAGCTTTTCGGGATGGGCATGTGGTCTCCGAGTTTCTTGGTCTTCAGCCTGAGGCACGCGTGCGTGAGTTCATCCGCAATCTGGCACCAAGTCAGATCGATCTATTGTTGGAAAAAGGCCAAAGTCAGTTGGAATCAATGAGCTGGCAGGAGGCAGGAATTTCATTCCACCAGTTCCTTGCAAAATCACCCAATCACCCAGCAGGGTTGTTGGGACTGCTAAAATCTTACCTGATGCAAGGCGTTTATTCGGATGCCAGGCTGATTATGGCTGATTTTCCTCCGAGTCTTGAATATTCTCGTATGGAATTACTCCAGCCGTTGTATAACAGCTTGGTAGCAGTAACCAATTCACCTGGAATTAACGATGATCCCCTTGAAGCAACTTATCAGAATGCGATCAGGCTGATTAAGCGGGGAAATTTAGCCGCATCCATGGACGGATTGATCGATATCCTTCGCCAGGATAAACATTTCCACAATGAAGGCGTCAGGAAAGTACTGCTGAGTCTCTTTGAGCTGCTGGGCGATAATCACTCGTTAACCCAGCAATACCGCCGGGAGCTGGCAATGGTTTTGTTTTAAACGAAAATAGAAGGAGCTGCCCGTAAATTCGGACAGCTCCTTATGTGCCTTATGCTTGGTTTGATTGTGGTGTGACTTCTTTCCAATCGGGAGCTGCTCGTTGAAGCTCGATCTTTGAGACATGATTGGACTTTCCACAATGAGGGCAGTGGACGTCGTAATGCGCTTGATGCTCACTTGCCATTTGGTCTAATGCAGCGTGGACAATGGTTTTATCCAGTCCAAAGGGACGGTGACAATGCTGACATCGGATTTGCATACAACTACTCCTTTCAGGTAAGCTTATACCATGACAAGATTTTACACCAAAAAAGGTGATGATGGTTATACCAGCTTATTGGGTGAAGGTAGAGCCTCTAAGTATGACCTCCGCATCGAGACCGTTGGTGCGATCGACGAAGCTAATGCAGCTATCGCCCTGGCTCGTACGATGAGTATCTCACCTGAAACCTCCCCAATACTCCTGGATGTTCAAAAAGATTTATATCACATGATGTCGGAAGTTGCTGCTACCCCCGAAAATGCTTCCCGCTTTCAAGTAATCAACGCTGATCGGGTCAGGTGGTTGGAAACTCAGATCGATGAAATCAGCTCAAAGGTGGTCATCCCTTCCGAATTCATTGTCCCTGGCGATTCAACATCGGGTGCTGCCATCGATCTAGCGCGTACAGTCGTTAGGCGAGCTGAGCGCCATCTTGCCCGTTTACTGCACACAAAAAAACTCGCTAACCGGGAATTGCTTCATTACTTAAACCGATTATCATCCTTGTGTTTTGTACTTGAGCTGCTCGAAAATCTGGCGGCTGGGAATGTCCATTCCAGGCTGGTGAAGGAGTGATCGCATTCCCATCCGTTGGTTGGAAATAAAGAGAGAGCGTTAAAAAAAACGCTCTCTCTTTATTATTAAGCAAGTCTTATCAACCACCTGCAAGCGCTGCGTCGATGGCAGATTTTATTTGTTGATACGTCGGAATTGACCCAGGGGAGACTTCTTTGCCATTTAAGAATACAGATGGGGTGCTGTTTACACCTGCAGACACTCCTTTTTGGTAATCCGTTTCTATTTCTGTAGAATAAGTATTGGCTTTGAAACACTTATCAAATGCAGTCATATCCAGTCCAAGCGATTCAGCAAACGCCTGCAAACGTTTATCGGTGAAGGCTCCTACATTCTCTCCATTTTGATTAGCGAAGAGTATGTCATGGTAGTCCCAAAACTTTCCCTGTTCCAATGCACACATGCTGGCGTTGGCAGCCTGGTGTGATTCTTTTGTGATTGAGTTTTGATCGAGAAACGGGTATTGCATGAATTCATAGTATACCTGTCCGCCGGTGATATATGTGCTTTGCAAGAGTTGTGGCTCAATTGCATCCGAAAATTCCCTGCAAGCCGGGCATTGAAAATCCTCATACACCTCAATCTTAACCTTGGCGGTTGGATTTCCGAGCCCTTTTCCATTTTCCATGGGATGCACTGTGGGGGTGATCTTCACGATACTGCCCGCAGGCTTTAAGTTATTATAGATGGTTGGCGACGCAAATAATAAGACGATGAAAACAATAACCCCCCCAACCCATAGAAGGGTTGTCATCCGTTGCTGGCGTTTTCTCTTGGTTTTTTGAGCCTTTATTTCTTCACGTTTGTATGTAGCCATTCAATGACTCCTAATTCAAATTCATCGGCGTAGAATTTTCCCACGAGTACTCATCTTTGTCCAGTAGTATTTGGTATTTGGTATTATGAAGATTTGGAGTGCTCATCCAGCCAATTAAGCAGGTAGGAAAATACTTCTTCCTTCTCCGGTTCATTATGGACTTCATGGTACAAACCTGGCCAAATTTTTAACGTGCAATCACCTTTTATCTTGCCAGCGAACTCTCGGCTCCCGTCGGCGAACCCAAGTTGATCAGCCTCACCATGCATAAATAATACCGGTAAAGTCCATTCTCCAACGTGTTGATCTGTCCACGCGATTGTTTCCAGTGCACTTTTTCCCCATCCAACTGAAACCTTGTGATGAACCAGTGGATCATTAATATAGCGTGTAACGATATCGGGATCCCTGGAAATTGTCGCCGGGATCAGTCCTGTATCGATAGTCATCTTTGGAACGATTGACCCGAGCACTTTGGATAGCATCACTTTCGCTTTTTGACTTTGAAGTGAAGTCCTAATACTCAAGGCAGTCACGATTACACCGTTTAACCTAGGTTTTCGCAGCAGCACATAATAGGTGGTGATTAGTCCTCCTAGGCTGTGACCATACAGGAATCGAGGCATCCCAGGGAATCTGGCTTCCGCTTCCTGCAATAAAAGGTCAGTGTCCTTAACATAATCGTCAAATGAAGAAACGTGCCCTCTTTGTCCTTCCGATTTTCCATGCCCGCGTAAATCATATGCCATGAATTCATATCCCGCTTTGTTGAGGAGATCAGCCCAGTGTGCATATCTCCCACTATGTTCACCCAAACCATGTACCATACAAACAATTCCCTTGGGGCTTTGATCTGTTTGCCAGCATTGGAAATATAACTTTACGCCATCGTTAGATGGGCGTTCGAATTCTAGCTGTGTCATACAATCTCCTCATCCATCAATAATGTGTTGATAAACCTGGTAAGATTCACCGGTTAAATTAAATCCAGCTTTAGCATACAGCCCCAGACTGGCAATGTTGCTCTTTTGAGTATTGACCGTTACGTATTTAATCCCTTGCCTGCTATATTGGCCTAACAGCTGGTGAACTAGTGAATAACCAACCCCTTTTCCCTGCATTTTCTGTTTGACTGCCAGGCGAGCTAAATGCCCCCCCATCGAGCTGGTTGTGCAGTACTGATATCCAACGATCTCCTGCCCAATTTCCGCTACACTGGCTTGTGATGTTTGGGCGTACGCCAAGGATAATGAGTCAAACGAGTTCTTCCAAATCGATTGGAACGCATCATGATCAATTTCCGCAACCAAGTCCAGGTCTTCTGGCATCATGGGTCGTATGTTTATCTCACTGGTTGCTGGATTGGGGAGCGGCGTCGATCTTTCCCACATTAAGACAACTACATTATCTGTGTGCTCGAAATCACTCTCCTCAAGGAGTTGATTAAACCAGCTTTGCAGGGATATCGCTGCGACACCAATTTTCCCAAATTGGGATAATTCCTTTTTGGCTGCACTCCATAGTTGAATCCATGCCTGATCCACATCGATCAATGAGTTTACTGCAAATAACCGTATCCATGCTATCTCAGGCAGTTCCGGTGGGCAGGCTAAAGTCCCTGCGATATCAGCATCATGTTCCGCAATTAAATACGGCATACTCCCAATCCAATCCAATGGAGGCTTCCAATCAAGATGCTGATGGATATATGCACCAAAATGGATCAAATTCGCTAATCGAGATCGATCAGCAGGTAAAACAGAGCGAATTTTGTAATCGATCTCGTTCATCAATTTAGAATGAATTATTGCAAATGAAGGAGAATTTTTCCCTGCGACCAGAGATCTTCAAGTTTATAATAGTTTCTTTGTTCTGGTGAAAACAAGTGCACAATGATATCGCCCGCATCAATTAAAACCCATCCTTCACGTGGTTCACCCTCCGTGCGAGCAGACCATTGGTAATTGGTATGGATGAACTCGATCACTGAGTCAGCTAATGCATTCAACATGCGGTTACTCGTTCCAGAACAGATAATGAAGTAATCCGCAAATACCGATAGGTGTTTTATATCGATCAATACCAGGTTTTCAGCTTTTTTTTCCTCTAAATGGTTAATAATCTCTCGTGCAATTTCTAAGTTTTCCAGATTTCACCTCGCTATCAAAATATATCCCTATTTTATCAAGGATGATGAGAAAATTTGTGTATATACCGCTCCAGTGCGTTGTAGGTCACTGCGATATAAATGCACCTTTTCCACGCATGTTGCTCCAAGGAAGCCAACTTTAGTCGTCTCGAGCGCTTTCGAGATCGCCTTTACGTCTTGCGCAGTGGCATTGCGTGATACTCTCCCGAGTGTCAAATGCGGTGAAAATGCCCGTTCTTCTCGCACATACCCCAGTCGACCTGTAGTAATCTCAATTCCATTCTGGATTGCAGTTAGTTCTGACGGTGCTTCAACCCCCACCCATATGATCCGTGGTTGGCGGTTATTCGGAAATGCTCCAGCCCCACCGACACTGATGTCAAATTGATGGTGGCTCGATAATTCTGTATGGATCATATCTGTAAGCAGGGTCAGATTGGATATCGAAACATCACCCAAAAATTTCAAGGTCAGGTGAATATTCGAGGCAGCTACCCACCGGATCGGAATAGCGGTCAGTTGGGTTTTATAATTACGGACCACTTCATCCAATTGATTTTGGATCTCTTGCGAAAGATCTATGGCAATAAATGCCCTGATCACTGCCATCATACATTTTTCCCACTCTTCACCGCTTGGTACAAAGTCCTTATTTTCCTGTTCCTCGATTTCAGTAATCGGATTCCCATATCTTCTTAATTACCATTCACTGGCAATCGATCATCACTAAATAATGAAGGATAACTAACCCCTTTGATTGAGTAAAATAAACCATAGCATAAGATGAGTAAGTTAGCAAGGGTAAATCCGAACGGCACGATCACGGTTTATACCTCGAATAATCTGCCTGCGTATCGATATCCTGAATAACGCTCGGAGAGTCAACTATTATGTAATCAATTATCGCATCGTTTGCATTTAGAAAGTTTCTCAATGTCGCCGGTGAAACCAGCTCGCAGATTTCCTGCCAGAAGGTCCTCTCCACTAACCACGGATGTCCACGACGCATCTGGTAGCTCGGTACAATGATCCTGTTATGGGTCAGTTTGTACCTATCAATGATCTCTCGTACGATTTTCACCTCTATCTGGGGTTGGTCACCCAAGACGATCAACACAGCCATAGGTTTGTCGCCGATATTATTTAGCCCAACTTGTACCGAAGTGAGCATCTCGCCATTAGAAAAGTCTGGATTTAATATGTAGTGGATGCCAGGTCCATTCGAAGCACCTTTTATATCTGCCTCGTTTCCGCCTGTCACCAAGTGTATACCTTCAAGTCCAGCTTCCAATAATGTATTGACGACCTTTTCGATCACTGTTGTCTGACCCCATGGCATCAACATCTTCTGTTCACCCATGCGCCTGGATTGACCAGCAGCTAAAACAATCGCCGAGATCATATCTCCACCTCCCTGTCCGGATAAGCGCTTAGAAACCTCAGATAATCCTCTTTAGAATCAATGTCCAGAAGTAAATTCGCATCCTGCCAGGTCACCCATTCGACCGGAAACCGGCTGAAAAGAGCCCTTCCTCCGATATCTCCCTCAATCGCAAGGATTTCCTTAAAGGTAACCGTATCGAATAAAACCGGATTACCGCGCTGCCCATCGATTTGAGGTGCCACGATTGGGCTGAGCGAGACCTGGTGGGCTTCAACCAGCTCCTTGATCAAAGCTGGAGGAATCTGAGGTTGGTCCGCTTGCAGGAAAACCACTCCACCGACCTCTTCCGGTAATGTTGCCAGACCAGCCTTGATGGAGCTGCTCATCCCATTCAGCCATTCACGATTATTGACTATGCGCACTGGTAGATCATCGATCGCAGATTGCACTTCTACCGCAGATGAACCTACCACCACGACCACTGGTGAAAGTCCTGCTTTTAGCGCATTAACCACCACGTGTCTGATCAAGGGAATGCCTTTCCACAATAGTAGCTGCTTCGGCTCACCAAACCGACTCGATTCACCCGCTGCCAGGATGACCCCTCCAATCGGTTCTAATACCGCATGGATCGCCCGAATTCCTTCACCTTCTTCATTACGGCTGGCTTGTCCTCCGTTCTTACCCTGAAATAACGCAGCAATAATCGCCCCATGATATGCTGGCAGCAGCTTCTCACCGATCATCTTGGCTTGTGATTGTAAATCAAGACTATCCGCCTGGTTTAATAACGCTGTTTTCCGTGCCCGCGTTGGGATATTTTTTAAGCCACCCTCAGTGCTGAGCAGCATCTGTACCACGGCACTTCTGGTTACGTTTTCACCCAGATGTAGCCCAGTGAGTTCGCCAAATAATTCCGGTCGATGCACCCACAGTTTCGACAACGGCTTCCCGATTCCAGATAAACCCACCACAACTACCACTTGCTCTACAAATTCTGGTATCGCTGGCTCGTGCTTGGCGGGTGCCTTAAGCGAGAGTGAATGTGAGCCATCTGCCTCGAACAGCAGCGGGAGGTTATATTCAATAGCCAGGCGGTGTATCCGGTCCAGCTGTACTGGGTTTAATCCACCCAGGCGATTGTCCTTTTCCTCGCCAGTAAGCAGCACGATGCCACCAGCGAGTTGATGATCAAGTCCCGCTAAATCCTGCCTTGAGCTTATCTTCACATGCTGGTCGGCTTGTATTGATTGCCAGGCTCCCAGGTGAGTTGTTGTCGCTACCAGTACCGCCTCACCAAATATCACACCTGGGTCCTTTTCCACCTTATTCGCTGCCATTATTTCTCTGGCTGCCTGGAATATCGCGGTGGTCTTGCCTCCCGCCCCGACAAATGCTATTGTTGATGGATGCGAATACCTTAACGCTCTTATTAACTTCATATTGTCTCAGCCCCATCACCAATATTATCGATCGAATACGCTGATATTCAGCACATTTACCTTAAGTCCATAAATGGGGTCTGAGCTCTGCTTTTGAAAGGATTGCTTCCAGCACTCCCCCGCCGATCGCCAGGGCTTTATCGGAGATATGGTTACACAGCTGCAGGTCATTTCGCGGGTCTATATCTCCAATTTTCATCCCTTTCCGGATTTCAACCCCCGGATGGATCAACCCACGCAGCACCCCATCAAATGGAGCAATGACTGGCTGACCACTCACCATGGCAACTATCTCACCCTGCGTCAAAAGATCCCCAATTGTTTTCATCGCCTCCAACAAGCCGTCCATGGGTGCGAGCAGCACCCTATCCGTCTGTTTATCTCCGATTGCTTCTGGCGTTCCACTGTCGGGTTCAGTCGGACCATTCCACAATACTCTTCCCAGCCAGGGTCCTCGCTGTGTCTCGATGGCAGCATGGCAGTTAGCTCCACCAATAAATCCAGGACCCAGTCCGATATACAATTTTGCTGAATGCTTCAAGGCTTCTGGAGCTGCTTTTAACATGCGAGCATCCACGATCACGCTCGGGTGAACCGATTGAACCGATTTCCCGTCAGGGTCAATCAGAACAGGTATTCTACCTTTCGATAGTAGCTGTAAAATCCGCAGAGGATCATCGATTTCAGCAACTTTTTTAGCCGTAATTCCTTCAATCACCACTTCGCCAGCATAGATCGCTTCACTAAAACTTGCCATCCGCCTTACCGTTAGAGGTTTTGGCAGCTCGGTTATCACCACCCTGAAACCGGAATGGTATAAACGAAAAGCTACTCCACTTGCCAGATCACCGCCACCTCGGATCAAGACGATCATAACCTGCCCAATCCTCTCAGCACGCGCTCTGGTGTGAGTGGAAATTCGTAAAACCACACTCCAGTCGCTTGGTGCATCGCATCAATCACCGCGGGTGCTAAGGGTAGGAATGGCATCTCAGCCATCCCTCGCGCCCCGTACGGACCAATCGGGTCAGCAAATTCCACAATGACCGACTTCACCAGGTCTGGTATATCTCCAACGGTCGGAATTAAGTAGGTTGAAAGCAGTGGCGTTAAAACAAACCCATCTTTCTGGATAAAGTTTTCCAAAATTGCGTATCCTGACGCCTGCACTACGCCCCCTTCAATTTGTCCTCTGACATTCAGTGGGTTCACGGCACGCCCCACATCATTGACCGAAATTACCTCTAATATTTGAATGAGACCGGTTTCAATATCCACCTCCAGGGTTACGCCTTGGGCCACGTACCCGTATGCAAAATTCGGTTCCGACTTGCCCGTCTGCGGATCAAACATCGTTGTGGGAGGAGGTCGATACTGGTAGGTAGCGATTGCGGGTCGGTCTTCTGCTTTCCATTTTTGAAGTGCCAGCTCACATGCTCCTTTTATGGAATTTCCAGCCATAAATGTCATCCGAGATGCCGATGCGCTGCCTGCATCGCCTGTAACCGCTGTATCAGAAGCAATCAGCCTGATTTTGCTGGTTGGTATCCCTAAGGTTTCAGCAGCCATCTGCACCATAACGGTGTGTGCACCCTGTCCCACATCGGCTCCAGCATGGTGCAGGATCACCTGCTCGATCTCACCCCCGCCCCTTATTTCCACCGTGGCCATCGATTGCTCTGGTGCACCATACGAAAAACCGACATTCTTAAATGCACACGCAAAACCTGTTCCTCGCAGCATGTTTGGTCTTGTGGCAGGCTGGTGGGCAGTAAGAGAGTGGTCGATCTCTTCACCACATCGATCCACCACTTTATCGATCGTCACACCTTTTGGCAGTGGTGTACCTACGGTTAATAATGCCCCCTCAGTTAATACGTTTTTCCTTCGTATTTCAACCCGGTCCATCCCAAGTTTCTCAGCCAGCCGGTTCATTTGGGTCTCAGCCGCGAAAGCACCTTGCGGTCCGCCAAAGCCTCTAAAAGCACCGTTGGGCAGGTTATTGGTATAGACCGCGTACGAATCCACCTTCACATTGGGGATTTCATAAGGTCCGGTGCACATTAGCGTGGCATTCCCAAGCACCTTGGTGGAGGTATAAACGTACGCGCCTCCATCTGCAATGACTTCCACCTCAGCTGCCAGGAGTTTCCCTTCCTTACTCGCTCCCCAGCGTGAGCGTAGGATATACGGATGGCGCTTATGGTGACCAATGATTGATTCTTCACGGCTCCAGATGATCTTTATCGGTCGATCGATCCCTCTTTGGTGTAATCTCCAGGCTGCTAATGCCAACACAATTTGTACCGACATATCTTCCCGTCCACCAAACGCACCGCCGATCGCTGGATAGATCACGCGTACATCCTCAACGGGTAAGTTCAAGGCATGCGCGATTTGCTGCTGGTCTTCATGCGTCCATTGCCCTGCCACCTGGACGGTCACCCGTCCTTCTTCGTCGATATAACCCACCCCGGCCTCAGGTTGTAAATACGCGTGTTCTTGAGATGGAGTGTGATATTCTCCTTCGATGATGACGTCCGCTTTGGAAAAACCATCCTCTACATCACCTTTTCTGATGCGGTAATGGCAGAATATATTTGACCCCCGGTCAGGATGCAGCAATATCGCATCATCCTGCATCGCCTTTTCCATATTGGTTAAAACAGGGATATCTTCAAACTCTACCTTGATCAGGTCACGTCCCCTGGCAGCTATTTCCTCAGTCTCAGCTACCACAAGCGCCACCTGGTCTCCGATGAATCGCACTCGGTCGGTATAAGGCTTACTCGATCCCGGTCCGCATAATACCGGCTGGTCGTTAGTGATCAACCCATATTCATTTACCGGTACGTCTTTGGCAGTGAATGTAGCTACCACCCCTTGAAGTGCGTCTGCCTGTGAAGTATCAATCGAGCGTACTATTGCGTGCGGTCTTCCGGCGAATAATATTTTCATGTACAGCTGGTTTGTGTAATTTACATCACCGGGGTAAAGTGTCTCCCCGGTCACTTTTCCTCGTGCATCGATGCGATGGATGGGTTGTCCTATGACGGTCATATCTGCTCCAGAAGGGATGACTTCTCGTCCTATTTCATTGGATAAATATTATACTCTGCAAGCAATTTTTATCTAAACAAAAATCCTTCCTGACCTGAAGAGAAGGATTTTTGAATAGCTTTATAGAATTCGCCCTTAGTCTGTAGAAAGCGAGGATGCCGGTGATAAGAATGGATCGAATTCCTGCTCGCGCTCCTCGCGGAACTGTTGAGTGTATAACCGGTAATAATGTCCTTTGGCTCGCAGCAGTTCGCTGTGGGTGCCCATCTCTGCGATGCATCCATCCTCAACTACGATGATCCTGTCCGCCCGTTTTATCGTGGATAAGCGGTGTGCAATGATAAAACTTGTCCGCCCTTGCATCAAGTTTTCCATCCCGCGCTGGATAAGGGCTTCAGTCAGTGTATCGACTGAGCTGGTGGCCTCGTCCATGATAAATATGTCTGGCTGTGCTAATATCGCCCGGGCAATACTGACCAGCTGTTTCTGACCGACCGAAAGCAAGTTCCCACCTTCACCCACGTTCTGATCATATTTTTTTTCGAAGTTCTGGATGAAATCATGCGCTCCGGCTAACTTAGACGCGTTTTCGACCTCTTCATCTGAGGCGCTTAAACATCCATAGCGGATATTTTCCCTCACCGTACCCGAAAATAGATGCGGAGTTTGCAGCACGATCCCCACCCGTGACTGGATGCCGTGCAGGGTGAATTGTGTGTAATCTTGTCCGTTGATGCGGACAACTCCACGCTTCGGTTCATAAAAACGACACAGTAGATTAACGATCGTACTTTTTCCGCCCCCGGTTGGACCAACCAGGGCGATCATCTCTCCCGGTTTGATTTTCATCGTGAAATCGGTTAAAACCGGTTTTCCATCTTCATAAGTGAAATCCACGTGATCAAATTCGATCTCGCCCTTGATCGTGCCCGGGTCGACTGCCCCTTGGCGGTCATACACCTCGGGTACCGAATCAAGCAGTGTAAAGATGCGTTCTCCAGATGCGATGGAGTGCTGCATTTCAGCATAAACCCGTGCCAGGTCCTGGATCGGCCACATCATAAAGGTCAGGTAGCTCACGAATGCCTGGATTCCGCCGATGGTCATCAGCCCGAGGTTGGCTTGCAAGCCCCCATACCATACGATGAAACCCAATGCAATCGCCGATACGATTTGCACCGTGGGCAGGAATAGTGCCGATAACCACGCTGCATGGTAACTTGATCGGTACATATCATTAGTGAGGACGTTAAACTCTCTGAGGTTTTCTGCCTCTCTCCCCAGAGATTTGACCACCCTGACCCCGGTGATATTTTCATTATATGCCCCGGTGATCTTGGAATTCGCTTTACGCGACGCACGAAACTCAACCAGGATTCGCTTACGGAAGGTGACCGCGATCACCAGCAATACCGGGATAGCTGCCAGGACGATCAGTGCCAGCTTCCAATTGATGATCAACATGAAAATTGTCGATGTGATGATATTCATCACTGCCCAGGTGCTGTCCACCAGCCCCCACGTAACCAGGTCAGAGACGCGCCCTGAATCGGAAGTCACCCTGGCCATCAGCCTGCCAACCGATGTCTGGCTGTAAAATGCTAATGAGAGCTTCTGGAGGTGGTTGAACATCGACTTCCTTAAATCATATTGGATCCGTTCGCCCAATATTCCCGCCAGGAAAATGAAAAAGAATACACAAACCGATTGAACCAGGATTAATCCCCCATACAAAGTAAGGATTTGAGTCAGGGCTTGTTTGCTCTGGGCAATGATTCCCTGGTCGATAATCCCCTTGTTAAGGTAAGTGAATATTGCGTCCAGGATGGAAGTGAACGCGATCATCACCCAAAAACCTGCTACCCAGCGCCAATGCGGTTTTGTCAGGCTAAAGATCCTACCAACGGTCTTGCCCGTTATCTGGCTGGTATATTCGTCTTCTTCAAGCTCAATTTCTGCCACGAGTTACTCTTTCGATATGCTTTCAGATAGTTCCATCTCCAGCTCTTCATCAATTCGAGTCTGGAGGTCATAAATTTTTCGGTACATGCCATCCAATGCCAGCAGCTCTTCATGGCTTCCTTTTTGAATAATCTTGCCTTTGTCCAGCACCAGGATCAGGTCTGCATTCATTACACTTTGGATACGATGGGCAATGATAAACGTCGTTCTCCTGGGGGTAAGACCCGATAATGCTTCCCGAATGTCCGCTTCGGTCTCAGTATCTACCGATGAGGTCGAGTCATCCAGGATTAACATGCGCGAATTCTTTAATATCGTACGTGCGATCGTCACCCTTTGCTTCTGCCCTCCAGACAGGGTCACACCTTTTTCACCCACCAAAGTATCATATTCATTCGGGAAGGTAATGATTACGTCGTGGATGGCAGCCGAAGAGGCCGCATTTTCCACCTCCGTCTGAGGAACATCTCGATTGACCCCATACATAATATTCTCGCGAATGGAACGGGAAAACAAGAATGGTTCCTGTTGAACGATACCTACCTGATTGCGTAGGAATTCTCTTGGATAGTCTTTCAACTCTACTCCATCCAATTTTATGCTTCCCGCGGTGTAGTCGTAAAATCTCGGCAGTAAGTTTACCAGCGTTGTCTTCCCCGAGCCTGTCGAGCCCAGAAGTGCTACCACCTGGCCGGCTTGGCAGGAAAAACTGATATCCTGCAGCACTGGGGGATTGTTTTCGTATGCAAATCCAACTTTATCAAAAATCATTTCTCCACGGATGGGTTTACCAGGTTGGAACCTTCCTTCGGTTAAAGGTTCACGTTTTTGTTTGATGATCTCCTTTACACGCCCGAAAGATACCAACCCCGTGGAGGTTTGCACGATCAAACGTCCAAGGTTCCGCATGGGCCAGATCAGCCATCCAACCAATCCTGCATACGCCAGGTAGGTTCCCACTGTGATGGTGCCGTTGATCGCCATCGTCGCCGCGATGAATAGGCCGGTGAGTGTCTGGAAGCTACACACGATATCCGAAATCGGCCAAAAGAACGCTTGCATGGTGAGCAATTTCCGGCCGCGGTTGTACTTTTCCCAATTCTCAATATTGAACTTGTCGATCTCATATGCTTGTCTTGCAAATGCTTTGACTACACGTACTCCGGCGAGATTTTCCTGTAATGTGGTGGAGAGGATCGCTTCCTGTTCCTGGTATTTTTCATATGCCTTCGTAACCCGTTTGAAGAACCAGATCGACGTCAGGATGATCACAGGTACGATGATTATCGAGATGAGCGCCAGCTTGATGTTCAGAACCGCGATGGCGGTAAAGTTGATTATAAACAGCATGACGATTCTACCAACCCCGATCGCCTGCTCACCGTAAAATCGCCGTAATGCATCCACATCCGACGTACAGCGCTCAATCAGTTCTCCCGTCGGTGTCTTATCGTGATAGGCAAACTCTAATCTTTGGATATGGTCGTAAAGGAAATTTCGTAACCGCCTTGCAATGCCTTCAGCTGTATAAGCCGCCAACCGCCCGGAAAAATAACTGAAGCTCCCCTCAATGGTTGCCAGTCCGATAAATCCGAATGCGATAATGATCAGGGTGCGGTTGAGCGTTCCACCCAGGTTGTAATTCCCCTGCCCTAAGACCACGTCGACAAAATACCGTAGCAGCAGGAAGGTCGCTGTCTTGGCGCACGCCGCAACTGCCAGGCTGGCAGTAGCTCCAGCATACTGCCACTGGAATCCACTCATCATCCGCCACAAACCTTTGATTCGGTTTGGGGTGAGCGCCTGCCTAAAATCATATTCATGCGCTGGAGCAGTATCCTTCAACCTATCCCTCCCGTAATTAGGTGCAAACGCAACTCATGAGTTTACTAGACTCACTGAATTATGTCAAACTTCCGTTATTTTGTGTTATTTTCCGCCCTCGTTCAGCCGATGGCTTTTGGACTAACCTTACCCCGAGTAAAATGATCACCCCCCCTGCTAAAGTGATGAGCAATATACTCTCGTGTAAAATTGGCCAGGCCACAATGACGGCTACCAGGGGTTCAATATTAAGGAATGCCCCAATCTGTGTCGCCGGCAGCGCCTGGAGACCATCATACCAGGCAATATACGCCAATCCTGAACAAAAAATCCCCAGAAAACAAATCCCTCCAAAGCTGGTCCAGGTCATGTGGCCGATATCCTCAATGTCACCGCCCGTAATGAACAGGATCGAGGTGAGCAGCCAACCGATCGCCATGACGTAGAACATCATCTGGGTTGGTTGGTACTTTTTAAGTCCCCGGCCTGATAAGATCGAAAATACGGCCCAGTTGATAGCACTGACTAAAATCAAGACGTCTCCCGGCGTCCCAAAATTACCCGTAAATAAACCTCTGATATCTCCGTTACTCACCACTACGAAGACACCTATCGCCCCGAAGATGATCCCTGCGACTTGCAGCCAGGCTAATTTTTCGCGTAAAAATATCCAGCTAAGTATGGCAATAAATATCGGGGTTGTTGCCACGACCCATGCTGTAGTGGATGCCTGGACAGTCTGTAAACCAGTCGATTGGAGCCATTGGTGGAAGGTGATACCCAGGAAACCCAGCAGGGTAAAGTACAACCAATCCTGCTTTATGGGCAGCGATACCTGGTTCCGCAACTTCGCCGCCACCCCAAGGATAATGACCCCGATCGTGAAGCGGAGCCATACAACTGTGACCGGGTTAAGGTCTCGTAATGCCAGTTTGGTCGCGATAAATGATGCCCCCCAGACGATTACCGCAAAGATGACCTCGACATACGCTGTGATGTGCGTGCGTCCCATAGATTCCGGATTATACTGCCCAATTGTGATCCCTATAAACCAATCCATACTCTTAATATATGCTAATACAATAAAGGCACTTGACCCAAATCCCGCCTGCTATTACACTATCCGCACCTGGTTAGCTCGATGAATTTTTTATCCAATGAGGCCAATATGCTTGATCTCCCTGATTCAGACATCCTTCCCCTTTCTCTGGAACACAGCTTTTGGACCTGGTCTGCTCAAGGCAAAGTGTCACCTATTCCGGTGACGCGTGCGAAAGGTGTATATTTTTGGGATGCTGCCGGGAAACGCTATTTGGATTTCAACTCGATGACCATGTGCGTGAACATTGGTCACGGTGATGAGCGTGTGATCAACGCCATCATTGAACAAGCTAGAACCTTATCCTACGCGGCTCCCGGAATGGCTACGAAACCTCGGGCTGTCTTAGGGGAACTATTGTCCCAAGTCACCCCCGGTAATCTGGATCACTTCATGTTTACCCTGGGTGGTGCAGACGCCAATGAGAATGCAGTCAAGCTCGCCCGCGGGTACACCGGTAAACACAAGATCCTCACCCGTTACCGCTCCTATCACGGTGCTTCTGCTGGAGCAATGGCGCTCACGGGTGACCCTCGTCGCCTGCCGTGGGAACCTAACTTGATGCCCGGGGTAGTGCACTTCCTCGATCCCTACCGCTATCGCTCAACCTTTCACCGTACGAACCCAGATATATCCGAAGTAGAGTTCACCCAGGACTATCTCAATCATCTTGAAGAAATCATTCTCTATGAAGGTCCTGAGACGATTGCCGCTATACTTTTAGAATCGGTTACCGGTACGAATGGGATCATCATTCCTCCTGAGGGTTATCTTCAGGGGGTTCGCCTCCTATGCGATAAATATAAAATCTTGATGATTGCAGATGAAGTCATGAGCGGTTTCGGTCGGACGGGCAGGTGGTTCGCTGTCGACCATTGGAATGTCGTCCCAGATTTAATGACCATGGCAAAGGGTCTCACATCAGCCTATGCACCCCTCGGAGCCGTAGCTATGAAACCGGAGATCGCCGCTGCCTATAACGATATTACCTACCAGGGCGGACTGACCTACACGGCTCACCCAATTTCTCTTGCGGCAGCCATCGCAAATATCAAGGTACTGCAAGACGACCATCTCATCGAGCACACCCAAAAAATGGGTCTTGTTCTTCATCGTATGCTCAATGATCTGGGTGAACAGCATCCTTCCGTCGGTGAGGTTCGTTCTATTGGGTTATTTGGAGTTATCGAGCTTGTCCGCGACCGGAAGACGAAAGAACCACTTGCCCCATGGAACAGCAATAGTCCTGAAATGACTGCTCTACGGAAACATCTGCTGGAAAAAGGACTTTTCTTGTACACTCATTGGCACACCTTGCTGATCATTCCGCCGCTGATCATAACGGAAGAACAGCTGCAGGAAGGTTTCGCCATTGTGGATGCTGCATTATCGACTACAGATAAACCTATTTTAGGAAAATGACTCCGAAAGATGCTATACCTGGTCCTGCTTACCGCATCACCACCCCTCGGTTGACCATCCGCTGCCCGGAGCCGTCCGATGCGCCTGCATTGGATTTGGCGATCAATCTGAGCCTTGACCATCTTCTACCTTGGATGCAATGGGCAAAAGGGGAACCGGTCAGCTTGAATGAACGGATCGAGTTTCTTCGTCGTACTCGGGGTAATTTCGATTTGGCAACCGATTTTGGCTATTTGATTTTCAATCTCTCCGAAAATCTCCTTCTGGGAGGTACAGGCCTTAGTCCACGACTCAGTAAAGATACCCGCGAAATTGGGTATTGGATTCATAAATACCATACTCACCAAGGATATGCCACCGAGGCCACGGCTGCCCTTACCAGGGTCGCATTCGAGGTTGATCAAGTCAGGCGCGTGGAAATCCATTGCAGCCCGAAGAATATCTATAGTGCAGCCATTCCTAAAAAGCTCGGATATATCCATGAAGCCACCTTGCATCATCGTGCGGAGGATGTCACGGGAGGTTTGCGCGATACCATGCTCTGGTCCCTTTTCGAGGAAAGCTACCCATCCGCACTCGCCGATATTCAAGCTTTTGACGTGATCGGGAGAAGGATTCTCTAGAAATATCTCCCATAAATCGATGAAAAAAACGACTTCAATAAACACACAACTCCCTGAGGTATTTCTTCAGCGCATGGCAGGCTTATTAGGGGATGAATATGGTTCATTTCTCAGCGCTCTTCATCTTCCCGCCAAGGTTGGATTAAGGGTCAACACCCTCAAATCCAGTCCACAAGAATTTATACAGCTCTCACAATTTAAGCTTTCTCCAGTACCCTGGTGTCCATCAGGGTTTATTCTCCAGCCAGTAGACGAGCCCTCAAATTCACCTGCGCCTGGGAAACATCCCTATCATAACGCAGGTTTATACTATCTTCAGGAACCCTCTGCCATGGCCGCCGCTGAGGTTCTGGCGCCTCAGCCTGGCGAAACTGTGCTCGACCTTGCCGCAGCACCTGGCGGAAAAGCGACCCATTTGGCAGCCTTGATGGATAACACCGGTCTGCTGGTGGCGAATGAGATCCACACCAAACGGGTGTGGGACCTGGCGGAAAACCTGGAACGCTGTGGAGTGACCAATGCCATTGTGACCAACGAATTCCCCGACCGGCTAGCCGATCGATTCGGAGAATACTTTGACCGGGTTTTGTTGGATGCACCCTGTTCCGGTGAGGGCATGTTCCGCAAGAGCGAGGTTGCCCGTAGGGAGTGGAAGCCTGAATTGGTCAATAGCTGCGCCCTGCGCCAATCAGCTATCCTGGAACAGGCTTCTCGAATGGTCAAGCCTGGGGGCAAGCTGGCGTATACCACCTGTACCTTCTCAGTCGAAGAGAATGAAGCAGTCCTAGCTGGGTTTTTAACCAAGCATCCCGAGTTTGTCCTTGCACCTATCCCACTTGTCACAGGTTTTCAGCCAGCCAGACCTGACTGGATCGATCTACCTGTGGGGCATCAAGTGAAGAGCGCTATTCGCATTTGGCCTCACTTATCCCAGGGTGAGGGACATTTTTTAGCCCTATTGGTTAAAAAGGGAGAATCGAGGTTGGAATGGGCAAAAGATACGAGGCAATCGCTAAAGAATCCAAATCGATTGATCCATTTAAAGAATCACGATCAAACCAGGAATATCCTGGAAGATTTCTACGCCGCAAATCTAACACTATCATGGGATCCCACCCGCCTGATAATGGAGGGTAGTTACATTTATCAACTTCCACAGATTACTCCTGATCTGATGGGCCTCAAAGTGATCCATCCGGGTTGGTGGTTAGGAGCCCTGCAAAATGGACGGTTCACCCCTTCTCATTCTTTCGCCATGGGAATGAGATGCAATCAGGCAAAACGAGTCATCCAACTGCACGTCGGTGACCAACAGCTATCCGCCTATTATTCTGGGGAGAGTATTGCCGTTACCGGCGATGATGGCTGGGTGTTGGTTACCGTGGATGGATTCCCAGCTGGATGGGGAAAGCGAGTCCAAAATGTGGTCAAGAATTTTTACCCCCATGGTTTGCGACGATCCGCATGAATGCGAATGGTATTCCATTCAATTATCATAATAAGTGAACTGTAAATTAATGAAATGTAAATTACCTTATCTCTGCTTACTTGAGCCTGGATCGCTCCAATTTAAAAATCCGCCTCAATATTGCCACTGAGGCTGCATAGGTTGAATCCATACCATAATACGACAGGCTCCCCGCTCCCAAATTTCTACCCTTCCCCATCGGATTATCAGACACATAATGAATGATCCCGGTATCAAACGGCACTTCATACAAGTTGACAATTTCATTAACGGGATGCCTTTGGGGTCGGTACATTTCGTAAACCGCCGATAGGTAAGGTCCGGCTTCCATTTCGATATCTGTATATCCTTCCCGGTAAAATACTTCCATGTAGCGCGAGTTTTGCAGGAAGGTTCCCCTCACCGAGACGCATTTTTGATTGTCGAGCACTGCCCCATACATCAGGTAAGGAGTGACGTGTGCCGCGTTAAAGCAATTTTGGAATAAGTATGTATTTTTAGAATGTTCATCATGGACCACATTGGGAATGACAATATCTCCCACCGTGCCATTCAACGATGCTGATTTCCCCATGATGTATATGCCTAATATTTTTTCAACGTGCTCAGACACTTCCGAAAGGATATTGTAAGCCGCCATCCCCAATGGATAATCAATATTCAAGAGAATGGCATCACTCTTCTTGAGAAAGGTCAGGTCACCATCCAAGAGTCGGGGGTCGAGTGTATCCGCACAGACCTGGTTCAGCTCGATGATCTGCGCATCGACTTCGAAACTGTGCTCACTCGATATGCGTAAAATTCCGCAGTCAATTTCAGCTTTTTGCTGGTCAGAAACAAAGTTCGTTCCAAGGCTGTTTTGCTGGAATTTTTTCAGCATATAGTATAAGAAATTCTCCTGGCTGGATATGACCTGCTGCGCCAGTATGTTCTCCCATTCCCCTTGCAGCTCGTGATTATCAATTTCCTTCAGGTAATCGATCAGCTTGTTTTTATACTTAAACGCATATCCCGAACACAGGTTGATAATACTGTGCGGGTTGCTCGAGATGAAGTAGACCGGTCGGTCGGTTAATTCCTTGCAAACCTGGCCGATATGGTCCCACCAGGCATCTGTGGCGCGTCGATATTCCACCATGGATCCATTCAATAACCGCACTCTTAGTCTGCGCGGTTTATCACCGATCATCCGGAGGATATTTTCAAATTCTTCCCCCCACACGGTTTTTAGACGGTCAAGATCCTCTCTTGGCAGGTTTAATAACCGGGCTAACTGCTGCATCCTGGCATCCCGATCCCCATCGCTAGAATTAAGCAGTTCGATCGATGCAGAATTACCACCTAATAACGCGTGTAGCTTGTTCCACTCAATTTGGTACGCCGTCAGCATTGGGATCACATCATCGATATCGCTGACACTAGCGATAAAACAAGCTAATATATCCTGTCGGTTGAAAAAGCATCTCCTCCTGCGTGCTGTTGATGATACCTTCTCCCAACTTTCGATATCGCTGAATCCGGCTCTTGTGAATACCTCCGCGCTTTGGCCTAATACAACCAGCTCAACTTGATGGATACAAGTTGGTAACCTCAGCAGGCAATATAGGAATGCTGACATATCCGGTACTGGCTCGCGCACATAGGGGTGCAGTAATGACTTAACCCCCGCGTGGGCTTCTTCTAATGTCCGGATCTGCACATCCGCTGATGACCGCAGTAGCGAGTAATACGTCCGCAGGTATAACTCAACTTCTTCAGAAGCAGTGCTGGGAACAGTCCGTTCCATTGTTAAGATTACCTTTAGACCTTATTCGACGGAACATCAAACGGTCCATACCTGGGTGGACCCGCAACCCGATAAAAAATCGCATATAAGAAAGAGAGAATGCCAAAGCCAAGCACAGAAAAAATAATCGTAAAAAAGACCTGCCCAAAAACGAAATGGATGCTGTCAAAATAATGGTTTACCTGGATGATCACTCGATCAATTTCGCCAACTCCGATCACCGGAATTGCAACCACCTTGGTCAGCTCAGAAGGAATTAGTGCTTTCTGGTTGCTTTGGAGTAATAAGGCTGTGATGTACCATGACATGATGGGAATGAGCAGCAGGAGAATACAACCTATACCCCTCCACACAGGATGAACTTTCCATGGTTTTTCCTGTCGCCCACGGTTATAATGCTGAGTTGAGAATCCCATGTTTTACCTCCACTATCATCGGAACGAAGAGTAATCCTGGTCAACTGTGTTGCGCTGCTTGTTCAACAGCAGCAACAATTGAGTAGTACCCGGTACACCGGCATAAGTTGCCACTAATCGCCTGCTTGATCTCATCGCGACTAGGCTGTTTGATTTCATCCAGCAACATCACTGAAGACATGATAAACCCTGGCGTGCAATATCCACATTGAACGGCACCCTGATCAATAAAAGCCTGCTGGACTGGATGCAAGTTCCCTTCCAGCATGATGCCTTCAATTGTCACAATCTTTGCTCCATGGGCCCGTACGGCTGGGACGAGGCAGCTCATCACAGCCATTCCATCCAAAAACAAAGTACAGGCGCCACACTCCCCTTCAGCACAGCCCTCTTTCGTACCGATCAAACCTGCTTCTTCGCGTATCAACCTTAACAAGGTTTTGTTATACCCCGAAGTAAAAATGTAATCCTTGCCATTGATATTCGTTTCGATAGCTGGAGCTGTCTGCGAAGTAGTATGTAATATACTCTGCTTTAATCCCTCAACTGAGCTGGGTAGATACCCATTTTGGCCTGAGCCTGCCCGCAAAAGTACCGTGTGTTTGGGGTACCCGCTTCGTTCCTCCCCTCTAGCAAGAATATTCAACACCCGGCTGACGCATACGCGTACCATTTCGTGCCGGTACTCAGGCGAGCTGCGGATATCACCGATGGGTCGGGCAGCCATCTTGGAATACTCTGCAGCTTTCGTAATCGTGCCTTCATCGAGCACCCTGCCCTTCAAGTATTCCTCAGCTTCTCTGGCATGCACGATAACCGGGGCTACCGCCCCAAGTGTGATATCGGCGTGGGTAACTTTATCATCCTTAAATGTCAGGATCACCGCACAATTAACCAGCGAGATCGCCTGGGCTTTTCTAAGTCCTAACTTGTAAAAAGTGCCTCTCTGGTCTGCCCTGAGAGCCGGGAATTTTATTTCCACCAGCATCTCGTCCGCTTGCATCTCGGTTAGCCTGACCCCTTTATAGAATTCTGACAGAGGTACCGAGCGTGTACCCTGTACCGATTGCAAAACTACACTGGCGTGCAGCGCCACTAAAGCCGGGATGGTATCGTTCGCCGGAGAAGCCGTGATCAGGTTGCCTGCAATCGTACCCCGGTTCCTAATTTGAGGCGCGCCTACTTCAAAACACGCTCTGGCTAATGGAAATGCTTGCTCGATGATGATTTTGGATCCTGCACACTGCCCATGAGTGACCAATGGACCCAGATGGATTTGGTTGTCTTCGTCTAATCTGATTTGGTCCAGCCCTCGTATCCGGGTTACGTCAATGAGCGTTTTTATCCCCTTCCTTACCCCACGCTCCATCTCGAGCATTAAATCGGTAGCACCCGCAATGATCCGTGCTTCAGTCCCTTCATCCGCCAGGATCCGTGTGGTCTCATCGATTGATTTTACACTGTGGTAATTTTGCCACATACCTTCTCCGTCTAATGGTCGCGCAGTTTTATGATCTCCGCCATGATGCTCACAGCGATTTCTTCCGGTGTTTCAGCATAGATTTCTATCCCCACCGGCGAGTGCACCGCTTCGAGTACCTTCGGCGAAACGCCCATCTCAACCAGCTTTTTTGTAGTGGTCGCCCAACGTCTCATCGACCCGATTACCCCGATATATGCGGCCTTCGAATCCAATAAGGATGGTAGTCCACCCACATCGACATTCATCCCCCGAGTGGTTAAAACGATGTAGGTCCAGGGAGTGATTTCAAGCGTGCCAGATAATTCCTCCAGCGGGAGAGCGTAAAACTCGTCTGCTTCAGGCACCGCTTTCGGGTTGCAGAATTCTGGTCGGTCATCACTCACCGCAACGATAAAACCCAGCCATTTTGCCAGGTGGGCTACTGCCTTACCTACATGCCCTACGCCGACGACCACTAATACAGGTTTAGGTACAATGGGTTCCACATAAATCTCCACTTGACCCCCACACACTCCGGGGTCACCCCGTTCAGGGTTTGCCATTTTATAAGATAACAGCCTCGGCTTTTTATCGTCGATTGCCTTTAACCCTTCAGCGATTACCCGGCTTTCAACTTCTCCACCACCAACCGTCCCGATGATATGCCCATCTGCATAGACCAGCATTTTACTCGTCACATGGCGTGGGGTTGAGCCTTCGCTTCGAATGATGGTGCACAGTGCACCCGTTTTGTTGTTCTTTTCGAGTTCAACTAATGCTTGGTAGATAGTCATATCGATCAATATCATTAATGGTCAGTTGTTTTATTCTTCCAGCAAACCAAGTACAACTGGCAGCAGCTGCTTCTTTCGAGACACCACACCGTCTGCTTGTAGTGTACCATCCTGCAAGATTGGATAGGGGAGATCTTCAAGTATCGGTGGTGTGTTATCCATCACCAGTCGGCTCGAGTTCCCCACTACATCGGTCACCATAAGCATGGCAAAATCGAGCCCCCGTTGCGTTCTGAGCGTCTTTAGAGATGCCGTCACCCGGTCCAGGTTGTCCGATAGCTGCATCTGGTTCGTTACTTCTGCCTGAGCGATAGCAAAATTGAAACCGCCAGCCTGGTATAGCTTTAGATCAGAGGTGACAATTTCCATACCATCCCGGGATTCAAGACCCACTCCGGCCTGTATGATTGATTTTCCGTAAGATTCAATCGACTCTCCAGCAAGTGGACTCGGGCGTTTAAATGCCCATCTACCAAGCCGTTCAGCCGCTGTTTGATCCCTCGATGTTGTGGTCGGTGATGTCAGTACCAGCGTATCCGACAGTAGTCCTGCCAGCAGCATCCCGGCGAGTTCTGGGGGTGCGCTTAAACCTGCATCCTCGATCCTCTCGGATACCAAGGTGCTGGTGCTGCCGACGATATCAACCGTAAATCGGATGGGGATATGGGTCGAATGATTGCCCAACCGGTGGTGGTCGAGGATTTCGATTAGCTCAGCTTCTTCAAGAGCGCCTAGAGCCTGTCCTGGCTCATTATGGTCCACCAGGATCACCTTGATGCGAGGTGGGTTGAGCACATCTCTCTGTCGAGTGACCCCCAGGTAATGACCTTTTTCATCAACCACCAGGAAATCGTTATATTCTTCTCTCAATACCCGTGTGATCACGTCCCTGATGCGCGTGCTGGACTGGAAGCGGGGCACTTTGGTGTCACACGCCTCCAGGCAGTTCTGGTTCAGCAGATCCGTTATTTGCATCCCTTTCTGTTCTGGGTGCGGTCCAACCAGTTTGCTCAAGTACTGGAATAAGCTGAATCCGGTGATCAGACCGATCGGTATTCCATCCTCCGATACAACCGGCGCGATCCCAGCAGTTCGGCTGGCAATCACCCAGGCATCCCGCAGGGGACTGTCCGCAGTGATGGTATCGAACCTGTGGCATACAGCTTCAAACCGTGGCGACGCATCCGTAAGCAGGAAGGGTGGTTCCAATCCAAGGCGTTTCAAGATCCAGGTTGTCTGCGGGTTGATCGCCCCTGCCCGCGACGCGACCGTGTCCATGATATCACGCTCGCGTAATAACCATGCATACCCCATGGCAGCCGCAATGGAATCGGTATCAGGATTTACATGTCCAATTACATACACTCGGTCCACCATTACATGGTCCATTCCTGCTGTTTTATCTCCTATAATTTCGTCGATCAATCTGCGGTTCCCTTGGCACCAGGTTGTTCTGCTGGGTCAAACTTTTTAATCGCCTTCCATACTTTTTCAGGGGTGATCGGGTTTTGATCGATGTTGACTACACACTTCTCATGGATGTAACAACCTGCATCCATTAACGCATTGGCTACCGCTGGTGCAATCCCATCCATGGGTATTTCTGCCACCGCTTTTACTCCAAACGGATGGCTCCCTTCAAACGTCTCGACAAATATCGTCGTCAGCTCAGGCATTTCATGCGCTGCGAAAATATGGTAATCCGTTAAGTCTCGCTCCCGGGCATTTCCTTGTTCATCATAAACCATTTCCTCACACACTGCATAGCCTAATGCCTGGGTCATCCCACCTTCTATTTGACCCGAAGCTGTCAATGGGTTGACGATGGTCCCTGAATCAACTGCCGAAACCAGTTTATTCGTGGTGACCTGTCCGGTATCAATGTCCAGGGTTATTTCTGCAAACTGGGCTTCAAAAGGTGTGGGAGCTACCGGCGAGTAGTACGATGCGACTGCCATGATTTGCTCTTGCTCGGAATGGTGCATCGAATCGCAGGCAATTTCTGCCAACGATATCTTTCGCCCATCGGGTGCTGATGCAGATCGGTTTGATAAAATGATCTCTCCGGAGTTTACCTTTTTCGAATTGCTATTTTCGCGGTTGAACATATCGCTTGCTCTGATTTTTATTCGTTCGGCTACTTGTCTGGCCGCCATGACCACTGCTGACCCGGAGATATAAGTGGTGCTAGAGGCATACGCACCTTTATCGAATGGTGTGAAATCTGTATCAGACGAGTATACGATCACATCCTCTAAAGGTACTCCCAATACTTCCGCTGCCATCTGTCCTAGGACGGTATCTGCGCCGGTACCGATATCGGTTGCTCCAATCAGCAAATTAAATGACCCATCCTCATTCATTTTGATGCTCGCCCCACCCATATCCAGGTAGGGGATCGCAGTGCCTTGTAGGACGAGTGCCACGCCAATGCCCTTTCTCAAATGCGGTTTCCCAGGCACAAAATGCCACTCATGGTTGTGATATTTCTGCTCCCATTCTATCGCCGCCTTCCCTTGCCTGGCGCACTCTGCCAGAGCGTTGGTCCTGACGATTTCGGGTTTTGGTGCCCGTCCTTCGCTCCACGCAGTGCTAAATGGTTGCATCTCACCTTCGCGCAAGGTATTCTTAAGCCTGAATTCGATCGGGTCCATCCCTAATATTCGTGCAATTTTCTCCATATGTCGTTCGACTGCCCAAAAACCTTGCGGCACTCCATAACCTCGAAATGCTCCCGCCGGCGGATGATTGGTATATACGATATCGGCATAAAACTGGATGTTGGGTGCCTTGCGGTATTTCCCGTCACCCACATACAACGCCATTGATTTGTGCCCGGTATTCCCGGTAACTGTGAGAGCATGGCAGCCGTATGCACCTGTGTCTGTAAGGACATACATTGCGTTGGCAGTCATCGTGCCATCCTTCTTCACCCCCGTCTTCATGTGGATACGCATCGGATGGCGCGACCGTGAGGCAATGAACTCTTCCTCGCGTGTATGCTCATAAATAACCGGTCGCCTTGTCGCGATCGTCAGGTGTGCCGCCACATCTTCGATTAATACTTCCTGTTTCCCTCCAAAACCGCCTCCAATGCGCGGTTTGATTACCCTGATCCGTTTTATCGGTAATCCCAACACCGGTGCCAGCTGGCGTCTGGCGTGGAATGGAACCTGGGTGCTCGTCCTGATCACCAGCCGGTCGTCTTCATCCCAATAGGTAATCACTACGTGCGGTTCGATCGATACTTGTTGCACCTTCGAGACAGCATAATCTGCCTCAATGATTTGGTCTGCTTCAGCAAAACCTTCCTCAACATTCCCGATATCAATCCGGATTTCCGCTGCCAGGTTCCGCGACGCATCCGACTTATCGAAATTGACGTAATCGCTCTCGTCATGCAGGATAGGCGCATTCGCACTCATCGCCAGGTCAGGATCAAGCAGCACTGGTAATAGTTCATAATCCACTTCGATTAATTTCAAGGCTGCATTGGCAATATCTTCATTTTCAGCTGCCACAAAAGCCACCCGGTCACCGACGAAACGCACCTTGTTATCCAGCGAAAAGGAATCCAAAGGTCCGGGTATCGGGTCAGATTGCCCGGCAGTTGAGTACGCCACCCGTGGGATATCCTTCCATGTAAGTACAGCTACGACCCCCGGCAGCCTCCTGGCTTTCGATGCATCGATATTTTTAATTCTTGCATGCGCGTGGGGGCTATGGAGTACTTTTGCTACCAGTAAACCTTTTACATCGATGTCTGCACTGAAGGCTGGCTTGCCCTGAGACAGTTTAATCGCATCCACCTTGATATCCGGTTTCCCCACCCGGGTATAGCCTGAGATTTCCTTTGCCTTAACTACCTTGGGGAGAGACTGCTCAATTAACCGCTTGGTGTCATACCCACTCCTGGATAGAACCGTAGAGTCGTCAATTATCGTTCTGCTGTGATCGCCTCGCAGGTAAGCAGCTGCATCCAGGATCGCCTTGACCGGCTTGATATACCCCGTACAGCGGCAAAGCACTCCTGAAATTGCCTGTCTAACTTCTGCTTCAGTCGGATCAGGGTTTTTATCGAGTAATTGCTTGGCTGCCAGGATCTGTGCCGGTGTGCAGTAGCCGCATTGGATTGCCCCATTGGCTGCAAACGCCATCTGCAGCGGGTGCAATCCTTCCGTAGTTTTCCAGCCTTGCTCCGGGTGCTGTCCCACCGCTTCAATGGTTTGAATCTTATGACCTTCAGCCTGGGCAGCCAGAATCAGGCAAGAGTTCACGCTTCTCCCATCCAATAATATTGTACATGCTCCGCATTCGCCGGTTTCGCAGCCATGTTTAGCGCCATAGAGTCCCCTCTTGCGGATAAACTCAAGCAGTGTTTCACCAGGAGTGACACTCACCACACTGATTTCGTTGTTAATGTCAAGTGTAATTTCCATAAAAACTCCCAGCTCTTCTATTTTCCACTTGCAAAGTAACCAAGTAACGGTGAAATCCCGGTAAAGAATAATCCTACCACGGCAACTACGAGGATTTGGATCAAGAAAATGAGCCCAAGGAAACTGATCAAGAAGTTGGGCAGGGTCCAGGTGACGGTCGCACCATCAATAAAATAATGCACCAGCACCGGAATCGCAAGGATGGATAAAGTAACCAGGACAAACTTCAAGGTCAGATCTGCAGCCTTCCGGGGCTTTAATAAATATATTTTCGTACCCAGAATGACGACGAGCCAGGCCACAAATAAAGCCAATAACGTAGTCAGCGCAGTCGATGCGATCAGGTTCGTGGCATTGATCACCGAGCTGAGCGAGTAGGTTTTATGATCAATTAGTAGGTACTTCATGTTGAACACCAGGAAGTAACAGCCAACCCCCACCAGCATCCAATTGTAATCGGGTCGCGCATGCGAGATAGAAAGAGAAAGTATGAGAAATAGTGCAATAAATGTGACGATCCCCCGCGGGATTCGCTGGATATTTAATAACCTCTCCCGTGCTCGATCCATCGCTGATTGCGTGGCAGTGACAATATCTTGGGATGGGGTCACCGTCACCGGTTGTCCGATTGCATCCTGGTACTTCTGCGCCAGTTGGGCTTGTTGGCCAGACAAAGCATTGTTTATCGCATTTACCTGGTCAAGGCTGAAATCGAACATGGCGATCCGCGGGTGTCCTTCATTCGTAGCAGGGACATTTGTCCCCAAGATCGCCGCGACCGTCGGGGCAACATCCACCATTTGCACTTCCCCGTAATCACCGGGTATAACACCTTTCCCAGCTAATACAAATGGCTCCATTAAGACGATCGCATCCTGCCCGCCGTGTCCGCCGATATCGATCTGACCATGATCACTTATGACCAGAATTGTGTCTTTCGACAGGTCCATGGTAGTGGCAATTTGCTGAAGTAGTTGATCAGCCCGGTTTGCTGCTGCATCCCACCTTGGGTCGATCGGTCCACCTTCATAATGACCTGCGTAATCGACCTGGTCCAGGTGGATCAAAACCAGCTGGTATTGACCATTCGTTAACCAGGGTAAGGCAGCCTCGGTCACCTGTTGGTCTGCGAGCTGATCTTCACCCGCAGTATAAAAACTCGCCGATACAGATTGCTGTGGGATCAGCTTTTCGAACCAGTTGAACGCTGAGATTGCAGTATGCAATCCTGCTCGCTTGGCGGCGGAATATAGGTTGTCTTGTGTAAATGTGGGAATATCAGCCAGGTCAAGGTTCATCGCCGGTCCATCACTGATATCCGGCCACGCTCCCGTCAGGATTACCGAATACCCGGGTTGCGAATATGAAGGTGGGCGGCTCTTCATTAAGCCGAAAGCACCCTCACTACGCAGTTGGTTCAGGAAAGGCATCACATCCGTTTTTAACGAGGTGTCATAACGTAAAGCATCGATGAGCACAATGACGAAAGTGCGCGTATTTGGTTTTCCTAATGCTTCACCAGCCTTCGGAGGCGTGTCGCGTAGTGGTGAGCGGTATGCATAAATCGAATTCATCAGGCTGGTTGCCCAGAAGAAGGAAATTCCCATTACAGCGAGACAAATAAGGATCCCGACGAGTATCGGGGCATTTTTCTTGATCATTTCCTACTCCTTATTTGCCTATTTGGTGAGTCTTCCAGGTCTATTTCATTCCGCATATTTTTACGCAGCAGGTCAATCGGAGCTCGATTTCCTGTTACCTCATCAATATAATACCATGCCATCCAGCCGTTGCATGGTGCTTTCAGGATTTCGCGACCGACTTTATGGATCGAGCCGGTATACTCACCATACCTGATCTGCCCATCGGCTAAGATGGAGGCCTGCCGTTCACCATTTTGCCCAAAATACAACGCTTGCCCCTCTTTCAAACAACCTTTTTGCAATAATTTAATGAATGCGATCCTCTTTTCCCTCTCCGGGTAATTGCCTTCAGAAGTTTCTACGATCTCAAAACTTTCCGTAGTATCGTCAATCCGCTGTTGCGCGATAGCGATGTACCCAGTATCTGCTTCAATTCCGATCCAGTGCCTGCCCAGTTTTTTTGCTACCGCACCTGTCGTACCACTTCCAAAAAACGGATCCATGATGATATCTCCCGGTTTAGTGCTGGATAATATAACCCGCTCGAGTAATGCTTCAGGCTTCTGGGTTGGGTGTGCCTTCTCTCCATTTATTTTTAGGCGCTCCTTCCCAGTGCATAAAGGGATTTTCCAGTCGCTTCGCATCTGTACTCTCTCATCTTGAGGGATTTCCCGGTTGATCGATTTCATCGCTCGATAATTGAAGGTGTATCGTTTCCCTTTATATTTTTGTGCCCAGATAAGCGTCTCGTGTGCATTTGTAAAGCGCACCCCTCGAAAATTTGGCATCGGGTTGTTTTTGATCCACACGATATCATTTAAGATCCAGAATCCCAGGTCCTGCATGATCCTACCCACTCTAAAAATATTATGATATGAACCAATCACCCAAATTGTCCCCGTGTCCTTCAACAAACGTCTGCATTCAGTCAGCCAACCGAATGTGAAGCTGTCATAGGCTTCAAAATTGGTGAAATGGTCCCATGTTTCTTCCACCCCATTCACCCTGGTCGCATTCGGGCGCCAGAGTTCTTTCTCGAGTTGTAAATTGTAAGGTGGGTCTGCAAATATTAAATCGACAGATTTTTCTGGGATCGTTTTAAGTACTTGTGTACAATCTCCACTCAGTATTTGGTCTATCGGGATATTAACTGCCGGTGTGGCGCTGCTCTTATCGATCACTGGATTGCTGCTTCCGATACTTGCGATGACCTTCCGCTGGCATACTATGCGCGTAAGAAATAGTTTTCATTCGGACATAATTCTTTTGGCACATCGCAGCGCTAAAATTCCTGCCATCTCCTGGCGGTATTCCGCGCTCGCCCATTCATCTCCCGCGTGACTATACGCACTTCTTGCCGCGATCTCCAATCCTTCAGCTTCCGGTCCATCCATTGCAAGCACGGGTGCCTCTCCCCAACCCCCGAGCACTAACCTGGTCCTGCCAGATTGCCAATGGGCGGCACCAGCACTGACAATCGGCTGATCTGCGGGTGTACGTGCAATGCTCTCATATGCGCTGTGAACATTTACCGGAAAGCTGATTACGCTGATCAATGTTCCCCGATCACTCGCTGCTCGGAGAGGAAGCCAATCTCCAAGCCTCTCTTGCCTCGGCTCTTTTTCGAATGCTAGTACTTCCAAACTCGCATCCATGGCGAGCAGTATGGTCGCCAGGGGTGATCTACCATTCGCAGTTACCAGTGTCCCTGCAACGGTTGCCATCTGGCGTAAATTGGTTGTGGTCTCTTGCTTGACACACAAGTATACTTCCTCAGGTAAGCCATTAAATTCGAGCAAATCCTGTAGCGTCGCGGTGGCACCCACCTGCACCAGATTACCAGCCATGGAAATGGTTCCAAGCCCTAAGGCTTGTAAATCCACTACCGCGTACTGTCCGTCCAACTTTCTGTTGATGTGCGTGCCCCCGCCAAGAGCATGGGAAACGGGTTGTTCACGCACTAGCAGGCTTAACGCTTCATGGATTGTCGTAGGACGTTGGTATTCAATGATCATCTGGTCCTCTTTTTTTATTCTCGTCCATATTTCCCTCAATCCGGGTATACCTTCCAACCAAGTTTTTCCAAATCCACTCCATCTTTGATCTCATCAGGTACATTCACTAGTACTGCTTCTGCTTCTGCCAATAAATCACCATCGGGACCGAAAATCTGTCCGCTGGCGATGGCACTCCGTTCCCGGCTTTTACCCGCATGACCGATGATCCGCAGGGGTTGGCCAACAGGTACATTTTTTCGATAGCGCACATCCAGCCTGGCAGTGAACATGAATCGAGGCGGATTGCCTCCCATATGTACCCTGCCAATCACTTCATCGAGCATGGCTGCCACTACCCCTCCATGTACCACTCCAGGATATCCCTGGTACTGCTCCGGCACGGTAAACTCGACCTCCACCTCACCCGGAGCGGTCTCGTAAAAGTTAAGTTTCAACCCATAAGGGTTATCACGACCGCATACAAAGCAGTGTTTCGAATTGGGTTGTTTCATTTCCTTATCACTCGATAATTATACTCACAAGCCAATCACTTAGATGCGCCAGGAAATCGCCCATACATGCTTTATCTGGTAGCCGCTGGCGACCCACCCGAACCATTTTTTTATTGGCTCATCTGGACTAAATTATTTATCTCCATGAGCTCATATCCTGCCAGCTCCAGGTCCTCAGGAAAATCGATATCCAATGCCACCGAGCCACGCTCACAAATTTCCAGCCTTGCACCGGCTTTCTCAGCTTGTTCACAATGTCGCTGGTAAGAGCCTGGTCCATATTCATATTGAATCAATCCTGGTGGTGAGATTAGTAATGCATTCGTGCCCAGTTTATGTCGGTCTGGCGTAATCACCACCACCGGCGGGTTTACTGCCCGCCTGACTACTTCATGGATGTCATCCACAGTCAATAGCGGAAGATCAGCCGGAATTATGAGCACACCTTGCACCGAATGGCTCAGTGCCACCATGGTCGCCCTGGTGAGTGCCGTATTAAGCTGCGGGGAGCCTTGTTCCTGAACTGTTCTGGCTCCAAAGTCCCTTGCGATGGTCAGGGCTTCTGGGTCGCGACTCACCACCAAGGTGTACTCGATCTCAGGGACAGTAGCCAGTATCTCGAGTGTGTTGGAAAGCAGGTAATGATTTAACGCCGTGCGTGCTTCCGGGCTCAATACACCCGACAAGCGGGATTTTCCCCGTCGAAGAGGTTTCACTGGAATAATCGCCCAAAGAGTCATCCTACCTCCCTCTCAATATAACATTAATCTGGTCAAGAATCTCTTGCGCTAATCTAACACGATCTGCCTGATCCCTCATCAAGATATTGGTTAACGGTGCGTGAATGCCAAGTTGGTTTATCTCCTGCACCTGTGCACGATCAGAATTATCCACAAAGAGACTATGGATGAGTTTATTATAATGTTGGGCGACAGCTTTTGCAGATGGCTGGATCCCCAATTCAGAGAACATCTTGGCTGCTGGTCCCCTCACCGTTTTATCGCCAATGATGGGGGAAACGGCGATGACTGTTTTCGATCCAAGCGCTTTGTTGATATTCGGCACTGCCAGGATCGGATCAATACTAACCCATGGGTTTGATGGGCAAATAATAACTGCGTCACAATTCTCAATCGCTGCCAATACCCCAGTCGCCGGTTTTGAACGATCAATACCCTCGAAATAAAACCCGCTTACTACCGGCTCGCATCGCTGGTGGACGAAATACTCCTGGAATTCTAAATCGCCCTCTTTCGTGCGCACCCAAGTCTGTATCCTCTCATCGCTCATGGGTATGACTTTTACTTTAACACCCCATACCTTACAAAATTCCTCTGTGATCTGGCTGAGCTTCCAGCCTTCTTTATAGCGAATATTCCGCACGAGGTGGGTGGCAATATCAGCATCGCCAATTTGAAACCAGCTCGGAAGTCCCATTTGTTTTATCGACTCGAGGACATTCCAGGTATCGTTGATCCGGCCCCAGCCGGTAGCCGGGTTAGCCAATCCAGCCAGGGTGTAGCACACCGTATCCAGGTCTGGTGAAATCCTGAGTCCTAAGTAGGTGAAATCATCCGCCGTGTTTACAATAACGGTCAGGTGCTCTGGTGGTAACACCTTCGCCAGTCCATCGGCAAGTTTTGCCCCGCCCACACCTCCCGCTAATGCAACGATATTCAGGTCAGCCATTTTATAAAATATTTTTGGTATCTGGTCTCAATTATTACGCTTTCTTAAGTAGGTTTTCTGGCAGTATTTTGTAAGTTACCCGGATTTCATTTGGAGTAAAGCTGGTGTATCTGTCAGCACCGGTATATTTTTTCGCCAGTAAATCGATGTGGTCCCTGGCTCCCTCAGTTGTAATTTCGACTACCCGGCCGCGGATCTGGATATACCGGTAAGGGTTCTTCGGATCGGTGATCATCATTGCCACCCGAGAATCACGCCTGATATTGCGGTCTTTTACCCTGCCTATGGCAGAATTTATCAAAATGAAGCTTCCATCAGAATTGAACCAGATCGGTGTGAGTTGGGGTGAACCATCCTTCATCAATGTCGCTAAGGCCCCAAATGCCTTAGTCTCATCTTTAAGTAAATCCAAGTACTCTTCTGGTATCCATGCCATTGTTTGACTCCTTGATATTAATCCTTCTTTATGAAGGTTGCCCTCATTTGGTCAATATTGATATATTTGAGAATGGATTGGATTTCTTCTTCAGTACAATCATAGATTATTTTTAATTCTGTGTCTCGTTTGTACAGGTCCACAGTACCTAGTGCTCCAACAACTTGTTTTTTCCCCAGGGAGCCCACCCATATATCCACGCCACCTGAATCGATCGAGGTGGTACCTCTTAAAAAGCCATAATCAACCGGATAAGCGCTGTTCTTAAAACGCTTATGTGTGCTTCCCTTGGGACGATCGATTTCGATTGCGCTGGTTTCAACCAAACACTGCAAATACTCCCAAAAATCCTGGCTCACCGGAATAAATCCTGGTCTTTTGGTCGCAATAATTCAGTCAGGTTTCCATCTCGAAGTTTGTATGGAAACCCTCTCGCATGGACGATGGGAGTCGCTTCGTTAGCCTGCCCCATTACTAACGAAGCTGCAGCAGCCAGCTCATCAGCTGCAGCGATGGTAGTAATGCGTAGGTTGTACCCAAACAAATCTTTTTTCCCGCGCATGTCCACAATTCCCGGCAGACCTGCAATCCCGATCGCTACACCAACCACTCCCTGACGCCAGGAACGACCATGCGAATCGATGATCATCACACCCAGCTGCACGCTGCTCAGCGCTTCAATTTTTTGCCGAATAACCTGGGCTGAAAAGTCGGGGTTCTCAGGCAGTAAGAGCACCCATTCTTCCCCTGGTTTGGCTTCTCCGGCAACATTCGAATGGTCTATACCTGCATTGGCGCATACGAACCCCAAGCGGTGCTCAACAATGATCGTCCCTGGTCTGGCCCGCAGTACCGACCTGCTCTCCTGCAGGATCAGCTCGACCAGGCGCGGGTCCTTTTCGATTTGCTTTGCCAATGCAATTGCCCTGGCATTCGGTTTTACCGTCTCAAGGTTAACCCACCGGTCCTCTGCTTTTGATACGATTTTTTGTGCTAAAACAAGGATATCGTTATCCTGAAGGGTAATCTGGGCTCCTGATAATCCCTTCCAGATGATGTCAACCAGGTCATCACCGGTTTGTATCATCGGAATATTGGGCAGCGGGGTGATCCAAAGGCTCGACATCAAGCGATAATCACTTTATCAGGATATCCCCGATACCCTGATGCTAGCATTTTTTACCTTGTAATACTTGTTCATGCTGATCAATACGGAGGTAATTCCTTCCACGACGATGGCATTTGCCAGTCCACCCGCAAAATAACCCCGCATCCCCGCTGCCCCCGCTAAGCTGATTACCTGTTCAGCTGCCTGCAAATCATCCGAGCAGATCAGAACGTCCGCATCCAACTGCTGATCGATCGCCTTATATAAAGAGCTAGCCGGCACATTTTGGAATGCAGCTACCACTCGAACAGATCCCCCTAATACTATTTGTGATTGTTGTCCGGCACTTGGAGAATCGGGGGGTCTGGGGTCACGATAATCTACCCGTGATGTGGCATCCACCAGGACCTTCCTTGCTAAAACGTTCTTCAAGCTTTCCACTACTTGTTGGTGAGCTGTTTGGATCACCGTTAAGACGACGACGTCTGCGCGTGTGGCAGCCTCAACATTTTCCATACCTATCACCGAATCGATTCCCAGCTGGTTGTTGATCCTTTCAGCAATCTGTCTTGCCTTTTCAACCTGTCGGGAACCAATTACGATTTGATACCCGGCATGCGCCCATCTTAATGCCAGCCCCGTTCCTTCCTTCCCCGTCCCACCGATAATTGCAATTGTAGGTAAAGGATCTGCCATGCTCACCTCTCCTCGAGGCTTTCAATGTTATATTGGATCAAAACCTTATATTCTTTGTTCAACCTATCCTTCCCTGTTAGCACACCGAGCTCTCCCAGGTTACACCTTACCCTTCCACCGTCCATCCGCTCTCGCACCAGCAAGAACCGTTTTTCTTAAAAACCTTCCCCCCCATACGTATATGCGAAGCGTACCATAACCTGTTGTTGCACTGAATTCTTCCAGACCGTGCGAGGTATCCAGGATCGAATGTTCGCTCACGATTTCCGTAACAACTCCATAATCCGTCTGTACCTCTGCCGCTGGAAATCATCCTACGTATAATAATACTCGGTCGGAGGCAATGCTTGGTTCTCGCGCGCCCAATCAAGCCATCGCCGAGGTGTCATGCATTCAATCCCAAAAAACATAAGCTTGTATATCTTGCTGGTGGAATATTTCAATTAAATCAGTCATAAGATCGGCAGAGGTGGCAGTATTTTTCGATGAGCATATCCTTTCATATCCTTACCCCGGCATGGGGTTCATCTGGATGTACTACCGATCTGTAACAAATTTATTTTAGCACATAATCTGCATGGAATATCACTTATAATCTGCCCAGACTATCATCATGAAACGTTCATTAACTGCCTTGAACCATTTTCTTCGGGTTCATTCATTTTACCCACTCTTTCTGTCATCCTTGATGGCATGCGCGTTTTTTGTCTTCAGGGTATTCTATAGCGGGTCGTATAACTACGCTAACCTGCTCTGGAATTTGTTCCTCGCCTGGCTGCCGTATATCTTCGCTGTGATCGCATCCTCTGTCTACATGATTACCCCAAAACGATGGTGGCTCATTTTTTTATTCGGTTTATTGTGGTTGGTCTTTTTCCCCAACGCTCCCTATATTGTGACCGATTTTTACTATCTCGACCCTCGCCCGCCTATCCCCTATTGGTTCGATATCAGCTTGATTGCTATCTTTGCCTTCACCGGTTGCTTCCTTGCAATCGCCTCATTGCGGATCATCCATATCATGATAGATAAATCCCTCGGAAGATTTTTTGGCTGGTCGTTTGCACTGTTTGCCCTCGGCCTCGCCAGCTTTGGTGTTTATTTGGGCCGGTTTGGACGTTATAATAGTTGGGATATTCTCCTTGAGCCCAAATCTTTACTGAAAGAGCTTGCCGGTAATTTGCTTAATCCTTTGGACAACCTTGGTTTCATTGGATTCACCATCATGTTCACTTCCATCTTACTGGTCTTTTACCTGATGTTCGTGACTGCCTCCAGTTCGAATGATATCGTTCAAGAATAAGGCAGCCTCATATCTGCCCTAAACAACAAATTCAGGATAAAATAGTCGCTTATGCCAGACCAACCATTTCTCTCTCGCATTAAAATCGGTGACGTCCTCGTTGCCGATGGTGCTACCGGTACAAACTTGATTTCCAGGGGTCTTCCCACCGGGTTGACTGCAGAATCGTGGGTTTTGGACCAGCCTGGGATAATCTCCCAGCTGCATCACGATTTCATCACCGCTGGTGCAGATATCATCCTTACCAGTACTTTCAGTGCCAGCTCCATACGCCTTAAAGGTTCATCGCTCGACGGGAAGTCGGATTTGATCAATCAAAAGGCAGTTAAGCTCGCCCGGGGTGCAGTTGGAACCGGGCAGGTCTATGTTGCCGGTTCGCTCGGACCACTCGGACAATTGCTAAAACCCTACGGTCCGGTTTCCGTTAATGATGCAAAATCTGCCTACGCCACACAGGCTTATGCCCTGGCTGAAGCCGGAGCAGACCTGTTAGTCCTCGAGACTCAATTCGATATGAACGAAGTCCTTGCTGCAATCGAGGGGATTCGCCAGCAGGTTACGAGTTTACCCCTGGTGGTTTCTCTCAGTTATGATCGCGGCAGGCGAACAATGATGGGCATCAGTCCTACCCAGGCAGCTGAGCGACTCGAGGCACTGCCGGTAGATGCCATTGGCATAAATTGTGGTCGCAGCCTGGAAGAAAACCTACAAAATCTAATCGAGCTCCGTAGCCTGACCACCAAACCGATCTGGTTCAAACCCAACGCGGGTCTGCCCCATTTAGATTCTTCCGGCAATACCGCCTACGATATTAATCCACACGCCATGGGTGCACTCGTTCAATCCTGGTTGGATGCTGGTGCTCAGATTGTTGGTGGTTGTTGCGGCACCACACCAGAACACCTTACCGAGATATCCTTGCACGTCAAATTGTGATCACATCCATTACAACCATTTCCCGCTGAACCATACAATCTTCATTAAAGGGTCCTTAAATGGAAGATAATAGTCAATCTGTATCGAACGGAATCGTTTTGGCAATTTACACCGCCCCTGCTCGGGGTGAGCCGACCATATCTGTTGACCAAGCCCATTTGGTTCCTGGGAAGGGCATCGAGGGGGATCGCTACTATAACCCCGTCAGAAGCACTGCCTCTAATCCAAATCCGGAGCGGGAGCTCACCTTGATTGAGCTGGAAGCGATCGAAGCCATCTGCCAGGACGATGGGATACCCCTCACCCCCGATCAAACCAGGCGCAATATCATCACCCATGGTATTTCGCTGAATGACCTGGTTGGTCGGGAATTCATGATTGGGGATATTAAAGTAAAAGGGATTAGGCTATGCGAACCGTGTAACTATTTAGCCGGCCGTACCGATCCCCGCATCTTGAGCTCCATGGCTCACCGGGGTGGGTTGCGCGCCCAGATTATCACTGAAGGCCTTATTCACCCCAACGACTCGATTACCACCTTTGATTAAGGAGTATTTATGTCAGATTCTCGTTCTTTAGCCATTCAATTTGCCCATGACAATGCCGCTCGCTTTTTGGACGAGTTGAAAGAATTTACCTCCATTCCTTCAATTTCTACCGACCAAGCCTCCACCGGAGATGTCCTCCGCGCCGCCGAATGGATTGCCTCCCACTTGCGCACGCTCGGTATCAATGCTGTACAGGTTTTACCGACAGGCGGTCACCCGGTGGTATATGGCGAATGGCTGCAAGCCGGTACTCAAGCCCCTACCGCTCTCATTTATGGTCATTATGATGTCCAGCCTGTAGACCCTCCCAACCTCTGGATCAACCCGCCATTCACTCCCGAAGTACGGGGTGATTATATCTACGCCCGCGGAATAACCGATATGAAGGGTCAGATGATGGTAGCGTTGGATGCCATCGAAGCTATTTTAAAGACTGGTCATCTGCCGATTAATTTTAAATTCTTATTTGAAGGTGAAGAAGAAATCGGTTCTCCGCATCTGCTTCCATTTTTGAAAGCCCATAAAGACTTGCTGCGTTGCGATTTTGCCATTAACCCGGATACGGGTGCCCTCACGCCCGATATCCCCTGTATCACCTATGCTTTGCGCGGTCTGGCATACATGGAAATTCGGGTTGACGGTCCTGACCACGACCTCCATTCTGGAACTTTTGGAGGCGCAGTACTGAACCCCGCCCAGGCATTGTGCGAATTGATCGCCGGTATGCATGATGCCCAGGGTCGGGTCACATTGCCTGGGTTTTATGATAAAGTCTGCGCTATTGAGCCCGAGGAACGCCTCGAGCTGGCGAAATTACCCATCGGGGATCAATTCTATCTCGAGGCTACCGGGGTTTCAGCATTATACGGTGAAGAAGGATACACAACTGTTGAACGCCTTGGTATCAGGCCCACTCTGGAAGTAAATGGCTTACTCTCGGGTTTTACCAGCGAAGGCGCGAAAACCGTCCTGCCCGCCTGGGCTATGGCTAAGATATCGACCCGCCTGGTTCCATCCCAGCAGCCCGAAGATGTCTATCAACAAATGCGCTCCTATCTTGAAGCGCATGCCCCCAGGTACGTCCGCTGGAGCCTCACTCCCATGCACGGTGGACCCGCTTCTCTTTCCGACCGCAACTCTGTTTATATCCGGGCATTGTCCGCAGCTCTTGAAACTGTGTGGCACGTACAGCCGGTGTTCAAACGCGAAGGCGGTAGCGTTCCTGTGGTATCGGACCTTCAACAGGTTTTAGGTGTGGAATCAGTCAACACCGGTTTCTCTATGACTGACGATAACATGCACTCCCCCAATGAAAAATTGCATTTACCCACCTGGTATCGGGGTATTGATAGCTTTATCCATTTCTATTTCAATCTTGCTGAATGACCCATGCAAAAGAATAGAACATTGATGATTAGATAGTAGGTAATCGATGGCTGAGAAATCTCGTTTCCCATTATATGGCGGTCAGGCTGTGATTGAAGGGGTAATGATGCGGGGTACCCATTCAGTTGCCATCGCCATGCGCAACCCGGCGAAGGAAATCGTCCTGCATAAAGAACCTTTGGGTTCGATTTATAAGACTCGGGTTATGAAGGTTCCATTCCTGCGCGGTCTGGCAATGCTTGTGGATGCCCTGATTCTTGGCACCCACGCCCTGACCATCTCCGCCAACACCCAGACCGGGGAAGATGAAAAAATTGAAGGTCCAATCCTTTACTTGACGTTGTTTGTAGCTTTGGCAATTGGCGTCGGGTTGTTCTTTCTCGCACCTGCAGCTCTGGGTCAGCTATCAGAACGTTTCCTGGGGATAAACTCTTGGTGGGGAAATTTATTGGAGGGCGTTGTCAGGCTGTTGTTACTGGTCGGATATATTTGGGCAGTCGGTCAAATGGCTGATATTCGTCGAGTGTTTTCCTATCACGGAGCTGAACACAAGACCATCAACGCCTACGAAGCCGGTGTCGAGCTGACCCCCGATAATGTTGCCAGATTTTCTGTCGAACATCCTCGCTGTGGTACAGCTTTTCTGCTTACCCTGGTGCTCTTATCGATTCTCTTCTTCTCTCTGCTGGGTCCACTCCCATTTTGGTGGAGGATGGTTAGTCGTATCATTTTCCTCCCGTTCCTGGCTTGTATCGCCTACGAATACATCCGTTGGACCGCTAATCACCTTGACTCTAAACTAGTGCGCTTACTGATCAAGCCCAATCTCGCCTTACAACACTTAACCACCCGCGAACCTACCAGGGATATGCTGGAAGTATCCATTGCAGCCTTTAATGCCATGCGCCTCGAAGAAGATATCCCCCTCTAAAAGTTGCCAAGGTAGTAATCAATAAAAAAAACCAGCAGCGTATCAATGGCTGTTGGTTTTTTTATTTCACTCGCCCATGATTTGGACGATGATCTCCCGTTTCCTGGGTCGCGTGTCAAAATCGACGAAGACAATCTGCTGCCAGGTGCCCAAGGTCATCCGCCCGGCGACCAGCGGTACGGTCAGCGAAGCCTTGAGCAGAGCCGCCCTGACGTGGCTGTGGCCATTCCCATCATGCCAGGCTTCATTATGCAAGTATGTGTCATCGCTGGGTACCAATTCATTAAATATCCGCCTAAAATCTTGAATTACACCCGGCTCAAACTCTAGGGTGGTTACCCCACTCGTCGATGAAGGGCAAAAAATGGTGACCAGGCCATTGGTAAGTGTGCTCGAAATAATGCACTCGCTCACTTTTTGGGTGATGTCTGTAATCTCAGTATTCCCCCCCGTCGTCAGGAATATATGGTTTAGTTTTACCTGCATAAGATTTTATCGTTATCCCTTATTCAGCTGTATTCACCAGGTTCCGCCCTGCTGCTTTTGCAGAGTACATCGCCTGGTCTGCCTTGCGGATGATTTCTTCGCTCGAGGTGCCATGTAAAGGATACACTGCGACCCCTGCTGAAAGCGTTCCATTCAATACCTCGCCTTCGAAGATCAAGACCTGGCTCTCAAATTTCTGGCGCCAATCATTTGCTCGCTGCTTGGCTACAGATAAGGAGGCTTTTGGCATTACCACCACAAATTCCTCACCCCCGTAGCGGCAGGCGATGTCACCCGCGCGCACATGGGAGCTCAGCAGCTTCCCCAGCTGCTTCAGCATCATATCGCCAACGTCGTGACCATAGGTATCATTGAACATCTTAAAATGATCGAGATCCAGCATCACCACACTGACCGAGTACTTATCCCGTTCTGCCCTGGAGAGCTCCCGTGAGAGCGTCTCGTCCAGGAACCGGCGGTTATACAACCCGGTCAATGAATCGCGGATTGCCTGCTCTTCCAGCGTTTTCTGCAGTTTCAACAGTTTATCTTCGGCTTCGATTCTCTCAGATAATTCTTTTTGCGCGTCCGAGTATAACCGTGCGTTTTCAATCGCGATCGCTGCCTGTGCCGCAAATGCAAGTGCAAATTGTGATTGTTCCTGGGTATAAAAATTGGGTACGTTTTTGTCGAATGCCAGCATTCCTGTAACACGGTCACCAATGATCATTGGGACGCCCATCCACCCGCGATTCGGATATCCGGATTGAATACCAACAACGGAATAGCCATACGTTGATGCAATGTCTGCTTCGATTATGGGTGAGCGTGTCTGGATTACCTTTGTATTGGGATTGTCCTTGGACGATAAATTGTATGTCGTTCCGATCAGCGCCTCTGAATTAGGGAATCCGTGCGCCGCAATAATTTCTAGGCTGTGATCTCTGCATAACCATACCGATGCGCTGTCATACGGGATCACCTGTTGAATTTCATGCAAGATCATATCCAGCACCTTGGATAAGGTCGAGCGTCGAGCTCAACAATCGCATTACCCGGTTAAGCGTGCCAATCTGTTCCGACCGCTTGCTCAACACTTCTTCAGCTCGTTTCCGCTCGGTGATATCTTGTTTAATCGCAATAAAATGGATGATTTGACCCGAGCCATCCCGCACCGGTGCAATGGTTTGCTCTTCGGTCATCGTGCTTCCATCTTTCCTGCGGTTAATTAATTCACCATGCCAAACGTTACCGCTTATGATTGTCCGCCATAGGTTGGTGAAAATTTCCTGTGATACCAATCCCGATTTCTGGATGCGTGGATTTTTTCCAATCACCTCATCCACGCTATAGCCCGTCATCTTGGAGAATGCCGGGTTCACCCATTGAATATTTCCATTTCGATCCGTGATCAAAATCCCGTTTGCCGCTGATTCTAGCGCTACGCTTTGCAGTCGCAGCTGTTCTTCTGCTTCTTTTCTGATCGTTAAATCCCGGATGATATTCGTGAAGATGACCCCAGACGGGATTTTCACCGGGCTTAACGCAATTTCGATTGGGATTTCCCGCTTGTTCTTCCTTATCCCATTTAACGGGAGACTTATACCCGGGCGGGTATCGATCTCATCGATGTAAGCTTTCTGATACTTATAGTACGCTTCTCGAAATCGTTCGGGGATCAGGATATCGACCGAGTTTCCCATCAGCTCATCCATCGAATATCCAAACAATGTGATCGCCTGATTATTTACCAGTACTACCCGGCTGTTTTTATCGGTGATGATGATCGCATCCGGCGCTCCCTGGAACAGGGCTTTAAACCGGGCTTCCGAATCGCGCAGCGTTGATTCCACCTGCCTGTACTGGGTGATATCTCGCCATACGACCATTCGACCGGTAGAACGCCCATCTCTATCCTTAAGGTTTGTCGTCCGAATGTTTAATGTTTTCGGTATGTCCCCATTGATCCGAACTTCCGTTTCGAAGTCATGTGGCACGCGAAACGTATCCGAAATTCCTGGCCAAACGGCGATGATATCATTCAAATTCTTCCGTTTAGCCGACCGCTGGCTTAAACCCAACATGCTCAACGCGGTTGCATTAATGTTGTAAATTCGGTCCTTGGCATCCAGGACGATTACCCCTTCACTCATATTATCAATAATCACGTCACGTGATAATGACGAGTATTCCAGCAGCTCAAAATAATAGATCCCCCAAAAATAAATCATCCCGGTAATCGTTAAACCAACCATCATCAGGATGGGTAAGCTGTTATTGGGTAAGAGCTGGGTTTGATACAGTAAATTACAAATCAGGGGTGGAAGTACGCCAATCAATAATAGGAGTGCCCTAGATCCCACTGATCTTGGCGGCATTATCGTTCGGCGAATTAGAATGAACACCCCGATGAGCAATTGCAGGTAGAAAAAAGCTGAAGATAATGAGTACCACCAGGAATGGGTAAATTTTAATGGTGCACCTGGGTCACTGGAAAGGGGTACGATCGCACTCCATAACCATTGGTGTTGGTCTTCGGTTGCCACTACATAGATGCTCAGGACTGGAATAATACATAAGGTCGCCACCCACCATCTGGAAAGGTGAAAGTCCTGGTGGGTGTATTGCATCGCAAGTAGCAGCCATAACGCGGCAATAAATGCAATATCCACATATTGCATCTTTGCGGTAAATATTCTTACGGGGATCGGTACTGATGCACTCTCAAGTCCGGTAAATAGTGCCCAACCTCCGATTACGATCATCATGAAAGAAAAATAGACGATCCCGGGGGTTTTCCACCATCGCGTGCTTACAAGCCCTAGTACGAACGCAATCGCGGCAGTGAGAAGTGCAATCAGTATTTCAGATGTAAACTGCCAGGTCAATGCTATGTCCTCTGTTTATTGACGGTCAGATAATATCATAAATAATTGCCTTCAACATGAATTTATTGCAAAGTACCTTGACAGATTTGTTAGCTGGGCTGGTTTTCTACCCTGTAGTCCTTGGCAGTTATTCTTCAAACTCGTTCGGGATCAGCGATAACTGGTGATCATTCTGCCCCTTGGTAATATAAACCTCTCACCTATAATCAGCCACCCATCCGTCTCAATCCTGGTATCCCACGTGTCTGTCACGGCAGAAACTGCACCGGCCTCGATTTGATCTTGATTAGTAAGCGCTGGTGCTGGTTTGAATGGTACACAAAATTATATAACAGTTTTACAATTGACGTGTTGTGTATACAATGGAAATTGTAAATCGATCGTTTACTCCCCCAGGCTTGTAATAGAATTTTGCAGATTAAAAGCTTTGATATATTTCTCAATTGACACGGTTATTTTTTCAACCACGTATGCATGGGGATCGTCCATTCTCTCCCTCAGGTTGAGGTAAAGGCTGTTCCGGGCTGCCACAACATCCTGATTTATCCACATATAGCGCGAGCCAGTTTTAAGCAGCCAATCCTTGCGCTCGGCTGTTAATGTGTCAAACGGATGACCTTCCTCCCCATATTGGAGCCATTTTTTCCAACGTCCCGACTCAACCACAGCTCTCTTAAGTGTTCCCATGAAATCTGATCTTCCCTTACCAGGTTTGCTCGGGATCCTTCGCTCCTCTTGCTCCAGCTCACTTAAAGCCGTGAATTCTACCGCAGTGAATTCTGGGCCGACGTTCGCCGCCCCTATTCCTGTACCTGGATACTCGTCAGGGTTTTCCACCCAATCTGTATAATGCCCTTTGACTAATGAGCCGAGGGGTGCGAGCAGGTTGGATAATCGCCTGGCGACCTCCGGTTTGAAGCTTGTTGTATGCAGGTCGGTGCCAATCTGCGCTACAAATAAACACGGCCAGCAGTGCCCCAGGTTGTGGCTGCTCAGCTCAGCCTGAAGTTGACTGATAAAACCTTCAAACCGGTCAATATCGACCATCCCGCCATGAACCTCTTCGGTTCCAACCTCGTATGCAAGTCTTGGTGAAAGTGTGGTTGTGCGAATTTGCTCTGCGTACGCAATTAATTCCACCGTCCGGTTGATGACCAGCTCAAGTGGCAATGCCATTCCTGGTGGAAATGATCGATCAACTGTGGGGTCAATGTGCAGCAGCCTGTAACCCGCCTGGATGCATGCAGCGATGCTGTTCTTCACTTTCTGCATCGTTTCGGCGTAGGTAAGTTTAGCCGATGTATGCTGGTCCTTTAGCCACGGACCCCCGTGGTCCAGGCAGGGGTATAGGGCTCCACTCCAATGATATTGTTTGGCATAGTCCTGCATCTGGTTTACGAAATCCACTTGGGTCCAACCGGTATAGCTTCCTTCATAATCGACCTGGTTTAAAGTAGCTGCAAATAACATCACGCTTCGATTTCTCGCCGCTGCTTTAACCGCCGCTTCTAATACCGCTGACGAATTGGGGCAAACCGCCAGCAATGTGATTGGGGGTTGTCCAAGTTTCTTGCGCTCGATCAGAGTCTTAATGATTTGGTCGATGTCGTGCATTGTTCTACCGCCAAAGGTGATCAATGAGACCAGGTGATTGGTACATTGCGGGTATCATAAATATTTCCTTGCCTCCTCAAAAGTCGGTTGGGCTGCCGTTCCACCTGCTTTGCGCGTGGATAAACCGCCGCAGATATTTGCAAATTTCAAGCTCTGCGCCGGTTCCCATCCTGCCAGGTATCCGTAGATAAATCCCGCATCAAATGAATCCCCAGCACCGACGGTATCACACACATCGACCTTGATCGCATCTGCGCGCCATATCTTCCCTTCCGTTAAAAGCAAAGCACCTTCCTTCCCGTGCTTCACCGCCACGCACCCCGTCTTCGCTTGAAGAAATGCCAATGCTGCTTCAAGCGTATCGGTTCTGGCTATCGCCTGACATTCGAGTGCATTGGGTAGAAATACATCAACTTTATTAATCAGTGTCTCCAAACCGTTATTCCACTTGCCTGATGGATCATAATTTGGATCCAATGAAACCGATAATCCCCATGCATGCGCTTGTTCAAAGAGCAGCGATAATCCCGGCTGAAGCGCAGTCTGCAAAAAGTAGCTTCCAATATGCAGGTGGCGAGACTTCCGAATCTGGAGGGAGTCAATCTCCTCCGCTGTCATTCGGGGGATTGTGCCCGGGTATGTCAGGATTGCGCGGTCCTGTTCCTCTGAGAGGATCACCGAGATCCCGGTGGGAGTATCATCATCGACAATGATGCCATTCGTGTCGATCCCGTATTGTTTAAGCGACTCTAGCATGAACTCACCGAACAGGTCACCTCCCACTTTCCCCAAGAATGCCACCCTTAATCCCAGCCGTGCCGCTCCGCAAGCAAAAATAGCCGAAGAGCTGCCGATCGCTAATGCGGCCTGGTCGACAACCTTCTCCACCTGACCAAATTCAGGTATGACGTTGCCGCTTAGTATTAAATCTGGGTTGAGTTCTCCGACCACTGCAATATCGATCTGCCGCTCCCTAATCAATGCTTGCTCCTGTATTTTTCCTAAAATCCGTGATCACTTTTTTGCTATAATGCTTATCTTTTTAACCCTGATAATGATATCCCCTCGATGAATTGCTTTTGGGCGATGAAAAATACGAGGATGAGGGGAAGAATGCTGATCAGCCCGCCTGCCATTAATACCGTGTACTTTCCTCCCTGTGTTACCTGCTGTTGGAAAAATGCCAATCCAACGGTCAATGTCGTATTCGGGACCGCTGGTAGATAGATAAGTGGGTGTAAAAGGTCATTCCACGCCCCCTGGAAGGTAAAGATGGCTAAGGCTGCCAGGGCTGGTTTTGCCAGAGGCATATAAATACTCCAAAATATTCGCATCAGCGATGCCCCATCAACGCGCGCCGCATCCACCAGGTCACGCGGGATGGTCAGGAAGTACTGCCGGAGCAGGAAAGTCCCAAATGCACCTCCCAAGAATGCCGGCAGCCATAATGGTACATTTGTCCCGTAAAGGTGCAGCCACTTAAAAATGATAAAGTTGGGGATCAGTGTCACCTGCGAAGGGATCATCAGGGTGATTAGCAGTAGTGTAAATAAAAGGTTCCTGAATCTAAATTTGACCGCAGCGAAACAAAATGCAGCCATGGCGCAGGTTAATAATTGTCCGACCGTCGTCAATCCCGATATGACAAAGCTGTTGAAAAATAGCAAGGGGAAATTTATGTGGGTGCCGAATAATTCCTTGAAATTATTGAGCGTTGCCGGATTGGGGATGAGCGACTTGGTAAATTGGTCTGCTGGCAGCTTGAACGATGTCGCAATCATCCACAAGAAGGGCGTGATCATAAAGATCGCCCCGAATATTAGCAGGGAGTAAGTAATGAGATCGAGGATTACTTTTTTCCGGCTATTTCCCATATATCCATCCGCTCACTCGTAAACCACGAATCGTTTCTCCATCCAGAAATAGATCACCATGAGGGCAATAACGATGACTGCCAGCTCGATCGCTTGTGCACTTGCCCCGCCATAATTAAAGAAATTCCACGCATTTCGATAAATGGAAAATACGACCACCGGCACTGAGCTATCACCCTGGTTTCGTCGCGTGAGCATATAAATATAGTCATATGCCTGAAATGCGTTGATGGTCGCGATCAGGGTCTGGAAAAAGATGCTCGGGGTCAACAGAGGCAGGGTGATGCGGAAAAATTGGTGGACATCATTTGCCCCATCCACTTTTGAAGCTTCATAATACTCCCGTGGGATGGCGGTCAATCCCGCCAGGAAAATGATCATCCCCTCCCCGATCGCACCCCAAATATTCACAATCACGACTGACATCATGGCTTTGTCGGTGCACAACCAGCATATTGGCTGCCCGCCCAACAAATGGATGATGTAATTTAAGATACCGGTGTCTTTTCCATAGATCATATTCCACACCAGCGCTGTCGCCACCGCTGAGGTCACACAGGGTAAAAAGTATATCGTCCGGAACACGGTCAAACCCCTGATCTTTCGGTTGAGCAGTACCGCCACAAACAGTGAAATAATCACCACCCCGGGCACGTACAGCGCGCTGAATTTAATCGTGTTTCCTAAGGCTTTCAGGAACGCTTCATTGGTGAATAAAGCGGTATAGTTCTTCAACCCCGCCCAAACCGGAGCAGTCAGCAAGTCCCACTCCATGAAGCTCAACCATAGGGTCGCCAGGATGGACCCGAACGCTCCGAAGATGAGCCCAATCAGGGTAGGTGCCAGGAGGATGAACAACCACCACCGTTCCCTGCCGAGAGGTTTCAAGCCTAAGTCCATGAATTCACTCCGCATCCCTGAGATCCCCCCTTCCTCAGGACTCAGGAAGGAAGGGGGTCTCAAATGATGAGCGATCTATCTTATTGGTTGTTCGCTAATACCTCGTCTGCTTGTGGAACTACAGTATCGAGGGTCGTGTTCAAATCTGCCTCGCCTAACCAAATGGGGGTCATCCCATCTCCGACCACCGCTGACCATTCTTCATAACCGCGGAAGACCGGTTTCATTTTCGCGTACTCGAGTGAATCTAGGAATATTTGTTGGTTAATGTCAACCATATTCTGGTTTAAAAATACCGGGCTTTCTGCCACTGATTTTAACACCGGGATCGCTAGACCAAGCTCGGTTAACCGTGTTTGACCTGCCTCACTCAGGCAAAATTTTATAAATTCCCATGCTTCATCCGGATGTTGGGAAGCCTTCGCCTCCACAAACCCTGCGCTGTTCACGCTGGTTACTCGCCCACCGCTGGGACTGATCGGCATGGGGGCTACATCCCACTTGAATTCTACTGTAGCATAACCTGGTACGGCCCAGTGCCCGATCGAGGTCATTGCTGCAATGCCCGCCTGGAACAGGTCCGAACCGTACTGCCCGGAGGTATTTGGATCAGGGATCGAGTGATCGGTCCACATCATATCATAGAGGAACTGCCAGGTTTCACGTGCCACCGGTTCTCCCAATAAGGTTTTCGTATGGTCAGCATTGATCACTTCACCACCCCAGGACCATATGGCCGCACTCCAGGTAAGCTCCATGTCCCACAGATCGGTCGCCATCCCCCATTGCTCCACAGTTCCATCACCATTAGAGTCGATGGTTAAATTCTTGGCAGCACTCCGCAGGTCATCATAAGTCCAGTTATCCGTTGGATATGCCATCCCCGCCTTGTCGAACATGTCCTTGTTATAGAATAGAACGATGGTTTGGAAATCTCGTGGCATCCCATAATATCCGTCTTCCAGCTTATAAGCTTGCAAAGTAACCGGGTAAAAGCCGTCCAGCATCCCAGGATTTTTATCGATATACGGCTGCAAATTTAATAACTGTCCCCGGCTTTGATAATCAAGATAGAGCGGTGCATCCATGGCAAATACATCCGGTGGGGTATCAGCTGCCAGTAGCGTTTTTAGCTTCGTCCAGTATGAATCCCAATCCGATACCTCCACGTTGACCTTTATATTGGGGTTGGCAGCTTGAAAATCATCAACGATCTGTTGCCAAACCGCTAATTCCTCAGGGGCCCCCCATGCCATAAATGAGATGGTCACAGGTCCCTTCGTTGCTCCACCTCCACACGCCGAAAGCATAATCGAAGTAATCAGCATAAATACGACCACAAGCTTTTTCATTTGCATTCTCCTTGGGAATTACAATTTGGTTAGTTTAACCACTGCGTCAAGGTTGGTTGGATTATCCGGATCAAGTCCTTTCGCCATAGCCCGTTCATACGCCATCATCTGACCAAATGGAAGGTACAAAACGTTGCGGAACACCTCCTCCAGCCCGGAATTAAATGATACATCAGTATCGTGTTCTCCGATGCTGATAATGTCAGCCCCCAAACTCTCAATATCAGCTAAAACTGCCTGCTCGTAACCCGCATTTTGTTCAGAAACCAGCCCTACAATCAGGGTTTTCGCGTTGACCATTGCCTTGGGACCATGGCGGAATTCCATAAAATGGAAACTTTCGCTATGTGTCAGGCACATCTCTTTCATCTTTAAACTTAATTCGCATGCCAGCCCAAATCGTTCACCTGAGCCGAGGAAATATATCCTGTCCAAATCGACGTTTCGTCCATAGCTTGCTGCCATTGAATGGTAGTCGTCGATGATCCGTCTTCCCGCCTGGGGTAAGGAATTTATCCGGTCGAATTGAAATTTACCCTGCGCCCACATGGCAAACATTCCTATCGCGCCTAAAAATAATGTCGAGAAGGCACGCGTCTGGGCGATACTCTGTTCCATCCCCGAAGGAAAAGCGAGGTTAAGCTCACCAAATTTCGTCAGGCTGGATTCTGGGTCGCACACCAGGGTAATCGTCTTCCCCTGATGATTGTTCCGAAACGCCTCACAAGCTCTTAATGTCTCGGAAGTCTCTCCTGAACGGCTGATGGCAACTAACAATGTGCGCGCATCGGTAAGGTAATGAAGTTTTGGTGATAGCCACAGCTCGGATGCCGGTAGGCCGCGAGCAGCATATCCGGTCATTTCCTGGAACTGTGCCGCTGCTGCACGGGATAGATAATATGTCGAACCGCAACCGGTAAAAATTACCTGCTGGTACCCATCCAGTTGCGAAAACTCCTGAATAGCTTTTTCCTGTCTTTGTAAAACCTGAATCGCCTGTTCCCAGGCTTCGGGTTGTGAAAATATTTCTTCACGAGTATATTTTCCTCGTGTCATCATCTGGTTTTTCTCCGCGATATGGATTGCAGTCATAAGCACTACTGGATGTCCACGCTGTGAATGCTAATTTCCTGGGATATGAGCTAATCGAATCGGATAGGTTAAATTACTTGTTCACCAATAGTTTCTGGGCATTGTTATGATAAATCTTTTTCAGCACCTCATCGGGTAAATGCACCCCGTATACCAACCATCGACCTTGTTGAGGAATCTCGCCGGGGTTGTAGTTAAAATATTCGTCATCTGTTTCCAAGAAGCGGAATGCTAACCGATATGCCTCCAGGTCTGGTCCAAAGTCAGAGCCGAATAGGATCCTGTCGGCGTGATCCATGAAGAATTTCCGCGCCGTGTACGGTTGCCTCCCCAGCTCGCCGATCCTCGCGCTGATATCGACGTAGAAATTCGGGCATTCACTGAGCAGGCTACCTACCCAATGTAAATTTTCTGCATAACATCCCACGTGAGCACCAATGAAGATCGTCCGCCTGTTTCGCCTGACCAGGTTGGCAAATTCTTCGATAATGGTTGAAAACGATGGAAATGGTGGGCTGGGGAACTGCCAATCAGGGTGGGCACTCAGCTCCTCCCACCGCTCATTGGTTTCATCCAATGGATTAAAAAATGACACCGGGTCGGCAATATGAATGATCACGGGTAAATTCAGTTCACCCGCTGCGATCCAAATCGGGTCCAGGCGAGTATCATCAACTCTCACCAGGTTCCCACGCTGGTCACATACCTTCAGTCCAAAATTTTTCCAAATTTTTAGGCCCTGAGCACCTGAGTTTTTTTGGGCCACCAATCTGTCCGCTGCCCAATCTGGGAAGGCATCCCCCAACGATTTCCACATTTCCCAATTTACGCCTCCAAATACCTGGAACCGCTCTGGATAGGCGGTTTTAAATTTCTCGAGGTGGGCCTTTAACACGTCTTCACCCCACCCTCCGTCCAGGTCCACGTATAAGCTCACTCCCGCTTGGTCCAGGCAGTCAATCAGCTCTCTCAAGGGTCGATCAGTCCATCCCCCACCGAACTCCGCTCCGAGATGGTTATGCGCATCGACCACAGGAAAACGTGGTCCCAAGATATTCGTGGATTTGCTCACCAGGCAGGATTTGGGTCGATAAGATTCTAGCAGCATTTGCTACCTTTCATGGACACAGCACATAATTAAGTTAGCCGAAAGTCAGGCGGTGAATACCTCAATATTTTTTTTGGAAATTTCGTTAATGATATCGACGGGCGTTTCAGTTCCTGTGATCAGCGTATGGATTTGGTCGATCGGTACCAGTCTTACCGTGGATGACCTGCCAAACTTCGTGTGATCTGCTACTACAATATTCTCTTTGCCGATATTTAATATCGCACGATCGGTCAGGGTCTCCGGTAAATAATCGTTGGTTAGGCCTTCCGTAATATTGATCGCCCGTACTCCAATGAACACCTTACCCACTCTCACTTCTTCCAGCACCTGTTCAGCAATATGCCCGATAAAGGACAGCTCGCTTGCGCGCAGCAATCCGCCAATACAAACGATGGTTATGTTTGTATACTCTGATAGCAACATAACTACGGGCAAGGAATTTGTGATCACGGTTAAATTCTGCCGCTCACTCAGGTTGCGTGCCACTTCCAGCACTGTGGTACCACTTCCCAGGAACACGGTTTCCCCTGCTCTCACCCGGCTCGCTGCAAGCGCACCAATCCTTTGTTTTTCTCCAATCTGGTCCACTTGCCGCGCTAGCATGGGCATCTCAGGTGGAGCTTTCTCGATCGCAATAGCCCCACCATGCACGCGCTGAACCTTACCATTGGCTGCAAGCGTTTCTAGGTCACGCCGTGCAGTCGCCTCACTAACCGAATAGTACTCACACACCTCTCCCACCGTGATGCGGTACTGCCGGTTGATCATGTGTAATATTCTATTTTGTCGTTCTAATCCAGATATGACCTTGGGGTTTTCCATGCCTATTGATGATTATCCTAATTTCATGTCGATATCCGATCTATCCGATCACAAATCAGCATAATCGCTCATAATCAATCATAGTATAGGAAAATATTCGGAGGGAATCAAGTGTCATTTGTCATGAGAAGAAAAAGCCGTTTTTAGCAGAGCTAAAAACGGCTGGACCTGGTTCGTATATTTGAAATTTAGAAAATCGTGAATGCCTGCAAAATAAACATAATTACGGGTTGCCCTCTTGCGTTTTTTCAGGCTCAGGGGTCCCATGCTGCTCGGGTGTGCCCGCGCCATCATGTTCATGGTCATCCGATTCATGGCTGTCCGTTGGTTCCACCGTAGACGAGTGTTCATGCTCGCCATCTGCCGGAGCCACAGGAGTCGCCTGAATTTCATCATGTCCTGAATCGTGGTTATCTTGGGTAGATTCCATGTGGGTTGGATCAACCGACTGGTGGTTTTCGATTACGCTGTGATCAATTCCGTCATCGAGTACCGTCGGGTTGCTATGCCTGGTTGGCTCCAAATTTGGCATGGTCAATGGAACTTGTATTCCAAGAATTGATATCGCATACAGCCCGTTATCATCTGAGCGGATAAGCACACTGACCTGATCGCCTAACTTGATCCCATCCTCGATTTGTGTGCGCGATGTAACGGATAATTTGATCCCAGAAATCTGCCAGGAGTTTTTGTCTATATTTTCTACCGTACCGGTAAATTGGTATTGCCGTAAGTGAATTTCGTTGGCGGTCACCCCTCCCTCTGAATTCGTGGTCCCTTCAACCTCTACTATCGATCCGGTCACGTACGGGTCAGTACCATTCAGACCACCCACGAATGTGGCGTCAGCCGCGATCGTCACAGGGATTCCACTCACTATCCAGCTGGTTACATTCTTTTCTTCGAGCACGCCTTCAAAACTGATCTTTCGAATTCTACTCAATGCGATCAGGCGGTGAACTTCATCCACCCGCTGCTGGCTGTAATTCTCCTCATATTCCTGCCTGATCTCTTTGCTCGGCACGAAGTAAACGGTAATATCCTCAACCGCCAGCTTTACCGGGTACAAAGAATCTCCGGGTAGCGATTTTGCCGATGTAATCACCAATCCTCCCGAAAGTAGGATCAGTAGCGCGGTTAACCCGAACACCAAAGCCATCCGGCTGATGACTGGTCTTAACGAGCTACCCCCGCGCAATAAATCTCTGATCTTCGTCCCAAGTGAAATCGACCCAGGTTGCTGATTTCTTTGACTTACCCTGGTGTTCATACTCGCTGCCTTGGATAACATGCTACTCAGGCTTCGTTTCATCTGCTCATTCGAAACCTGGTTGTCCCCAAGACTCATCAGCATGCTTGCTGTCGCGAGCATTTCCCGCATTTCTGCGGTAAACCCGGCGGAAAGTTTATTACATTCCTCTACTGTACCACCGGCCTTCAATAATTCAATACATTTTTCGACTGCATCAACTTCAATCTGGTTCATATCATCTCGCTGCCTAGTTTTCGGCGTAAAGCCTGCATTGCTCGGTATTGAAGGGCTTTTATTGTGTTGGTTTCCTTACCCATCAATTCCGCTGTCTCTTCAAGTGAAAATCTGTTCCCAAAACGTAATGTAATTACAAGTTTTTGGGCATCAGTTAGTTCATCAATTGCCACTTGCAGCTGTCGCATCCTTTCAGCCTGGTCTGTCAGTGTAACCGGGTCATTTTGAAGCAGGTACAGGTCAGTATTACTCTCCAGGATTTCTGCGGGCTCATCTTTCGGTCGGTTATATACTCTTCGGAAATGGTCATTTACCAGGTTAGCCGTCGTGCGGATCAACCATCCCCTTAAATTTGAGTATGGACCATTCCCCTTGTGCACAGCTTCAAGCAGGTTCATAAACACATCGCTCGCAATATCCTCGGCAATCACTTCGTCGCTTACCCTGAAGCGCGCAAACCGGTACACTTCGGGATAATAACGATTGTGGATGGCAGTGATCGCCTGTGGATCGAGCGTATTTAAAAGGTCAATTTCTAATGTGTCGGCTGACATTCGCCTGCTGTACACTCCAAACTGGTGAAGGTCAATTTTATTATATGTTGCTTGGCTGCGCCAGTCCGACATTTTTCCCATCCACATTAACAGTCGTATATGTCAGACAAAAGTTATGTGGTGATTATAAATTTCTTTCAACACTTGGGTACAAAGCGCCAATAATTATACAAAAGCGAAAAATTACTTTCCTTCTTCCCGGCACGGAGGCCATCCTTACACACGGTCACGCCCTGCTTGTGAGGTTGGCTAATAGAATAGTACACCCCGAGCTCAGTTCGATACTACCGCGCCTAGAAAACTGACTCGCCTGAGCAAGCAGCACTTTAGGTTGCTTCCCCCCTGCGTAGACAAATAATCCTGCAATTTACATCCGACCGATTGGGTTGTTTTACAATTTACCTGAGAAGTGTGGCGTAGTATATCGCCGCTACCACGTGGATGAATGCAGCCGTGAATAACACCATCCCCACGGGGATATGGATCGCATGCCACAATCCCAGCATCCGCCGTGTCAAGGCGATCGATCCCAGCTGCCTGCGGAGAGTTCGCTCGCGCCTCAGCAGCTCATTGAATTGCTTTGCTTGCGCTCGTACATTCTTATCCATCCGGCTGCTTGCTCGCCACCATCTCAGCCTGGCATTCCATTCTTCGAATGCCCTCCCAAACACCAGCCGGCTCCCGCTCCCAACCGTCGCCGGTGCTAACCGTTTGGACAGGGCTTGATACACCTCCGGTTTGGAGGCTAACCAGGTTTGCAGCTCTCCATCCAGATCGCGTATCTGCAGTTCCAGGTCGTTTGCTTCAATCTCAATCCCATCTGCGTTGCGCGGTACTGCCGTGTAAATATACCTGCCCAGGAAACCGCTGGCAACGATGATGATTGTCAACAGCATCACCATCCCTGCCAGCCCGTTGAACTTCCAGGATGTATGCATTAATACCATGTATGGTCCGACTAAGCCGGTGAAGATGTGGAACTGTAACCAGCTGGACATCCTCCCCCACCTGGCGCTTCGGCTGCGCTTACGTAATGTGTACAACGTCTCCGTTAACAGCATTAGCACAAACCCGACGATCCCGATGCTGTGCCCAAAAAAGTCGCTCGCTCCTGGGATTGCCCCAAACATGATCACGACAAAAAGATAGACCAGCGTAATGAATATGATCGCAATGAATGATAACCAGAGTTCACGACTAGATTGCTGCATAATCCTTTATTCCTGCAACCGGCGCTGCCTCCGCCCAAAAGTCAGCGATAACATCGATGATCGAGTTCCCTGATCGGATTAATTTCTCCCGCATCGGTGTGATATCTATTCGATCTACGATGATATGGTGGATCGCCCTGGATAGGGTTTGGTCTCCCATAAGCAATGCTCCAACTAAATGATTTTCTCCTACCAGTACTCTCAAGCGGTTGACGTCAAAATTTGCTTGAGTCACGATCGCATCCGGCATTTGACGCCATCCTTCGCTGTCACCCCGCACAATCCCAACCACATCTGCATCGACATCCCTCCCGCCAATTGCACCGATCATGGTCGTGGTTAATCCTGCCAGGCGTGTGACGTTGAACGGTACTCCTTTGATATAAATGGCTTGCTTCCCCGCCATGTTTTGACCCGCTGCATAGCCTTGTTTTCTCGCTGGCGCCCATAGAGAATCCAATATCGGCTTTCCAAGCGTGGGGTCATACACTTCTGCCACATCCCCTGCCGCGAAAATATCAGCATCGCTGGTATTTAAATACTCATTCACCGAGATCCCGCGTTCCGTCTTGATCCCTGCTTCCTCGGCAATCCCTTTTTTAGGCTGGATACCGATCGCGATACCCACCGCATCACATTTGATTCTCGTCCCATCGCTGGTTTGCACACCTACTACTTTGCCGCGCTGTCCGATGATTTCAGCCAGCTCAGTTTGATAGTGGATTTGGACCCCCTCTTCCTTCAACCGGTGTTCGACAATATGAGACTCGGTCTCATCCAGCACGTTCGACCAGTATCGGTCGCCACGCAGGAAGTAATGCACGTTTGCTCCACGCGCCCGGAACCCTTCAACGAGCTCCAATGCCGTGATCCCACCTCCCACGATCACCGCCGTCCGTCGTTTGTGTGCCAGTTTGAGGATGCGGTGAACGTCCTCCAGGTTGTCCAGCTTGATCACCCCTTCCAGCTCCAATCCCGGTACTTTCGACACGCTTGCTTTGGCTCCCGTAGCAATCAACAGTCGGTTGTATGATAATGAGTTGCCATTATTAAGCACCACGCGATGTTCGAGTGGGATGATCTTCTTTGCCTGGGCATGCACCTGTTGTACTTTTAACCGGCTGAAGTCACAGCTCTTGAATGGGAACAGTGAATCTTCAGACGTTTCTCCGCTCAGGTAATATGCTAGTCCTGGTCGCGAATAGTATCCGGCAGTCTCCTCACACACCTGGGTTATCTCACCCATTGGGTCAAGCTTGCGTATGGCTTCAACTGCTGCCACACCCGCCGCGCCTGCTCCAATGATCACGTATTTATACATCAGGTATACCTTGGATGCTTCTCTTTCGTTTCACTGAATTCACCGACCCGTCATTCACGATAAATGAACCATGTTTTCGAGGAAGATTCTTGAATTTAATAGGATTGAGCGCATAGGCCACCCATAGATCCCCGCTTGGGGTATTATGGACTGAGTTGATTCGTTTCGATCGTCCCTGCGGGGTGGCATTTGGCGCATGCTGGCAGGTCTTGATCTGCAATCTTCAGCGCTGCGTGGCTTTGGGCGATCCCATCAGCCGTGTGGTCATGGCAGTTGTAACACGTATACTCAATGTAATTCGGTCCATGGCAGGCATCACACTGCAGCTGCAGGTTTTGGTCCTCTACACCATGGTTAAGCGGGAAGTTGTGCTGGCGCAGGCTGGCCGGGCTCCAGGCCTCTGCAGAGTGGCAGTAAAAACACTTAAGCCCGAAAACACCCGTGTGGATATCAGGCTCTTTGTGGCACTGATAGCATTCAGATGGGGTTCCCCGGTACACGTTATCGACGTGGCAGGCAATACAATCTGTTGTCGCGTGCTTGCCATCGAGTGGGAAGAAATTAGCGTGATCGAAATTGCTTAAACGGTCCACCCCATCATGGCAAGTCATGCATTCAGAGCCATACTGTAGCTGGTGGTCCGCCATGAACTTGGTATCATGCTGCGAATGACAGTCGACACATGTTTGGATATTCAAGCTATTTAAATCGCTTGGATGGCAGGTGGCACAGGTGATCGCCTGGTTGGCATAATCCGTCTTATGTAGTTCAAGGCTAAACCCAGTTGTCGTCAGGTGAGCAAAAGGTTTATTATCCAGACTGACTGGCGACCACCCTTGGGGGGTATGGCAGGTGTCGCAGGTTTGATTGAAGTCACCCTTGTGTGTGCTGGGTTCGCTGTGGCAATCCTTGCACTCTTTGGGTGTATCCTTGATCGTCCCATTGGTGTGGCAGTCTGCACACTTGGTTTGGCTGTGTTTTCCTTCAAGCGTATATCCCGTTGTGCTGTGGTCGAAATTGACCATCCGGTCAGCACCATCATGACAGCCCAGGCAATTTGGACCAAAATCTGTCACGTGTACGGCGCCAAAAGTTTTGTCATGGTTGGAATGGCAATTCAGGCAGCTTTGGTTATCCACGATTTTATATGAGCTGCTCTTGTGGCATTCAGTGCATTGCATCGTTGTCGCGTCATAATTGATCTGGTGCCATTGCAAGCTGAACCCTGTCGTAGAATGGTCGAATAATTGAAAAGATGCTTTGGTCGGGTTAAAATCTCTGCCCTTGTGCTCCGGATGGCAAGTTGCACATTGATCTGCATTTTTAAACTGGCTGTGTATGCCCTCCTGGGTCGTAATTTGTCGGGCAACATCGCTGTGGCAATCGAGGCACTTGGTCGCTACATTGGTTATCAACGGTTCGTGACAGTTGCCGCAATGCTTCTCAAAATCGGCATGAGAGCTAAAACCCTTTATCAATACGCCTGTGATGCTCTTCGCTGACACCTGTCCAGGGCTAAATACTAGTCCCCGGTTAACCACCAGCGAAACCCCCAGCCCGACGAACAGGATGAGTGTCAGCAATAATCCAAGTAGTGACCCGACTGGGTTAAGTCGTTTCATTATTCAATACTGTCGTATTATTTATGATTAGGTTACTGAGTATTGATTAAGGTTCATTGAGTAGAAGGTGAGTTATCGGTGAATCCTCTACGAAAATTAACTTTCAAAGTCCGCCTCATTATTAGGAATAGAATAAAAAAGGTGAACAGGATCGCACCAGTTACATGATCCTCACCAGGCTGATATCCATCTCTCGGCTCTGGGAAATTCATCCGTCTGTAGACTTTCAAGGCTGGGTTTCCCGAGTCAGATAAACCGCCTGGTGAAGAATATCGATTTGCTTCTCTAACTAAGCTCCTCTTCGGGAGCGATAATTCATAATAGGTTAGGGATTTCATTAATTTTTATTCCACATCATTACTAAGTGTTTTCGGATATATATTTAATTATTGAACAGGTTTGTACGTTCAAATCGCAACACGCCGCGTGGGCAGCGTGCCACGCATTCTCCGCACGTAAGGCAGCGACTGTCTTTGATCGGTACACCCAGCCAGGCGTGCCGCCTGATATCGATGCCAATTGGGCAGTGAAAGGTGCATACGCCGCATTGGACGCATCTCGATGATTCAGGCACCACCTGTCCTTGAACGATTACCTGGCGTCTCGTATCAGCAGCACTCAGCCAGTTCTTTAGGCTCATTATCTTGTACTCCCATAGACCGGGATCACAGCCGCGATATCCTTCGGCGTGCCATCATGGCAGCTCGAGCAGCTCCAATCCTGCAAAATTCCACCAATACTTAGGTTATCGTCCCAACCATGGGTGTTATGGCAGTTCGAGCATTGCCCTTGGTCGTGGTGATCCGGTCGGTCCTGTAGATGGCAGGATATGCAGTCAGTATAACCATCATGATTGAAGTTCGCCCCACCCCAACCGTTGGTGTTGTGGCAGTTGGAGCACTGTCCCGGATAATGTCCTCCTGGTGCGTCATTTGCATGGCACGATATGCAATCTGTATATCCGTTGTGGTTAAAATTCGCTCCACTCCACCCATTGGTATTGTGGCAGTTGGAGCATTGCCCCGGATAGTGACCCGGCGGCGCATCGTTCGCATGGCATGAGACACAGTCTGTATAGCCATTGTGATTAAAGTTCGCCCCAGGCCACCCATTGGTATTGTGGCAGTTGGAGCATTGTCCCGGATAGTGACCCGGCGGTGCATCATTCGCATGGCACGAGACACAGTCTGTATAGCCATTGTGATTGAAGTTCGCTCCAGGCCATCCATTGGTATTATGGCAGTTCGAGCATTGCCCCGGATAGTGACCCGGCGGTGCATCGTTGGCATGGCATGAGACACAATCTGTATAACCATTGTGGTTGAAGTTCGCTCCTGGCCAGCCGTTGGTGTTATGACAGTTCGAGCATTGCCCCGGGTAGTGACCCGGCGGTGCATCGTTCGCATGGCACGAGACACAATCTGTATAACCATTGTGGTTGAAGTTCGCTCCTGGCCAGCCGTTGGTATTGTGGCAGTTCGAGCATTGCCCTGGGTAGTGACCCGGCGGTGCATCGTTCGCATGGCACGAGACACAGTCTGTATATCCATTGTGACTGAAGTTGGCATTCCCCCATCCATTGTTCGGATTGTGGCAATTGGAGCACTGTCCAGGGTAATGCCCAGGTGGCGCATCACCAGAGTGACAGGAAATGCAGTTGGTGTAGCCGCTATGATTGAATCCAGCTCCTTGCCAGCTGCCAGGTGTGTGGCAGTTCGAGCATTGCCCTGTGTAATGCCCTGGAGGCGCGTCGCCAGAGTGGCAGGAGATACAATCGGTCAATCCACTGTGATCAAAATGCGTGTTGCTCCAGCCGTTCCCGGGTGTATGACAGTTGGAACACTGTCCAGGGTAGTGCGCACCAGGTTTGTCCCCTGAATGGCACGAGATACAATCATTAAATCCGGCATGATTAAAGTTGGCATTTGCCCATCCATTCGTGCCGTGGCAGTTCGAGCATTGACCCGCATAGTGGTTGCCCGGCGCATCTCCTGAGTGACATGAAACGCAGTCGGTTTGACCGCTATGGTTAAATCCGTTCGGACTCCAATTACTGGTCGAATGGCATTGCGAACATTGACCGCTGTAATGGTTGGGAGGTGCTTTAGATGCATGGCACGAGCTGCAGTCGTTCAGTCCGGAGTGGTTGATATTGTAGTTCGCCCATCCAGCACCTGGGGAGTGACAGTTGGAGCATTGCCCCGGGTAGTGACCTCCCGGAGCATCTTTTTGATGGCAGGAAACACAGTCCGTTAAACCGTTATGCGACTGCGAGGCCCCACTCCATCCATTCGTGCTGTGGCATGTCGAACATTGGCCGCTATAGTGGTTCGGTGGAGCATCTTTCGTATGGCATGAGACGCAATTCGTGTTTCCGCTGTGATTAAATTGGGCACCACTCCATCCGGATGGATTATGGCAGTTTGAACATTGCCCTGAATAATGGTTTGCTGGTGTATCTTGAGAGTGGCATGAGACGCAATCCGTCGTCCCAGCCGCATTATGGTTGAAAGTGACATCTTTCCATGACTGGGTTCCATGGCAGCTGGCACATTGCCCACCATAATGTTCAGCTGGAGCATCTTCTTGATGGCAGGATTGGCAATCTACGGCATTCGCCGCTAAGTGATCAAAATGAACATCATCCCACGCCAGGGCAGTATGGCACGATGCGCAATCTCCGTCATAATGGGTGTCTGGTTTTTCCAAAATATGACACAAGCTGCAGGTATTCGGAGTTCCGAGATATTTACCTTCATTATGACAGGAATTACACGCAGTTAGCGCATGCTGCCCAACCAGTGGATAAAACTCATGCACTGCTCCCGCGCTCCCCGCTGGAAATGGGATTAGCCCACCGGCGACCATCGCGATAGCAACCGGGTCTCCCGACATTCCCGGATCTTCAAGCTTGATGCTGTTCACCCGGTTCAGCTGGCTGTTTTCCACTCCTGGCTTGTTGACCATCAAAATGAGCGTCTGGATCTTGGTTTGAAAAGTCATGAAAATGGTCTGGTTTTCGACTGGCACGATCGTCAAAAGCTTTAATTTTTCCTCGGTCATCTGTGCCAATGTCAATAATTTGGAGCGGATTGATTCCCCCTGCTCCTGTGGGACGAGCGAGACTTCCGTTGTTACCTGGTCCAACGCATTGTCTAAATATTTTAATGCCGCCAGCTCAGAATTTGTCCCAGCTTGTGCGGACAGGTCGTTGATCCGCTGCTCGAACAAGTCAAGCGCGTAGTTGGATCGCTCTGTTGGATCAGCGTAAATTAAAAATACTTGCTGTTCGGCAAAATTTTGGATCGGAAAAATAATGTTTCCCGGTCTGAATGGCGTAAATGTTGCCAGGGCAATCCCACTGGTAAGAATACACAGTACGATAAACCCTGTAATTAAGCCCGATTTAATTAGGAAGGAACGTAACAACATGCACCTCCTCACCAAAGGTTGACATGGTTTTAGTTTCTAATCCTTTTTTGAATTAATTTCTTCCTGCTAATATTCTGGAACCACATTGGTTATTGAGCCTGTTTCTCCTTGGCACAGTCACGTTTCAAGATTATCTGAAGAATGTCATACTTAAATTAAATATATTAACCATCGGCACGTTCCTAGAAACGTCCCTTTTCTGAACAGTCGGTAATATCGTATTAAAGTTACGTTGGAAACATTAGTATCAGCATAATAAACCCCCAAAAAGGTACTTTTTTATGTAGAAATCATCAGATTCTGGTTGAATCGCTGTCTTATTTGTGGTTAAATTAGAGTATGACTGCCACACTGATCCTGCGAAAGCATGAGTACGAGACAAAACCCGGCATGACCGTCCGCAAGGCACTCGAGAAATTGGGTCTCGAACCGGATAGCGTCCTTGCTACCCGTAATGGTGATCTCATTACCGATGACGAGATCATTAAGGAATGTGATGTGATCAAGTTGGTTCCGGTTATCTCGGGAGGCTGATGCACACCAGTTGAATTATATATCGGGTAGGTAAATAATAGAAAATGGATTGTCCTATTCATGCTGACGATGGATCGTATTAAACAATATCGTACCCATACTTTCGCTTATCAACCTGGCACCAGGCTAAAGACCAGGGAGGATGCGGTGCGGTATGTAAATGACCGTGGTTACATTTATTTCTGGCCAATTACCGCCATCACCTTCCCCAGCTTGTGGGGAGCAGTCGCTGGCGAGCGCCCTGTTCCAAATGAACATGATGACCCCGGTCACATCACTTGGGACTGGAAAGACTCCTTGTTGGGTAAGCATATCTGGTATTACGGGAAAATCTTGCGCAAGAAAGCCACCATCATCTCGTTGGAAGTTGCTCCCTATTTTTACGCCTTGAGTGAAAATTATGGCTCGCCGGAGGAGGATTACCTGACCATCTATGAACAGGGTCGCATGACCCAGGAGGCAAAGACGGTCTATGAAGCCTTACTCGATAATGGTCCGCTGGATACGATCACATTAAGAAAAACGGCTCACCTGACCAGTCACGAAAGTGAAAGCCGCTTTAATCGTGCTTTATCAGACTTACAGGCTGATTTTAAGGTTATGCCGGTTGGGGTCGTCGATGCAGGCTCCTGGCATTATTCATTCGCCTATGACCTCGTCTCGCGGCACGAGCCTGTTTTGCCCGAAAAAGCCCGCTTTCTGGGGGAATTAGACGCTCGCCGGAATATTCTCGAGCTTTTCTTCCGCTCCTTGGGTGCTGCTCAATTCCGGGATATCGTCCGTTTGTTCGGGTGGAGACCATCAGATGTAGATCAGGCAGTCGCAAGCCTGGTATCAACGCAGAAAATCCGCGATCATCAAGCTGTGGAGGGTCTTTCTACAGAATGGATGGTTCACAACGAGCTCTTATAATGACAAAATCACCTTCAGTCATGTTAGCCTGGTTTCCCACGCCGATTGGAGCGTTAATTCCGCTAAACGCTGGCTGTCAGTTGCTGTCTTACTGCAGGGCGGGCGTTGGTCGATCTGTCAGCTGACCAAGGTTCTCGAGCTTTCCACCCTCTTTTCCCACCTCAAATCTCTCCAGCTACTTCCTGGTTGTATCCTGTCTGGGTTCGATTTCCCCATCGGGGTTCCATCTGCCTATACCTCGAAAGTCGGTATCACCGATTTCCTCAGCTTCCTGTCCCAATTGGGGCAAAACGAATGGGGCGAATTCTACCAGCCCGCCAAAATCCCCGCGGAAATTAGCCTTTTCCGTCCTTTTTACCCTTTCAAACCGGGTGCTTCGAAGCGCTCCCATCTTGAATCCGGGCTGGGCATCCCCTTTACGGATCTATATCGACTATGCGAAGCACGCCATAATAATCGGCGCGCCGCCTGCCCGCTCTTCTGGACCTTGGGCGGCCAGCAGGTCGGTAAAGCCGCCTGTGTAGGCTGGCGTGACCTGCTGGTTCCCGCCTTGTCTGATCCTGCCATCCACCTGAATATCTGGCCTTTCTCCGGCTCTCTCTCCACCCTCTGTCTGCCGGGCAATGCGGTGGTCGTAGAAACCTATCCTGCAGAGTATTACCCTCATCTCGGGCTCCCTTTTTCATCTGCGCGGAATATAAGTAAACGTCGCCGTTCAGATCGCCTGTTATATGCCCACCATCTCCTTAATTGGGCTGAACGGCATCACCTCGATTTGAATCCTTCTATTTGTGAAGAACTTCGGGATGGTTTTGGTGATGCGATCGATGGCGAGGACAGGTTCGATGCGATTGTCGGTCTGTATGGTATGATAAATGTCGTTCAAGGGTTTCACCCTTCAGGGGAACCGCTGCTACCCCACATTTCTACTATCGAAGGTTGGATTTTCGGTCAGGAAGGCTCAGGACGAGAAGTTAGTGTCAGTCGGACCATCTGAGAAAACGGCTTTTATCACGGGTGCCTCCAGCGGTTTGGGAGCCGAATTTGCTCGCCAGCTCGCTGCCAGGGGCTACCACCTGCTTCTCACTGCCCGCCGGACAGACCGTCTACAGCAACTCAGCACGGAGATCAGTTCCAGGTTTCCCGTCCATACGCGTATCCTGCCTGCCGATCTATCCAAATTGACCGACATCGACGCCCTTACCTCGACCATCAACAGCCTTCCTCGCCTTGACCTCCTGATAAATAATGCCGGTTTTGGAACCGTTGGGCGGTTCTACCGCGTCGATCCCGAAAAACATGCAGCCATGCTCAATGTCCATTTGGTTGCCCCTGTGATGCTCAGCCGCGCCGCCCTCCCCGGCATGGTTGCCCGCGATCAAGGGGGTATTATCAATGTGTCTTCCTTGGCGGGTCTTGTTCCCATACGCAACGTCTTATACCATTCCAGCAAAGCTTTCCAGGTCAGTTTTTCTGAATCGCTGCAGGCTGAACTTTACGGCACCCATGTGGGTGTTCAGGCATTGTGTCCAGGTTTCGTCCTGACCGAATTCCATGATACCAGCGAGTATTCTCGCTTTTCTCGTCAAAGTATCCCAAAATTTTTATGGATGACTCCCGATCAAGTAGTCAAAGAGTCTTTAGATTCGCTTCCCCGCGGGATTTTGATCTGTACCCCTGGGGGACTATACCGTTTATCTGCTGCCCTTGCCCGTAACAGCATTTCCACGGGGATAATCAAGTTCTTCGCTAATCTCATCGTCAATCGACGAAAGGCATTGTAAGCATTGCTGACTGGAGTATCGTATGTCAAATATATCCTTCAATCAATCCAAGATCATCACCATCGAACGGCATATCCTGGAAGAACAGCAAGTTCACCCTGAAGCCACGGGGACCCTGACCAACATCCTCTATGACCTGGCTCTAGCTGGTAAATTTATTGCCAGCCAGACCACCCGTGCGGGTTTGTCTGAGATCCTCGGCGCTACAGAAGACGTGAACATCCAGGGTGAGACCGTCATGAAGCTCGACAAGCTGGCAGATCAGACGATTTTTCGCTTGAACGACCATACCGGACGCATGGCGGTGATGGCATCGGAGGAACACGAGCATCTTATCCACATCCCCGATGGTTTCCCCGTCGGGAAGTACGTCCTGCTCTACGATCCCCTGGATGGATCGTCCAACATCGATTACAACGCTACCATTGGGACCATCTTTGCCATTTTCCGGCGTCTAACTACTGATGGACCAGGGACGCTTGAAGATTGCCTGCAGCCGGGTAGGAATCTGGTTGCGGCTGGATATATGATTTATGGCTCGAGCACCATGTTGGTATACACCAGTGGGTCAGGTGTCCATGGGTTTACCCTCGATCCGATGATCGGCGAATTCTTGCTCACTCATCCGTATCTTCAAATTCCAAAAAAAGCGAAGTATTACTCCGTCAATCACGGGAACGAGAAATATTGGACCAGGGGCGTTGTAAATTTCACCCGTTGGCTTCAAGGTTTTGACCGAGATCAAAAGCCCCTCTCATCGCGCTATATTGGCTCATTGGTCGGTGACTTTCATCGCACGCTGCTCTCAGGTGGATTATTCTATTACCCTGCCGACACCCACGACCGTTCGCTGCCTCACGGTAAGCTCCGCCTCACCTATGAAGCTGCTCCCCTGGCGTTTATCGCCCATCATGCTGGTGGTTATGCTTCTAACGGGGTTGCCGACATCCTTGAGCTCCAACCCAGCTCCCTCCACCAACGCACTGCACTTTATATCGGAGATAAACATCTGGTGAAAAAAGCTGAGCAGTTCATTCACCAATACGATTCATAGATCAGCTATAAATTTCCTGACCTTCGTACAAAACACCGGACGAATGTTTAGTACATCTCTCCATGCGACACACCCCGCTGTTTCTCGGGGGAACCCCCTTGTTTATAGGGTAAGGCGGAAGCGATCTTCTTGCTGGACACAAGTATTCTACTTGTGTCGTGCAATTACTCACCCCTTTGGGTATTTCTCTATTGGTTGCAAGAAGGATTCAGTCATTGCGGAATCCCCAATGTTTTTTCGGGAAGACCAGCGTTCTTTGCTGGTCGTGGTAATCTTCCCCTTGCAATGCTCATAATCTACCAGTATTATCGCTTCTGGTGAGCAATTACTGTGTCGTAATAATCTGCTCTTTACGTAATAACCTTTTTCTAATATCCATTCGCTTACTTTCCTGCTTTTTTATCCAACTTTTCATTCGATAGACAACAAATTGCCTCTTGACATTTAGTATATTTGTTCTATAATAGTATCAATTAGAACACTTGTTCTTTTCATCTCAAATTCGATCAAGGAGATTATCTATGAACCCAGCTGTCAGTCAGTCCTTAAGCATAAAAACTATCAGCCATAAACTCAATTATTCACGAGGAAAGGTGTTCGGTATTTTGATCATCGGGGCATTGTTCGCTTTCGAATTGTTCAATTTCAGCACCACCGATTTTGCTCTCAATGACCTGCTGGGTGGGTTGCGTTTCGCCACCATCCGCTGGGCTACCATCCTCGCCATCGCCTTCTGTGCCATCGATTTTGCCGGGATCGCCCGCTTGTTTACCCCCCAAAAGGGTGAAAACGGACCCCGTGAGGTCTGGTACCTGCTGGGAGCCTGGTTGCTGGCAGCTTGTATGAATGCCATGCTCACCTGGTACGGCGTATCGTTAGCCATCATCAATCATAGCTCGCTGGGTGGCAGCGTGATCCCTCCCGGCACTTTGCTCACCGTCGTTCCCATATTCGTGGCCATCATGGTTTGGGTGATCAGAGTCCTGATCATCGGTACCTTTTCAATCGCCGGGAATCGCCTGTTCAGCCAGGCTGAAGCTCACCCGCACACCCAATCAGTACCGGTCATGCATCGCCTCGAGACCCCTGGCCGACCGGTACAAACGCAATCGGTCGCTATCCGCCCGGCGGTAAAACCATCACCTGAATCAGCCCGCCTTTCCCAGGCTCGTCCTGAGCCCACTTACCATCCTGCTGGCATGAATGCCTATAATAACCAAAATACTACCACCAGGCATTAACTCATTTTTACAAATGAGAGCGACCTTCTTGTCAGATAACCAAGAAGGTCGCTCTCCTTAATTGAATGCAATTGTTTTTTATTGCATTTTTTTAATAACTGTGTTTAGTACTCCGCCATTGCGGTAATAATCCACTTCGATCGCTGTATTAAGTCTTGCCACAGCATTGAACTGCGTGATTCTCTTGTTTTCCCGGGTCATTTTTATAGTCACTTTGGAGTTCGGTAATATTCCCTCATCCAATTCCTCGATCGAGAAGACTTCCCTGCCGGTGATCCCCAGACTTGCTGCGCTTTCACCCGGCATGAACTGTAAGGGCAGCACACCCATTCCCACCAGGTTCGACCGGTGGATGCGCTCGAATGATTCGGCGATCACCGCTTTCACCCCCAGCAGTTTGGTCCCCTTCGCCGCCCAATCCCGGCTGGAGCCTGACCCGTAATCCTTTCCAGCGATGATGACCGACGGGATTTCCTCCTGAAGATATTTCATCGCCGCATCAAAAATGCTCATTTTTTCACCGTCTGGCATGTGCACAGTGATCCCCCCTTCCACTCCGGGTACCATCAGGTTCTTAAGCCTGATATTGGCAAATGTGCCCCTCGTCATCACCCGGTCATTCCCTCGCCTGGAGCCATAAGAATTGAAATCACGCGGCTGCACCCCATTTGCGATTAAATACTTCCCTGCCGGGCTGTCTGCCGGTATCGATCCTGCCGGCGAGATGTGGTCCGTGGTGATCGAATTGCCCAATAACGCCAGCACCCGTGCCCTGTAGATGTTCTTTATCGCCGTTCGCCCCTGCGCCAGCTCCATGAAGAATGGCGGCTCCTGGATATAAGTGGAGCTTTTATCCCACGGGTACAGTTCACTCCGGCTTGACCGGATCGCATTCCAGGTCTCGTTGCCGCTAAACACACTTGAATATTTGTCCATGAACATGTCGGATGAAACGTTTTGCTCAACCACTTGTGCTATTTCCTGGTTCGTTGGCCATAATTCCCGCAGGTACACTGGGTTTCCCTCAGCGTCATTTCCGAGCGGTTCATTTTTTAGGTCAATATCGATCCTCCCGGCTAACGCGTATGCCACCACCAGGGGTGGTGAGGTGAGATAGTTGGCTCTCACGTATGGGTGGATCCGCCCTTCAAAATTTCGGTTTCCCGACAGCACGCTGACCGCCACCAGGTCTGCGCTTGTGATGGCTTTAACCACTTCACCCGGTAAAGGACCGGAATTTCCAATGCAGGTTGTGCATCCATATCCAACCACATTAAATCCAAGTTTTGCCAACGGTTCGAGCAATCCGGTCTTTGCCAGGTATTCTGTTACCACCCTCGAACCAGGCGCCAGGCTAGTCTTTACATACGCCTTGACGGTTAACCCCTTCTCAACCGCTCTTTTAGCCACCAGCCCTGCCGCCACCATTACAGACGGATTGGAGGTGTTGGTGCACGACGTGATCGCTGCGATGACCACCGCTCCATGCGACATTTTTAGTGCATGACCATTCGAGCCGATGCTCACTTCCTTGTCAACTTCGGCTTCTTTCAATTCAAAGCCGCCGTCTTTGACCGGCGCGGTCAGTGAAGTCCTGAAAGACCGCCTTACATCCGCGATTGAAACCCTGTCTTGCGGCCGTTTTGGTCCTGCCAGGCTGGATTCGACTTTACTAAGGTCGAGCTTTACGACCGACGAATAATCTGGTTCCGGCGCATCAGCTGTGTGGAATAAGCCCTGTTCTTTACAATAACGCTCCACCAGCTCGATGGTTTCTTCCGTCCTTCCGGTCAGCCTCAGGTAGCGTAAGGTTTCATCGTCCACCGGGAAGTAGCCGATCGTCGCCCCATATTCTGGCGCCATATTGCCGATGGTTGCCCTGTCAGGCAGCGTAAGCGTTGAAATCCCTGGTCCATAGAATTCGACGAATTTATCCACCACGCCTGTTTGGCGCAGGATTTGCGTGATGGTCAGTGTAAGGTCGCTTGCTGTAACACCTTCCGATAGCTGCCCAAACAGGTTCACCCCAATTACATCCGGTATCAGCATGTCAATCGGTTGTCCGAGCATCGCCGCTTCCGCTTCGATCCCACCCACACCCCACCCCAATACACCCAGTCCATTGATCATCGTGGTATGTGAATCGGTCCCGACTAATGTATCCGGGTAGGCAACCATCCCTTCTCCCGTTTCTTGTGAGAGGACTACCTTCGCCAGGTATTCCAGGTTTACTTGGTGGACAATCCCCGTTGCAGGAGGTACTACCCTGAAGTTGCTGAACGCATTCTGTCCCCATCGCAGGAATTCATACCGTTCACGGTTGCGCTGGAATTCCAGCTCTGCGTTCCTTACGAGCGCATCTCCACTGGCAAAAAAATCGACCTGCACGGAATGATCGATCACCAGGTCAACCGGCACCAGAGGGTTGATCTTCTTGGGATCACCTCCAAGTCGAGCCATCGCTTCTCGCATCGCTGCCAGCTCGACGATCGCTGGTACACCTGTAAAATCCTGCATGATTACCCTCGCCGGGCTGTATGGCATTGCTGGCCTCTTCTCTGGGTTGGGGGTCCAGCCTGCCAGGTTGATCACATCTTCCTGGACAATTTCCCTCCCATTGCACTGGCGTAGCACAGATTCCAGCAGGATGCGTATTGAATACGGCAGTCGCGATAGTTGGGTCAATCCCTGGCGTTCTAGCTTGCTCAGCCTGAAGATGATAAACTGCCCTTGGGAGGTATTGATCCTTTCTCTTGCATTAAATACATCAAAATCCATAATTTCTCCTTAATAATCCCTCAACAGAAGCGGAAATTAATTATAGCTGAACATCCATCGAAGTTCATTAAGTAGTTGTTAATAATCGTTAAATCAATCAATCGGATGGGGTTGAGCCATGGGGAATTGCAGGTCACTCATGTCCTGCGCTCCTCCCCTTGCGGACGATCGCGTCCGTCATCCTGACTACCCTGGACATGAAAGCTACATCGTGCACTCTAACGATATCTGCCCCGCGCACGATCCCGACCGCTACCGCAGCAGCAGTTCCCTCAATTCGTAGGTCCGGAGGCAGGTTTAACGTATATCCAATAAAGGATTTGCGTGATGGTCCAAGCATGATCGGGAAGCCCAGTGTCCTGATTTCTTCTAACCTGTCTACCAGCTCAAGGTTCTGCTCGACCGATTTACCAAATCCTATTCCCGGGTCCAGGATGATGTTTTGGTCTTGAATACCAGCTGCGCGCGCGATGCTGACACTTTCCAGCAATTCCCGTTTGACATCATCGACCAGGTTTTCGTATGGGATACCTACATACCGCCCGCCCAATCGCTCTTTGATTTCCGCATGCGCCCATGAGCTGCGGTTGTGCATCAAGATAACGGGGGTATGGTATTTGGCAGCAACAGCAGCGATATCTGGGTCGGCATGGAACCCCCACACATCATTGATCATGCTGGCTCCATGCTCGATCGCACGCTCAGCGACGCTCGCTTTATACGTGTCAATTGAGATGGTCACATCCAAATTAGCTGCCAATTTCGCAATCACGGGCACCACCCGCTTCATTTCTTCTTCTGCATCAACGAGTTCTGACCCTGGGCGCGTTGACTCTCCCCCGACATCGATGATATCTGCACCGTTTTCTACAAATGTGCGTGCCTTTTCCAGGATCCCTTCCAGGTCAAGCTGGTACTCACCCGGTAGCGATTCCTTTACCAGCAGCCCATCTCCCGAGAAGCTGTCTGGAGTCAGGTTTAATATCCCCATGATGTAGGTCCTGGATCCCCAGGTAAACTCATGTCCATTGATGGATAAAGGCGAAATCATAGGATGGTCAATTCAAACCATTCTCCCTGCTCGAATAAGTACTGCCAGCGCATCGGCGGTTACAAACGGGTTCATGTGCACCTTGCTCGTTCCTCCCCAGTCGACCCGCGAGTGTCCGCTCAGCTTTTTATCATCCACTCGGTAAAAGCTTGCCTCCGCCGGGTACCCTCCATCAGGCAGTTGCTTGCCCTCTAATAAATTCAATGCCTCAGCACAGCGCGGGTCTTCGATTAACCCGGCCTCTGCCATAACCTTCAGTCCAAACAGGAGGTCATAATGCCAATAGCACGGGTAATGCAGCTTCAAAAAATTCGGGTCCATCGCTTGTCCCCCCGACAACCGCCTGAAAAGCTGGCGCTTTAGAAAAACCTCCCCGGCCCGCCTCACCGCGGCTTTGGCATTTGGGTCTCCCGTGATGTCCGCATACTTTGCCAATCCACGTGTCGGAATCAGTGTCTCAAAGAAGGACGATTTGGCAGCTTCGGGTCTCTTATCACAATTCCAGCCACCATCTTCCCACTGCCACTTGAGCAATCTGGCAGCCAGTTCTTCCGTGCGATCATCTGCTATTCCCAACGCCAGTGAATAATATACGCAATTTCCTTCTTGCGAGGCACACCTCCGGACTCGTCCTGCAATGGTTAAAATGTATTTTTGGTGTTCCTTGGATAACAGCCAGGCATAACACTGCTCTACTAATGGCTTGAGCGTCTCATCCCCCTGCGGATAGCCCAGGTCAGCCAGGATAGATAGTACCCAATGAGCTCCGAACCACTTATCATAGGGATGGTATGGAATCTCTCCATTCTCGTTCCGATCACATAATAACCGCTGAAGAATCGGAGAGTTTGCCAATTCTTTCCTCGCCATCTGATTTTCTTCCACTGAGATTGGGCTGCCCAAAATTTGAGTCTCCACTTTCCACCGCAGGATTGGTTCCTGGGATGCCAGCAGCTGCTTAATCAGCGCCTCAGTCATCTTCACCATAAGCTGCACCACCTTCTTTAATCCCCAACAAAATGGCTAATACTTCATCAGGCAATTTGATCTCGGGTAGCTCCTGGCCGTAATATCCTTGATCGGCCCGCTCGCGTAAAGCCTGCCATAACAACTGTCGCTCATCCGATTGGACCACGAGATCGTTGATCGTCCTTGCCCTCAGTAGATATTCGCCTGTGGTGTAAAGAAAGGTTATTCTTCGCCACGTTTCAGCCTGTATCGGGTTTGTCAGGCGTTCCAACGGTCCGATTTGGATTTTGTAATACTCTTCGTGTGCTCGTGGGTGGTCTTTCTCGGTCTTTAATAATTCTTCCCTGGTGGTCAGCTCATGCCCGCGGACAGGTGCAACGTACTGGATGCACCATTTCTCATCCCCAAATGCCCCCGTTTGGTAGAACGCCAGGTAATCCACCCCAATGACCTTAGGGGCAGTTCTTAGTGGGATTCGGTACCAACCCAATAGACGGGCAATCTCCAGGTCCCTGGGGTTATTTAAGATACCGACCAAGATGAGTGCAGTTGGATCGATCATGGATGAACTTGTATGCGGTTAATTACAGTGCCCTTGATTGGCAAATCATCGACCTGGTTGCTACTTCCCTTAGGCTCTTACGCCGGCATCAGCGTTAAACTCATCGATTAACGCGTCAATTTCTGGTACTTGTCTTTGGACGTTGGTCCAGTAGTCTGAATCATACCATTGAGCCTGGATTTCCTGGAATGTCTTGCCCTGCTGTTCCACCCAGGTGAAGTATTTTAAGTTGTGCACCCGTTTCTTATCTTCATACGTCAGTTCGCTCATATGGTCGGTAGATTCACCCTGGAGGTATCTCGCAAAATCAGCCACGGCCTGATTCTCTGTATATTCACCCGATTCTTGGCGCATTTCAAGCAACCGGCTCCCATACAGCTCCATCGAATCGGTCAGGATGGTCAGAAGGATATCGTGCGCGCCCAGTTCATAATACTTCGCCATCTTAATGGCGGATAACACATTGGAAATCCCTGAAAAGCCGAGTAAATCCAGGTTCTCGACTACCTTTTCCGGTACTCCGCATTTGCTTAAGTACGCTCGACCCACCGGCTCATTGAATAACCTGGACAGGTTGACCACAGCGTTATCGTCTATCGCCGTGATAATATCCGTGTTCTTAATATTGTGGATCCATGGGACGTGTTTATCACCAATCCCTTCAATACGGTGTGCCCCAAACCCATTTTGCAGCAAGGTTGGGCACTGCAGCGCTTCGCTCGCAGCGATCTTGCTTCCCGGGAATCGTTGCTTTAAATAATCACCGCTGCCAATGGTACCGGCTGACCCGGTAGCCGATGCCATGCCGCGAAATTCATCCTGAGGCCCCATGACTTCGTGTAGCACCTCTTCCATCGCGTGTCCGGTCACCTCATAATGCCACAGATAATTCCCGAATTCCTCAAACTGGTTGAAAATCATCAGGTCCTGTCCCGACTTTTTCAATTCCCAGCATTTATCGAAAATTTCTTTGACATTTGATTCGCTGCCCGGAGTCTTGATGGTTTCACCAGCAATCGCCGCAAGCCATTCGAAACGCTCCTTACTCATCCCTTCGGGTAATATAGCAATCGATTCACATCCGAGCAAGGCCGAATCATAGGCACCTCCCCGGCAGTAATTACCGGTCGAAGGCCAGACTGCTTTCTGACTGGATGGATCGAACTGTCCAGTCACCAGGCGTGGTACCAGGCAGCCGAAAGCCGCTCCCACTTTGTGTGCCCCGGTCGGAAACCATTTGCCAACCAGTACGATAATTCGTGCCGGCGTACCAGTAAGGGTTTTTGGCATCTCGAAGTAGTTCACACCACCGAAACCACCTCCCCTGGCGATAGGGCTGTTATGCCAGTTGATGCGGAAGAGATTGGTCGGGTTAACATCCCATAACCCAATCCCGCTCAGCGTTTGCTTCGTTTTATCCGGGATCCGGTTGGGATCCTTCATCATGGCATAGGTTGGGATGATAATATTTCGCTCCCTCACCCGCTGAATGGCACGTTTCCGCCTCTCTTTATCAATGGTCAAATCAATTTTCATGGATTTACTCCTTTTTTTCTTTGGACGGGGCTTCTCGTACAATATAAAGTGGTCGCCCTTTGGCTTCGTCATACAGTCTGCCAATATACTCACCCAGTATGCCCAGCGAGATCAGCTGAACTCCGCCGAGAAATAGCACTGCGATCAAAGTGGTTGCTTGCCCGATGAAAGCGTGCAGTCCGATCATGCGTAGGACGATGACCACTGGAATGGCGATAATGCTCAACCCCGCCGAAAAGAAGCCCAGGTACATCGCCACTTGAAGAGGAAAGTACGAAAAACTGGTGATGGCATCACTGGCGAACTTAAGCATCTTTCTGAATGGGTACTTTGTTACACCTGAATACCTTGATGCCCGCTTATACATCACACCGGTTTGTTTGAAACCCACCCATACTGACATGCCGCGCAAGAAACGATGCCTTTCGCGCATTTGTGTCATCACGTTCACAACTTTTCGGTCCAACAAGCGGAAGTCACCCGTATCCATCGGGATGTCTACATCAGTGATCCTGTAGATCAGCCGGTAGAATAGCGAGGCAGTGAGTAACTTGAACCAGGTTTCTCCTTCGCGTTCGGTGCGCTGGGCGAATACAACCTCAAAGCCTTCCTTCCATTTGGCGATCATGTCCAGGATCACTTCTGGTGGGTCCTGTAAATCAGAATCGATGATCACCACCGCCTTACCCTGTGAATAATCCAATCCAGCAGTAACTGCCAGCTGGTGGCCAAAGTTGCGCGCAAAAATCACCGGTTTAACATGCTCATCGATGGAGGCAAGTTTCCGGATCGCATCCGTTGAGCCATCCGTTGAGCCATCATCCACCATCAGTAATTCCCATGGCTCACCGGCTTTGTCCATGGTTTCTTTCAACCTTCGGTATAGTTCGGGAATATTTCCAATTTCGTTATAAATTGGTGCGATGATTGAGTACTCAATATTGTGTTCCATGCATTCACATCCCACAGTCGTCTTAAGTGATTAAACGATATTCCACGAGAATTATGACCTGCCTTCCTTCTGCATCACTTTCTTCAGGGCATTTAGGCTTGGTTCAATGATAGCGGGTTGTCTGACTGCTTGCATCGCTGCCCGAATATCTTTTAATCCACTCCCAGTGTTGATCACCAACACGCGATCACTCGATTTTATGATCCCGGTTTCTACTGCCTTTACTATTCCAGCATAAGATGTTGCACCAGCCGGTTCCGCAAAAATCCCTGCCATTCCCAACCTCGCAATTGCCGAAATGATTTCATCATCGCTGACCACGATGTAGCTTCCGCCTGTCTCCCGAGCTGCTCTGAGAGCTCTTATCCCATCACGCGGCAGGTCAACCGAAATGCTGTCGGCTACCGTCTTGGCACTCACGGGAATAACATTCTCTGTCCCGCTATAAAATGCGTTCGCGATCGCGGCCGACCCCTCGGCTTGCACACCATAAATTTTTGGGATGCTCTCCAACCAACCTAGCTGGTGAAGGTCTTTAAAACCCTTGTGCAGACCCGAGATGATATTCCCATCCCCCACCGAGACAAAAACGGATAATGGAGTCGTAGAAGGACCACTCGCTCTACCCATCCATTCCCAAATTTCAAGGGCAGCTGTTTTCTTGCCCTCTACAGTGAAAGGGTTGTATCCGGTGTTCCGACAATACCAGCCAAATTCATTCGATGCCTGAATGGTCAATTCAAATGCGTCATCATAAGAACCGTCCACCAGGTAAACCGTTGCTCCATAGATGAGCAGTTGAGCGATTTTTGCTGGTGGTGCAGTCCTTGGTGCAAATATCACTGCCTTTTGACCGATGGCCGCTGACATCCCTGCCAATGCTGCGCCGGCGTTCCCTGTAGATGCAGTAACCACCACTTCAGCCCCAATCTCCCTCCCTCTCGCCACCACGATTGCACTTGCACGGTCTTTAAAAGAAGCCGTTGGGTTACGAGCTTCGTCCTTTATCCATAAGCTATCCATTCCAAGGTCATTCGCTAAGCTGCGCGTTTGGTATACCGGGGTCCATCCTGCTGCGTGTAATGGCGTATCATATCCACCCGGTTCTCTCACCGGCAGGATAGGCAGGTAACGCCATAACGAAGGTTCATTGTTGTTTATTGCGTTGCCGTTTGGATATGATTTCTGAATTCCGGCAAAATCCAGGACTGCATCCAGGTTTCCGCCATCTACCGGGCAGGTATAAGTGATCTGACCGGGAAGATACTCTTTATGACACAATGAACAACAATATCCAACAAATTTGTCCATTTGTTATAGACCTCCCCGGATTATTTCACTCCGAATCAAAAGGCACTCCCAATGACCCAGGCGGGTTCGCCTGGAGGGCACGCAATACCTTCGTAATAGAGCGACGTGTTGCCTCGGGCAAGGCAGCTAACGACCGTTCCACCCATTCTGCGTTGCCAATGTTGACCAGCGCCAATGCCAAAATCATCAATGGGAAAGGTGCAACCTGCAGCACTTGTGACGGTACTCCGGGAAGGCTTGGTTGAAGCACGATACCAAGCCATTGCAAAAATGCGAACAAATAAACGCCGAACGCCGCACGGATAGGGTTCCAGGCACCAAAGATGGTGATCGCCAGTGCAATCCAGCCGATACCGTCTAACCCGGTCTGTGTTCCCATCCACCCGGCCTTAACATTTAGCGTATACGCCGGACCAGCCAGGCCGATAAAAGCCCCACCGATGATGGTATATACATAACGCAACCGGTTGACGTTAGCACCGCGAACGAAGGCTGCCGCCGGCTTCTCACCGACACCGCGCAGCATCAACCCAGGTCGGGTGCGGAAAATCCACAACCAAACCAGGAAAATGAGAACAAAACTTAGGTAGGTAATCAGGTTTTGGCGGAAGAACAGTGTCCCAAGTATTGGAATGTCCTTGAGCATGGAAATAGGCAGGCCAGCCAGTGAAGGACCAGGGATGTTCATGTATGGTACACCAAGAAAGTAAGACAGGTCGCGGCCTAATAAGGCAAGCACAAATCCGACAGCCACCTGTGACTGGTGCAGGTAGATGCTGCCGAAGGCGACAATGAACGCCATAAGCATGCCGATAACCATACCAGCCAGAAAACCGAGCAGTAAGCTGTCTGTGCGAGAGGCGACTGCAAAACCTCCCATGGCTGAGAGCAGGATTGAACCGTTCATCGAGAGGTTGATAAGGCCGGCGCGTTCGGTAATTGTTTCGCCGAGCACTGCAAACATAAGAGGCGCAGCCGCCGCCATGACTCCCGCCAGACCGATCAAGATCGTATTCGTATCCATTGCGGCTCCTAGGGCTTCTTGAGAATGCGCTGGCGCGCGCCCTCACCGAGCAACAACAACAGGACAAGTAGATCCTGCAGCACGCCAGCAAAGGAGGAGTCCAGCTTGTAGAGAATTTGCAATTGAACACTGCCAATATTAAGTGCGGCAAAGACAAACGCAATTGGCGCGACCCAGAATGCATTGTAATTGATCAACATAGCGACTAGCAGACCCAGGAAGCCATAGCCATTCGATATGTTGGGGAGCAAGCGGTGATATACGCTTGCAACCTGGATGGCACCCGCCAGTCCGGCAAAGGAACCACACAAAATGAAAGCTAACATGGTATATTGCCAGGTCGGCACGCCTAAAAGAAAGGCTGCTTTTGGGTTTTTACCAACCGCCTTAAGACGCAGTCCAAAATGCGTCCCGCGCAGTAGAAAGTAAACGAACACAACAGCTAGGATTGAAATCCCCAACGCCCACAAACTGAGCTCAGTATTCGGTAGGGTCGGCAGCCAAAGTTTTTGGTCAAAGGGTTGTGTCCCCGACATCGAGCCGACGCCAGGGCGCTTCCATGGGCCGAAAACCAGATAGATGGTCAGAGCTGTAGCGACAAAGTTCAAACCGAGGCCACCAAAGATCTCATTCACTCCGCCGAAGGTCTTGAGCGCACCCGCCAGTGCTGCCCACACTGCTCCCCCCAGCACACCTGCCAGGATGCCCAGGAGGATGATCGAAGCTGGCGGAAGGGATGTGTTCTGCAGCATACGCAATACCCCGGTTGCGAAGATGGCACCAAGGACCATCTGGCCTTCAACCCCGATATTCCACAACCCAGCTGTGAAGGTGATCAATACACCAGCGGTCGTTAGTAAAAGCGGCGACAAGGTAATCAAGACCTTTTCAATGTTATTTAGCGATCCGAATGCCCCGTTCAAGATGCTGGCGAACGCCTTGAACGGCGGTGCCCCGACCATCACAAGAATGAGGGTGGTAATCAGCAACACCAAGATCAGAGCGCCGATTTGAAAACTGAAGTTGGTCCAACGGTTCTGTTTCATGCGCTCTTCCCCGCAGTAAGTTCCGTCCATCCGCTACCGCCAATCAACTCGCCAAGTTTTTCGGTCGTCAGGATAGTCGCCTCCAGCGGTAGAGTCACCTGACCGCTGAAAAAGACCAGCACGCGGTCACTGTACTGCAGGATCTCCTCCAGATCCGAAGAAACGAACAGGATCGAGGTCCCTTGCTGGCAGCGTTCCTTGAGCTTGGTCCAGATATAGATGGTGGACTCAATATCCAAGCCGCGGGTCGGGTGTTCAAGTATCAAAAGCGGCAGTGGTTCTCTCAACAGGGCGAGCAACGCCCGCTGTTGGTTACCTCCCGAGAGAGATTCAACCATGCTAGCCGGCGTGCCGCGCACGTTGAACTCCTCAATGCGCTTTTGAGCAAGCTGTCGCCCTTTGTCCCAATTGATAAAAAAGCCCTCCGCTTCCTCGGCGAGAATGAAGTGCTCAGTCAAGGTTAGACCAGGCACCATGCCTTCCTCCAGGCGTGCCGCTGGAAGGAATGCCACGCCGTGTTTCTTGAAGGTGTGGTAAGAGTGTCCAGTCAGGTCATGGTTTTGAATATAAATCCGCCCGCCCACAGTCCGCACAAGGCCAGCGATGGCGCGCAGGACCAGCCCTTGACCGCTGCCTTCCATGCCGGCTACTCCGATGACCTCCCCGCTGTGCACTTCCAACGACACGTCGCTGACTTTGAGTCGATAGTCTTCCACCGACATGTCCAGCAGGTTAAGCACCAGCTCACCTTTCCCACACGGGTAGCGCTCGCCCACCGATATGGCCTTTCCAAACATCATCTCGACTAGTAACTGTGTGGTGTACGGCGCTTGGGTCTCACCAACCAGATACCCCTGACGCAAGACAGCCACACTGTCGCACAGGTCCTCCACATCTTCTAACTTATGCGATACGAACAAAATCGTTTTTCCCTGTTCAGCGAGAAGGCGAAGTGCGGCAAAGAGTTTATTCTTCTGCGCGGCGCTGATACCAGTCGTTGGTTCGTCAAAGATCAATACTCTTGCCCCGAGCCAGATCAGCCGCAGGATTTCCAGCTGTTGTCGTTCGCCAACTGTCAGGGAATCGACGTAAATTTCAGGATCGAGAGAAAATGAGAACTGATCCGCCAGTTCCTTGAATTCCCGCTGAGCTTTTGCCTGACCAGGGAGCAGACCGCCGACACGGCCGAGGACAAAATCCTCGATAACCCGCATCGGCGGGAAATCGAGCGGGTCCTGGTGGAGCATGCCCACCCCCTGCCGTATGGCATCCGCAGGCGAATGTATCGAAACTGTACGACCATCGAGTAGGATCTCACCCTGATCCGCGCGAATGAAACCTGACAGAATCTTCATTAAAGTGCTCTTGCCAGCACCGTTCTCCCCCAAGAGTCCCTGAATCGTCCCGGCCGGTATGGACAGGTTGATCCCCACATTAGCGTGCACAGCACCGAATGTCTTGTGGATATTCTTCAATTCAACATTCATAGTTCTACCTGAACAGACAGGGGGAAAAAGGTCGCGGAGGTTGCAACCGGGGGGAAGGACATGCCTTCCCCCCGAAAAATCAAAGGGTTACTTGGAAACGCTCTGCCCCTGCATACCTTCGAGTAGTTGCGGCAAGTACCAGATCTGTTGATCGGTCGCGACCTCACCTTCCTTCAGATATACAGTCGTATCCTGCAGATTGATCGGCCCGGTCCATAGGTTCAGTCCGCCAGCCAATTCAGAGATGAAGCTATCCAGCTTGGTGGAAGCGTCTGCGCTGAGACCATTGCCTTTGTTGAAACCAACAGCACTGGTATCTGGATTATTGATATCCTTCCAGTCTGGCGGGTTCCATTGGAAATTTTCCTTCCACGTACCGTCGATGGCAGTTTTAATCGTCGCCAGGTAGGCAGGACCCCAATTGAAGTAGCGAACACCCAGGCAAATGTCCGGAGCTACGTTGCAGTTTGTTTTATAGTCGTAGGCTACAGCCCAGACGGATTTGCCTGCATCATGCATCTTCTTCGCCTCGACCAGAGCCTCCGTCGTGTCAATGCCAGAGACTACCACGTCATAGCCGCTGTTAAAGAAATCATCAGCGACCGCGGTTGGGTCTGATGTGACACCAGGTATATTAAACCAGAAACCAATCCAGGTGACTTTGAATTCCAGCGTGGCTGGATCCTTCTGAAGGACGTTGGTCCAACAATATTTGGCGCCGAGGTAGGTTGAGGCCGCAAGGCGGCGGGTTTCGTCATTAATCAGTGGTCCCAGATAGCCGATCTTGCCAGTCTGGGAGGTCAAGGCGGCGGCGCAACCAGCGATCATCTCGCCATATTCCATACGGCCCATAATATCAACCTGGTTCGGTGATTCCTGATAATTCTTTCCATCTTTCCAGGTCCAGTCATCGGAGGCACCGATGACGTAGATATCAGGATGAGCATTGGCAAATTTCAGGGCTTCGTCTTTCATGTCATCCGAGTTGAAGATGATCAGCTTAGCGCCTTGCGTAACAAGCTGCTCAGCTAACTGCGAGGCAGTCTGTCCAGGATAGGAAGGGGAACCGGAGTAGACATTTTCGAGGTAGAGCATCTTCGATCCCGGGATCTTCTGTTCGATGTACAGCCCAGCATCGAAGTGTGCCTGGCTCCAACCCTGGTCATTCTTAGCGCCGACCATTACCAGACCGAAAACAAATGGAGCAGAAGTTGGAGCAACCGTTGGTGCCTCGGTGGGAGCTTGGGTTGGTGCTTCGGTGGCAGCTTGCGTCGGAGCTTTGGTGGGAGCTTGCGTAGGTGCCGCTGAGGTGGGGGGAGCCTGCGTTGCTGCAGGTGCGACTGTCGTGGCTGTTGCGCACCCAGACACTACCATGACGAACACGATCATCATCGAGATGATAATCATTAACTTGTTTTTAGACATAGGTGATTTCTCCTGTCAATGAAATATTAATCTGAATTGGATGAGGTGGATAACATTATGGAATGAATATTGAGATTCACTACCTCCTTCGATATCAGTAAATTTGAGTTAGAACCTCTCATAGAGAACACTAAGAACTTATTTTACACTACTATCATTAATTACGACACAATCCAGGTGCCCGTTTCTCCGCGTAATGCACGACCAATGTTCTCCGGGCTGGTAATCAGGGCTTGTTTGCCACCACCTTCTAAATACCAGATGATGGCCTGTATTTTCGGAGCCATTGAACCCTTGGCAAAATGGATACCTTCCGCTAAATATTGTTTTGCTTCAGCTAGCGTCATTCGATCCAGCCATTTTTCATTGGCTTTACCGAAGTTAATCGCCACCTTCTCCACCGATGTGGAAATCAAGAATAAGTCTGCCTTGATCGCCCTTGCCAACAGGCTGCTGGCATAATCCTTGTCAATTACGGCTGCCACACCTTTATAAGAACCATCACCCGTATCGATTACTGGAATTCCCCCTCCTCCCACTGTAATCACAACCACGCCAGCGCTCAACAAAGCCTTCACTGTGTCCAGCTCAACCACTTCTTTTGGTTGAGGGGATGCCACCACCCTGCGCCATCCGCGTCCAGCATCTTCAACGACCGACCAGCCCATATTATTTGCACGCCGTTTTGCTTCCGTTTCGTCCATGAAACTTCCGATTGGCTTGGAAGGGGTTTCAAATGCTTTATCATTCCGGTCCACAAGAACCTGCGTAATGACTGTTGCCACGTTTTTCTTGATACCCCGCTTGTACAGCTCATTCTGCAAGGTTTGCTGCAGCGCATATCCAATCGCTCCCTGGCTATCTGCTCCGCATACATCTAGCGGGATTTCGTGCATTCCTTCAACTTTGGCTGCAATTTCAGAACGCCGCAAGATAAAACCGACCTGGGGTCCATTTCCATGCCCGATTGCCACATCCCAACCGGCTTCGATCATAACCGCAATATGGTAGGTTGATTCTTTCGCAGCCAGGTATTGGTCTTCAACAGTTTTATGCTTTTCATCTTTGATTAGCGAATTTCCACCGATGGCAACAACCGCAATTTTCTGCTTATTCTGGTCCATAATTCTCCTCGCTACTTTATGGTCAGCGCCATGACGGCTTTTTGAGCATGCATACGATTCTCAGCTTCATCGTAAACCACCGACTGTTTGCCATCAATCACGCCATCTGTCACCTCAATGTTCCGGTCTGCTGGCAGCGGGTGCATATAAATTGCATCACGTTTCGCTAAATCCAGCTTTCTTTCATCAGTGATCCAATGCTTATACTTGCTAATGATTTTGGCACCTTCATCGGGATCCGGTGTATGAACCATCGCACCCCATGATTTTGCATATACGATGTCGGCATCCTTGAATCCAGCTTCCATATCATCGACAATTTCAAATTTGGTTCCAAATTTCCTGGCTTGTTCCTGGGCCTGGTCCATGATTTCCGGCATTAAACGGAATTCTGGCGGATGTGCCAGGCAGACGTCCAACCCAAATCTGGGCATTTGTAACACCAATGACTGGGGAACTGACATTGGCTTTTGGTACGATGCTGCGTAAGCCCAGCTTACGACCATCTTCTTTCCCCGTAAATCACGCCCTTTCTTTTCAACGATGGTCATCAAGTCTGCCAGGCATTGGAATGGATGATAAATATCACATTGCATATTCAATATTGGCACCCGTGATGCTTTCGCAACATCGTTTAGGTATCCGTTACCGATCTTCCAATCCACGTGCCGGATGGCAATGCCATCAAAATACCGTCCAAATATTTCCCCAATTTCCTTGGGAGTATCACCGTGGGCAATTTGGGTTGTTTTGCTCTCGATGAATGCGGCATGCCCTCCCAATTGAGCCATGCCAGCTTCAAATGACCCACGCGTACGTGTACTCGAAAAGAAGAACAGCATTGCCAGTACTTTGTCCCGCAGATAAGCATGCGGTTCTCCCAAAGCACGTTTTCGCTTGAGATCAAATGCCACATCCAACACAGTCTCGACTTCTTCTTTTGAAAAGTCTAGGTCACTAATCAGGTCCCTATTTCTTAGATCAGTTTGCATAGTCCACTCTCCCTGCTTATTTCTCCTGGTGTCCGAAGATACTCGTTTGGTGATCAGCTGAGCCCACCCACAATAAGGACTGGTGAACTCCAGGTGTCCTACTCCATGGCGCCGAGTACAAGTGCCAATAGCGCCATTCTTACCACCACCCCGTTAAATGCCTCGATCCAGTATCTTTGGTGCCGAGTATCATCGACTTCGACAGAAAGCTCATCCATCCGTGGGAGTGAATGCAAGACGATTGAATCCTGAGGGGCTTTGCGCATTAATTCCCGGGTGACTTTATAATTATCCGGGGTCATCCCAACCGACGCTCCGCGTTCATCGCGTGCCTTGGTGTAGTCAGGTTGTACCACCGGCTCCATGTAAATGACGTCTGCCTCGGCAATCGCCTGATCTACATGCTCTATTTCCTTATAGTTTAAGTTCAAATCGTTTAATTCCTTCTTGAAATCATCCGTCAGGCTCATCTCTGGTGGCGATACATAAAAAGCGTTGATATCGAACTGAGCCATGGCATAGGAGATGCTGTGCATCGTACGCATGCGCATGTCACCGATCAACAAAAAGTTTAATCCATCCAGGGTGCCTTTCTCATTTAATATCGTGTATAGATCGGTCAATACCTGTGTCGGGTGCTCTCCCCAGCCATCCCCAGCATTGATCACCGGTATGCTGGCCCATTTTGCCGCTTCGTGAGGTGCACCTTGTTGAAAATGTCGCATAACCAAGACGTCACCATAAAACTCCAGCATGCGTACTGTATCTTTGATTGACTCCTGGTAAAAGTCGCCTGCACGTGTGTTTTTGACGTCTGAAAAGCCTAATACGTGCCCGCCCAGCCGGTGCATGGCAGCCTCGTGCGCTAAACGTGTCCGTGTGCTGGGTTGGTAAAATGCTGTCACCAGCGTTTTATCTTTAAGTAGATCGGTATTGCGGCGGTCCCTGGCGAATGGAAGTAACTCATCCGCGGTATCAAATATTCGATAAAATTCCTCCCTGCCAAAATTTTTCAGTGAAAGGATATCCCTTCCCATAAAACTACGCATCTTATTTTCTCCTTTTGATGGTTTATTTACTCTATCTTCAGCTGGCTATGCGAAATCTCTTGATTGTTTTATTCACCCCACTCGGCGGATAACGTGAAAATTGAAATATCCAGGCAGGAAATAACTGTATGAATAATCCACCACTTGCCCGTTTGTACTATAGAGATAGGCTATAAACCGCAACAGCACATCTCCGCGTTGGATAAGTAGCGCTTTTGCCACCTCTGTTTTCGCCTGGTCAGCATTAATCTCACACCGAGAAGATACTAAGGTTGGAGTGCCGCGCCGCAATAATAAGTCCAGCATCGACCCTGTGAAGCCTTGTTCTAGTTCTTCAGGTGGTAGCACTTCATCTGGGAGCACATCGATCAGGTACGCTACCGGCCTGCCTTCCGCCTGGATCACTCGCGACACGCAAAGAACCGGATCATTCAATTGGATTGATAATGCTTTTGCATATTCTTCATTGGCCGGACGGTGCTCAACGCGAAGCTCACCCATGATCACTTTTAAGCCGATGCGCTTGGATAATGTCTCGATGCTCTCCAACATTTCCAGTCCCGTATCTATCACTTGGCTCGGGTGGATCACGAATGTCCCGGAGCCTTGGTGCCGGTAAATCAAGCCTTGGGTCTCAAAAGTCCGCATTGCTTCCCGCAATGTCGCTCTTGAGACGTTCAGCTGCTTGGCGAGTTCCGGTTCGGTCAACAGCCGCTCACCTGGAGCGGTCTCTGCGATGACTTTCCCCAGCGATTCATGCAAACGTTGCGAGGTTGAAATTCCATTCTTTACCATCAGCTATAGCCTCATTATTCAAGGACCGGGATAAACTCGAACCTGTTCACATCCACCAGACCGAGATCTGACAGGCGAAGCTCTGGGATAACGACCAAAGCCAATAAACTCAATTGCATATTCGGATTATTCAAATTGCACCCGCATGCTTTAAACCCATTTAAGACCGTTCGAGCTTTCTTGGCAACGACTTCGGCCCGCTCATTTGACATCAATCCGGCTATGGGTAGATCAACCTGTCCAATCACCTGCCCCGCCTGGATGACGATTTGCCCACCGCCTAGTTTTGCAAGCTCATTCGCTGCCATCGCCATATCCGCTTCGCTCGTACCAACCACGATCATTTGGTGGCTGTCATGCGCTACGGTTGTGGCCATCGCGCAGGGTGTATTAAATCCAAAACCATAAACCAGGCCAATACTCACCCTTCCGGTCGCTTTGTGTCGTTCAACGATCGCAATCTTGGCGATATCGCGCTTCATGTCAATGCGAATCTCACCCTCGCTGGCTGTCACCGGGATTCGTAAATGCCTGGTGGGTGCCTGGTTTTCGATGATACCGATCACATTGGCAGTATCACTTCCATCTTTTGGAGCAGGTAATCGAAAATCATCGGCTTGCAGTGGATGACCTAAATGGACCGAATCCACCGCCCATGCCGGATATTTATATTCTGGCAGGTCAATGCGTAGCTTGCCGCTCTCGGCGATCACCCGACCCTTCGCGATGACCAAGTCCACCTTTACGGCTGCAAAATCACTGACGATCAGCACATCCCCATATCTTCCCGGTGCGATCATACCGACGTCGTGTGCAACCCCAAAGTGTTCTGCCGGGTTCAGTGTCACCATTTGGATCGCCGTCATAGGTGCCAGGCCATGTGAAATGGCCTCTTTGACTGCCCGGTTCACATGGCCTTCATCCACCAATGTTTCACAATGCGAATCATCCGTGCACAGGATGAAATGCCTCGGATCGATACCTAGTTCGGTAATTGCTTTTACCTGGTTAGCTACATCATGCCAGGCTGAGCCAAAACGCAGCATGGGTTTCATTCCCTGCCTCACCCTGGCAACTGCATCTTCCAGGCGTGTGCCTTCATGGTCATCTTCAGGTCCACCGGCCACATAACCGTGGAATGGCAGTCCCAGGTCCGGCGAGGCATAATGTCCCCCGAGCACTTTACCAGCCTTGCGCGCCGCTGCCATTTCGGCATGCATTTTTTCGTCGCTGAGGAATACACCGGGGAAATTCATCATCTCGCCCAGTCCAATCACCCCTTCCCAGGTCATCGCTTCGACCACTTCGGTTGGTCCCAGGCTCTTACCCGGAGTTTCCAATCCCGGAGCCGAAGGCACACAGGACGGCATTTGCACCCACACATGAATTGGTTGGTTGGCAGCTTCTTCAACCATCAAGCGAACGCCATCCAATCCGAACACGTTGGCAATTTCATGGGGGTCTACAAACATGCCCGTCGTTCCATATGGGATCACTGCCCGCACGAATTCTGTCACAGTTAGCATTCCAGATTCGATATGCATGTGACCATCCAACAGGCCCGGAACCAGGAATCTATCCATCGCATCAATAACTTTCGTCTGGGGGCCAATCGTATGCTGCGCATTTTCCCCCACATATGCTATTCGTTCCCCTTTGATGGCGATATCAGTTCCCGGGATGATTTCACCCGACTGTACACACACCCATCGCCCGTTTCGGATGACCAGGTCCGCTGGGGTCCTGCCCATCGCTACGTCGACTAAACCTCTGCTCACCACTGCATCAATTATTCCCATTGACTAGCCTCCTGGCAGCACGATTATGCTTCTCCACCAGCCTGTGCACATCCACATGGATGAGCTCACCTTCCTTAACCACAACCTTGCCATGCACCACGGTGTAATCCGCCTTGACGGGTGCACAAAATACAATCGCAGAAATCGGATCGTGTATCCCACCAGCATATTCCAGCTTATCGACGCTGAATGCACAAATATCCCCACACTTCCCTGGTTCCAATGATCCCAGGTCTGTCCTCCCCAACACAGCCGCTCCACCCCGCGTCGCAATTTCTAGCGCCTGGCGGGCCGTCATAATCGCGGCTGCCTCGCCGGTAGATTTTGAAGCGCCCATTAAGCCGGCTCGTACGCGTGCCGCCATCAAAGCCTGCCTGGTTTCTTCCAATAAATTTGAGCCATCATTGCTGGCCGATCCATCGACACCTAGTCCCACTTTCACCCCCGCCTGCAGCATGTCCATCGTTGGAGCAATGCCAGACGCCAGCCGCATATTCGAAGTGGGGCAGTGCGCCACACCGCACCCTTTATCTACATATTCCTCGATCTCTTCCTGGTTTACATACACAGAGTGTGCAAACCAGACATCGTCATCCAGCCAATTCAATTGTTCCATCAGTCCGACGGGACGCAGATCAAATTTCTCCAGGCAAAACACCTCTTCATCCTGTGTCTCGGCCAGGTGGGTGTGTAAATGGACCCCAAATTCACGCGCTAAGGCTGCGCTCTCGCGCATTAAATCCCCGGTCACACTGAACGGTGAGCACGGCGCCACGACGATTTGGAGCATCGCTCCCGGGTTCGGGTCATGATATTGTTCGATGATCCGTTGCGTATCCGTTAGGATGAACGCTTCATCTTCCACTACATCATCCGGAGGCAGGCCTCCTTTGCTCTCTCCCAGACTCATCGAGCCACGCGAGGCATGCAAACGGAGGCCCATTCCTTTAGCTGCCTCAATCTCATCATCCAGCCGTGAGCCGTTGGGAAAAATATATAAATGGTCTGCGGCGGTAGTGCAGCCCGACAACGCCAGCTCAGCTAATGCGGTCTGTGTGGATATATAAATATCATCCGCAGTCATTCGCCCCCAGATCGGATAGAGCGTCTTCAACCAATTAAATAGATTTGCGTTTTGCGCTGCTGGTACAACCCGGGTCAGAGTTTGATAGAAATGATGGTGGGTATTGATCAGGCCTGGTAACACGATATGGCCCTTCAAGTCCAATACTTCATCTGCAGAATCAGGCAAGCTGGCAGCTTCACCGACCATTTCTATCATGCCATCCCTGATAAAAAGACCGCCTCCCCGGATCTCCTTTCGGTCTTCATCCATGGTCACCAATATCTCTGCATTGCGGATCAAAAGTGTGCCCATTTCGCCTTAATCTCTCATAGCGGTTAGTTGTCTGACAAGTATAGTGTAGCAAATAATTAGGTAAATGTCAATTGTCAGACAACTTAAAAAAAACTGCAGGGGTCTGCCTGCAGTCGTAATTCCTCCGTTTAGATTACTCCGGCTTGTATCTTTGCCGCCCTGACTGTATTTCGCATCAACATGGTGATCGTCATAGGACCCACCCCTCCAGGATATGGAGAGATCCACCCTGCAACTTCTTTCGCCTCGTTGAAGTCGACATCACCTGCCAGCCGGTAGCCCTTTTCGCTAGTTGGATCATCGACACGGTTCGTGCCCACGTCAATGACGACCGCTCCGGGTTTGATCCAATCAGCCTTGACCATTTCCGGTCTTCCAACGGCTGCAATCAGCACATCCGCGCTTCTACAGATGCTCGCCAGATCCTTGGAGCGCGAATGACAGATCGTCACCGTGGCATCCCGTTTTACCAGCAGCAATGCCACGGGCATACCCACAATATTCGATCGACCTAAAACTACTGCATTGGCACCTTTTAGCTCGAACCCGGTTTGATCGATGAGATAGATACATCCATCGGGTGTACAGGGTACAAACAAAGGTTCGCGCCCTTTTTGCGCCAGGCGTCCGATATTGATCGGATGAAATCCATCCACATCTTTTTCAATGCTAATGGAATTTAATATCTTTTCGTCATCGAGGTGATCGGGCAAAGGCAGCTGCACCAGGATGCCATTCACCTTGGGATCTGCATTCAGTTGTTTTACCAGCCCTTCCACCTCAGCCTGCGTAGCGGTTTTTGGCAGCTCATATCCAAATGATTCTAGCCCGTTTTTCTCGCATGTCTTACGCTTCATCTTCACATATTGTTGTGAAGCGGGGTTTTCGCCCACTAACACGGCTGCCAGACCAGGCCGGGGCAACCCTTGTGCAATCATCGCTTCCACATCAGATGCAATCTCACAAAGTAATTTTTCAGATATTGCTTTTCCATCAATGATCTGTGCTGTCATAATCTCTCCTTATTGTGGGAACTATTTGCTAGGGTAATATCCCCATATTATTTTGATGATCATCCGGAAACCGTTTTCTATTATCCATGATATCGAACAAATTTACAAGTAATATTAATCCTGAATCCAATTAATCTACTCTTGCATCCATTTCCTGGGGATTAGATATGAAATTGCATCCATTACAATTCAGGATGCGTAACATTCTGGATTTCAGGTTGGCGTCTGATTGTGACCCTGCGTAAAATAACCCAAAGTGTAAACTTGACCCATCCCTAATAATCGTGGTTGAGCCTGTGTGAGGTGAACGTAAAGAAGCTGTTGGTCTGATATCCCCTGACAGCCAATCCCATATATCCCTCCACTTCACACAAATACGATCATTCCGTCGGTTTAACACTGATCAAGCTCGCTGAAAGTGCCAGGAGTCCAGGTTTGATCGAATGCGAAAGTGTTTTTTTTTATCGCTGGATCAGCTTAAGGACTTGGTTTTGCCATGGGCCGCCAAACCGGATCAAAATCATATGCTGGATCTACCCAGACAGGGTGGCGGTCGACACCATTCGGACGCATGACGGTAATTTCGTGATTTCCTGAGAACCAGCTGGTAAATAGCAGCCAATAGCCATCGAATGAATAGGTTACGTCACTGACCAGTTGCGAGTTGGGTACCTCGACTGGCATGGCGCCTTTCTGGGTGTACTGGACCGCCATCATGACGGTCGCACCCGTTGTGTCGGAAAGTACAGATTGCGTGTAAATTACAACCGTGCCATCGGGTGACCATGCGGGTCCATTGATCACATAATCTCCCTCACCCACGGTAAGATTGCGCCGGTTCTCCCCTTTATCATCCATCACCCAAATCCGGTTATCGCTGTTAACATAGGCGATCTCTTTCCCATTGGGAGACCAGGCGGGCTGCGAGATGGCTCTGGTTTCGTTTTCAACCAGAGATACGATCGAGTAATCAACCAGGTCAATAATATAAATTCCCGGTACTCCCCCGTTGCGCAAGGAGGTGAACGCGATCCGTCGTCCATCTCTTGACCAGCTGGGATCATAATCGCCTCCCGGAGCGCTGGGTAGTGGCACCAATCCGCTGCCATCCGCATTGATGACGAATAGGTTCGCCCCCGGGTAGGAGTTTTGATGGCGTAGACAGGGAGAGATGAATACGATCTTTTCCCCCGTCGGCGACCATCTTGGTTGGCAGGCTCCTTCGGGTATGTCTGTGACCTGCTTGAGCCCGGATCCATCATTGTTCATCAGCCAAATTTCGGCTGCCCCGCTGCGTGTGGATGCAAAGGCAATGTGCTCCGATCCACCTACCGGGGTGGGCAGCGGAGTTAATGTTATCGTTGGAGTTGGAGATGGCGTTTGTGTAAAAGTTGGCGCAGACGTGTTCGTAGGGAATGGCGTTTTGAACACCGTGGGTGTTTTGGATTCGGTCAGTAGGATCGGCACTGTGGTACTGCTCACCGTTGAAGTAGCTGCCGTTGGCGTCTGGTTTCGTCCCGGGAGGGCAAATCCGATCACCTGTCTGACAAAATCGGGCCTGATCGCATAGGTAGCAAACCCACTCAATACGAGGATCGGGAGTATGATCAATAGAAGCCAGGCAGGTGATCTCTTTTTTGTTTTGTTTTTTGAAGGATATACATCAATTTCCCCCGATCCGTCGCTCAGTGATCGTGTCGACCCGGGATGTTGCCTCCCTCTTTCAGCCTCACCCGCTGATGCAACATCATTTGATCCTAAAGGTAATTTGTCGTGCAATGTAATCGGTGGAGGCGCAAGGACTAATTCCAGAGGTAGTTTTCGTCTGGAAATGCTCCTTGCCTCCATCAAATCGTACCTCAATTCTTCTGCAGATTGGTAACGGTCGATTGGCTGTATTTCCAGGCATTTATTGACGATATTCGCTACCTGGTCCGATACTCTCGGGTTGAGTTTGTGTATGGCGGTCAGGTTCACCCGGTTCATCGCCCGATCGAGTCCATCCTCGGGGAGTGCATTTGTCAGTGCGCAGAATAATGTCGCACCCAGTGAGTAGATGTCCGATCGAGGATCGGTCCGAGCACTCCCGTACTGTTCTGGTGGCGAGTAACCCGGAGTCATGGCTCGTGCTCCGGTGTGGGTAGCCTCACGACCTTCCACAACCTTTGCCAGTCCAAAATCCACCAGGTAAATATGCCCGTGGGGAGTGATGCGTACATTACCAGGTTTGATGTCTCGGTGAAGGATCATCGGCTGGCGGGTATGCATATACGAAATAGCATCACAGATCGCCACTCCAATGATGATTACTTCCTGTTCAGGCAGTGGACCCAACCGGTCCAACCTCTGGCGCAGGTCTTCTCCGTCAATATAATCCATCACCAGGTATTGCCCCAGTGGTTCAATCACGAAATGGTCCGAAACCCGGGGAAGATTGGCTTGGCGCAGACTGGCTAGAATGGTGGCTTCTAATCTGAATTGGCGGGCATACTCTTCGGTTGTAAAGAGGTTTTCCTTTACCGCAACTTCAACCCCCAAATTTTCATCGATAGCTTTATATACGGCTGCCATCCCACCTTGGCCAAGTACATCGGCAATGCGGTACCTGTTGTTCAGCAGGGAGCCCGATTCTAATGTCATTAAATACTTATTATACGTGAGGCGAAGTGTTCCTGTATAGGCAGGTGTCGGTATACTCGCCAAACAGAATAGAAAAATGTCCCCTCGTCAAATCAATGCAAATACTTATCCCAGGTGAACCCAAACTTTATTCTCATTTCTACAGGATTTGTAAAATGAATTTCTACAGCTTGTTGGATTGGCATTGCTTATGTTGGCACCACCTCAGCTCGCCGCCCGTCCCTCACTCTCCCTGTCAGGTTTCCCCTTATCCTCACGGGTGATGTCTTTTCCAACCCGGAAGCTGTTATCCGGAAAACCTAGATATCAAGGTTCTTGACGTCACGCGCATGGGTTTGGATAAACCGTCTTCGTGGTGGCACAGCCGAGCCCATCAGCATATCGAATGTGCGATCCGCTTCCGCGGCATCATCGACGGTTACCAATAATAACGTGCGCACGGTCGGATCCATGGTGGTATCCCACAGCTGCTCCGGGTTCATCTCTCCCAAACCCTTGTACCTCTGCATGGATATGCGATCCATGGGTGCGCCCATCTCCTTCACGATGCTGTCTTTTTGCCCATCGCTGTAGGCAAACTTGACCTGGTTTTTAAATGCCAATCGATATAAAGGTGGCTGAGCGATGTATAAGTGTCCTTCATCTATCAGGATCGGCATAAAGCGGAAGAAAAAGGTCAGTAACAGGGTCCGGATGTGGCTGCCATCAACATCCGCATCTGTCATCACGATCACCCGTCCATAGCGTAAGCCAGAAATATCGAAATTATCACCTATCCCGGTGCCTAATGCCGAAATCAATGCCTTAACCTCGTTATTCGCCAGGATTTTATCCAGCCGGGCGCGCTCTGTATTTAAGATTTTCCCGCGCAGTGGAAGAATGGCTTGAAAATGCCGATCGCGTCCCTGCTTGGCAGAACCACCCGCTGACTCACCCTCCACCAGATACAACTCTGTTTTTTCTGGGTCTCGCTCAGAACAATCAGCTAGTTTCCCGGGCAAGGTTAAACTTTCCAGGGCAGATTTCCGTATGACCAAATCGCGCGCTTTTTTGGCTGCATCTCTCGCCCTGGCAGATGTCAGGCACTTTTGTACAATTGCTTTTCCAGCTGCTGGATTTTCCTCCAGGAAAGTGCTGAACCGGTCACCGACCACCTGCTGGGTCAGTGTCTGCGCTTCAGGATTTATCAGCTTGACCTTTGTCTGGCTTTCAAATTGCGGATCCGGATGCTTTATGCTAACGATGGCGGTCAAACCCTCGCGAGTATCATCCCCGGTGAAGTTTGGGTCGGCATCTTTTAGCAGCCCACTGCGCCGCGCATAATCATTGATCGTGCGCGTCACCGCAGCTCGTAAACCTGTCAGGTGCGTCCCACCATCGATCGTATTGATCGTATTGGCGAACGAGTACACAGATTCTGCGTACGATTCGGTGTATTGAATCGCAGCGTCAATCGTGATCCCATCAATTTCCCTCTCTGCATGCACCACCGGGTGCAGTACGTCCCGGTTGCGGTTCAGATACCTGACGAACGAAGTGATTCCACCTTCAAAATAAAAAGTCATTTCGTGACCAACCCGGGCATCTCTGAAATAGATCGTCACGCCGCGCGTCACAAAAGCCATCTCACGGAATCTTTGTGATAATGTGTCGAATCGGTAATCCAAATCACCCTTGAATATCTCGGGGTCGAATTTAAAAGTGGTTTTGGAACCGGTTTCCTTCGGGGAGGATTTTCCAATGACCGTTACTGGACCTTTAGGGTAGCCGCGTTCGTACCTTTGATAATATTTATTCCCATCGCGTTTAATCTCAACCTCGCACCATTCAGATAATGCGTTGACCGCTGAAACACCTACTCCATGCAGTCCTCCAGACACCTTATAACTGCCGCCTCCAAATTTTCCACCTGCATGCAGCACGGTCATCACAACTTCCAGGGCCGATTTTTTCATTGTCGGGTGAAGGTCCACCGGTATTCCCCGTCCATTATCGCTGACGGTCACACTGCTGTCAGGATTGATCACGACATCGATGTGATCACAAACCCCGGCTAACGCCTCGTCAATGGAATTGTCGACCACTTCATATACCAGGTGGTGCAGAGCCTTGATATCCGTACCTCCCACGTACATACCCGGGCGTCTGCGGACTGCCTCAAGACCTTCCAGAACCTGGATGTCTTTTGCCTCATAAGATATCGGTGTTTTCTCGTCTACCACACGTACCTCCAGTACCTACCCGCCTCGTATTGGCTGCCCAGCTTGGGTTTTTAGTAACCTTATCGTCTCTTGCGTCCATCGGTCTGCATCTCGATAATAGATAAAACTTGCCGCCAATAATGCGCTTGTAATAAATGCGTGCCCGCCCACACCAATCAGCGTAAGCCATGAGTTTTCTGGCGGTACACGCCATAAAATATCCAATCCCTCACTGATTGCAAATACCGCCATAATGAAAAGCGCTGTCGTGGTGAGCGTCATCCGTGTCATCACCATGCTCCTTCGAACGGATGCCAGTGCTCCAAGATGGTTTACGTAAATGCCGTGAGCGGAAAATAATAACGGAAAAGCAATCCATAGAAGGATACCAGTGTAGAGGAAAAACGCGAATTGTCCCAATGGGATACCGAATAATGCGATCGCAGAAATGACACAGATCGCCGGTATGCTGATGATGATTAAAAGGATCAGCAATGCCATAGCCAGGCTGATCACCTGTACCGAGGACCACGACCAGTTCTTGATCGCCTTACGTAATTCCATTTTCCCTTCCAGCGAAATTTGCGCTACGAGCAGGTAGTAGAAACACCCCACAATTAACCCAATCAGTAGCATTCCCACGATCACACCGGTAATGATGAGCGGATTGGTGAGGTCCACAAAGGGTGGCGAACCACTTGGAATGGCTATCGGCAATCTTGAAGACATTAAACTTGGAATACCGACTGGAAAGGACCTCAACAGGGTGAGTAAATTGTATTGGGATGCCGCAGTTCGCAGCGTATCCAGCATTGGCGCCAATACATTCCCTGTTTCAGGCGTGCTGCTGGCCGATGAAGCTAAGATGTCGATATAATGGTTGAGTACCGTCTTTATTTGTAAATGCGGCCCCAACCAAAGCAGCAAATCGAATGCGATTGGAATGATGATGATTGCAATTTTATTGGCGATTGCATCAAACCCCGACCGCAGTGCAGCGATCATATTCGGAGGGATGGGTATGACTTGCGTCTCAATTTTGTCCATACGGCATTTCATTTTACCATAATGGGGCATCCGCCTAAATCATGCTGGACTCCAATTGAATGGCAATATTTCCAAGGCTATTATAAAATTAGGCTATGCAGTTGAATACGCCCAAATCCACCAATCTGTTTGTCAGTGTATTGATCTTTCTGCTTTCCTTCGTCCTCTTTTCATTGCTTGTTGTTGCGGGTTCTGCCTCCGCGAATCGGTCTGACTTTGAGGTCAGTGCCTCCCCCATAGATCAGTTCTCATCGGATCCAGCGGGGAATTTACCATTAACCCGAAGCGCTCCCGAAGTATCCATTACGCCATCGATCATCCTTACCGCAACGTCCACTCTTACACCAACATTTCAGGCAACACCCACATTCACTCCTTCACCTACGTTTACCCCATCGCCAACACTTTCCCCTTCGCCTACTCCTACGCCTTTACCCACCCAGTTAGCCTATTTACCAAACCTTTTCCGGGATCTATTAAATCCGACTTACACCCCCACTCCTACACCTGTACCGGTGCTATATTGTGATCATATCGGAGACCCCATTTCTATCCCGGATAATGACGCTGCTGGGATATCTAATGATATTTCAATCACTGATAATCGTTTGCTGGTCAATGCCCGTCTCTACCTCGATATAAGCCACACCTATGTCGGTGATTTAAAGGTTACCCTCACCAACCTGAATACTTCCCAATCGATCACCGTTATCGATCGTCCGGGTGCAGCACCTTACGGTTGTGGGAAATCGGATATCGTTGCCATCCTGGATGATGGAGCCATTCAATTGGCAGATGATCAATGTGCCTCCTCTCCCCACGCGATTTCTGGGATTTATCTCCCTGCGCAAAGCCTGGGCACATTTGCCGGCAAAAGCGTCTATGGTACCTGGAGACTAAATGTCTCTGATCATTATATAAACGATACGGGATACTTAAATCACTGGTGCTTGCAAACCAAATTGTCTGACAGGATGCCTCTCCCCACCCCTGCGCCTACTCCGGTCAATCTGCCGTCCAGTGCGTTTATCAATGGGATGTCCGGTCAAGACCAATTCTTTAAATTAGATTGTGAATCGCGGTCAGCTGTAGATTGGGCCCGCCATTTTGGTAACAATATCGGCGAGTTGGATTTCCTGAACAACCTTCCCTCCTCTGATGATCCCGAAAATGGTTTTGTCGGGAACCCGAATGGGGTCTGGGGGAATATTCCACCCAATGATTATGGCGTCCACGCACTTCCCGTGGCAAGCTTGTTAAAAGATTATGGGCTCACCGCCACTTCATTTAAATCACTCTCCTGGGATGACCTGCGTGCAGAGGTTGCCGCCGGGAACCCTGCCATTGTATGGATTATTGGCGATAACGCCAGAAATATCGTCAATGGTACGCCTCATTTATATACTGCTGGTTCGACAGGGAATACCACCGTTGTAGCTCCATATGAGCACACGGTTATCCTGGTAGGATACAACCCCTCCAATGTCACTGTACTGAATGGTTACAGGTTTTTTGATATTCCGGTCGACCAGTTTCTTGATTCTTGGTCGGCGTTGGACTTTATGGCAGTCCTCGCCCGCTGATGAACTGAATCATTCATGGTTTTAATTACATCACATCTAGTCTTCAGTTTAGTGCGTTCAGATTAATTTACATATGACAATATATTCTAATTTGGATAAAGGCCCATATAATTAAACGATTGTTAGTACAGCTTGAGTTATAATGAACCCTACCCTTGACGGTTGGTATTAATATCATTAGAATTCATCAACTTTTGTATAAAAAAGGGGGATTATCCTGGCAGTGAATTGTGTAATTTACTGTTACAGGGTTTGATTGTATGACCGACATCACGATTCCATCTGGGATCAAGAAGGAGGTGTGCAATTTAAATAGCCGAAGACCAGTAATTTCCATCCTAATAATAATTTTCAAACAATCTTGCCTTTCTCTTGGAGGAGAAAAATGAGTAAGCGTTTATTAAGCATAGTATCACTGATAATCCTTGCCAGTATGATCTTAGCTGCTTGTGCAACTGCAACAACTTCTGCACCTGCAGCCAGCCAACCCCCCTCTGCGGGACCGTATACTTGCACCGATCCAATCGGTTGCGTCAAAATTGGCCCAACCGATCCTATCCACATCGCCTACATGCTGGTCGTGGCAGGTCCAAACTCTGCTTTAGGCACTGATTCTCGTAATGGTGCCACGATTGCCCTCAATGATGCCGGCGGTAAGCTCTTGGGTCATACCATCAAGTTCGATGGTGAGGATAGCGGTTGTTCTGCTGATGGCGGTACTGCTGCAGCTACAAAGCTGGCTGCAGATCCAACTATTGTCGCAGTTATTGGAACATCCTGCTCCTCAGAAGCCCGTGCTGGAGAACCACTGCTTTCCAAGGCAGGCTTTGTAACCATTTCCCCTTCGAATACCGCAGTTGACCTAACCGATCCAACCAGTCCAAATCACTATCCCGGTTACTTCCGCACCGCCCATAACGATAAAGTCCAGGGTGCTGCTGCGGCAGACTTTGTTTACAACACCTTAAAAATTACCAAAGTTGCCACTATCCATGATGGTAGCATCTATGCCAAAGGTCTGACCCAGAATTTCGCTGATAATTTTACGAAATATGGTGGCACGGTCACTTTACAGACCTCGGTGACGGTTGGTCAAACCGATATGAGCTCAGTATTGGCTCAAATCGCATCTGGTGGTCCCGAGCTGATCTACTTCCCCATCTTCCTGCCTGAAGGTGCTTTCTTAATCCAACAGGCCAAGACCACACCCGGTCTTGAAAATACCAAGCTCATGGTTGCGGATGGTTTATACTCTCCCGATGTTGTGAAGACCGCCGGTGCTGCTCTTGAAGGAACCTATGTCTCGAGCCCGATCGTTCAAGGTGCTGCCTATGATGAATTTGTTAAAAAGTACCAGGCCGCGTTCGGAACACTTCCAATCAATATCTTCCATGCCCATGCCTATGACGGCTTCAATATCGTTTTGGCTGCCATCACCAAGGTCGCGGTGCAGGAAGCCGACGGCACGATCTACATCCCTCGCCAGGGTCTGCGCGATGCTGTTACCGCTACCAAGGACTTCAAAGGTCTCACGGGTGTCCTCACCTGTGATGTGAATGGCGACTGTGCCAACCCAATCATCGGTGTGTATGTATATCATACTGGTCAATATCCACCTGAACTAATTTGGCCAACGCAGTACATACCTACTCCAACCCCGTAAGTGTAAAAAGTGAACCAAGAGGGGCGAGCAAAGCCTCGCCCCTCTTTTTGAATTTTATATTTTGAGAAGAGGAGTCGAAGATGCTTCGTAACTTGCGTCAGCGCATCACTCTTACGGATATCTTTATCTGGTTGATCGGCTTGACGATTGCCGGGTTTGTCATCATCGGTACCATAAAAACCTTGCAGATGGATGTGTACTCGCCCAGTATTTGGCTTGACCTGAGTATTAAGGGCTTGGCACTTGGCGGAGTCTACGCCCTTATTGCCATGGGTTATACCATGGTGTACGGCATCCTTAAAATGATCAACTTCGCCCACTCAGAAGTATTTATGGCCGGACCCTTCACCGCGGTTTTCGTCGCCATTGCTCTCACAAACTCCGGCCTTTCAACACAACAACCGGTCATTTATTTAGTCGTAATTACCCTGGTTTCTGCCGCGGTATCGACCCTGATTGCGATCCTCTTGGAAAGAATAGCTTACCGCCCGTTGCGCAACGCCCCCCGCCTGGTTCCATTGATCACAGCGATCGGAGCTTCTTTTTTCCTCCAATATACATTCAAAGGCTTTTTCGGCTCAGGATCATACGGTTATCCAACAATCCCTACTTTGCAGAAATCCTGGCCCGTGGCTGGGATCCAAATCTATGCTACCCAGGTTGTGGTTATTGTTGGAGCTGTAGCCATGATGATGATCTTGTACGGGTTCGTGAAGTGGACTAAAGTTGGAAAGGCGATGCGGGCAGTGTCTGAAGACAAGGAAGCCGCCGAGCTGATGGGCATCGATGTCGACCGTATCATCGTTTATACCTTCTCCATCGGTGGCGCCTCGGCTGGGATCGCTGGTATCCTCTACACGTTATTATTCCCTGTAGTAAATTTTTATATGGGTTTCTTCCCCGGTATCAAAGCATTTACCGCTGCTGTCCTGGGTGGTATCGGCAATGTAGTCGGCGCTTTCCTTGGCGCAATCATCATCGGATGGCTTGAATCAGTTGGACCTAATCTATTCCTGACTGGTTGGGGTATCCCCTCTCCATCCCAGCTGAAGGATGCGATAGCGTTTGTCGTATTAGTTCTTATCCTTATTTTCCGCCCAACAGGCATTTTAGGCGAAGCTATCTCCAAAGACAAAATGTAGGAGGCACCCATGAAAAGTGAATCTTCGATCTGGGTTAAGACAATCCAAAACGGTCTCATTGGAGGTGGCATCGCCTTGTTGCTTGCGTTAATCGGGATGGTCGAGGCATTTAATAAAACCTATATCATTGTTGGTTTTTTTACTATGGCACACGTTTTCTTATTTGCACCCATTCTCTTTGAAGCATACACATCTGTCAGCAAAGCCAATACCAAAAAAACCTCCACGCTCCTGGCGATTGGTGGCTTAGCGGGTCTGGTGGGTGGGCTCGTACTTGCTGCACTGATTCTACTCCAACAGGTTCTCAATCTTCGTGCTGTGTTTATCAACCTTTCTCCGACGCTGATTGGTATCATGACCTTCAATGTGCCTTTACCACTGGGCTTATTGGTTCTGTTAGTAGTCTGTCTTCTATTGGGAATGGTCAGCACTGGACTCTTTTTACTACCAGTGCGAATTCGAGGGCGGTCATGCAGGGCATCCTGACTGTTATTGTATTGGGTTTATTCCGAGACCTGATCATGACTGTCATTAGCGCCTGGGGAGTATTTGCGCAAGTCTTCTTATGGTTGTTTGCACAAAGCGGCCTTTCAATTCTCGGGGCAATCGTTATATTTGTGCTTGTTTCCGGGTTCGTATACTGGCGTTCGGGTAGAGTATTGGTGGCAGTTGCAAATAAGCGTACGCCTCGCGAGCAGCGCATCGTCCGCTGGTCGACGATTGGAGTAGTTGCTTTATTTACGCTTGCTTTACCCTTTATCCTCGGACCCTATTTTAGTGAAATCTTCGATAATGTCGGTATCTATATTCTGATGGGTCTGGGATTGAACATCGTTGTTGGGTTTGCAGGTCTTCTCGATCTCGGGTACGTTGCTTTCTATGCGATCGGTGCTTACACTCTGGGGGTTTTAACGACCACCGAGGGAGTAGGAATTGCGCATTTAACTTTTTGGGAAGCTTTACCAATTGCCCTGTTGGTTGCAGTTTTTGCTGGTGTCGTTCTTGGTTTACCCATCCTCCGCTTGAGGGGTGATTATTTAGCCATCGTCACTCTGGGGTTTGGTGAGATCATCCGTATTCTGGTGCTTTCAGACTGGTTGGAAAAATTTCTGGGAGGTCCACAAGGAATTCAGCGCATACCCCCGCCAACCATCGGTAACTTCGTTTTTAACGATCAACAACGCATGTATTATATTATTCTGGTCGGGATTCTTATCGCTGGCTTCATCTCCATTCGATTAAAAGATTCACACCTTGGCAGGTCGTGGATGGCTTTGCGCGAAGACGAGGATGTGGCCGAAGCCATGGGGATTAATAAAGTCCTCACCAAACTACTGGCTTTTGGGATGGGGGCTCTCTTTTCAGGCTTGGGCGGGGTATTGTTCGCCACCAAAATTGGGTCTATCTACCCTCAAAGTTTCAGCTTCATCGTCTCGATCAATATCCTCTCACTGATCATCATTGGTGGTTTGGGCAGTATCCCAGGTGTGTTTGTGGGTGCTTTAGTCCTCGTAGGCTTACCCTTGTTATTAAGTCAGTTCGCCGATTTCCGCTACTTTATGTATGGTGCAGCTTTGGTTTATATGATGTTGGCCAGGCCGGAAGGGCTGGTACCTGAAAGCCGCCGTCGCTTGGAGTTGCATCCAGAATCTGAGGAAGAACCGTTTACCGAACCTGCGGCGGTCATGAAAACCCCAGGGGAATGAGGAGAATAACAACATGGCTATGCTCGTATCGAAAAAGGTGACCAAACGGTTCGGCGGTTTGGAAGCAGTCAGCAAAGTTGATTTGGAAGTGGAAGAACATGCTATCTATAGCATCATCGGACCTAATGGTGCTGGGAAAACAACCTTTTTCAATTGTGTTACCGGTTTTTATACCCCCGAAGAAGGTGATATCCTGTTGAACGGACGGAATATTACCGGGTTATCCATGGACCGGGTCACCCATCTCGGAGTTTCCCGCACCTACCAGAATATTCGCTTGTTTAAAAATATGACTGCCGTGGAAAACATCCTGGTAGGGATGCAGCCTCACTTAAAATCCGGCCTCCTGGGTGCTATCTTTCGCACACCAGGTACAATTCGCGAGGAAAAAGCTGCCGTGGAAGAGGCCAATCGCTTGCTGGCCTATATTAATCTAAAAGGAATGGGAGACCTGCTTGCCAAGAATCTGCCTTATGGTCAACAAAGACGTTTGGAGATTGGGCGATCACTCGCTTCCAAACCTGATCTTTTGCTCCTTGATGAGCCCACTGCCGGGATGAATCCGAGGGAGACTCAAGACATGGTCAATTTCATCCGCCAGCTGCGCGATGATCTGGGGATAACCATCCTGCTGATCGAGCATCAAATGCGCGTTGTGATGAGCATTTCTGAAAAGATCACCGTACTCGACTTCGGTGTAAAAATCGCCGAAGGTACCCCCAAGGAAATCCAGGGCAACCCCCAGGTTGTGGAAGCCTATTTAGGCCGTGGCGCTGCCAGTGGATTGAACACTGCAGCCCCGACTGATACAGGTGGAGGATAATCATGCCAATTCTTGAAGTTGAGAATATCCACTCATACTATGGTCAGATTCATGCGCTTAAGGGAATATCATTAACCGTCGAGAAAGGTGAAATCGTCACGTTGATTGGCGCAAATGGCGCCGGGAAATCCACCACCCTGCGGACGATCTCGGGGTTAATGAAACCGCGTGAAGGTTATGTGCACTTCGATGGAGAGGATCTGGCACCGTTTAAATCTCATGACATTATCGCTAAAGGGATGTCCATGGTCCCCGAGGGACGGCGAATTTTCTCCCGCATGACAGTTTCCGAGAATCTAGAGATGGGTGCCTATTCCCGCCCAAAAGGACCTGAAATTGCTGCAGACCTGGAGCGTATATTTGAGTTATTTCCCCGCCTTAAAGAACGGCGAAAGCAGGTCGGGGGTACCCTGTCTGGTGGTGAGCAGCAAATGCTCGCCACTGCCCGGGCCTTGATGGCGGATCCCCGTTTATTGCTGATGGACGAGCCGTCGATGGGTTTAGCCCCGGTTTTGGTGGAGGCCATCTTCGAAACAATTCTCCGCATCAACAAAGAGGGTACCACCATATTACTTGTCGAGCAGAATGCAAGCATGGCGCTCTTAGTCGCCGGTCGCGGGTATATCCTCCAAACGGGTGAGATCGTGCTGACCGATACCGCCGCAAACCTGCAAAAAAATGCCATGGTCCAAAAAGCCTACCTGGGTATCGAATAATCACTACTCAAAGAATGACCGTTTCTAGATAACGATATGGTGCGTGGGTGGTAGAATTATCCCCACGCATTTTATTTTCAGGTGATCAATCCACGATGCCAATACCAGCTACTGCAGACGTAATCATCATCGGGGGCGGTGTGATGGGTGCCAGCACCGCCTACCACCTCGCCTTGCGCGGTCAACACAATATAATCCTGCTGGAAAAGGAAGATTTTTTTGGTCAGGGTGCCACGGGACGTTGCGCCGGTGGCGTGCGCTACCAATTCGGTACCGAGATAAACATCCGCTTATCCCTGCTCAGTCTACCCATGCTTGAACGGTTCAAGCAGGAAATTGGGCAGTCCATCGACTATCGCAAGATCGGCTACCTTTTCCTGCTAACCACGCCTGATGAAGTCAATATTTTCAAGCATATTGTCAGCTTGCAAAACAGCCTCGGCGCTCAAACCGAGTGGATCAGCGGAGATGACATTCGTAAAATGCTGCCGATCCTGCGCCTGCCGGATGTCCTCGCCGGTAGTTTTAATCCCCGGGACGGGCTGGTGGATCCGAACAGTGTGGTCATGGGATATATCGGTGCCGCCCAGCGCTTGGGTGTAAAAGCGCTCACCTCATCACCGGTGACGCGTATTCAGGTTCATTCAGGTCGGGTGACCAGGGTTCACACTCCCGAACAAACCATATCCGCGCCCATCATCGTGGATGCCACCGGCCCCTGGGCCGGTCACACCGGTCAAATGGCTGGTCTCCACGTTCCAGTATCGCCCATCCGTCGCCAGTGGCTCACTACAACAGAAATAAACCACCTCCCCCCTGATTTCCCCTTTGTGATCGACTTCTCGAAATCTTTATATTTTCATCCTGAAGGTCTTGGTTTGCTCACCGGCATGTCCAACCCCGACGAACCCCCCGGTTATGACCAGAGCATTGATCCCGAGTGGGAGTTGGTCCACATGGAAGCCGCGGTCAACCGCCTGCCTCTCCTCGAACACGTCGGTCTTGCCTCCCACCTTGCGGGACTGTACGAGGTAACCCCTGACGCTCACCCCATCTTTGGGAAAACACCGGTCGAGGGTTACTATCTCGTCTCAGGGTTCTCCGGTCATGGTTTTATGCATGGTCCGATCGCCGGTAAATTGATGTCCGAGATCATCCTGGATGGCACGGCATCTACCATGGATATATCCATGCTTGATTTTGCCAGGTTCAGTGAAGGTCGTCTTATCCACGAGCATAATGTTGTCTAAATGCATTCTTGCCTATGCGCACAGCCTGAATATTTACCCCCGAACCTTAGTATAATTACCTCCAAGAGTTTATAAATGCCATCTGCTGAAATTATCACCATCGGTACCGAATTATTACTCGGCGAAACCATCGACACGAACGCGCACTTCCTCGCCCGCAGTCTCCGCGATGCAGGCATCGACCTGTTTCGGAAAACTACCGTGGGTGACAATACCGGGCGGATCGCTCAAGCCATCCAACAATCCCTGGAGCGTTGTGATATTGTCATCACGACTGGGGGTTTAGGTCCCACTATAGACGACCCCACTCGCGACGCGGTCGCCCTGGCACTGGCTGTGACTTCAGAATTCCGCCCCGAGCTCTGGGAGCAAATAAAATTGCGTTTTCAAAAGCTGGGACGCATCCCCACCGAGAATAATCGCCGTCAGGCATATATCCCCGCTGGCGCGTTACCGATAGAAAACCCTGTGGGTACGGCCCCAATTTTTATCCTGGAACTAAAATCTCAGGTGATCATCGCTTTGCCAGGTGTTCCCCGCGAGATGTCCTACCTGATGGAGCGAAAAGTCATTCCCTATCTCCGCCAGCACTATGATCTCCATGCGGTTATAAAAACACGCCTGCTGCATACCGTCGGAGTGGGTGAATCCCAGATCGATGATCTGATCGGTGATTTGGAAACGCTGAGCAACCCCAGTGTCGGCCTCACCGCTCATTCCGGTCAGGTGGATGTGCGCATCACCGTGAAAGCTGAATCGGAGCAGGCATCGGCTGAATTGATCGAGCCGTTAGAAACCGCCCTGCGCAATCGCCTCGGCGATTGTATCTATGGTATCGACCGTGACACCCTCGAAGAGGTCGCCTTGCACGCTCTCGCCACCCAGGGACTGACTCTCACTGTCATTGAGGCTGGTTTAGGCGGAGAGCTGATCCGTCGTCTCGCAGGAGTGGGTGGTCCTTTTCTCAGCGGGCAGGTTCTGACTGGATTACCGATGCCAGATGAGCTGCTCAGACTGACCGGTGCGTACCGTCTCACCCATCATGCCGATATTGGGCTGGGTGTCTCCGTTCAGCCCAATCTCAATTCTCAGGATATACTCTTTGTTCTCATCTCTCCTCACCAGGCTCAGAATTTTACTCGTCGTTATGGCGGACCATCCGAATATGCTCCCACCTGGGCAATCAACCAAAGTTTGGATTTGATCCGAAGGTTAACTTATGACCCTTGAAGCAGACCTCATCCTTAAAAATGCCATCCTGCTCACCATGGATACGCATCTCTCTTTTTTTGAGCCGGGTGCTATTGCCATCCAGGGTGACCATATCCTCGCCGTTGGCCCCGAGACCGAAGTATGTCAGCAGTACTCTGCGGCGCAAACTGTCGACTGCCTGGGGAAAATCCTCATGCCTGGCTTGATCAATGCTCATACTCACGCCGCCATGACTTTGCTGCGGGGATTGGCTGACGATTTACGCCTTGACGTCTGGCTGATGGGCTATATGATGCCCGTCGAGCGTGAATTCGTATCTTCCGATTTTGTTCGTCTTGGCACTCAGCTTGCCTGTGCTGAAATGATCCGCTCGGGAGTGACCTGTTTTGCCGATATGTATTACTTCGAAGATGACGCTGCCCAGGCGACTGCCGATGCCGGACTGCGCGCAGTATGTGCTCAAACGGTGCTTAAATTCCCCGGACCTGATGCCAGAGATTATGAGGAAGCTCTGGATAAAACCCGCACCTTCCTGCAGAAATGGCAGGGTCATCCCCTGATCCTCCCCGCTGTGGGTCCCCATGCACCCTATACCTGTACCCAGGAAATTCTGCAGTCAGCAGCTTCGCTGGCGAAAGAATTCGATGTACCCTTATTGATCCACTTATCCGAGACCCGTCAGGAAGTGGAGAACAGCCGTAAAGAATTTGGCATGCCGGTCATCCCCTATGTGAAGAAACAGGATGTTTTTGAAGCCCGGGTCTTGGCGGCCCACTGTGTCCATGTCGATGATGGTGAGATTAAAACCCTGCTCCATCATCACGTAGGGGTGTCGCACAACCCATCCTCCAACCTAAAACTTGCTTCTGGCTTCGCACCGGTTAGTAAGATGCTCGAAGCTGGCCTAAACGTCGGTATCGGTACAGATGGAGCGGCTTCCAATAACGACCTGGATATGTTCGAGGAAATCCGCCTGGCTGCCTTCTTATCCAAAAGCACCACCGGCGACCCTACTACTTTGCCCGCACCGTTGGCACTCACCTTGGGCACACGAATGGGCGCCGAAGCGCTGCAGATCGGCTCGCTGACCGGATCGCTTGAGCCAGGCAAACGGGCAGATCTGATCCTGGTAAATAACGCTCGCACCCACAACTCTCCCCGCTTCAAGCGGGAGCCTGATGCTATTTACGCTCAATTGGTGTATGCAACCCATGCTTCTGATGTTACCGATGTTATCGTTAACGGAAAATGGCTGATGCGGGATCAACAGCTTCTCACCCTCGATGAATCCGCTCTGCTCGTTGAGGCTGCACACTACGCCCGCCGCATTGATGCCTTCCTGCTTGAACGCGAGAATTCTGTCCTCTCCAAACTGATCGCCATTGGTGGCGCCTCTGAAGAAGAAAGTTATGAGGTCCAGCTGAAGGTGGCTCTGGTCGATCCGCAGGTGGTCAACGATAACATCACACAATCCAGGATTGAAGTATTGCACCACCGACACTACCACGAATATGACACCTACTTCTCCTTCGCCGACCCATCCCAGGGATACTTGCGTTATCGTGAAGACGAAGCCATTGGCGCGAACGACCAGGTCAGTAGCGTCCGTTACCGCCTCACCCTGCTCGGGCCAACCCGCGAGGGTAATTTACCCAAAGATGTCTTGTTGTCCCGCAGCCGCTTCATCGCCCCTGCCAACCACAGCCTGCGCTTTTACCGTGAATACTTTAAACCCATGCACCTAACGGTGATCGAGAAGCATCGCCTGCGCTGGAGGATTATCTTTCATGGGTTGGAATTTTATATCAATCTGGACCGAATGGATAACCCTGCTTTGGGTCACTTCCTCGAAGTAAAAAGCCGCACCTGGAGTAGACGGGATGCCGAGCATAAAGCCCAGGTTGCGCGTGAGCTGATCCATACACTCGGGATCAAGGATGAAGGTTCTGTGCCGCAAGACTATATCGAGCTGGTAAATTCCCGCTCCCCATCCTAAATGGCCGGTGTCACCTCACCTTCTTCCGTCCAAGTAGATCAGGCCAAGGGAACTGGCTTTCAGTTGTCCCGGGTGCTAACCATTATCAGCGCCCATTTCATCCAAGACACGTATTCTGCCTTCCTTGCCCCGCTTCTTCCCAACCTGATCGAAAAACTTTCTCTTTCCTATACCCAGGCTGGTTTTCTTTCAGCCATCACCCCGATACCTTCTTTATTAAATCCGGTGATTGGTTACCTTGATGATAAGGTTAACCTGCGAATTCTTGTCATTCTCGCCCCGGCAATTTCAGCCACAACCATGAGCATGCTGGGTATGGCTCCAAATTACCTTACTCTGGTGGTTGTGTTGTTCATCGCTGGGCTTAGCATCGCCTCCTTTCATGCCATCTCCCCGTCCATGGTTGCCCGTTCGTCTGGTGTGCAGGTGGGTAAAGGTATGAGCCTATTTATGGCTGCAGGCGAGCTCGGGCGCACCGTAGGTCCATTGTTTGCCGCCTGGGCGTTGTTGACTTTCACCCTCGGAAAAATGATTCCCGTAGCTATTCCCGGATGGATTGCTTCACTTATTATTTATTTTCGGTATAAAGGCATCCCGGTTCATGTCGCCAAGCAAACCGGGTTCGGCGAAGTTTTACCGCTTGCTCGCCGGCTGTTTGTGCCATTGGTTGCCCTGATATTTTTTCGCAGTTTCATGATCACCGGGATGGGAGTTTTCCTGCCGACCCTGCTGCAGAGCGAAGGGGCAAGTATCTGGAAAGCAGACCTAACCCTGGCGATCTATCAGCTGGCAGGCGTGGCGGGGGCTTTCCTGGGCGGAACTATCAGTGACCGACTCGGTCGGAAACCGGTTCTTTTCGCCGTATCGCTCCTCGCTCCCATCATGGTGCTCATCTTTCTTGACTCGCTGGGATGGCTCGGTCTTCCTGCACTTATCCTGGCAGGTTTGTTCGCCTTATCTTCTCAGCCCATTGCCCTTGCGATTGTCCAGGACCATTTTCCCAACCACCGTTCTGTCGCCAATGGTTTTTTTATGGCGTTTTCCTTTTTATGCTTATCCATTTCCTCGGTCGGCATTGGCATTTTTGCCGATCGCCTGGGCTTGCACCAGGCGTTCCAGCTTGCGGCGTTCGCCGGTTTGCTTGCTGCTCCCCTGGTATTCTTCTTACCGCCATCTCCGGGTAATGTATCAAAAATTCAGCAGCCAATAGGTGAGGAATAGGTCAGCATGAATGATCCTTTGGAATTCGCCATCAATCTGGCTGTGGAGACGGGTGATCTCTTACAGAAATACTATCGCCCTGGCGGGGTTCATGCCGCATCAAAGCCTGACCAGACCGTTGTCACCGCAGCTGATCTGGCAGCCGATGAGCTGGTTACCCGCAGGTTGAATGCTCATTTTCCCCACGATGGGATCGTGAGTGAAGAATCTTCCCATTACCTGATCGACCCCCATGCACCAACCTGGGTGATCGATCCATTGGATGGCACCACCAACTACAGCCTGGGGTTGCCTGTTTGGGGCGTCTCGATTGCCCGCCTGGTGGATGGTTTTCCCCAGCTTGGAGTGGTTTTCTTCCCCCGCATCAATGAGCTCTACACTGCCAGTCGTGGGTCTGGCTCCTTTCTAAATCACGAGCGGATAAAAACCCGGGCACCTGACCCTGCCCAACCCATGTCATTTTTTTCCTGCTGTTCCCGCACTTTTCGCAATTACACGGTGACTATTCCCTACAAGCCGCGGATTATGGGCTCGAGCACGTATTCCTTTTGCATGGTGGCCCGTGGCTCCGCATTATTGGGTTTTGACGCTACCCCCAAAATTTGGGATCTCTCAGCGGTGTGGCTGTTGGTCGAAGAAGCGGGAGGTCTCATCCAATCCTTCGAAGGGGCGCGGGTTTTTCCAATTACTATGAATACTGATTACAGCGTCACCAGTTACCCGGTCTTGGCAGCCGCCACCCCTGCCTTGCTGGAAAAGGGGCATGCCTTAATCAAGAAGAAATAAGATTAGGCTTCAGTGTAAGTAAAATTCGTTTTCCAAGGATTTCAGGTATTATCTCCGGAAACTGCTGGTGAGTTAAGTATATATTCAAGATAGGATGGATCAAAATTATGCAATATCGTCGTTTAGGGAAATCAGGTTTACAAATCTCGGCTCTATCGCTCGGCGCGTGGGTCACGATGGGTGGGCAAATTGGTGAAGATACTTCATCTGAGTGCATGCGTGCAGCCTATGAAGCCGGGGTCAATTATTTTGACAATGCCGAATCCTACGCCCATGGGAATGCCGAGATCGTCATGGGGGAAGTGATAAAAAAGGCCGGCTGGAAGCGATCAGACCTGGTGATCTCAACCAAGCTATTTTGGGGTGGTCATAAACCCAACCAAACCGGTCTATCCCGTAAGCATGTCATCGAAGGCGCAAGGGCTTCCCTCGCCAGGCTGCAGATGGATTACGTCGATCTGATATTTTGCCACCGCCCGGATATATACACCCCGATTGAGGAAACCGTCCGTGCCATGAATTTCCTGGTCGACCAGGGACTGGCTTTTTATTGGGGCACCAGCGAGTGGACGGCAGATCAGATCATGGAAGCGTACGGATACGCCAGGCAGTACAACCTCATCCCACCTTCGGCCGAACAGCCAGAATATAACATGCTCCGGCGGAAAAAAGTTGAGCGTGAGTTCACCAGGTTATATTCACAAATCGGCCTGGGGACGACCATCTGGAGCCCCCTCGCCAGTGGGATGTTAACCGGGAAATATAACCGGGGTATCCCCCTCGATACCAGGATTAGCCTCAAGGGCTACGAATGGCTCCGGGAGGGTTTCGAAGATGAAAACGCCAAAACGAGCCTGAAGAAAGTCGAACAGTTGCTCCCCATCGCTCAAAACCAGGGCATGACCATGGCACAGCTGGCGATTGCCTGGTGCCTGAAGAATCCAAATGTAAGCACGGTAATTACCGGCGCATCCAGGCCTCAGCAGGTCATTGAAAACATGAAAGCGTTGGAATTTGTGGATAGCCTTACGCCCGCTGTGATGGACCAAATTGAGCTGGTTTTGGATAATAAACCTGAGCCTATCTCCGATTATCGCTAGGCTCGATTTGTAGTCGACTGACCACGGATGTCCTACTCAGGTCAGCTTTCAGAATCATCACCTGTCCAGTGGGATTATCATTCTTTCCGGATAGGTTGGCGCAGGATCGTCTGCAGCTTCTCTGCCGCGGTCTTGCGAGGATCACCCAGGTATACTTCATGGTGTTTACCATTTGTCTGGAAGCCGTTATTGCGGATAAAGGTGTGCATTTCCGCGATCACCGGAGCTTCATTATCGTACGCTCCTAGGTATAGAATTTGTACTGCAGCCCCTTCACCATAGGATTCATACCTGACTTTACTCAGGTTGGCTAACCCTTTTTTCCTGGTAACTTCTGTCCTCACCCTCTCCACTGTTTCCAATGTGACCCATTCGGGCTGCATGATCATCATCGTCCATTCCCATCGCCCAATATTCGCCCGGTTGAATTCGTTCATATCTTCCATCCACCACAAGCCTTCCAGCGGAGGCACAACATGATCGTACCCTTGATTTTTAAGCAAGAACTTGATCCCGTAAGACATCGCATACAAGGCTTCAACCGCCTGTTGGTAATCCCCCGAGGTATTCGGATCGCCCTTCCCATCCACCATCAGGAAATTCATCCTCGGTACATCGACCAGGTGAAATCCCTTAATGGAAGGATTATAGAATTGTTTGAGCGTTTTCTTAAAATCTACTTTAGTATCCATTTTTACCTCAATAATTGTTCATAGGATCATTCATTTGGCTGACTGATTATATAATTAACCATCGCAAATTGGCTGCTATAAATTGACCGGCAAGCCTTAGGGTAATAAAGTTACCCGCGGATATCCATTTTTTATAATCAAAGCAATAAGCTATAATTACATTAAGCTCGTACTTGGAGGTTATGCACTGGATAACCAACGCTCTACCCAGAATTTGGCTGAATCAAAAACGACTAGGAAACCGTCGGATCATTTGGAAGCGGGTGTGATCCTCTTAGACCGTTACGCGATCCAGTATGTGGTTGGCGTTGGGGGTATGGGAGCCGTCTATTGCGCCAGGGATCTCCATTTTCCAAACGTGGTCAAGCGTGTTGCGGTAAAGGAAATGATCAACCTGGTCCGTGACCCTGTCATTCGCGATACCATCGTTCGCAACTTTGAGCGGGAAGCCAACATCCTGGCGACCTTAAATCACCCCTGCATTCCCCGTATCTATGATTATTTTTCTCAGGATGACCGCTCATACTTGATCATCGAATTTATCGATGGTAAGGACCTGGAAACGATCGTGACGGAGACCCAGGATTTCCTGCCTGAAGCTCAGGTTTTAAATTGGGCCATCGAATTATGTGATGTCATCAGCTACCTGCATAATAACAAGCCGGAACCGATCATTTTCCGCGATATAAAACCCTCCAATATCATGATAAACACCCACGAACACGTTCAATTGGTGGATTTCGGTATCGCCAAGACGTTCCAACCCGGTCAAAAAGGCACCATGATTGGTACTGAAGGCTATTCTCCCCCCGAACAGTACAAGGGGGAAAGTACCCAGCGTGCTGATATTTATGCCTTGGGAGCTACCCTGCATCACCTGCTCACACGGCGCGACCCACGCCTGGAACCGCCATTCTCGTTCGAAGAACGGAAAATTCGGGCGATTAATCCTCTCGTTTCGAGCGAGCTCGAGGGGGTGATCTACACCGCGCTTTCGTATGAACCTGAGAATCGTTATTCCAGCATCGAGGTCATGAAGGAAGCCCTGCTTGCCTCAGCGAAGAGGACCGGGTTGTTCAACAAGCTCCCCGCCGCGGTCAGGCCCATCTCGCGCGAGGTTTCGGATGTCACCCCTGCCTGGAAATTTGAGTGTGAAGATGAGATCCGGGGGACTCCCGCCTTCCATGCTGGTACAGTTTATGTCGGTTCATATGATAATAACTTATATTCATTAAATGCCAGCACGGGTGATTTCAATTGGAAGTTTGCTACAGAAGGTGGGATCGTTAGTCGTCCGGCTCCCTTTGAAGGAAATATCTATATCGGTTCTGAGGACCAGCGCCTGTATTGCATCAATATGCGTTCCGGGCAGGAGATCTGGTCATACTATTCAAATGGTGCCATTCGCTCATCCCCCTTTATTGCAGAGGGACATGTTTTTATTGGATCAGATGACGCCTATCTCCATGCCATTAATGCCCAAAGCGGCAGGCGTGCCTGGCGGGTCGATGCAGGCTCTCCGGTGCGATCCACACCAACCCTGGTGGGTGAATTGGTCTACTTCGGTACTGAGGAAGGTGACTTGTTTTGTGTTGATTTAAGGGGAAACGTTAAGTGGCGTTTTAAAGCCAAGCGCGCCCTTACTTCATCCCCCGTATTTGCCAATGGGATCATTTATATTTGCTCTGTGGATACGCTGCTTTATGCCCTCGACGCGCAATCGGGGTACATTATCTGGCGTTTTCGTATGTCAAAAGCATCCATCTCTACACCATTTGTTGCCGACCGTTTTATCTTCACCGGCTCGGTTGATTCACACATCTACTGTGTCGATATTCACTCTGCCAGGGAAATATGGAATTTCGCCACCGATGGCCAGGTGACCAGTTCACCCACTTCCTACCAGGACTCAGTCTATTGTGGTTCCGTCGATGGTGCCATGTATTGCCTTGAATTTCGCACGGGTCGTTTACGCTGGAAATATCAAACCGCCGGACCGATCACCGGATCGCCGATAATTGCCAACGATGTTCTCTATTTTGGTTCCAACGATCACAAAATATATGCCATCGTCCTTTAATGAGCATCGAATTCTGTGGAGGATCATTCTTGCCTTCTTTTCTTAATCGTTTACTACACAAAAAAACATCGCCTACCGATCAACCTTCACCCGCAGAAGATCCTTCTCCGCAGCTTAAAACGATCGAAAACCCGGATCAGGTTTCGAGCTCACCCGGACCAGGTTTTGTAATCGCACCTCCCCATCTGGAAACGCCTCAGATTATTATTGGGATTGGTCAATCGGTTGGCATTCAACGCGACAGTAACGAAGATTCCCTTTTTACCTTAACCACCAATCTCATCTCTACCGGACGTACTGTCAATTTCGGACTTTACATTATTGCCGACGGGATGGGCGGTCATGAAAACGGTGAATTAGCCAGCAAGATTGCAGTCGAAAAACTATCTACACACGTGATAAACACCTTTTACCTCCCCTCATTATCCGCTCCGGACCACAGGCTGGAAATCTCCCTGCACGAGGTGATGCAGGAAGGTGTTATGGCTGCGCACCAGGCGATAAAACAGATCGCTACGGGTAGTGGGACGACCCTCACCTCAGCTCTCATCGTGGGAGATCAGGTCACCATCGCCCATGTCGGCGATAGCCGGGCTTACTCTATTGATCGTGCTGGTCAGTTGCAGCTTCTCACCCATGACCATTCCCTCGTTAAACGCCTCGAAGAAATCGGTCAAATTACCCCGCAGGAAGCCTCCATCCATCCGAAGCGCAACCTTCTTTATCGCGCCCTTGGTCAGGGTGACCTGACTGAGCCGGATATATTCAGCTTCACGATCCAACCGGGTTTAAAATTGATGTTATGCACCGATGGACTGTGGGGAGTTCTCCCCGCAGATGAATTACACCACCTGATCAATGCTTCGCCCGAGCCCCAAATTGCATGCGAATTATTAATCGAGTCTGCCAATACTGCTGGTGGACCTGACAATATATCCGTGATCGTGATCCAATTTCCGGGGTGATCTCGATGGATGATTTTACCTTTTATGACCGATTAGGTATCCCCCGCGATGCCACGCCCGAGGAGATTCGCCGCGCATATCGGCAGCTCGTCCTTCATCTGCATCCCGACAAGAATGTAAACAAGGGGGATACAGAAATATTTCTCGATATTCAGCAAGCCTATGAACGGCTCTCTGATCCCCGTAAAAGAGCCGATTATGACAGCCAGCTCCCGCCAGATTCTGCGTCCGATTCCCCCATTTCTGTGATGACCACATACAGTCAGCCGGTGATCGCCAGACTATCCGAGCCACAATTGATCTATGTCCTCCTGGACTTGGGAATCAATATCGACACCGGTCTGATGGCTCCTGCCACACCTTTGAATATCTCCATGGTTGTAGACTGCTCCACCTCCATGCAGGGGGTTCGCTTGGATGCGGTGAAGGTGACTGCGATTGAGTTACTCCGGAAGTTGAAGCCGAATGACCTGTTCTCGCTGATCAAGTTTAACGATTTCACCGAGCTGCTCATCCCTCCGGGAAACATGGCTGATTTGAAATCGTCTGAAATGAAGGTCCAAATCCTCCAGGCTGGCGGCGGGACCGAAATATTTAAAGGTCTCGAATTGGCCTTCTCACAAGTCAATATAAATCGTTCTCGCCAGCGCATAAATCATATCCTGCTCATTACCGATGGGCGTACCTATGGGGATGAGTTATACTGCGAGCAGCTGGCTGATCAATGCGCTGCCCTGGGCATTGGGATCAGTGCCCTTGGGATCGGCAGTGAATGGAATGATAAATTTTTGGATCATATCACCTCCAAAACCGGGGGGATTTGTAAGTATGTTTATGAGACGGGTGACATTCACAATACAATTTTGGAAGAGATCTCTCGCCTCGGGACGTGTTTGACCGAACAAATCAATTTCAATTTCCATGTGACCCAATATGTCAGCCTTTCTTCAGCGTTTCGCCTCCAGCCTGATGCCGCCCCTCTGGAAACGATATCTCCACTAAACCTCGGTAATATGCCTCATCAAGGTACCGTGTCCATCTTATTCGAGTTTATTGTCAATGAGATACCCACCGACCTCACCGAGCTTTCATTAGCCAAAGGCTTCATAAATTTTGAAATCCCCCGCCACACGGGTAAAACTCGCTATGTAAATCGTCTCGCCTTTGACCGGCTGGTGACGGCAGAATCGGTCAGAACCCTTCCCCCCACGAGCATACTCAATTCGATTACGCTCTTGTCCCTGTACCATATGCAGGAGCGGGCTACTGAAGAAATGAGTAAGGGAGATGCCAATTCCGCCGCACGATACATGGAAAACATGGCCACTCACCTGCTGCAAAAGGGGCAAAAAGGCCTGGCTCAATCGGTTTTATCCGAGGTGGCACATATTCGGACTAATCAATCCTTCAGCGAAGAGGGTGAAAAAAGGATAAAATATGGTACCCGCTCTTTGCTGCTGACGGCAGGGAGCAAGCAGAAGTAGTCATGGTTATCTGTCCAAATTGTGGCAACAAGGAAATGCCCGGTGCCCTGTTTTGTAAAGAGTGCGGCACCCAATTCACCGCGCTGCGCGATCCCACGGTAATCATGCCCAATACGATCGGTGACCAGCTGCGTGGTGAGGTATCACCGGAATCCGATCAGGCAGTGCCCCCAACTCCGGGTGATGCCAGGCTCTCACTCTACCTCGTTGAAACCGGAGATGTGATTCCGCTCGAAGGGTTGACCGATTTCACCCTGGGCCGGTCATCGGAAGATCAACCCATCTTGCCCGACATTGATCTTGCTCCTTACAACGCCTATGAATATGGTGTTTCCCGTTTGCATGCCTCGATTGAGTTAAGTCAGCCATTTGCCTTATTGGTCGATTTTGGCTCAGCCAATGGGACATTATTAAACGGTCAAAAAATGACCCCCAATAAGCCTTATCCTATCACGCATGGGGATATATTCTCTTTGGGTAAAATGAAAATTCAACTGCTCGTAAATCGATGAGAAAGCTGGGATTAACATGCCATATTCAGTCATCATCCACCCTACCGGAGAAGAACCCATCATTGGCGAGGTGGAAGAGCTACCCCAACCGACCGATTTAACCATCACCCTCAACAGCCCTCGCCGTATCGATGGGAAGGAGCTTCATTACCTGACGGAAAGTGTGCTGACAGTCATCTGGCCAATCAACCGCTTAAATTTCATCGAGGTGCTCCCCACCAAGGCAGAGGAAGAAATCATTGGCTTCGTCCGTGAGTAGGCACACTGCTTGAAAATTGGGTTTGAATACCATGCTCCCTGATACTCATTTTAAGAATTACCGCGTTCTGGTCGTCGATGACGAACAAAGGATGGCGAAATTCATCCGCTTGAACCTCGAGCACGACGGATTTCGTGTCGTCGAGGCTTTTACCGGCACCCAGGCAATGGACCGCCTGCGTACTTCCCTGCCGGATCTTGTGCTCTTGGACGTAATGCTGCCTGATTTGGATGGTTTCGAAGTGCTCAAGATGATCCGCCTGATCAGCCCGGTTCCAGTCATCATGGTCACTGCCAAGGGCGAGGAAGAGGAGCGTATCCACGGGCTCGAGCTCGGCGCCGATGATTACGTCACCAAACCCTTCAGCCCCCGCGAGTTGGTCAGCCGAGTTCGAGCTGTCCTCCGCCGCACAGAGCTGACTTCCGATAGTACCCATGGGCTGATCGAGGTTGATAGTCGCTTGAAATTCGATTTTGATCGCCACGAAGTGTGGGTCGAAAAGAAGTTGGTAAATTTACGCCCCACCGAATATCGGCTGCTTTATTATCTGGTGCAGAATGCCGGTTGGGTGGTTTCGCATGACCAGGTCCTCACCAATGTGTGGGGATATGAATACCGCGATCAACCTCATTATGTTCGCCTGTATATTAACTATTTACGTCAAAAAATCGAGAAAGATCCCGCCAATCCAATCTATATTCTGACCGAACGCGGGTTGGGCTACCGCTTTGTTGATTTCAGGCGCGATCATCCCTCCGATTTACCCGAAAACCTGCCCGAACAGCAAAAATCTGATTCGTCTCAGGAAGATTTGACCAAAGGTGCAAAGAATGCCGAATAAGCAAAGGATATTATTAGTAGATGACCATGAAGTCGTCCGGCTGGGGCTGAAAGCCTTGTTGGAACGGCATCCCAATTTTGAGGTCGTGTCCGAAGCCAGTACCGCCCGCGAAGCAGTTGATCGCGTCGCAGCCTTCAGCCCGGATGTGGTCGTGATGGACATTCGCCTGCCTGGTGGTTCAGGTATCGAAGCCTGTCAGGAGATTATGGACAAATACCCCGACACCAAGGTGATCATGCTCACCTCGTATGCCGAAGACGAGATGCTCTTCTCCGCCATCCGCGCCGGTGCAGCCGGCTACGTGTTGAAGCAGATCGGGGGTGAAGACCTGGTGCGCGCCATCGAAGCAGTCAGTCGAGGTGAAGCTCTGCTCGATCCAGCGGTAACCCAACGCATATTCCAGGAAGTCCGCAAGGCTGCCCGCGAGGAGGAAGCCTCGGCATTCTCTGCCCTCACCCAGCAGGAGCGCCACGTTCTTATGCTCGTCTCTGAGGGAAAAACCAACCGCGAGATTGCCAAAGCGCTGTTCCTCGGTGAAGGCACCGTACGGAATTATGTCAGCAGTATCCTATCCAAGCTGGGTGTCAGCAACCGCGCTGAGGCGGCTGCCTATGCCGTCGAGCATAACCTGAAAGACTACCTGTAAACCTTAATCTCGCTAAAAGTCAAAATATTCCCGGGTGGCAGGTGCAGGAAGTTAGAATCGTGAAAAGATAAAGCCGCATGGATCTATCATTTCTTGCTTTTAACTTGTAACCTTTTCCCACCTTCAGCGTATATAGTTTCATCATGTCTTGAAAGGAGAAACCGAATGGATCAAATTCAACCCTCAGAAGGCTCCATCGAGCCTGAACCTTATCTACCCCCAGCCCCTCCCGCGCCCGCCCCGCCTCCCCAGCGACTTACCGAATCAGACGAACGCACCTGGGCCATGTTGGCCCATTTGAGCATCTTGCTCAATCTGATTACCGGTTTTCTTGGGATTGTCGTCGCCTTGATCATTTATCTTGTCTATAAAAACCGCTCCAATTACGTCGCCTACCAGTCGATGCAGGCGTTTATCTTCCAGCTCATCTGGTGGTTTGGTGGCGGTCTCCTTATCGGCTTAGCCTGGGCTATCACCGGAGCTTTATCCATCATCCTCGTCGGACTGGTACTCATACCCCTGGCCTGCTTGCTATCCTTGATCCCTCTTGCAGCCCTGGTGTATGGTATCGTCGCTGCTGTGCAGACCAACAGCGGCCAGGATTTCAAGTACTGGCTGATCGGCGATTGGGTTCGTGGCGAGCTGACCAGGTCTTGACGTTTAGTCAAGCCGGTTATACAATCAGCCGGTCTATGGTTTAGGAACAAAGAAGAGACCTTTTAATCGATAGGCACCGAAGGGGCAAACCTGTAAAAAATACAGGCGAAACTCTCAGGTAGAAGGACTTTGTTTCTCGCATCCTCTGAAAAGCCAGCATTTCGTTTCATGTTGACGCCGTTGGGGCAAACGTCTGGTAGCACTCATGCCAGGCGCTAATCTCTCAGGTAAATAACAGAGGCACACTTCGTTTAGGTGTGCCTTTGCAGTTTAATCGCCCTGATATTCGCTCTTGTGTCGTGGTGAGTTCGTATTAAAATCTATGTATATCAATAAATTGGAGGCATTGCATGAATATTCCCCCCGAACTAAAGTACGCTGAAAGCAACGAATGGATCAAAATGGATGGGTTAACCGGGACGATCGGCATCTCCGACTATGCCCAGGACCAGTTGTCCGATATCGTCTTTGCCGAGGTCATCGTCAGCGATGGTGACAATATTAAAAAAGGTGACACAATTGCCACCGTCGAATCGGTCAAGGCGGCAGCTGATGTCTACTCGCCGGTAAGCGGTAAGGTCCTCGCCATCAACGAAGCCCTGGCAGGTAATCCCGAAGTGATCAACTCCGATCCATATGGAGCAGCCTGGATTGTTAAAATCGAGCTGGATAATCTTGCCGAGCTTGGTGGCTTGCTGGACGCTCCCGCCTACGAAAAAATCGTCCAGCAAGGACAATAGGAGCACTTATGTTCATTCCACATACCGATGCAGACCGGACAGCCATGCTGCGCGCCGTCGGCATCGAAAAGCTGGAGGATCTATTCGCAGACGTCCCAGCCCGGTACCGTTTCCCAACCCTTGACCTGCCGCCTGCCCTCACTGAGATGGAGGTCACCGCCGAGCTGCGCGAAATTGCCCAGGCCAATGAAAACCTGCAAGATCTCACCTGTTTTCTGGGTGCTGGGGCTTACAATCACTACATTCCCGCCGCAGTAGATGCTATCATCCGCCGGGGTGAATTTCTCACCGCTTATACCCCCTACCAGCCCGAATTGTCTCAGGGCACGCTTCAAGCCATCTTCGAGTACCAGAGCAACGTAGCCGCCCTCACTGGCATGGAAGTGTGTAATGCCTCCCATTATGATGGTGCCACTGCCGTAGCTGAAGCGGTCAATATGGCTTATGCCAACTTCCGCGGTAAGCGCACCCGCATCATCCTGTCACCCGCCTTGCATCCCCACTACCGCCAGACCGTGCGCACATATGCCGAAGGCTCACCGGTCGAGATCCTGGGGGATGGACCGGAGAGTGATTTACAAGCCGATCCGAATACCTTGATCCCGCTTATCGACACCGATACCGCCCTCGTCGTCGTCCAATACCCCGACTTCTTCGGCCGCATCTATGACTATACGAAGTTAGCTGAATCTGCTCACGCCATGGGTGCCCTGCTGGCTGTCTCGGTCAACCCCATTGCCCTGGGCTTGCTCAAAGCCCCCGGTTTTATCGGCGCCGATATCGTCACCGGCGAAGGTCAGCCTCTGGGCATCCCGCTCTCCTTCGGAGGTCCTTACCTGGGGTTGTTCGCCACACGCAAAGAGTACGTGCGTAAAATGGCCGGGCGGCTGACCGGTGAGACGGTTGACAACCGCGGGCAGAAGGCCTACGTCCTCACCCTCACCGCCCGTGAGCAGCATATCCGGCGTGAAAAGGCCACCTCGAATATCTGCACCAACCAGGGTCTGATCGCCCTGGCTTCCACGGTCTACATGAGCTTGCTGGGGAAGAACGGGCTGCGTCAGGTGGCTGAGCTGTGCTTCCATAAAGCCCATTATGCTGCTGCCCAAATCGCAAAGCTTCCCGGGTATTCGCTCTGGTCGCCTGCGCCTTTCTTCAATGAGTTTGTTATCCGCACCTCAGCTCCTGTATCCGATGTCAATGACGATTTGCTCGACCATGATATCCTGGGTGGCTATGACCTCAGCCGGGATTACCCTGACCTGGACCGGCACATGCTCATCGCCGTGACGGAGCTGAACTCCCGCCACGACATCGACCAATTGGTTGAGGTTTTATCGGAGGTGTCGCATGGGTGAGCCTCAATTATGTGATATCTCCGTTGCCGGACGCCAGGGAATCACCTTTCCCCAGCCGGATGTGCCCCAGACTCCGTTGCCGGATGGCTTTGTACGTGAAGATTTGCCCTTGCCCGAGCTTGCAGAGCTGGATGTGATCCGCCACTACACGCGCCTCTCCCAGCTCAATTACAGCATCGACACCGGGTTTTATCCTTTGGGTTCCTGCACCATGAAATATAACCCCAAGGTCAATGAAGATACCGCCCGCTACCCTGGTTTTGCCTTCACCCACCCCCTCCAGCCCATCGAGACCGTCCAGGGGAACCTTGCCCTGATGTACACCCTGCAGGAATGGCTGAAGGAGATCGGTGGTTTTGCCGGGATCACCCTCCAGCCCGCCGCCGGTGCCCATGGTGAGCTGACCGGTGTGTTGATCATTCGTGCTTACCATCGCTCGCGAAGTGACACTGCCCGTGACAAGATCCTCATCCCCGATTCTGCCCATGGCACCAACCCGGCCACTTCCGCCATGAGTGGTCTGCGCATCGTCGAGCTTAAATCCGACTCGCGTGGCAATGTCGATCTGGACGCCCTGCGCCAGGAATGTGATGCCTCCCTGGCAGGGTTAATGCTCACCAACCCCAACACCCTGGGTCTGTTCGATGAGCACCTCGAAGAGGTCATCCGCCTGGTGCACTCCGCCGGGGGGTTGGTATATGGTGACGGTGCCAATCTAAATGCCCTGCTCGGCATTATCCGTCCCGGGGATATTGGCTTCGATGTGATGCATTTTAACCTCCATAAGACCTTCTCCACACCGCATGGTGGCGGAGGTCCGGGCTCAGGTCCGGTCGGTGTAGCTTCGCACCTGGTTGATTTCTTGCCTGCGCCTGTGGTTGGGATCATCGAACAGGGTGACGACGAGCTGCCTCCTCTCTACGGGTTTATCACCCCCTCAAAATCGATTGGCAGGATGAAGTCATTCCACGGTCATTTCGGTATGCTCGTACGCGCCTATACCTATATCAGTATGCATGGAAGCACCGGCCTGCGGGACATTGCTCTGCATGCGGTTTTAAATGCCAATTATCTCCTTACGCTGATCAAGAGCACCTATCACCTGCCATACGACCGGCTGTGTATGCATGAATTCGTCGTCGAAGGGCAGTGGTCGGATGCCCCCGATGTGCACGCCCTCGATATCTCCAAGCGCCTGATGGATTACAACTTCCACCCGCCAACGAACTATTTTCCTCTCATCGTCCATGAAGCCTTAATGGTCGAGCCGACCGAATCGGAAAGCAAGGAGACCCTCGACGCTTTTGCTGAGGCGCTGCTAAAAATCGCTGACGAAGCTCATCGTGATCCAGCTTTGCTCAAGTCTGCCCCGCATAACACACCGGTGGGTCGCCTGGATGAAGTCAAGGCTGCCAAGGAATTGGTCCTTTGCTGTGGAGTTGCCACCCTCGAGAAGTAGATTAACCAGAAGCCAGGCTTCATAAGGAAGCCTGGCTTCTTTCATTATATCTATCGACCTGTTATGCAAGTTGGGAAGCAGAAGTAGAGCTCTCAAATTGATTGACAACTCCTAATCTATCTTACCTGGAGTTAATGTTACAATATCTGTCAAACCCCTTTATCGGTTTCAATTTACATGGATAACGCTAACCCCACAGAATTCGCATTTGTCACTCCCCGCCCAACCGTCGAGCTTCACCTTCCAGATGGGCGGGTTATTTGTGGTCTGCGCGGCGCCCCGGTGGGCAAATTCCTTTCCTTGCTTGCCACCCCTGATTCCGCTCCCCTGGTGGGCGCAATTATCAATGGCGAGCTGCGTGAGCTGACCTTCCCGGTCCATATCGATGCCAAGGTCATCCCAATTTCGATGGAAGATCCCGATGGCATGTTGATCTACCGTCGTTCACTTACTTTCTTGTTGGAAGCCGCCTTCGAAGAGCAATATCCCGACGCCACCCTTACCATCGACCACTCTGTCTCCTCGGGTGGTTATTATTGTGAAGTCACCGATCACGATCCCCTCTCCGATAATGACCTGCTCAGTTTGAGCGCTCATATGCGTGCCCTCGTTGAAGCGAATATGCCCTTCTCTAAGCGCGAGGTTCCTCTCGTTGAGGCTGTAGCTTATTTCGAAGCCAAAGGTTACACCGATAAAGTCCGCCTGCTCGCTCATCGGCAAAAGGATTACCTCACCCTATATCGCCTGGGAGATCACCAGGATTATCACCATGGGTATATGGTGCCGTCCACCGGTTACCTGCAGTGGTTCAACCTCATCCCAACCGATGGTGGCTTCACCATCAATTTCCCTCGCCGCAATTTACCCACCCAGCTGCAGCCCATGCCCAATTATCCCAAGCTCCTCGCCACGTTCAGGCGCTATGGGCAGTGGTTGGACCGGTTGGGGATCGCCAGTGTGGGTGCTTTGAATGATGCCATCCTGGCCGGGCGGATCCACGAGATCATCCTGGTTTCCGAAGCGCTGCATGAAGAGCATGTGGCGGATATTGCCGAGCAGATCACAGCCCGGATTAATCGATCCGATCCTCAGAAAACGGTACGCATCATCCTCATCGCCGGTCCCTCCTCCAGCGGAAAAACCACCCTCGCCAAGCGCCTCTCGATACAATTACTGTCTCAAGGTCTTTCTCCCTACCCGCTTGAGATGGATAACTACTTCGTCAATCGCGAGGATACCCCCAAAGATGATGATGGGCAGCCTGATTTCGAAGCGCTTGGGGCAGTCGATACCCATCGCCTTGCCCAAGATCTGCGCCATCTGGTCAATGGCGAAGCTGTCCCCATGCCCCACTATGATTTCAAGACCGGTCGCCAGGAGCCGGGTGATCTGGTTCAGCTTCACTCCGGTCAGCTGGTCATCCTCGAGGGGATCCACGGCTTGAACCCCGATTTGTTGCCCGCTTTCCCCATCGAACAAACTTTCCGGATTTATGCTTCTGCCCTTACCCAGCTAAATCTTGACCGGCATAACCGCATCTCCACCACCGATACCCGCCTGGTGCGGCGGATTGTTCGCGATGCCCGGGAGCGCGGTTACACCGCACGCGAGACCATTCAGCGCTGGGAGTCTGTCCAGCACGGTGAAAAACGCTATATCTTTCCCTACCAGGAAAATGCCGATATTATGTTCAACTCCGCTTTGGCGTATGAGCTTTCCGCTCTAAAGCCTTATGGCGAGCCCTTGCTGCGGCAGGTTCCCTTTGGTACCCGCGAATATATCGAAGCCAAACGCATGCTGGCGCTGCTCGAATGGTTCCAGCCTGTTTCCACCGAGCTCATCCCCGATAACTCCATCCTGCGCGAATTTATCGGAGGCTCCATCCTGAAAGAATTCAAGCTTTGGAATCAAAATAGTTAATTTATTTATTCAGGTTTATATCGATGGAATCCGTAGAAAAATTCATGCGCACCATCCGCGTGCGCAATGAACAACAATTAGGCACGTTGGGACGCCTGCTCGTCGCCGTCGCCGACGCCGGTGGCGACGTAGGTGAAGTTCGTCTCATCCAGGAGACTTCACGTTATACCCTCCGCGATATCTCCATCTACGCCCACGACGAAGCTCACATGGACCGTGTCATAAAATCCATGGAAGCGAACCCAGGCACGCGTATCCTCGCCATCCGCGACGAAATCCTGGAGCTGCATCAGAAAGGGAAGATCGCCATCCGTAGCCGCCTTCTGGTGGATAGTCTCTCCATTTTGCGCCGTGTCTACACCCCTGGTGTAGCGGAAGTCTGCCTGATGATCGCCAAGGACCCCTCGCTTGCGCGGCAGTACACTGCCATTTGCCACCTGGTGGCGATTGTCACCGATGGCAGCGCGGTGCTGGGTCTCGGCGATATCGGTCCCGTGGCGGGAATGCCGGTCATGGAAGGCAAAGCCATGTTGATGGAGACCCTCGTCGGGTTATCAGGCGTGCCCATTTTGCTCAATAGCAAAGACCCCGATCAAATCGTCCGCACGGTTGAGACGATTGCTCCCACATTTTCCGCCATTCATCTGGAGGATATCTCCGCCCCTCGCTGCTTTGAAATCGAAGACCGCCTCCAAGCCAGCCTGGATATCCCCGTCATGCACGATGACCAGCATGGCACTGCAGTAGTCGCCACAGCTGCCCTCACCACTGCCAGCCGCATCACCGGTCTCCAGCTTGAGAAAGCCATCATCGGTCAAATCGGTTTGGGCGCTGCGGGTAATGCCATCGGACGTATGTTGATGAAGCTCACTGGCAACCCGGTATTAGGTGCTGACCTATCTGAAGCTGCCCTCGCCTTTTTTGAAAGCTCAGGTGGCAAACGCTCCAACCTGACGGAAATTATGCAGCAATGTGATGTGGTCGTCGCAACAACTGGCGCTGGCGGTCTCATCAAGCCCGAGAGCGTCCGCAAAGGGCAGATCATCCTCGCGCTTTCGAACCCAAATCCCGAGATCGATCCGGAAATTGCCCTGCGCGCCGGAGCAGCCTTCGCCGCTGATGGCAAATCGGTGAATAATGTGCTTGGTTTTCCTGGTATCCTGCGCGGGGCGGTTGATTCCTATGCCACTCGGATTACCCATGAGATGTATCTGGCAGCCGTTTTCGCCATCGCTGATCAGACCCCTCCGGACGAGCTGGTACCCAACCCTCTGGATAAAAATGTTCATCGTGCCGTTGCTCGCGCCGTGGCTCAAAAAGCGATCGAGCAGGGAGTTGCTCGGGCTGATTTTGTTCCCTATGTGGAGGAATAACCCGTCAATAGAGATTAACCATCGTTCAAAATTCACACCAAATTTGAGAAGGAGAATGCTTGGATGAAAAGTAAATCACGGTTCATTTTACTAACCCTTATGATCGTAGTACTGTTCTTGGTCGGCGGTCTAGTTCTCGATCAGTACAATCGCACCATCGCATCCGACCAGCCAACAACCGATGTATCTCTGGGGGTGGAAAAATCTCAAGAACTTGTGATTAATCTGTATTATGACAGCCAGGAGCAATTAAACGCTGTCGCCGGGCAGCTGGATATCTGGGAAGTCCATCCGCTGCCAGGTACCTCGCCGGGCTCTGGCTACGCCCTTGCCGCGGTGGTCCCGGCCCAGAAAGATTGGCTGGTGCTGCAGGGTTATCGGGTGGAAGTCGATCAAGCGAAAACCGCCCAGCTCCAGGCCCCCAATGCGGCGCTTGACCCGCGCTATTACTATTTCGACGCCTTTAATCCCAACTCCAATAACCTGTATATGGTGAACTTCATGCAGGATATGAACACCACCTACCCCAACCTTACCGAGCTGCTCGATATTGGGGATGCCTGGCTCGGCACGCAGGGTGGTTATCCCCGCGATATATGGGTGCTGCGCATTTCCAATGAGGATCCTCAATACGGAGAAATCGCCTCCAAGCCTCCCTTCATCCTGATGGCGAACACCCACGCCCGCGAAGTTTCCACGCCTGAGATGGCGATCCGCTATATCAAGTATCTAACCTCAGGTTACCTCGGTCAGGGTGGCTATGGGACCGATCCGGATGTGACCTGGCTGGTGAACCATCATGTCGTTTATGTCGTGGTCTCCGAAAATCCCGATGGTCGTGTGATCAACGAGATCGATTGGACTGAGTATTGGCGTAAAAACGTAGATAATGATGATGGTTGTGCCAGCTCTTTTGGCGTCGACCTTAACCGCAACAGCAGTTTCAAATGGGGTTGCTGTGGTGGCTCCGATCCAAACCCCTGTGGCGAGACCTATCGCGGACCTAGTCGTGCCTCTGAGCCGGAAACCGCGGCCATGCAAACCTTTGCCGCACAGATATTCGGCGATTGGAACGGCTCGAATGGCGACGACCAGCTCCCACCCGCTTCTCCAGATACAACACCCGGGATTTTCATCTCCCTGCATTCCTATCAGGACGAGATTCTCTGGGCCTATGAATGCGCCCCTAACTGCGGGCAAACACCCAATAGTGCCCAGCTCAGCACCATTGGGCATAAGCTCGCCGATGTTACCGGCGAGCACATGAATCCGACCGGGTTCCTTTATACCGTAGATGGGGGCATGATCGACTTTATCTACGGGAAGCTGGGTATCGCGGCATACACCTATGAGATCGGTCCCACTTACGGTACCTGTGCTGATTTCTTCCCGCCCTACGGCTGCCAGGATGGCATAGACGGAATGCCGCGCAATTTCTGGGCCGAGATGGGTCCTTCCTGGGTGTACGCCAACAAGATTGCCGGCTCACCCTACAAGACCGCTTACGGTCCCGACGCTCAGAATCTGCTCGTCGATCCATCGACCGTGCCGGGTGGTTTGCCGGTAAACCTGACTGCCACGATCCTCGACCAGCGCTATCCGGGTGAACCGCTCACCAACATCGCCGGGGCCGAATTCTTCATCGATACCCCAGGTGTGGATGGCAGCGGGACAGCGTTTTCCCCGGTCGATGGCGCCTGGGATGAGACCAACGAAGCCGTCGCGGCAGTGGTCGATACAACCGGTCTGCTCGAAGGTCAGCACTACCTGCTTGTCCACGGACAGAACGCCAACGGCTTTTGGGGACCTTTCACCGCCATCTTCCTTAACGTCACCACCCCATCCTACGGTGTGATGCTTACCCCGGCAGCCGCCTCCGCCCAGGCTGACCCTGGAACGACAGTCACCTACCACCTGGAGTTAACCAATATCGGCCAGAATAGTGATACCTACGATATCTCCGTGGTCAGCGGCTGGATCTTCGATGCGCCGCTCACCATTGGACCCATCGCTCCTGCGGGAAACGCTGCGTTCGACGTTCAAGTGACGATCCCAGCCGATGCCAACAACGGCGAAACTGATAGCGCTTCCGTCACCGCTGTTTCTCAATTCGATCCCGAGATTAACGCGGTCTCCAATCTGACCACGACGGCTAACTTTTATGCTCTAACCCTTACACCCCCCAGCTCAGACGGTGCGGGTAATCCAGGTGATCAGGTTTCTTATGTCCTGCAGCTCACCAACGCTGGCAATGTCGCCGATTCCTATGACCTTTCCTCAACCAGCCTGTGGTCTGTGACGATCCCGCCGTCCATCGGTCCACTCGATCCTGGAGCTAGTCCGTCGATATTACCGTCCTGGTCGATGTGCCAGCGGATGCTTTACCGGGTGAATCAGATACCGCCACCATCCAGGCCGTTTCTCAAGGGAATATTTCCAAGGAGGCTTCCGCCACGGTCACCACCTCGGTGACCACCGTGTATAGTTTCGCGGTCTCTGCAGTCGAGCCGGTCCTGATCGCCCATGCGAGAGGGGCCTCCGTTCAATTCTCGCTTCTGCTCACCAACACCGGCAATATCGCTGATACGTATTCGGTGCATGTGGTTCCCAGTGGCTGGCCAGCTGACGGTCCTGCTGAAGTTGGACCGGTAAATGTCGGTGATACTGCTGCCTTCACCATCACGGTCCATGTGCCCTTGGATGCCGCTTTGGGAGATACGAACGTTACCACGGTAAACATCCTCTCATCGCAAGGCACCGGCCATGTCGTTACGCTGCGCACGGATACGTTCTGGTATGACATATTCTTACCCCTGTCTCAAAATCAGTAAAGATCGATAAATTACAGCTATCACCCAGCCCTTCATCGGCATTCTCCCGCCATGAGGGGCTGGGAATGAAGAGGAGATTATGAAAAAGAAACTGTTTTCTATTATCGTGCTTATTTCTATGCTTTTGGGTTTGGTCTCGAGTGCCAGTGCTGCCCCGGTGGTCGCCTCCCCGCTAACCCAGCCGGCCAACCAGGCACCCGCACAATCTGTGGTTGTCAGGCTGTTTTACACCAGCCAGGCCGATCTTAACCAGCTTGCCACCCATTACGATATCCTTCAGGTAGACAAAACTCAAGGATACGCCCTGGCATTACTCTCTCCCGACCAAGTTGCCTCACTGCAGCAAGCGGGCTACCGGGTTGAAGTCGACCAGGCTAAAACCAAGCTGCTCAACCAACCCAGGGTAGCTCTGCCAGGTCAGGGAACGGATTCTATCCCTGGCTTTCCCTGTTATCGCACGGTTGAAGAGACCCAAATCACCCTGCAGAATATCGCCTTGTCACATTCCGATATGGCTCAGTTGTTCGATATAGGCGATAGCTGGGACAAGTTAATGCCAGGCGGCCTACCCGGATACGACATCCAGGCCCTGCGCCTCACCAACGAGAACTTTGGCGTCATCGATGAGAAACCCACCTTCTTCCTTATGGCTGAGATCCATGCCCGCGAGTATGCCACGGCCGAGTTGGCGACCCGCACTGCCGAATATTTGATTAATAATTATGGCATCGATCCCGACATAACCTGGCTGCTGGATTATTTCCGGGTCTACATCGTCTCCATGTCCAATCCAGATGGGCGGAAGCTCGCTGAAGCTGGGGATTATTGGCGCAAGAACGTGGATAATGACGACGGCTGTACCGACCCGGGTAGTTGGGGCACAGATCTAAACCGCAATAGCTCTTTTAAATGGAATATGGGCGGTTCAGATGACTGGGCGTGTGGCGAGACTTACCATGGACCTTCCGCAGGATCTGAAGCGGAAGTTCAGGCGATAGAATCATTCGTCCAAACCATCTTCCCCGATCAACGCGGTCCAGGCGATAATGATCCGGCTCCGCTCGACTCGACCGGTGTATTTATCACTTTGCACAGTGCCGCTGGGCTGGTCCTCTGGCCCTGGGGCTGGAGCCCTTCTCCCGCTCCCAACAGCACGCAGCTGCAAACCTTGGGTCGCCATCTGGCTTATTTCAACGGCTACACCCCTCAGCAGAGCTATCAGCTGTATCAGACCAGCGGTACCACCGATGAGTTCATTTATGGCACTTTAGGTGTTCCCGGTTTCACCTTTGAGATGGCGGGTCAGTTCTTCCAGGATTGTAATTCCTTTGAAAATACCGATTACCCTGATAACCGCGACTCCCTCCTCTATGCTTTCAAAACTGCCCGCCGGCCATACATGACCCCCGCTGGTCCTGATTCTATCTCGGTAACTACCTCACCAGCCGCCGTCACCCCAGGCGAGCCGGTAGAGGTGACTGCAACTGCCAACGATGGTCGCTATGCTGGTGGCGAGCCGCATCAGAACATCGCTGAAGCGCGTTATACCATTGATAGCCCCTCCTGGATCACCGGCACGCTCACCTATCCCATGACCGCCAGCGATGGAAATTTCAATAACTACATCGAGGCCATCCAGGGGACCATTGATACGACCGATCTCCCCTCTGGCAGGCACACCATCTTTGTCGAAAGCAAGGATACCAATAATAATTGGGGCGTCACCAGTTCAGCCTTCTTATATATCGTTGATCCTGGTGTGTCACCCATTATCGAAGGCTATGTTCGCCAGTCAGGCGATAATCAACCGGTTGCTGCCACGGTCAACGCCGGGTTGTTTAACACCACCACCGATCCTGCCACCGGTTACTACAGCATGACCGTTATCAGCGGTACCTATGATATGGTGGTGAATGCCGATAACTTTGCTCCCGCTTATGCCAATGGGGTGGTCGCTCAAGATGGTCAGACGGTTCAGCAGGATTTCCAGCTCTTTCCCATCTGCGATGTATTTAGCGATGACGTTGAAGCTGGCAACCTCGGATGGACCGCCGATACCCCCTGGGCCATCACCACGGAAGCCTCGCACAGTCCAACCCATTCCTGGACGGATAGCCCGGGTGGGAATTATCAGGACAATCGCAACGTCTCACTCACCTCCTCGACGTTTGATTTGAGTGATGCCACCGGGGTCACGCTTAACTTCTGGCATGAATATCAGACCGAGGCTGGATATGATTATGGTACGGTGGAATATAGCACCGGGAGCGGATGGACGGCTTTACAATCCTACGATGGCTTCCAGGATTGGACCCAGGAAGCGCTCTCCATCCCCGCCCTCGATGGACAGGCCAATGCCCGCATCCGCTTCCACTTCACCAGTGACAGTAATACCATCTACGACGGCTGGCATATCGACGACATCTCCCTCACCGCTGGCGGGCCGGGTTGTATCCCACCCTCCGCCCCAACCGCTGGATTTAGCAGCAATAGCCCGGTCTTGCTTGGCGATCCTGTGCAGTTTACCAATCAGACCGCCGGTTCCGAGCCGATGACCTTCGCCTGGGATTTCGGCGATGGGGTGGGTACTTCCACCGAGATTAATCCCTCCTATACCTATGACCAGGCCGGAACCTTTACCGTGGAATTGGCAGCCACCAACAATCTTGGCACCGATAACATCACCCACACGGTCACGGTGGAGCCTTCGGCCATCACCAGTGTGGACCTTACCCAGCTCACCACGGGTCCGATCTTCCCGCGTGAGACGGTAGATTTTAGTGCCGACCTCCTGCCCAATGATGCCGCCATGCCTTTTGATTACATCATTGACTTCGGTGATGGCACGGTCATCACCGGGACGTCTCTGACCGAGCCTTTGACCTTTGCCCATGCTTATGCCGTAAGTGGTGTCTATACCGCCCAGGTATCGGTGTGGAATGACGCCATGGCAGAGCCGGTGGAGGATAGCGTGGTGGTTACCATAAACTATGAGCTATTCCTGCCATTTACCAAGAAATAAGTACCGTGGGTGCTGCAAATATTGATGTTTAAATAAAATTTGATATGTTCCTTCGGCTAACTAGGAAATAAGTGTCGTGGATACGTCAAAATTCGGGTAAAATTTGCAGCACCCTATATCTCACTAACTATTGGAGGTGTGCATGACCAAAGCAGCTTTACGAGAACAGCGCCGCGCCGGACGTATTGCCCGGCGTAATCGCCAGCGTATGATTCTTGGAGTGATCATCGCCCTGGCAGTCATTGTGATCGGAATTTTTATTTACCGGGATTACCAAGCCAGAACCGTAAATACACCGACCGGAGCATACCCCATCGGTACTCTTGATACTTCCATTCGTGCGCCATCAGCCAGTGCAGTCACCACTGCTTCCGGGTTAATTTATGAGGATTTGCAGCTTGGTGATGGCGCTACGGCTGCAACTGGGAATACGGCAACGGTGAATTATATCGGTTGGCTGGCTGACGGCACCTCGTTTGACTCGAATCTCAACGCATCCTTTAGTTTTACGCTGGGTTCGGGGCAGGTCATTGCCGGCTGGGACGAAGGTGTCCAGGGTATGAAGGTGAATGGGACCCGTTTGCTGGTTATCCCACCTTCTCTGGGGTATGGTTCTACCGCCAATGGCCCCATCCCTGCTAACTCCACCCTTACGTTCGAGGTCCAGCTCGTTTCCCTTAAATAATTCCTTCATCTACCTGATCCTTCGTTCAGTAAGGCACAACGTATATAATTTTCCCCATTTCTACCCCACCTCCCCCATATTTTCCTTCCCTTGGGGGAGGTGCTCTTTTCCTCATCCTACATATTTCCGTGCCTGGCTCGGATGGACCCGGTTTTTTTGTGTCCCTACACCGTTCAAATTTTTCCCGCTGGTCTTCCACCCGATCTCATCGTTCGTGTCCCAATCCTGTGGGCGGTCTTTCGTGTTCCAATTTTCCCCGCCTCCAGTTACCCTACGCTTACCTTAAAACTTCATAAACCCCTTGTGGATTAGAACATCTGTGCTATAATTAGGACGTAACTACTCACCGCAAAGCTACAGTGGTAATCAAGGTGGTCATTAGCATATATGTCTTCTAACTCTTTTACGCACTTCACATCACTTGCAAACATTTCAATGAATCAAATACTTAAAATAGGTGTCTGCAGGTGGTTTTTCCTGCAGACACCTATTTTAAGGCCTCTTCCCCCTTCCCAAAAATGGGAAGGGGGGACAAAGGGGGGTTGGGTGAGTAATTACATTAGGACGTCATCATTATTTCATTTTAAATAATGACGTCCGTATACCGGTTGGTCTTTACCGGTAAAGGCGTAATTACTCACCATCTCGAAAATTTTTCGCAAAGTATCATTATGAATCCATCGCGTCGACCCTTTTACTTGTCATTGCGGAATCCCCCCCGCTCGTGGGGGGAAACCCAGCGATCTCTGCTGGGTGAACCGGTCCCCGCTGATTTTCGGGGAGCAATCTGCCTTTTGTTCTGTACGTCAGGTGGCAAATTGCTAGTTCTGGTAAGTAATTACATACTTCGGCAGATAGCATTTCCATTCAGGCAGGCCACTAACCATTCCCTGAACCGCACCAATTGAAAATCCCCCACAATCCTCGATTTGAATCGATTCGATTTTTGTTTTTATTATTAAATATCCTATGCCTCGTCCCTATCATGATGCACTGGTGTCCCACCTGGGTCCAAAGCCCTGCCTGATGTCATTTGCCCGCCAGGATCGTCTCCTTCAGCACGTTCGCCAGCCTCTCGATCCCCGTCTGGATTTGGTCAGGGTTGGAATAAGAGAAGTTCAGCCGCATGGTATTCTCACCGCCACCCAGGGCATAAAAGGAGGTCCCAGGGACGAAAGCCACATTTCGTGCAACCGCCACCTTAAAAATCTCCGTTGTATCCATCCCTTTTGGCAGCATCCCCCATAAAAATAACCCGCCTTGAGGCTTGGTCCACGTAACCCCGGGTGGAAATAATTCCTCCATCGCATCCAGCATGATATTCCGCCGCTCTCCATATATCCGCCGGATCAGCCAGATATGCCTGTCCAGGAACCCTCCCCGAGCGACTTGATAAGCGACGATCTGATTAAATGTCGCCGTGTGTAAATCTGCGCCTTGTTTTGCCTGCACCAGCTTCCGAATCACCTGCGTCGGTGCAATCACCCATGCCAGGCGCAATCCGGGTGCCAGCGTCTTGGAAAACGTGCTCAGGTAGATCACATTGCCCGCATATTCATCCGTACCATTTTTTCGAAAGTCATTATCCAGGCTTACGATCGACGGCAGGTTTTCACCTTCATAGCGCAGCTGCCCGTACGGATCATCCTCAATGATCGGTACGCCATACCGGTCGGCGATTTCAATCAGCTGGTGCCGCCGTTCCAGGGATAATGTCACCCCGGTTGGGTTTTGGAAATTGGGTAATACGTAGATGAACTTCACCCCCGACCGTAACGCGTTTTCCAGCGCCTCCGTGACCATCCCATTTTCGTCCATCGGCACGGTAACGTATTCCGCCCCATAGGCATTCCAGGCCTGGAGCGCTCCCAGGTAGGTTGGCTCCTCCACCAGGATGCGGTCTCCTGGATTGATAAACACCTTTCCGATCAAATCCAGCGCTTGCTGGCTCCCGCTGGTAATAACCATATTTTCTGGTGAAACACTGATCCCATAGCGGCAGGTATGCCGAGCGATCATCTCACGCAGCGGTTTGTATCCCTCGGTGCTTCCGTATTGCAGTGCCTCTGCTCCCAACTCCTTCAGAACTGTTTCGCAGGCTGCGGTAAATTCTTCAACCGGGAATACATCCGGTGCTGGCAGTCCACCGGCAAAGGAGATTACATCTGGATTTTCGGTCAACTGGAGTAGCTCACGTATGGCAGAGCTTTTCATTCGCTGGGTCCGTTGGGCGTAACGATGATCCCAAGGTGTTTCCATTAACTCACTCTCCTTAACTGTTTTGGTCCGTATAGGATAATAAAGAAACCGGCTGACGGATAACTCCGTTATGCCGGCTGCAGTTATTTACCACCTCGGGAAGCGTCGCAGGATATGGGCAGGCGACGGCAGGTTCACTCGTTCGCCCACCTTGAGTGCACCCAGGATCTTGCTGCTGTCCTTCGGAGCTCCTTGGTAAACATAAAGGATCGCGCCTTTCTCCGCGCTTTTTGCATCGAGGTAGGCTTGCCCGGTAAGGTAACCATCCATATCTACTGCACAGCTCGTCACATGCCCCAATACCTTCCCCCGCCAATCCACCACCGGGTCACCCAGGTGTGCCATGCGTACACCCTTCTCATCAAAGCGGAAGCGCACCAGTGCACCCTTGCGTCCTTTTTCCCTCTCGATGAAGGCTTCACGACCGATGAACCATGGTTTATAGGTCTTCACATATTGCCCAAATCCTGCTTCAGCTACTCCCAGGTTTAGCTCACCGCCCATCTCGTGACCGTAAAGTGGTAATCCGGCTTCCGTCCGCAGCGAGTCACGTGCTCCCAGTCCGCATGGTTTTATACCGTAATGCTTCCCCACCTCCAGGATGGCATTGAACAGCTCCTCCGCTCTGCCTGGGTGGACGAATATCTCATAGGAAAACTTCTCTCCCGTGTATCCCGTCCGTGAAATGATCAGGTCGAACCCTCCCATCGATACCTCACAGATCCGGGTGCGCTTGAGATAGCGGATGCAGCAGCGTGTATCCTCGTCACATCCCAGGCCCATCAGGATTTTCCTTGCCATGGGTCCCTGAATTGCGATGTCTACCCGCATATCACTGCCTGCTTTGGGATCCTTAAGGTTTCGTACCACTGCGTGGTGGCCAAACACCCTGGTCCATGGTCGCTGGTTATCGACGGATACCCGTCCGTCTTTTACCGCATTGAGCCATGCCCAGTCCTTATCAAAATTAGCTGCATTCACCACCATCAGCATTTTCTCGATGCCTCGCCGGTAAATGATCAGGTCATCGATTACGTTGGCATCCGTGTCCAAAAAATGGGTGTAGCATGATTCACCCACCGCTAAATAGCTTACGTCATTCGCCACCACGCTGTCCAGGAAAGCAGGTGCATCCGGTCCCTCAATTTGCATTACGCCCATATGAGCAACGTCGAATACCCCGGCGGTCTGCCTGACTGCCAGGTGCTCCTCCACCACCGAGCTATACCACACCGGCATCTCCCAGCCGGCATAGGTGATCATCTTGGCACCCAGTTTCTGGTGGGTCTCGTAGAGCGGGGTCCGTTTTAATGCCCCTTCCTTCTCTTCCCAGGTGAATCTGGGCAGCGCTTCACCCTTATCCGCCGGCATGCCGATAAAATACGGCTTGGGAGCAATGACTTCACCCTTACCTGGAATAACTGGCGGAGCATCCGTTTCTGCCACCACGGTCATTCCGGGAAGTTTCTTGAGCACATCCTGGTCAAAAGCCACGTACCCGTCCGAAAGGTCACGCAGCCATGCCTTCACGCTACCTTGCTTACTGGCTGGTATCGTCAGCTGGAATTGATAGGTTCCGCTACAGCTCAGCATCCCGTCCACCGGGCCATCCGGCGTGTAGATCCTTGTCGGCTGGCTTTCGCCTGCCTTCAACACCTCGATATCACTTGACAGGGCTTCACTCAAGAAAAGCCGCACCCTTTCGCCCGATAGCTCCAGCACCGACCATTCTCCCGCCCTGGTCTGGTCATCGATGTAGTAAAAATGGGGATATGTGTGTTGGCTGGCTTTAAAATCGATGCCTGCGTTTTGCGCCAGGTCGCGGGTCTTGATTTTCGCCGCTTCCAGCGTGTGAAAATCAACCTTGGCCCTGCGCAAGATGCCATTTGCGCCCATCCGTCCATGCGGCTTGGTTGACAGCAGAATGTCGGCGATGATATCTGCCAGTTGCTTCATCTCTGCTTCTTTGAATCCACGTTGGGTCACCCAGGGTGTCCCCATGCGGATACCCGACGGGTCTGAAGCATCCTTGTCTCCTGGTATGGTGTTGCGGTTGACCACGATCCCGGCGATGTCCAGGATGCGTGAAGCCATATCACCAGAAAGGCCTGTGCCATCACTCCCCATCACGGAGCTGCATGCCAGGTTCATCAAGTGGGTGTTGGTGCCGCCGTAGGCGATCCGGAAGCCTCTTTCTCGCAATGCATCCGTAAAGACGGCACAGTTCTTTACCACCTGGTGCTGAAGCTGTTGGAATTGTTTGGTCTTCGCCACTTTGAAAGCCACCGCCATCCCGGCATAAGAATTAACGTGCGGTCCACCCTGTTCTCCCGGGAATACTGCCCGGTCAACGTCCCGCGATAGCTTCTCATCAAAAGTCAGGATGCATGCTCCTCGCGGACCGCATAATGATTTGTGGGTGGTAAAAGTGATCACGTCTGCGTATCCAACCGGGGAAGGATACGCTCCTGCCACCACCAACCCGGCGATATGGGCAATATCAGCAAATAGGTATGCCCCTACTTCATCGGCTATTTGCCTGAAGCGGGCCCAATCTGCCGCCCATGGATATGAGGAATACCCTGCAATAATAAAACGTGGTCTATGCTTGCGTGCGACTTCTTCAACTTCATCATAATTGATCTGCTCAGTTTGAGCGTCAACCGAGTAATGTACCGCATTGTAATATTTTCCCGACCGGTTCACCGGTGAGCCATGCGTGAGATGTCCCCCATGCAGCAAATCCATTCCCATGATCGTCGCCCCAGGTTCCACCAGCGCATGGTATACCGCGTTGTTCGCTGGAGCTCCCGAGAGGGGTTGTACATTTACATAAATATCATCCGCTCCGACCATTTCATTGGCAAACAGCTCGGCGCATCTGCGCCGTGCCAGCTCTTCGATCGTGTCAGCATACTCGACCCCCTTGTAATATCGCCTATCGGAATATCGTCGGAAATTGACCAGGCGGGTAGGGAAATCCATGATCTCCGGCTCACTCATCCAGCGGGTTTCTTCACGCGGGTATCCTTCAGCATAGATATTTTGGAACGCCGATGACAGCGCTTCCCGCACCGCCATGGGTGCCTGGCTTTCACTGGGGATTAAGATCAGCTTTCGATACTGTCGTTCAGCTTCTAATTGGGTTAATTCAAAAATTGCGGGATCCAGCTCTGCCAGATTACCGCGGAATAAAAAGTCATCCATGCTTGTCTCCTTGGTGCATCGTGAATCTGATGATAGACCCTTGAATTGTAGCCGTTTGGCTTGCTTGGGTCAAGTGGTCACTTAAATCATGGAAATCCAACGGAGCCCTCCGTGCAATTACACCGCCAAAAATCTGCTCAATATGAATTTTCATCCCAATTTATGGAGTTTATCTCCTGGCGGTGGTGTCGGGAACCTGACACCGTTCAGTATCCCAGGTCAAAACTTACCTGGTAGAGTAGTGACTCCCCCACAATGAAACGTCTATAGTTATCGATGAATACTTTTACGATATCAGCCGGGACATTTCTAGCCGCAGTATGTGCTGTGATGAATGTATTGGGCGTCGACCAGAGAGGATGTCCCCGTGGCAACGGTTCTTCGGTGAACACATCCAGGATCGCCCCTGCTATGCTTCCTTTGTTCAATGCGTTCACGAGGGCTTTTTCATCGATAGCGCTCCCCCTTCCGATATTCACCACCCAGGCTTTGCCCGGCAACGTCGCGATAAAGTCAGCATTTACAATCCTTTCGGTGGCAGCTGTTCCGGGCAGGCTGCATACCAGGTAATCCAGGGTTGCCGCGAAATCACGCCAATTTTTAGCATGAAAATACTTTTCCACATCCTGGCACTTTTCACTCTGTCGGGTATAAGCATACACCTGCATCCCAAAATGCCTGGCTGTTGCAGCCAGGTGCGCTCCGATGGTCCCCACACCCAACAGGCCTAACCTCTTTCCACCCAGGCTCGTGTAAGGTCTGGTATCCCATTCACCCCTTCGTTGGGATTGCCAGCGGGGCAATATCTGCCGTTCAATCAATAGCAGGTATCCGAATACATACTCCGACATCATCGGTCCATACACGTTGCGGATATTTGTAAGCATATAGTCGTTTCTTAAGTCGGGCTTAAGTAAGGGTTCTACGCCTGCCCAACTCGACTGCACCCATTTTAAATATGGGAGCCGGTGCAGCACTTTGCTAATGAGCGCAGGCTCGCCGAAAACCAGATCAAATCGAACCCCCGTATCCTTCACTCTGTCCGGTTCGCTAAACGCCGCAAGATATAATCCGGGCAGCTTTTCTTCTTCGATTAATAGCTTATAGGTCTCAGCATGTTGTGACAGGATGAGCAAGTGATGCGGTTGAGTCATGGATTTCATAGCGTTGAATTATGGGTTAATGTTTAACAAAATACATTTCACAGGCCTCATCAATTAATTGAGGAGTTAAAAAATTCTCTCTGCCTTCATAGGAGCATAAAGCTCTAAGAATGGTAAGGATATCCCTTGGATGTACTGCTTGAAAGGCCCGGTCATCCTTCCGGTACCACCGGTCAATTAAATGGGCAAAACTGCTTTCATCAAAATGGATGTGCATCAGGCGGCACACCCTTTGGAATATTTGCCTGTAGCTGGATTCGTCTGGGGTAAAAACCCCCACCTTCATCTGAATCCTTCTAAAAAACGCTTCATCCGCCAGGTTATACGGGTCCATATTGGTGCAGAAAATGATTAATGCTCGAAAAGGGATCACCAGGGTCTGTCCGGTACGCAGTCGCAGATAATCCACCCCGTTTTCCAAAGGCATGATCCAGCGGTTGAGTAGATCGACCGGGCTGGTTTGCTGGCGACCAAAATCATCGATTAAAAATACTCCGCCATTCGCTTTAAGCTGCAGAGGGGCTTCATAAAAGTTCGCCAGCGGATCCCAACGCAGGTCAAGTGACTCAATTTTCAGCTCGCCACCCACAATAACTGCTGGGCGCTTGAACAAGCCCCACCTTCCATCAAGCGTGCTTTTCTGCTCTCGTTCGACTTCTTGATGGAACAACCGGTCATAAATCTGAATGATTTGTCCACCTGCAGTCAGTGCATAAGGCAGCCAGATCGGATCAGTTCCAGCGATCAAATGAGAGATGTGTTTCGCTATGGTGGTTTTACCGTTTCCTGGCGGTCCATAGAGGAAAAGTGAGGATGCTGAATTGATTGCCGGGCCAATCTTTCGATGAAAATTTTCTGGGAGAATGAGTTCACTTAATGCGGTTTTTACCTGTTCTGGTTTAACCAGCCGGGAACCTGACGTTTGGAAATCGATTGCCTCGCTGTAGCGGTGGACTGGGACTGGCACGGGGCCTACATACTGGCTGCGTTCCATTGATTCACGCGCTCGATCCTCCCCGAGACCGGTCAGCTTATAAATATAATTTAGTGGACCGTAAGACGCTGAAGATTGGGATACTTCGACCAGGTGCTCTTTTCTCAGCCAATCCAGCAATTGTTCCAAGGCATACGGCACCCTCATCACCTGGGAGATCCTTCGGAAATCGACGTTCCCTTCCGTATACAGCAGGCGCAGGAGAATATCGATCAAAATATTTTGGGGAATATCCAGATCTTCGACAGATTTTGGCTGGACCAGGATATCCTCGATTGTATTTTTCTCTGGCATCACATCCTCCACGGAAAACCGTTCCTTTGCCATTATACAACCGATAAATTGGAATTTCCGATTATCCGTCGCCTACCAAAAGTGTAAAGTGGCTGCCAAAGAAATATGCCTGCAAAATTATTTTAGTTCTACGTTCATAACAGACCACAGCGTCAATGATCCCGAACTAAAAAATCGAGTATCTAAATTATTTGCTCGATGAACAAGATTATTGATATACCTATATCAGCTGTCGTAAGCCTGCTGCAACATTTTGATATCTAGTTTCGTCATCTGGAGCATTGCTTGCATCACCCTGGCTGCCTTCTTCTCGTCTTTATCGCTCATCAAGACGCCCAAGATTGCTGGTACGATCTGCCAGGATACCCCGAATTGATCTGTCAGCCAGCCGCAAGGCCCCTTTTCTCCTCCTTCTGAGAGCTTCTCCCAGTAATAATCCACCTCTTCCTGGTTCTCACAGTTTACAAACAGGGATATGGCGGGTGTGAATTTATACTGTGGACCACCATTTAAAGCCATAATTTCCTGGCCATTTAACTGAAACGTTATTGTCAGCACCGTTCCCTTTGTACCCGGTCCTGCCTCCCCATAATAAGAAATGTTGTCTAACTTGGAGTGCTTAAATATAGCCGTATAAAATCTGGCTGCATCCTCAGCTTGATTGTTAAACCATAAACACGGGATGATTTTTCCCATCGTCTGTTCTCCTAATTAATTTGAAATCCTCTGATTTAAAAGGCTTTTCCCTCTACCTTTGAAAGCAGACTTTCCTTACTATCCACCAATTTTGACCATTTTACTACGATATCCCCAGGTCAGGGAAACATCTTTGCTATAAGTATCATTCCCTCAATATTCTGACTAATAAAAAGCTCTCCTCTGCAATTAAACAGAGGAGAGCACACTGCCAGACAATTTCTCTGTTCTTTTTCCACCCTTCCACCCAAAGTCTCAATGAGCATCAGCGCTGAGTAAATTAAAACATTCCTTATCACATAGCAATCTGCTTCAGGTACGAAATATTTCGTTGTGCTGCTTGATCGGCGTCCGGGATAGGCATGAACTCTCCAGACACCCAGCCGTTATAACCAGTTGCGTGTAATGTCCGTAATATGCTTATAAAATCCAGGTGACCCCCTCCTGGGTACCAGCGGTTTGAATCAGCGACGTGAAAATGGAAGATTTGCCCACCCGCTCTGGTGATGCTGCGATCGATGTCGGCTTCCTCAATATTCATATGGAACGTGTCCAGCAACAAGCCCAGGTGTGATGATCCAATCTGGCTTATCAAATCCAGTCCATCTTGGACGGTATGGATTAGATCGGTCTCATACCGGTTCAGCGGTTCCAATGCCATTCGAACTCCGCACGCTGCGGCTTTTTCAGCGCACTCGGACAGGCACTCGGTCAGGTACTGCATGGATTGCGAATGGGTCTGCGCTTGAGGTGTTACTCCACGGATCAATCCAATAATGACCAGCGCCCCAAAGCGTTTCGCTAGCTCGAGATGCCCTTTTATTCGCTTAACTGCAGCCCTCCTGATGTCACTATCTGCACTGGTAAACGATATGCGTTCCTCACCCCAGGCCTGGCCAGTCCCGATTGCTGGCACTTTCATACCCAGGTCGGTCACTAATTTTTCTAACTGACCCACATCCACCAGGTCTGGACTTCGGATGGCGAGTTCTACACCCTGGTAACCCCATCCAGCAACCTTGGTAAGATTGGCTTCGAAATCCCCCTTATATGCCACTGCCTCGAATTGCGCCGCATGGGTCGAAATAACGATCGACAGCCTGTCTAAACTCATGCCTTCTCCTGGCTTTTCCGATTCACCGAGTTCCAGCCGCTATAGATACATCAATTACCCCGCGATGTAGGTGATTTTGCATTCAGTCCGGTCAGTCTGGAGCCTGAGGATATTTTCGGGTAGCTCGGTCAAACTCACCTTCTTTGTGCTCATCGCGGTCATATCCATACCCGACGCCATGCATTCGATGACGCGGGGGAAATTCCCATGCCCCGAATGCCCTTGTGCACCTACGATCCTGGCTTTTCTAACCTGCAAAACTTCACCCATCACGGGCATTTTTGCGTCAGCTCGGGCAGTTACTACCACTGTGCTGCAAATCGTCCGTCCTTCCCAAATCACTCGTTCTATCCCTGGATAAACCACTTCAGGCAGACCTGTAGCCTCCATGAACATATCGGCACCCATCCCATCGGTGATTTCCAGCACCCTGTCTGCAAAATCCTCTTTCATCGGATTGACGTGGTAATCAGCGCCCAGTTTCAATGCCATCGCCGCCCGTTCCGGTTGTGTTTCGGAGATGATGACTTTCGAGGCACCTGCCCGTTTGAGGATTGCGCACGCTGCGATTCCCACCGGCCCACCACCTAAAATCACGACCCGGTCACCTGGTCGGATGCCTCCCCCACGTTCGATAGCCGCATTATATGCAACCGCGGTTGGTTCAACCAGGCTTCCGGCAATATAGATATCTTTTTCTTCATATCGGTCCCGCAGCGGCTCGAGACTCCACACGGTCCTGGATGGTACAAGGATGTATTGGGTATAAGCACCGTTGACGTTGAACCCGACCTCATCCAGGCGTTCGCAGTGATTAGGCTGACCGTCCGCACACGGTTTGCACTGCCCGCACCACAGCATTTCTTCCGAAGTCACCGCTTCTCCGCCTTTGAAAGGCTGATTGGTTCGTTTGTTGATCGCATTCCTTCCGGCCTCCACCACCACGCCTGAAAACTCGTGCCCAAGGATGCTTGGAAAACCGGTCAACCCGGGATAATATATGTATCCATTCTTATCCGCCTGTGCCATGTGTACATCCGAACCACATATCCCGCAGGCTTTCACTTCCAGGAGTACCTGTTCTGGTCCTGGGGTCGGGATTTCATAATCACGGATCTCCAATTTGGGATTCCGCCAGACCTGACTTCCCAGGTATGTTTGACGTCCTTCAATATCCTTCGCACCCAGCTTAAATCCCGGTTTAGGTTCCCACTCAGCAACCAGAGTCACTCCTTGCATTTTTCCATTCATAAAACATCTCCTCTACAATCCGATTAACTTAATTGCCCGGTCTACTTAGGGCGTCTGGCATTTATACATCGGTCCCCTGCCCAATCCGGGGCAGTGAATACACCGGTTTCCATCCAGGGCTGAGCGGTTCACGCAGGTAAGGTTCCATCTCCTCGGCACTGCGCAGGGTGACTTCCTCCACGGGAGGTGTTTTGCCAGCAGGGAACGCTGCCAGGATGTCATCATTCCACAAAGTTAAATATTTTAGTATCGCTGCGATGGGGCGTTTTGCCTTGGACGCTGCCCCATCCCGGGCTTTACCAACCACACCCTCAGGAGTAGCAGAGATCTCGATGGCGAAATGCCCTTCACCTTCCGACCAGCGGCTCGGGCGGCCGAACGGGTCTACCGACTTATCGAAATGACCCTCCGGCAGGTAGCTTTTCCCTTCCGTATTGACAGCATAATCCATATCCACCATCTCCGGGTGGAGCAGTAAGCTGATTGAAGTCTCGCACTCATCCGCATGCACGAAATTCGTTCCCATCTGCCCGCCCCGCTCCGTCGTGCGGAAAAACTCCCGTACTCCGCGATGCCAGTCGATCACCCTGTATATCCCTGGCAGCTGGTAACGCTTTTGAAATTCCTGCACTGCCGACTCCAGCATCCATAATTGACCATGGTTATTAACGATCAGCTGTTTGCGGAACCCATCGTTCCACAATCCCAGCATCACGTCGATCATCATCTCACGCACCACATGCTCCCTCACAATCACCGTCCCGGGCATCCCCAGGTGATGGTATGGATGCCCACCATACATGAGGGGAGGTAAAGCTAAGTTGATTGCCGCCCCCCGTTTCGCCGTGAATCGCCGTACGCCCTCACATATTGCGCTGACGTAAAGGGTGTCTGCTGCGCTTGGAAGGTGCCGTCCATGCAGCTCGGTACAGCCCACGGGGATAAACACGACATCATTTTTCTTCCGGTTTTCCTCCACCTGCCAGCGTGTCGTCGTCTGGATGTATGCGCCTGGTTTCGCCCATTCGACTGGGGACGGGATCCCATATGCGTTCAAAATTACATCGATCTCTTCATCCGTAGCTTCCCAGATCTCTTTCTTTAATCTGCCAGTCGGGTTATCCTCGAAGAACAGGTCAGGCTGCTCGGTGGAGAAAAATCCTGTGGGGGCATTATTAATTGTCATCCTGCATCTCCTCTTAATTTATATATTCCTGCATTGAATTTGGGTATATTTTCCGCTCACTCGAACCGCATATGTCCATTCTTATCCGCGATACTCTTTCATGTTTATCGGGCGGTTTTGCCTGAATGATTCCCAGGCCGCTAACCCGAGCAGCACCGAAGCGCGGCTATCGTATCCTGTAGGGGTCACAGGTCTGTCATCCCTGATACACTGGAGAAACTGCCGCACCTCATCCACATAACAATCGGCAAATCGTTGGATAAAGAAGCGGGGAAGCTTGGCTGAGTGGTACCCTTCTGTATCGCCTTTAATCACTGTATTCTCATATTCATTCCCCGCCATCGCCACCCCATTCACGCAAAATACCTCCAGGCGTTGGTCATAGCCATAGGTGCACTGCCGGCTGTTATCGATGGATCCCAGGGCGCCATTGGCAAATTTCAAGCTAATGATATCGATGTCAACATCCCCGATCTCCTCAAGGTAGGGTGCAATCAGCACGTTCCCGATCGCGTACACTTCTTCAACTTCACCGATCTGGAAACGTACCATGTCAAAATCATGGATGCTCATGTCGAGGAACATCCCCCCCGAGGTCTTTGCATATTCAATCGTGGGTGGTTCTGGATCGCGATTGGTTATGCGCAAGATACATGGTTTTCCAAGCTCACCCGACGCCACCACTTCCCGCACGTGGCGAAAGCTCTTATCAAAGCGGCGGTTGTAACCCACCTGCAGTTTTACCCCCGTCTTTTCGACCGTTTCCATAACATCATCGATGCTTGCCAGGTCGAGCGCCAGCGGTTTCTCGCAGAATATCTGCTTGCCTGCCTCCGCCGCATCCTTCACAATAAATGCGTGTGTGTCCGTGTTGGTGCCAATCAGGACTGCCTCTATGTCCTTATCCTCCAACAGCTCGTGATAATCTTTGACCACCCGTTCGATCCCCAGCTCATCTGCCACAGCTTGCGCCACCTCCAGGCGGATATCGCATATCGCCATCACGTCTGCTTCGGTGATGCGGTTTATCAGGTTACGTGTGTGCATGCTCCCAATCCGTCCTGTACCAATTACCGCAATCTTGATTTGTCTTTTCATGTTGGCCTCACTGCATTTTCATGACGATCTTCATGGCACTTTTGGGGTGATGTGTCAGCGTATCCAGGTCCAGTCCCAGGTCATTAAAAGCCTGTACTCCCTCTTCCAGCGGCACAATTTTCGTAAAAAATGGGTCCATATTTAACCGCTTCTCCTGGAATACCCGAATTGCCGGCAACATGGTATTCTGCCCCAAATATAATCCCAGGATTTTTGTCGCCCAGCGAGTGACTTCGTTCGGCACAACCGTAGCTTGTATACTCGAATCCATCCCGAACGGCAGCACCTTGCCGCCGGGTGTGACACATTGCAGTGCTTGCTCCAGCGCATTTCCCGTCGCCTCTACTACAATGTCAGCCTTACGACCGTGCGTGAATTCCGTAATTTTCGCCACGATATCATCTTCGTGCGGGTTCCACACCGTCAGTCCACATTGCTTCGCCACATCGATCCTGAACGGGTCAATTTCGGTTACGGCCACCTTGGCGGCCATGTTTTTCGCGAATTGGGCGAAAAGGTATCCAATCGGACCAAATCCCAATACCAGCACGTAATCATAGGGCAGCATGAGCAGCGTGTTCATCCCATTGACCACGGTTGCCAGGGTCTCAACCTGCGTTCCCAGGATATCGTCGATCTCAGCGGGCAGCCCGTAGCATTGCTTTTCGGGCACGAGGCAATACTCCGCATAACCCCCGTTCCGCATCACGCCAATGGCATTGTTTTTGATCTCAACACACTGGCTGGTTAATCCCATGCGGCAATATGAGCAAAATCCGCAGCGGATGTTATTATCCACCGCCACACGGTCTCCTACCTTGAAATGCGTTACGTGGCTGCCAATCTCGGTCACCCTTCCACAAAATTCGTGACCCAGCACAGTATTTTCTTTATAGTGATGCTTACCCTCCAAAATCTTGATATCAGAGCCGCAGATTCCGACCGAAGATACCTTGATGAGCACATCGTCCGGTTGGGTGACTCTTGGTACTGGTAGCTCACACAGCTCGATTTTTCCAACATTTCTGAAGACCAATGCTTTCATGGTTGGTGTAATTCCTTCCAACTCTCTTTTGAATACCATTGAACTTTTCGTGTTTATCATCTCTGTACCCTCGAAGAACCGCCTCGTGCAAAAGCCTTCACCTCGGACAACGTCGCCATCGTCTGGTCGCCGGGGAAGGTTGTGATGAGCGCCCCATGAGCCCACCCTAAATTGACCGATTCTTGTGCCCCTTCGCCTGAAAGAAGGCCGTAGAAGAAGCCGGCTGCAAAGCCATCCCCACCCCCAATGCGGTCGAGGATGTCAAGCTTACAGGTTGGAGCGCAGTAGGTTTTCCCATTTGACCAGGCAACAGCGCCCCAATAATGCCGGTTGGTCGAATGCACCTCCCTCAAGGTTGTCGCTACCATCTTGATATCTGGATACTTTATTGCCACATCTCCAATCATTTTATAAAAGCTGCTCGGGTCGATTTTAGAATTCGGTGAAATTTCTGGCCCCTGGATGCCAAGTCCATGTTGCAGGTCTTCCTCATTGCCGACCAATACGTCCACATTCTCGACGATACGGTTCAGGACGCTGACAGCCTGTTGGTTATCGCCCCAAATGCTCCACAACTTCGGGCGGTAATTGAGGTCAAACGAAACCACGGCTCCGTGGGTTTTGGCTGCTTTCATCCCTTCGATGATCAGCTCACCTGTGGTTTCCGATAGCGCGGCGAAGATGCCTCCGCTGTGGAACCAGCGCACGCCGGAGGAAAATATTTCCTCCCAATCAAAATCCCCGGGTTTGAGCAGAGCAGCAGCCTCATTTGCACGGTTATAAAAGACCACCGGCGCCCGTACACCTTGACCCCGGTCGCTGTAGATCGTTGCCATATTGGGTCCTGTGACGCCGTTGTGCTTGAACCACTTGTAAAACGGCCTGACCCCCATCGCCCGGACTCCGTTGGCGATCAATTCGCCAATCGGATAATCCACCATCGCGGTCACTATCCCGGTTGTGAGCCCGAAACAATCTGCCAGGTTGGCCGCCACGTTGTATTCTCCACCGCTTGGATAGATCCGGCATTCTGTCGCTTTTCTAAACGGCACAACTCCTGGATCCAGCCGGTGGTTGAGTGCACCCAAGGCGACGAAATCCAGCCCACCACTTTCAGGTATTTTTAGCCTTGTTAACATTGCATTCTCCTCAATTTAGCGTGCAATCACTGCTCAATCGCAAGCGTGAGCACGGCTACCCCTTTTTCCACACAGTAGAGGTCACATCGCCGCCGTGCCCGGTCCAATTGGTGTGGAAATACTCTCCTCGGGGCTTATCAACCCTCTGGTAGGTATGCGCACCGAAATAATCCCGCTGCGCTTGCAGCAAGTTGGCAGGCAGGCGTTCATGGCGGTATCCATCAAAGAACGCCAGTGCACTGGATATGGCAGGTGTCGGTATACCAGCACTTACTGCTCCCGCCACCACCCTGCGCCAGCCCTCCTGAGCCGATACAATCTGCCTGTTGAAATAAGGCGAAAGCAGCAAGTTTTCCAGGGTTGGATTGGCATCATAGGCTTCCTTGATTTTCCCCAGGAAGGCTGATCGGATGATACAGCCACCTCGCCACATTAATGCGATGCCTCCATAATTTAAATTCCACCCGTACTCCTTTGCCGCAGCCTTGAACAGCATATATCCCTGGGTATAGGACATGATCTTTGAGGCATATACGGCTTGTTCCAGGTCCTTAATGAATGCATGCGGATCGCCTGCAATTTGCGGGGGTGGTCCGGTCAAAACCCGCGCCGCTGCACAACGTTCGTCTTTTAGCGATGAAAGCGCCCGTCCGAAAACTGCCTCAACTACCATCGTGAGAGGAACACCCATATCCAGTGCGGAGATTCCAGTCCACTTACCGGTGCCTTTCTGCTCTGCCACATCCAGGATTTTCTCCACCAGCGGATCCCCATCTTCATCTTTAAATCCCAGGATATCGCGGGTGATTTCGATCAGGTAAGATTCAAGTTTCCCTTGGTTCCATTTATCCAGGGTTTGCTTCATCTGTTCCGGTGATAGACCCAAACCCTCGTGCATGAGCTGATATGCTTCGCAGATCAGCTGCATATCCCCATATTCAATACCATTGTGCACCATCTTGACGTAATGCCCGGCGCCATTTTCACCCACCCAGTCGCAGCAGGCGTCCTCACCCCCATCAGGGCGTTTCACCTTGGCAGCAATCGCCTGGAAAATCGGCTTGATATGCGGCCAGGCACCGGCTGACCCCCCCGGCATGATCGATGGACCATACCGTGCGCCTTCTTCTCCGCCGGAAACCCCCGTCCCTACATACAATAATCCTTTCGCTTCCACATAGGCAGTCCTGCGGATGGTATCGTTATAATTCGAGTTACCGCCATCAATAATGATATCTCCCGGCTCAAGGTATTGAATAAGTAAATCGATGAAGTCATCCACAGGTTTCCCGGCCTGGACCATCAACATGACGCGTCGGGGCTTGCTCAAGCTGTTAATCAGTTCCTCTAACGAATGCGTCCCAATGACCTGTGTGTCTTTAGCACCACCTCGGATAAAATCGTCCACCTTCGATAGTGTGCGGTTGAATACTGCCACCTTGAACCCATGGTCATTCATATTCAGAACCAGATTCTGTCCCATTACCGCCAATCCGATCAATCCAATATCTGCCTTATCCATAATCCTCTCCTGATAAAATAATTATTCCCTTTATTACTTGCTTTAAGTGCTAAATTGTTTTTGGAGGTTGCGAAAACGTTTGTTGATTCGATATAACATCTCTCCTGCTTGCGGGACGACTAAAATGCCTTCGTCTGCGCGGTTTTGCCATTCGCTCCCGATAACCTCAACAGGTGCCAGGTAGCCCAGATTTATGCTTTGGCAACGCTCAGCGGAAATTCCCGTGGCCAGCGTCACCCGAATACGTGCAGTTTCAATCCCAGTGTTTAGATCAAAAGTACCCAGCCCTTTCAGATGGGTCGCATGAGCCAGCACCCCACCGGGATAATCCTTATACTTGTCCCACTGGGCGAGGAAATAATCCCGGCAGTGATAACCAATCTCATCGATCAATTTGCCATGGGTGTAACTAACCTCATGGATATGGGGTGCATAGATGACGATCTCACCCCCGTCTTCTACAACCGGCTCCAACTTGTACATGCCCTTGGCTGCTGTCCAAAGATCTGCATACATCTCAGGCATGATGGACAACACCCGCTTAAACGGTTTATCCACATAGATTATTTGTCTTTGAGCGGATAATTTAGCTGCTGCCAGCCAGGCTTCTTTTGCCGGGCCAAAATACAGTCCAACGACCCCCTTAGGATTGACAACGAAACAAAAACACAGCGTTGATATTTTTAGAAACCCGGCAGCCCGGTCAATGACGGCCCGTACAGGTGTGTGCAGTGTGCCGATCAGGTTGTAGCTGGTGATCAATGCTCCCAACCAGTGGGTAAAATTGATCACCTCAGGTCCGGCGATCCCGGGGAAAAAATATTTATTTCCTCCCGAAAATCCAACCACCTCATGCGGATATACCGGTCCGCAGATCAATATTTGGTCGTAATTGTTGATCAGCTTGTTCAGCTTCACTGGAACATCTTGAACAATTTTCCCATCACTGATCTGCCTGATCTCCTCGGCGGGTATTGTTCCAATTTGGACAAAGGTTTCCGCTTTATCCCACTCGTGGTTGAAAATCCTGATACTGCCGACCTTTCCATCTCTGACTGGCTTGCCCACCAGCGCACTAAGCTGGATATCGGATAATGGTTGGTGGGTTCCCAGCGCCACCAGGAAATCCATTTGTTTTACCCGCTGCCCGAGTAGTTCCTGGAGTAAGTCGAACATGAATGGCATCGGCATCGAGCGCGTCGCGTCGGGGATCAAGATCAGCAGCCGCTTGCCATCCAGCGAAAGCGAGTTGATCCCCTCGCTTACGATCTCACGGAGTTCATAATTTGTGAGGTATCCTTCGCTCAACCCGTTTCCGATGACCATCAGATTCTCACTCCATCCCAAAATAACCCGTGCTAATTTTGAGCTATGAATAATTTACTGCCTGATAATTTGATCCATCCTTCAAACACCGCTGAAGGCGGAAAAACCTCCATCGATCGGGACCACGATTCCGGTCACATAACTTGACCCAGGCGAAACCAGCCACATCACCACCCCAACCAGATCTTCAGGGATGCCAAACCGCCGCATCGGCGTATGGGCAATGATGGTTTGCCCTCGTTCTGTCAGCTCACCATTCTCTTTGTCCAATAATAAAAATTGGTTCTGATCGGTCAGGAAGAACCCGGGGGCGATGGCATTGACACGGATTTCAGCGGAATATTCCTGCGCCATGTGCACCGCCAACCACTGGGTAAAGTTGCTGACTGCCGCTTTGGCAGCTGAATAAGCTGGGATGCGGGTGAGTGGTCGGGACGCATTCATTGAAGAAATGTTGAGGATGATACCGGTTTTTTGGGTGGCCATTATTTTCCCAAAAACTTGCGAAGGCAGTACCGTTCCGATTAAATTGAGGTCAATTACCCACCGCAGTGCATCCTCTGGTATTTCGAAAAAAGGCTGACCATCTTTAGTGGTCGCTTTTTGGTTGTTGCCGCCTGCCCCATTGATCAGGATGTCCACCTTCCCAAACGAGCTCAGGATGTGCTGCGCAGCTATATTCAAGCTTTCCTTGTCACCCACATCACATCCGATCGCCAACGCCTCCCCACCTGATAACGTGATCTCCCCTGCCAGCTTGGCTGCAGCCTGGTGATTTAGATCCACGATCGCAACTTTCACACCTACTTCAGCTAAACCACGGCACAGTGCGGCGCAGAGGATGCCCGCCCCTCCGGTCACGACTGCAGTCATACCCGAGAGGTCAAACAATTTTTGTACGCGGTGAAGGCTCATCTTCATTCTCTCCTAACCAGCGCTTCGAGTCGAAAATGGCTGAAGGTGACGATTGAAATGCATCTCCAGGTTGTCAAAATAGGCTTCGCGGTTGGTTTGCAGGATGGACATGATGGCCTCATAAAATCGATGTTTTCCGTCCTCCGTTTTATCCGTCAACACCGATCCAAAGGTGACGTGGAGGATCTCGCGGGCATCAAATTGGTCCAACAGGCCCGCCCAATCAAAGATTTCGTCCGGTCTGGGCGCTCGCATAATTTGGGCTGAGGTGTGGTAGCTCAACCGATCATTCTCGAAATGTATAAGCGCAAAAGTGTAGATTTCCCTAAGCAAACTGCTATCGATAGCAGCAATTGTGCGTAGTGCCTCCAGGTAACTCGTCCCGGCAGTTTTCAGGTGTGCCAGGCCGCGTGTCTCTTCCATGAAGATGGAATATAGGCTGAATTTGTCTGATCCGGAATGCAGGCTGAGTTTATAAGGTCCAAAATGACGCGCAATGGCTGCGTGGATCGCCAGGTTGTCCTGGAATGCTCGCACGTTCCCGATGTAATCCACCCCCTTTTCAAACCGTCCCTCGAAACGCGGAGCAAAACTCACCCATCGGACTCCCAGCCGGTGTAGCTCACTGGCAATATACACATGCTCAGCCGGAGTGGTAGGCTGCTCGGTCTCATCCATGCTGACCTCCACTTCAAATGGATGGTCACCAGCCACGCGTACGAGGTGCGCATACATTTCGACTACGCGGGCTACGGCTCTGCCATATTTCAAGGCTGCGCGAAGCAAAATTTCCTCATCGATAAATAATGGAAATCCTTCAATATCAAAGATTTTCCCCATAAGTCCAGAATCGGTAGGCTTCATATTTTCAGGAAGTCGCTCAACGATCTCAGTAACCTCGTTTTGCCCGGCTGCTATGTACCGATTTTCGACATACTCTCCCGGGTCGAAAGTGAAAAATGTAAACCCCGCGGTACAACAGCCATCAATATCTTCTGTGGATTTTAAATGATCGGCATCACTCCCTGTGTTATCTCGCCAGCCCTCTTCAAAACACCCCCACATGGCATCATCCATCACCTGGTACGGGTTTCGATGGGTTCGACTCATCTCCCGCATGGATTGCTGCGCAAAGATAGGTGCGACCCTTCCCTGGATATTCCGCACGGCGCGCACATGCCCGGGTGTCGCTATTCCCAGCCGGTCACCCATCCCCGCTGAGGTCTTCAATCCCAATAATTTCGGCCGAAGCCAGGGTAGCTGAACGCGGAGCGCTTTCGCATTGTTGTGGTTAAGCGGGCAGAGCATTAAAATTCCGTGCTCAAACTCTTGGGCCTCCCCTTCGAATTGCTCGAACACCCTCGAGCCTGGCTGAGCCAGCACTGCGAGCCTCAGTCCCTTCTCACTCCGGGCAAGCTCGAATTCAGCTTCCTGGCTGATCGCCAATGACCTTGGTAACAGGGTTAATCCGCATGAGGCGAGGCGCGATTCCATGCTTAGCCTTGTTTTGGGACCGCGGTGGATTGTCGAATAAGTAGCATCCCCTTCAAGCGCTTAACTTTGATGCTTTCATGGGAAGAGCTATTCCCGCCATTGAGTTGATCGAGCATCATTCTGGCTGCCTCAGCACCGAGAAAGCGTTTGGGTTGGTCAATTGTCGTGAGCGTGGGGTTGGTGAAATCCGAAACCAGGATATTATCAAATCCCGTGACGGAAATATCCTCAGGGACACTCAAGTTAGCCTGGCGCAATCCTTTAAGCACACCAACCGCAATCATATCGTTATAACAGATCAGCGCAGTCGGCATGAACGAAAGCCCGAGGAAGTACTCCAATCCTTCAAAACCCTGCCTGGCGCTGTTCCCCGCTACTTGGTGAATATATTCGCCTGGTACACTTAGACCAGCGTTGCTCATCGCTTGCTGAAAACCTGCTAATCTGTCCTGGGTTGTTCGACCCGAGGTAGCATCCCCCAGGTAAGCTATTCTTTTGTGACCTAATGCGATCAGGTGCTCGCAAGCCTGGCTGCCTCCATCCATATCGTCATGATAAATCGAATATTGATACTCCTCATCTGCCTGGTTATTGATCGCCACAAATGGAATCTCGTATGAATGCAGCTGCAAGCTCTGCTCCGCAGTAAACTTGGGTGAGCATAAGATCACCCCATCGACCCGGTGTTCACGCATGGTTTGCACAATCGTATTTTCTCGCCTCGGTTCTTGCTGCGAAGCGGCAATGAAAAGGCTGTATCCATTCAACTGGGCGATATCGTCTATACCCTGCAGGATTTCACTAAAATAGGGATCATCAATATGGCTGACGATCACCCCTAAAACTTGTGAGCGATTGGTTTTCAGGCTGCGGGCGGCGAAACTTGGGTGATACTTTAATTCTTGCGCAATTTTTTGAATCCGTAGCGTAGTAGCAACGGAGATGAGCGGGTTGTGATGTAATGCGCGGGATACGGTGGTATGGGATACCCCCGCCTGTTTGGCAATATCCTTTATTGTAATTGGCATGTTGTCACGGCTTGTGCACACGTGTGCATCAAGAATAGTTTACCCAAAATCCCAACAAAAGTCAATCCTTTTTTGAAAGATCATTTGCATTTTTAATAATAATGTTGTATGATTACCAAATGAAAGTATAATTTCATAAATTCCTGTTTTGTAAGATAATAAGAGCGTGCACCTGTGAGGAGAAACATGAATGCTGATATCGATGTGATTTTTTTGGATGTTGGCAATACGCTTCGCATTGTGGTCGAAGATAACCAATTCCAAACCAAAGCCCGTCAAGATCTCATGACATTAATCGGGGCTGAAGGCCCGACCGACGTTTTTTTTGCGAAATTGGACGAACGGTGGAAGGCTTATCGTAAATGGTCCTTCGAAAACCTCACGGAGGCATCCGAGGAGGAACTTTGGACGCACTTCTTGCTGCCTGATTTCCCAGCACAAACAATTGCCCACCACCACGGGGTGTTGACGCGCCTCTGGCGGGACAAAGATGGGCGCAGGGTACCCCGAGCGGATGTCAAAAAAGTCGTCATGGAATTAGACCGGCGCGGTTACACCCTGGGGATCATCGCCAATACCATCACGGAGACCGAAATTCCGGATTGGCTTGAACAAGACCATCTCACCGGTTATTTCAAATCGGTTGTGCTTTCATCTAAAATCCATCATCGCAAGCCTGGTCCCGAGATCTACTGGGAGGCTGCCAGAAGAGTGGGGGCTGAGCCTGCGCACTGCGTCTACGTTGGAGATAATCCCCTCCGCGATGTCGTTGGCACACGCAAAGCGGGTTTTGGGATGATTATTATCCTTATGGACCCTGAGAAGCAAGACAGGGAACCCCCGGTGGGCGAATTCATCCCCGATCACATCATTCACACCTGCAGTGACCTGCTCGACCTGTTCCCTCCGCGCAATTAATCGCTGGTGTGTTGAGTCAGTTCACTTCACCCGGTAAATTCGGACAACGTTGAAAGAAAGGCAGGTTCCATGAGTGCAGCTATCGAAGCCATTTTTATTGACCTGGGTAATACCATGCGCATCCTGACCAAAGACGAGCAGCATCAATCCCATGCCAGGGCGGTGTTAGCCCAGCTGGTTGGATCACAGGAATCGCCGGAAATATTATGCCAAAGGATCGATGAACGCTATAAAGCCTATCGTAAGTGGGCATTCGAGACCTGGGTTGAAGCTCCTGAAGGTGATTTATGGACGCGTTGGTTGTTGCCAGATTTCCCGGCTGAAAAACTTACCCCCATCGCGGGTGAACTCACCTACCAATTCCGCCAAACCATGGGCAGGCGGGTATTACAGCGCGATGCCCGGCGGGTGGTTGATGAACTCAGCAAACGAGGTTATCGCCTGGGGATTATCAGCAATGTCATCGGCCGGCAGGAAATCCCCGATTGGCTAAAGGCAGACGGCCTTAGCCATTACTTTTCGTCGGTTGTCCTTTCTTCCGTAACGGGACGGCGTAAACCCGATCCAGAAGTTTATTGGGAGGCTGCTCGCAGGATTGGAGTTCCTCCCGAAAAATGCGTTTACGTGGGCGACAATCCAGCCAGGGATGTCGTTGGCACCAAGAACGCTGGCTTTGGGATGATCATCCTGTTGATGAACCCAGCTGAGGTCGAAAAAGCTCCCCCCAGCGGGGAAAATAAACCCGACATCATCATCCATGAATTTGAGCAATTATTGGATCTCTTTCCTGGCAATAAATAGGCATCTCTCGATTGGAGGCGCGAATGTGCGCTGATCATCCATCTCATGGCGGTACTGAGCTCGCTGCCGCAGTGGGCGAATTATACGCAGAAGGTCAGACTGATTACTCGCTTGAGCCGATAATCTTGGCTGACCTGCAGGGTCACCCCATCGCCCGGATTGAGGATAATGATTCTGTCATTTTTTGCTGCCGGCGGGGTGAGCGCGAGATCCAATTAACCGAGGCATTTGTCGACCAGGAGCTGGACCAATTCCCCAGGGTGAAGTTCCAGCATCTTCCATTTGTTATCCTGACCTTGTACCACGAGAAATTTAAAGATCTGCCTGTAGCTTTTGCCCCCTCAAAGCTCAGGGATACGCTCGGAGAACGGATCAGTAGCAGTAGCCTTCGTCAGCTGCACATCTCTGAATCTGAGAAGTATGCTCATATCACATTCTTCTTAAATGGCAGCGAGAACAAACCATTTCATGGCGAAATAGATATCCGCATCCCCTCCCCCAAGGGTATACCCTTCGATCAGGTTCCAGGTCTGAGCCTTGACCAGGTGATTGACCAACTCGATCAGGCCATCGATGATGGCTATGATTTTATCGTCACCAATTTTGCCAACGGCGATGTCATCGGGCACACCCAAAATCGGGACGCGAAAATTCGTTGTGCCCAGCATCTGGATACCTGCCTTGGGCATTTAGTCGAAAAAGCGCTATCGGCCCGGTATCTTGTTATTGTCACCGCTGACCATGGCAATCTGGAGCAGTTGCTGACGAATGAAGGAAAACCTCATGTTTCTCATACCGCTAATCCGGTCCCATTCCTCCTGATTGCTCCCGGTCTTGATGCGTCGATTCAATTACATCCAGGCACTCTCGCCGATATCGCACCGACGATTTTGTCGATACTGGATTTACCCCAGCCCCCGGTGATGACCGGTCTATCCCTCTTCTCCCCAGACCAGCCTGTAAGGTCGAAACGCGTTATTCTGGTGATCCTGGACGGGTGGGGCATCGGTAAGGAAGACGGATCAAATCCCATCTATCTGGCGCACACGCCCATCTGGGATGACCTGCTCCGTCGCTATCCCTGTACACAACTCCAAGCTGCCGGAGAGGCGGTTGGTTTGCAGCCTGGAAAAGCGGGCAATTCCGAAGCCGGCCATCTGAATATCGGCGCTGGCAGGGTAATCCTACAGGACGATGTGCGCCTGGAAGCCGCGATGCAGGATGGTACATTTTATACCAATGAGACTTTTTTAAACATTATCAAGGATGTTAAACAGCATCATTCCAGGCTTCACCTGATCAGTTTACTCAGCGAAAAAAGCTCGCATGGTTCAATCGATTATCCACTGGCTTTATTGGAGATGTCAAAAGCGCATGGACTGGAGGATGTCTTCATCCATGTCATTTTTGATGGGCGCAGCACCGAACCTGGCAGCGCGCCGGCATTATTAGCACTCCTGGAACAAAAAATCGCCGCGATCGGTATTGGCAAAATAGTCACCGGTATGGGAAGAGGTATCGCCCTGGATCGTGACGGCAATTACAAGAAGACGAAAGCAGCCTACGATGCCCTGGTTTATGGAAGTGGAAAACAGCAATCCGTAAACTGGGAGTAAGCGTGAGCAGTACGGCTGTTCATAAATTAACTTTAGACCACGTCGAAATAGCTAGATATTGATAATCGAGATTGAGTGGAAATCGAAATGAGAATTCTATGCAACCAGATTTTCTCACCAAACTAATCCTTCCTGCCCAGACCAGGATCGTAATACTGATCATGGATGGGCTGGGTGGGCTGCCCCGCCAGCCGGGTGGGATGACCGAGTTGGAGACCGCCCATTCCCCCAACCTGGATGCCCTGGCTGAAAGGTCGTCGCTCGGGTTGTCTGTTCCCGTGGCTCCAGGTATCACACCAGGGAGTGGACCTGGACATCTGGCTCTCTTCGGCTATGACCCGATCCAGTACGAAATTGGTCGTGGCGCGATGGAGGCGCTCGGGGTCGACTTCGAGCTGGGACCGGATGACCTGGCTGCCCGGGGGAATTATTGCACGCTGGATGCCGATGGCGTAATTACTGATCGCCGCGCCGGGCGCATCAATACATCCGTAAATCAGGAATTGTCCAACTTACTTTCGGCAATAAAGCTTGAAGGTGCTGAAATCTTCATCGAACCGGTCAAAGAGCACCGTTTTGCTTTAATCTTGCGAGCCTCTGGTTTATGCGCCTCTTTATCAGAGACCGATCCCCAGAAAACAGGTGTCCCCCCACTCCCTGTCCGCGCGACCGCTGCAAATTCCGCACGCGCTGCATCCTTGATCAACACATTCATCGCCGCAGCCCTCAAAGTATTAGCTGAGCACTATCCTGCCAATGGTGTTTTACTGCGCGGGTTTGCCAAACTGCCGCTCCTACCCAATTATCAAGAAAGGTACGGCCTGCACGCGGCAGCTATTGCCGTAAATGGCATGTATCGGGGTGTCGCCAGGCTGGTTGGAATGCAGGTATTGGACCTGGATGGTCAAACACTGGATGATGAGTTCACCGCTTTGGAAAAATACTGGCAGGAGTTCGATTTTTTCTACCTGCACGTTAAAAAGACTGACACCTGTGGAGAAAATGGGGATTTCGAAGGTAAAGTAAATGCGATCGAAGAAGTCGATGCATTTATCCCTCGCTTATTAGCGCTCAAACCAGATGTGATCATCGTCGGCGGAGACCATTCTTCGCCCGCTATGCTAAAATTTCACTCCTGGCATCCAGTTCCGCTGCTGGTCTACTCGCCTTACGTCCGCCCGGATGGGATTGCCGAGTTTGGCGAGCAGGCTTGTGCCCGAGGCAGCCTGGGAACCATCCCAGCTACCCAAATCATGCCCTTAGCCCTGGCGAATGCCATGCGGCTGGCTAAATATGGCGCTTAAGCTCCGGGTGCCAAGAATAAGAGCGGGCACCCGGTTCAATACCGCCTTTCGGGCGCTAAGGCATCGTAATTACCAGCTGTGGTTCTTCGGTCAGGGAGTGTCACTGATTGGCACCTGGATGCAGTCCATGGCGCAGCAGCTGCTGGTTTATCGTCTGACTGGTTCCGCAATCTCATTGGGCATTGTTAACCTGATGACCGTAATCCCTCTCCTGCCGTTCTCTTTCTGGGGGGGCTCGCTCGCCGACCGTGTCTCCAAGCGCAGGATCCTGGTGATCACCCAAAGCCTGATGGCATGCCAGGCTTTGATACTGGCGGCCCTCACCTGGACCGGTCTCGTGCGTGTCTGGCACGTGTATCTGATGGCATTGATCCTGGGCATCCTAAAAGCAGTCGATATGCCCTCACGCCAGTCATTCGTCGTCGAGATGGTGGAAGGAAAGGAGGATCTGACCAGCGCGATCGGCTTGAATTCAGCCATTCACAACACTGCACGTACCCTTGGTCCGGTGATGGCAGGAGTGGTGGTAGCCATCATGGGTGAGGCGATCGCATTTTTCTTGAATGGCCTTAGTTTTTTGGCGGTAATTGGCAGTCTTCTGTTGATGCGGGATCTTCCCCAGGTCCTCCAGTCGAAAGAGCACAGACCTGCGATAATTACTCATGCGGTCGAGGGGATCCGTTATGTGCTCAGCCAGCAGCTGCTGCTCGTCCTGATGAGCCTGGTGGCAGTGACCTCCTTTCTGTCCCGTCCTTACCAGACTTTATTGCCCGTGTTCTCCGCAAACATGCTGAGTGGTAGTGCTCAATCTGTCGTTGCCTTCTTGTGTCATGGCGCAGCCCATTCTCTTACCTGCCAGGAACCCCAGGCGCTCCCCCTTGGCATGCTCTATTCTGCCATCGGGATTGGTGCAGTCGCCGGAGCGTTCCTGGTGGCATCCCTGCCAGCGAGTGCCCGGCGTGGCCGACTGCTCACGCTCGGAAATCTCGGACTGCCAGCCTTATTGCTCTTATTCGTAAACTCGCAAACCTTCATCATCTCCCTGCTTCTAATGGTCTTGGTGGGTATGGGACAGGTCTTTCAAAACACCCTGGCCAATACCTTGATCCAGATCCATTCGCCGGACGAACTCCGCGGTCGTATTATGAGTCAATATTCACTCGTAACCCAGGGGATGCATCAATTGGGTGGTCTCCAGGCTGGATTTGTCGCCGATTGGATCGGCGCTGCACTGTCTGTCGCCATCGGTGCATCAATATCGCTCGCATACGGGATCTATGTTTTCTTTCGATTTCCCCGTGTGCGTGAAATGGCCTGACTGGAAGCGCGCTCCTGATTTGCGAGAGACGACTTGATCGTGTATTAAAATAATGTACTGGAAGGAATACTGATGTCTCACAACGAGTTATTAGCTGACCCCAATGAATTTTCCGCTGCATTGTTTGAAAAGATGAAACTGATTAACCCAGGCATCACCGGTATGGAGCTGTACGAGTTTCGGTATGGGTTGAACAATCTGCAGCCGCTGCATGGCGATTGGTCTTCCGTCCAGCTTGACGATTGCCAAAGGGTCGAACAGCGAATAAATGATATCGATTTTTACCGCTCGATCCAGATTAAGCCCCTGAAGGGTGAGCGAATTATTCTGGATCCCGCCATCCTATCTCTGGCGAATATGCTGTTCGTAGGATTGGTGACTGGTCTTTATCCAGTAGAATGGGTCAACCAACATTTTTATTTTGATATCCGTGGGTTCTATTTCCTTCACCGCACCTGCTACTTTACCAGTCAGGTGATAAGCCATCATGCTGGTCAGCCCTATCTCCAGTTCGAACCCAAGCAAAAGCTGTTTGAAACCATCCAGGATATTGGTTATCAAGCGTTCAAAGAAGCCAATGCACAGGTCGATCAGGCCTTTATCCATGCCGCCCAAAAGCTCATCGCTGAACGCGGTAGCCCGGTCGTGCTGGCCATCGCCGGTCAGACCGCCGCAGGGAAAACGGAGATTGTCGAACGCCTGCACACGGCTTTTCGACAATCGGGTCAGGCAACCACCTCGATCGAGATGGATAATTTCTTAACCGATCGCGATTACCGGGAAGAGCGAGGCATCCATACGCAAGGTAAGGAGGCTCTCCATCTGAAGCTGCTCCAAAACAGCCTGGAACGGATCTGCCAGGGCCATGCTATCACCACCCCAAGATATGACTTTGTATATGCCACTTCGAGCCATGATTTGGAGGGTAAGCTTAAGCCAGGTGGTGTGCCCGTCGAGGTTGAACCCGCCGATATTATCTTCATCGAAGGAAATTTCCCGTTTCTCGTTGAAGAAGTGTCCCATCTGATTGGATTCAAGGTGGTCTATCTCACCGATGACCCGTCCGGCTGAAACGTAAATGGAAACGGGATATTGACTACCGCATGAAGTACGAACCCACTTACTTCCGCAACCGGTTTTTTAAAGACCAGTTTATTATGGCCCAGATCGCCTACATACCCCAGATGGCAATCTGCGATATGGTGGTTGATACCACCGGCGCAGCATTATGGGCAACCCCGCAGATACAAAGGATCCTGGATCGATGAAACTTTATTTAAAGATGATAACCGCATGTACCCTTTGAAAGGAATGGATTACCATCTCCACACGGCCGTAACCATAGATGGGAAGATGACGGAGGCTAGCGCCTGTGAACGCGCCCTCTCTCTGGGTATTGGCGAAATCGCCTTTACCAACCATGTCATGCTCACCCAACCGAACTACACGATATCCCCAGCCGCACTGATTACCCATTGGGAGAATATCCGGGCGTGTCGGTTGCGCTACCCTCAGCTTACCATCCTTATGGGGATTGAAATGGATTATTACCCGAACCGGGAATCAGACATCGCTGCCACGCTTAATGACTATGCGCAGCATATCGGAGGGACATTTGACCTGGTCCTGGGTTCGATCCATGATATAAAAGGTGGCTTCTTTTCCAATAAAGATCTGGCACCCGGTTTCTTCGCAGGTCGCGATCTCAGCATGCTTTATCGGGAATATTTTGAGCTGGAAGCCCAGGCTGCTCGATCGGGTCTGTTTGATGTCATCGCTCACCCCGATCTGATTAAAAAATATTCGAACCTGCTGACACCTATCCTCCCCTATGACGAGTACTGCGCATCAGCGGAGCTATTCATCGATGCCTTGATCGAATGTCAGGTCGGCATCGAAGTCAATACAAAAGGCTTAAAAATGCCGGTAAACGAAATCTATCCGTCAACACAATTGTTGCGCAGCTATCTTTCGAAATCAAAACAGCATGGGCTTGAGCCAATCGTTTCCATCGGCTCGGATGCTCACAAAGTTGAAGATGTGGGGTTCCATATTCACCAAACTCGGGAGGATTTACGAAGTATCGGTCTGACCGCGCTTGTGAGCTTTGATAAACGGGTCAAATCAGCGATAATATTATAGGATTTCCAGCATGCCTATCCCGGATCACCGATCAGGGATAAATTCCGATAAACCAGATGCTTACTGAAACCATATTTCCGTCCATGTTTCGTTAAACCTTTCTAACCGCGATGATCTATACCATCACGCTTAATCCTGCGCTCGACCGCGAGCTGACCGTGCCGGAAATCACCCTGGACCAGGTCTTGCGCGCCCGGTCCATCCGCATCGACTATGGCGGGAAAGGTTTCAATGTCTCGCGTGCGTTGCTGGCGTTGGGTGAAGACAGCATTGCGCTTGGATTCATCGGTGGAGGGGTCGGAGAACAATTACAGGCAGGTTTGACCAGTTTGGGACTCAGGACGGATTTCATCCATATCGCTGGCGAATCGCGCACTAATCTGAGCGTCGTAGCGGAGGACCATGCGCATTATATTAAAATCAATGAGCCGGGTCCGGTGGTGACAGATTTTGAAGCCGCGGCATTGTTGGATAAGCTCAGAGCGCTGATCAAGCCTGGTGACTGGTGGATATTGTCCGGTAGTCCTCCACCTGGGATTGAACCCGCCTATATCGCAAAAATAATCGATCTGGTGCAGGCATCCGGGGCACATGGCGTGTTGGATACCCAAGGCGAAGCCTTATTCTTGGGTTGTCAATCCGCTGTTTACCTGGTGAAACCGAATTCCATCGAAGCAAGCGAGCTGACAGGAATCCGGGTGGCCACAATTAAGGATGCTGTTCAAGCAGTTCATCCCATTCACACCCTCGGTGCCCGGCAGGTAATAATCTCTCTCGGAGAAACGGGCGCAGTCTATTCAGATGGAAACCATATCTGGTGGGCAAAACCACCGGAAGTTAAGCAGCGCAATCCAATTGGTGCCGGTGATGCGATGGTAGCCGGAGTGGTTTGGGCTCTCCAGAATAACAAGGAAGGAATCGATGTCCTGCGTTGGGGTGTCGCCTGCGGAGCCGCAGCTGCCAGCCTGGACGGGACTGCGGTGGGATCATTTTCCCTGGTGGAAACCCTTGCGGATACTGTCCAAGTGGAAGAGGTGCCATCCCTATAGCGCTGCACTACCAACGGTTCGAAGATTTCACTTTCAGGTACACAAATCGAGAAAAAGGATTTTTCTGGGTAAAGCATGATTTACCGGAGGCAAAGATTAATGTTAGATAAATAATGAAAGAACACTTGCAAAATTTACATAAATGATGTATCATCTTCAAATGTAACATCCCTTTCATTATTTCACAAAATGCATGGCAATAACATCGCATAACAGGTGAGATATCCTATGGTTACCTATAATCAAAGTATCGTCGACTTCAGCCAGGTCATCAGCGATAATTATAAACAGCTCACCAAAAGTGAGAAACGCATCGCAAATTACTTGAGGAAGAACCAAGAAGAGTTTGCCTTTCTCGCCGCGGGTGAAATTGCCGACCGGCTGGGTCTCAGCGAAGCAACCCTGGTTCGTTTTGCGCGTACACTCGGTTTCTCAAGTTACCCCGCCATGCGCACTGTACTTCAGGAAGCCTTCCGTCACCGGGTCACCCATTCAGCCCGACTGCGTAGCCGTCTGGACGATCTACGCGAAGCAGGTGATATATTTGACCGGCTGGTCGTCTCCGAAATTGATTACCTCACCCAATCTCTGGACACAATCGATCGGAAGTCACTCGAGCTGGCTGTTCAGATGATCCGGGCTCGTAAACGCATATTTGTTTTTGGAGTCGGTCCATCCGTCTCACTGGTTAGTTTAATGGAGATTCGGTTAGGTCGTTTTGGATGGCAGGTGATCCCCCTTACGACTGCCGGGCGGGAAATGTTAGAGCCCCTGTTATTAATGACCGATCAAGACTTATTATTTGTGATCTGTTTCTTTGATATATCAGGGGCACTCCAGATCATTCTTGATTATGCCAACGAAACCAAATGTCCGGTGATCATGCTGACCGATACGCTGGGCTCAATTATCGGAGATAAAGCAGACGTGGTCCTGTCTGCCAAGCGTGGCCCGGTATCCGAATTCCACTCCCTGGTTGTACCCATGACGATCATTAATTCTCTCCTGCTGGCAGTTGCCCAGGAGGAACGCACTCAGGTAATGGACAACCTGGATAAATTGGATCAGATGCGCGAACGACTAAAAACTACCGACGGGTCCTCCGCCTGATTAGTCGAAACAACCAGAGGAGAATGTTCATGTCAGCTACCGCCAGCCCATCTAAAACCCCCTCCTTTCATCTGCCGGCCTCTTTTAGACGGACATTTAGCTGGTTGACCAGCGCCAAGGTGGTCCTGTCGATTCTTATGCTGATCATCATGTTCTACCTGGTGATTATTCCTTTGTTCCGGATGGTCGTGACCACCATTACCTATCAAGACAAGGATGTCTTTCGAGTTCCGGATGCTCAAGTCGGGAGCCTCACCTTATTTCACTACATCCGCATGTTCACCAGTGATATGGCCAAGCCCTATCTGTATGACCCATTACAGCACTCCATGGTCATCTCCTTCGGCGCGACCGGGCTCGCACTGTTAATCGGTGGAGGGTTAGCCTGGTTATGCACCCGCACGGATATGCCTGGCAGGATAATCATTACTCAATTAGCTGTATTGCCCTATATCATGCCGGGGTGGACCATTGCTCAGGCCTGGACAGTACTATTTAAGAATCGGATTACCGGCGGATCGTCCGGGGTCTTTGAATATTTACTCGGCCAAAGCCCGCCTGCCTGGCTATCTTACGGTCCGGTACCGATCATGATCAGCTCGGCCCTTCATTACTACACATTCTTTTTCTTGTTCGTCACCGCTGCCTTGATGTCGATCGATTCAAGCCTCGAAGAAGCCGGAGACTTGATGGGTGCGAAGAGAAGCCGCATTTTACGCAAGATCACCTTCCCGCTTGTCCTGCCAGCTTTACTCTCCGGTTTCATTATGACTTTCTCTAAAGTCATGGGCACTTATGGTGGCCCTGCACTCCTCGGTGTGCCAGTTAAATACTATACCGTTTCGACCATGATCCGCTCTGCCATGAATATCGGTGATAAAGCGGATGGGTTTGTCCTGGCGATCACATTAATTTTGTTTTCAATGATCCTAATCGGAATTAATCAGAGAGTAGTAGGGACGCGCCGAAGTTACGAGACGATCGGTGGGCGTGGCTTCATGGCGAATAAGACCAGGCTCGGCAGGTCGAAAGCAATTCTCCTGGCAGCCGTGATCGTCTTCCAGGTATGCGTCATTGTCCTTCCACTGGGGTTGCTGTTGATGGATACCTTTATGCTTAGATCAGGTGTCTATAGCCTGGATAACTTCACCTTGCATAACTGGATTGGGGAGAGCGTTAAAACGATCAACAATGGCTCGCCAGGGGTATTGCGGAATCCCAAGATTTATTTCTATGCCTGGAATTCAATCAAGCTATCCATATTCACCGCTTTCTTCACCGCCTTCTTTGGGGTCATCCTCGGCTATGTGATCGTAAAGGGGCGAGGCACGCGCTTATCCAAGCTGGTGGAGCAGCTGGCATTCATCCCCTATGTCATTCCAGGTATCGCATTTGGCGCAGTCTATATCTCCATGTTCGCCAGGCAGATGGGCCCAATACCACCACTATATGGAACTTTTGCACTCTTGGTGGTCGTATCTGTCGCCAAGCACATCCCTTATTCCTCCCGTACCGGGGTTTCTGCCATGCTTCAAGTGGGGAGGGAATTGGAGGAGGCAGCCCAGGTTGCTGGAGCTAATCTCTGGCAGCGTTTCAGGACGATCATTTTCCCTCTAACCAGCAGTGGATTCGTCTCTGGATTCCTACTAACATTTATTACCACCATGCGTGAATTATCACTGATCATTTTGTTGGTGACACCCACCACGATGGTCCTCGCAACTCAAACCATGCGTTACAAGGAGAATGGTGATGATCAGATGGCAAATGCGGTAATTATCATTTTGATTGTGCTGGTAACGATCGGAAACTTCCTGATTGGTAAGTTCAGGGGCGGCAGTCTTAAAAAAGGTCTTGGTATGTAACCAGAGGAAACTATGAGCACAACGATCACAATAAATAATCTTACCAAACGTTTTGGAAATGTTACCGCGGTCAACGGGGTCAACTTGACCGTTGAATCCGGGTCATTCCTCACCCTGCTCGGTCCGTCCGGTTGCGGAAAAACGACGCTTTTACGCTGTATAGCCGGTTTGGAAGACCCAGATGGGGGTGAAATCTATGTTGGAGACAAATTAGTTTTCTCCCATGCAAAAGGAATTTCTTTGGCTTCGGGCAAGCGCGAGCTCGGAATGGTCTTTCAGAACTATGCTTTATGGCCACATATGAAGGTGGATAAAAACATCACTTTTGCCCTTGAGATTCAAAAAATGGGCAGGGAAGAGATGCAGAAACGGGTAAAAGATTCCCTGGCTGAAGTCAAAATGGAGGGATATGAGGACCGCTACCCACGCGAGATGAGTGGTGGACAGCAGCAGCGCATCGCTCTGGCGCGCATGCTCGCTTACCGGCCCAAGGTGTTCCTCATGGATGAGCCGCTTTCCAACCTGGATGCCCGTCTGCGAATGGATATGCGCGCTGAGCTGAAACGTCTCCACTTCAGTTCGGGTGCCACAACCATTTACGTCACACATGACCAGGTCGAAGCCCTGACCATGTCATCCAATATTGCGGTGATGCGTGAAGGCGTCATCCAACAAATGGATACCCCGGACAGGATATATCATTACCCAGCCAATCTTTTCATCGCCGACTTTATCGGCAATCCTAAGGTGAACTTGTTAGACGGCGTTATCGATGGACGCGATCTGGTAAACGTGGGTGATTTTAAATTGAAGATGGTAACCCGCGATGCATTCGGAAATGTAGTCATTGCCATCCGGCCTGAAGATATCGGTATCACTACCCAACCGGTTCCCGATAGTGTCGAATTTTCTGCGTATTCGGTCCTCCCCGCTGGCTCAGAGACGACCATTGTAGCCAAGCGTGGACCCATCGAGCTCAATGTCAAAGAAATGGGGATCAGTAAATTTAAGATGGATGATAAGATCTGGTTGAAATTCGATGCGGCTACGCTGAACCTGTTTAACAAGGAAACCGGCAATATTATTAACACCAACTGATCATAGGGGTATACACAGAATAGTTTTTCGAATGAGATGTTAGATTTCCAGGATGGGTTTCTTCATGATTATTGTGCGATTGTTTGGATTCATGGCTACCCTGAAAGGAGGAGAATAAGTAGATCAGACCCGATCATTACTGATATAAAAAACATAATCATCAAACAACCAAGTGCAAGGAGGATGTAATGAAGATAATCTTTAAGGTTCTGTGCATTTTAATCATGGCAAGCTTTGTCGCCAGCTGTGCGACTACTCCCACCGCCGCTCCAGTAACCCAGGCACCGGTCTCCTCAGCAACCCAGGCTCCCACGGCTCCCCCGGTACTCTCTGCTGAAGAGCAGTGGCTCAAAGACAATCAGCTGGGACCTTACTTTACCCTCGATCAAGACTGGGCCGCGATTGAAGCAGCTGCCAAGAAAGAAGGCAAAGTAGTCGTTTATGCAGGCTCTTCCCGCATCGAAGATCAGATCGCCATCTGGAACGAAATGTATCCCGATATCACCCTTGAAGGTTATGACACAGAGGGTATTTCGACCAAGATGGAAGAGGAGCATAATGCCAATAATGTTATCGGCGATGTATTCTTTGCGGGTGACATGATGCAGCTCGCTGGAATCTTACAACCAGAGGGGATTGTATTACCCTTTATCCCCAGTGAATTTGCCAGTGTGCTTCCCACTTCTGCTGACCAGCCATATGCGATTGCCCGCTACGGTGGTGATGTGTGGGGCTATAACAATCAGCAAAACCCGAGTGGGTGCCCGGTCAGTAATATCTGGCAGCTCGTGGACGGTTCTTACCAGAACAAAATCTATTTCGAAGACCCATTAGCCGAAGCCGATAAAATCAGCTTTTTCGTCACCATGATTGGTCACGGTGATGAGCTCGCGGCTGCCTATCAAGAGAACACCGGGAAAGAATGGACCACGGATGCTGATTATGGTACCGATACCCCCAATGCCGGTTGGTTATGGGTCAAAAAATTAGCGAAAAATCCAAACCTGGTGGTGATGCCCGGCGGGGATGAGATCCTTGAAGCCATGGCAACCCTTGATATGACCGACCCTGCTGGCATGGGCAACACCTCGTATTCAAAAATGCGCGATACGCTTAATGGCGAGATCGCCTTTACTGCCTGTGAAGGTATGAAACCTGTCATGGGTACTTCTGGCACGACCTTCCTGGGCATTGCTGCCAATGCACCTCATCCGAACGCGGCTAAGTTGTACACCCGTTTTGCACTGACTCAGGAAGGATACGAACCGTGGAACGTGATGGGTGATTGGCCCGGTCGAACCGATTTTCCCGCTCCGCAAGATGCACCGCCGTTTACCGAAGCCGGTCTATGGCCGGACAATGGTCTCCTGATGTACCAAATTGGTAGCCAGGTCCGTGATTTCTGGACTGTTAATGCTTTGGGTGGCTAAATTGGGGACTTATTAAACAAAATTCTTTGGACACGGATTTTACCCCGTGTCCAAAGAAATGGCAATAAATTCGGGTTAAATAATAGAAGATCAAAAGTAGAACTGGAAAACACTTGGAATACAACCAAATTCCAGGTGCGATGGTGGGGTATTTTCGAAAGGCGGAGATAATCAATGCCAATTAAGACAGTTTTTTTCGATATGGGAGGCACGGTTGATACCTATTGGTATTCACCCGAGATGCGCCTGGCATTGACACCTGAATTTCAATCCAATTTATCCTCCAAAGGCTTGGACCTGGGCCTGACCGACCTCCAGCTATATGAATTAGTGACCGCAGGGCTTGCAAGCTATCACCAGTGGAGGTTGCGAACTTTAGACGAGCTCCCGGCAAAACTAGTTTGGCGTAATTATATCTTGGCTAATTATTCGCAAGACTTTCCTCAACTGGATGCGATCGCCGATGATTTGATGGTCTGGATCGAAACCCGTTACTATCACCGTGAGATGCGCCCAGAAATGCCGGTTGTTTTGAGGGCCATTAAAAACATGGGTTATAAAATCGGCTTGATCAGTAATGTCACCAGTCGTGGTCAGGTACCTTTAAATTTGAGTCAGTACGGGATTAAACATTACTTTGATCCCATCGTGTTATCCAGTGAGTATACACGGCGAAAACCTGATCCAGCCATATTCCATTACGCTGCCCGCCTTTCCAATACCCCGACGAGTGAATGTATTTATATAGGCGATCGAATCAACCGGGATATCCTCGGTGCCAAGCGCGCCGGTTTCAAATTAGCCATACAGATAAAGCATGAATTCAAGCACGGTGAAGCTGACGAAGGTGCTACCCCCGATCTGATCTTGAACGATATGACTGAATTATTGGATATCCTGCACAAGGAAGATCGATCCAACACGCAAGCGAAAACAAAAAAGCCGTCAGGCAATAAAGCCAGGGCAGTCCTGTTCGATGCCGATGGTGTTTTATATTATCGAAAAGATAAAGACCAGGAGTTAAATTCCTTCATCAAGCGTTATGGGTCTCCTGGTATGGATGATCCGGATCCTGAGATAAATCATCTCCGCCACCAGGCCTTCATCGGTCAGCTATCCTTTGACCAGTATAAAACTGCTGTGTTCAAGCTCTACAGGATCACCGATCCAGCTTTAGTCTCAAAAGGGTTGAAGACCGCGCTACAAGAAAAGAATAAGATCCTCTTCTTCGATGATACGCTCGAGACTCTAAATACGCTCAAGGCCCGGCGTTTGTATCTCGGTATTATCACCGATACCGCCCAACCCTTGCATGTCAAACTCAGCAAGCTGGAACGCGGCGGGATCGGTCACCTATGGGATTCAATCACCCCCTCCAGCGAAGTGGGGGTTCAAAAACCAGATCCGCGCATCTACCAACTTGCCCTGGACCAATTGGGGCTCGCACCCAATCAGGCCATTTTTGTGGGTCATAAAACCTCCGAACTGGAGGGTGCCAGGAAGGTTGGATTAATAACGGTAGCCTTTAACTTCGATCCCGATGCACAAGCTGATTTCTTCATCCAGGATTTTTCAGAGCTGGCATCACTACCGATTTTGAACTAGATCGATGCAATTATTTATATTTTTTTCATTGGTATTAGGATGTCGATGATCAAGGATAACCAGCCCACGAATGCAACCTTGTCCACCATGTGGGCGATTAAGAATTACCCCGACTTGAATGATTTCTTCCAAGTCTCAAGGAGATTGGGGTTTCAAAAAATCGAGCTGAACCATCAAGTAGATTCTGAGATGCTCAACCTGGTTAATTTTAATCATTATCAGTTCAGCAGTATTCACGAACCATGCCCGGCAGATATCCCCACCAAGGACCTGGTGAAACGGGACTGGATCATATCTTCGGAAAACGAGAATTCTCGTATGCAGGGGGTGCAAGCCGTAAAGCAAAGCATCCACCTGGCAAATATATTGGGTGCTCCAGTCGTCGTTATCCATTGTGGGAACGTATCCACAGAAAATGGTTTTGAAAACCAGCTGCGTCGCCTGTTCAAGGCTGGAGAGACCCTCACAAAAGATTATCAGGAGATTAAATCCCAAATTATTCAATCCAGGTTGCGTCAGGCTGGCCCTCGTTTGCGTGCAGTAAAAAAGAGCCTTCGAGAGCTTCTCGAGCACGCCGAAATATTTAACGTCAAGTTAGGGTTGGAGAACCGCTACCACTACATGGATATACCCATTATCGATGAGATGGAAGAGTTGTTGCAGTTGGCAGATTCCAGCCGGCTTGGTTTCATCTACGATGTGGGTCATGCCCAGGCGCTCGGTAGGCTTGGTTTTTTTCCACCCATGGAATGGCTGGAGCGCTACGCTACGAGGATATTTGGCTCGCATCTCCATGACGTGATCGGTTTAACCGACCACCTCGCTCCAGGTCTGGGTGAGATCGATTTTAAAGCCCTTGTCCGTTATCTGCCGGCGGATTCGTTTCGAACTTTAGAGCTGCTACCTGGCAATACTCTTGCACAGGTAATGGATGGGATAGCGCATCTCGTCGAAGCTGGTTGTGTTAGACCAATTTAGTTGCCAAAGGAGTTATGCTATGCGCAGCTATTTCAAAAAACGCGAAAGTATCTTTATCAAGCTGATCCACGATCAGGCGGCATTGACCTTGAAAGGTATGGAAGCCTTAAAAGCGTATATGGCAGAAGACATTGCTGCCGCAGCGCTGATCGTTACAACCGAGAAGGAAGCCGATGAAGCCAGGCGAATCCTGATTTCAGAGCTCAATAAGACTTTTATCACCCCTTTTGACCGTGAGGATATCTTCTCCTTATCTCGGACCATTGATGATGTTCTGGATTACGCTTACAGCACCGTGACTGAAATGGAAGTGCTCAAAGTGCGACCCACCCCGTTTATGCTGCGCATTGCTTCGATACTCAGGGATGCAGCCTTCGAATTATTAATGGCGGTTGACCGCCTGGAGCTGCACCCTGAAGTCGCCAATGAGCATGCTCAACGCGCCAAAAACCTTGAGAACCGAGTCGAAGACGTCTATCGGGAAGCACTGGCAGATCTCTTCAGTGGGGCTGAGGACATTAAACACGTGATGAAGATGTTAAAGTCGCGCGAAGTTTACCGCCACCTCAGTAATGCAGCCGATCGTGGGGATGAAGCAGCCAATGTTATTGCCGATATTGTGGTAAAAATCACCTAGCGGGATGGATAAATGGATCCATTGATCATCGCAGTCATCATACTTGCGCTAATATTTGATTTTTTAAACGGCGTCCACGATTCGAGTAATGTCGTTGCCACTATGATCTCCTCCCGGGCACTGTCCCCTCGTGTCGCCCTGGGAATGACCGCCATTGCCAACTTTATCGGACCATTCGTTTTCGGAGTGGCTGTGGCTGAGACGATCGGCAACGAGGTAATTGTAGCGGAAGCGATTAATCTCCTCGTCATCCTGGCTGGCTTAGCCAGCGCCATCCTGTGGAACCTAATAACCTGGTACCTGGGCTTTCCAAGCAGCTCCTCCCACGCCTTGATCGGTGGTCTGGTGGGTGCGGTAGTGATTGATGCGGGTTGGGAAGCAATTCTCCTACCGGGACTGGCAAAAGTACTGCTTGCCCTGCTATTTTCACCGATTCTCGGATTCATATTCGGATTCCTTGTCCTCAGGTTGTTGTTCCTAATATGCTGGAATGCATCGCCAAGTGTGAACAAATACTTTAAGCGCGGGCAGATTTTTACTTCGCTGACACTGGCTCTCTCGCATGGCACGAATGATGCCCAAAAAACGATGGGGATCATCACCCTGGCACTGGTTACCGGGGGTTATCTGGTCGTATTTCGAGTGCCAGATTGGGTCAAGTTATCCTGTGCAACCATGATTGCCCTCGGTACGGCGCTCGGTGGCTGGAGGTTAATTCGCACGCTGGGGGCCAAATTCTATCGAATCCGACCTGTGGATGGGTTTGCCTCTCAGCTGGCCTCCTCCTCGGTAATTCTAGGAGCATCGCTGGTTGGAGGTCCGGTAAGCACCACCCAGGTTGTGAGTTCATCGATCATGGGTGCCGGTGCTGCAGAAAGAAAAAACAAGGTGCGCTGGGGTGTTGCCCAGGAGATTGTCATGGCCTGGATTTTTACGATTCCCGTCACTGCATTGGTTGGCGCAGGAATCTACTGGGTTCTTCACCTGTTCGTAAACTGAATCGGAGAGGTTGCCTGCTTTATGAGTATTGAGACGATTTATGACCTGGTATGTATCGGAAACTACACCAAGGACACGATCATTTCTCCATCCGGGGTTAGATATGTGGATGGAGGGGCAATCAATTATTCTGCCCATGCTGCTCATCGGCTGGGATTAAAAGTTGCCGTGGTCACTCGATTATCCAAGGAAGATAAACGGGTCGTGGATAAGTTTATCCGCGAGGGTATTGATTGTTTCGTAACCTATACCCCATCTTCGACCTTGATGATCTTGGAATATCCATCCAGTGATCCCGATCTCCGTCATCTACGCGTTGCCAACACTGCCGGGACGATCTCAGCTCAGGATGTGGACGGATTACACACCCGGGCAGCGGTCATCGGCTCGAGCCTGCGCGGCGAAGTGGGTCTGGATGTGATCCTTTCCCTCAAAAAGAAAAAAGTTCTCCTGGGTGCCGATATGCAGGGATTCGTGCGCGTGCTCCAGGGGCAGGATCTAATCTATGCCCCTTGGAAAGAGATGGAGACGACGTTACCGCATATTGATATACTAAAGAGCGATGCTGTTGAGGCAGAATTTCTCACCGGTGAAGCCGATATTTATAAGGCTGCTCAGATATTCGCCCAGATGGGCGCTAAAGAGGTGGTTTTAACCCATCGGGACGGTGTCCTGGTTTACTCGAATGGGGAGTATCATCATGCGAGGTTTTATCCCCTCAATTTATCTGGTCGCAGTGGTCGGGGTGATACCTGTATCGGCGCATATATGGCTATGCGCTTAACCAAGAATCCCTCCCAGGCAGGCATCTGGGCCGCTGCGGTGACCAGCCTAAAGATGGAACGATTAGGTCCATTTGACCGCCCCATGCAGGATGTTTTAGCATTGATGGGGGAAAAATATGCTCCAGCTTGAACTATTCCGTTCCGGGGGGTTAAATTCTGGGAATTTATATCAAAGATAATAGATCATTTCCCGCACACAACTACCTGCACCCTCCAGCTTAGTAAGAATAACCTCTTCTGCTTTTACTTTATCTTTCGCTGCTTGAGATATCCAGAATTCATCATCCGCCTGGCGAAATTGATTGCCATCCAGTTCCGTGGCCTCCAGCTCAGAATTGTCAAGTCCCGGATGTATAACCCACTCGCTCTGGCCAGCTCTAACCTCGCGCAGCTTCTGAGCTTTGCGTGCCGATTTATCGACCGGATCAGTACTGTTGCTGTCGAGCTTGCCATAATCGTTACTCTCTTAATCCTTACCCACCAGGAGACTGGTCAGCCAGGTTTATCAAGGATTGGGATATTGGCTTCACCAGACCACGATGAGCTTGATTTCATTTGGTCTCAGTTCTCCACAAGCATCGTTCGACAAGATTTAGCAAGGTGAGGGTTTCAATATTTCATCGCAGACAAGAATCGGTATTTCCAATGCTTCTTTCTGGCAGGGGTCCACGGATATATGAAAGGAAAAAAATTACCATGGTTGATCTCTCGACACGCCGGATCCATAGGCCTGCACCCCCTTACCCCCAGGCCCATCTGCCCACCCATGAATCCTATGGGTATACCACGACGTGTTCATAAGCAAGCAATTTGGACTACCATACAGGTACCCGTTATGTGGTTAATTAATGATCCAGCCGTTATTTACCAGATAGTCGCAATCTGTTTATTTATATGCAGAGAAAATCGCCAATTCGGACCATGCTCCGGCATCGGGACATAGATAATCTTGCCAAGCGGCAAGTGCAGATTTTCAGTCAACATTTGACAATAGTGGTAATGGCCTGTTTCCTCAGTCTAAATAATACACAGCTGTGATTTGTAAAGGTAAATACGACCGAAGGTAATATTCCCGTTTCCACCTGGGCATATGTGCCTGAAGGTAAAGGGACACGAGCCTATCCGCGCACTTAGCCATCTATCTCATCATCTTGGAGGTACTTCGAACGTAAATACCCGCACATAGAGTAGGTACTCATTTGGGCGATGTTGAACTCGGACGTACGACCCCTCTTTGCAAGGTAAGCTATAAGGTTGTTATTTCCATCGCCATTATTGGATCGTAGCAAGTACAATCCTACGACGAATATTAAGTAGCTATTGTTGAACAGTAATTGCTTTCAATTTTATTTCAAGTTATCTACCTCCCAACTGCTTCTGAATTTCCTTTCAATATCGAATAAGAGGAGGCTGTCGTTCATATTTCATATGACTTTGATTCAACCGAATGCGGCAGCTCAGTTCATTTTTGGGCGTTATGATTTTATTTAAGTAGTAATCCTAAGACTTCGCTATTCCACACCTCAAAACTCTACGTACGTTCAGAGTGGTTCACGGATAAATATCCTACAACTCGGAACCCCTTCATTATGTCATCCATGAATTACATACTGTGAATTACTTCCTTGTAATATGTATTTACATTCTGGGGGCAAATTTTTTTATATTATATGGACAGATAATTCACTTCAGGCATGATTGTTGCATTCAACCAACATACCAGCCGTTTTCTAAACCCTGGTGGAAGTGATATTTATATGTATACTTTATGGAGATAATCGGATGCCTAGAAATCCGCTCCCGAATGATATGGACAGTACCTCTCACAGTCAAATGAAATCAGGTAAAAAGCCAAAGAGAATTAAATTGACCCTCGGGGTACGGTACCGCGCCCTGGTGGAGCAGATTCCGGCTATCATTTATACTGATTCAGCTGAAAAAATATTTCAGACTCTGTACATTAACCCACAGATTAAAACGATCACGGGGTATGAACCAGAGGAGTGGATTGCAGATAATGACTTGTGGTACAAAATGATATTACCAGATGATCGCGAACGCGTGATACAAGAATATACGCGAAACTTCTCAATCAAGGAACCATTCATCTCGGAATACAGGATCATGACCCGCGATGGAAGGATTATCTGGGTGAGCGATGAAATGAGATTGTTACGTGATAAAAAAGGTATCCCCTTGTTCTGGCAAGGTGTCATGGTCGACATCACCTCCCGGAAGCACGCAGAAGAGGAAAACCATAGAGCACAACAGCGAATGGAAATGTTGGTTACCTCAAGTACAGTGATGCTGTACACCTGTAATGCTTTCGGCGACTTTGATGCTACATTCGTAAGCGATAACATATATGCTATAACAGGCTTTACGAAGGAAGAATTTCTATCGAAAGGATTTTGGGCTAACCATCTTCACCCCGATGACGCAACAAAAGTGCTTGAAAATCTAGCATTTATATTTAAGAATGATCATTATAAGCATGAATATCGATTCAGGTATAAAGACGGCACTTATCATTGGATGTACGATGAATTGAAATTATTTAAAGATAAACATGGAAAACCATTGGAAATTTTTGGTACCTGGTCTGATATCACTGCTCGCAAGGAGGCAGAGGAAGCCCTAAGCCAGAGCGAGGATAAATTCAAGTATGTATTCGATTATTCAAATATTGGGAAGTCAATCACCTCACTCGGAGGTGAGATCCATGTTAACAAGGCCTTCGGCGATATGCTGGGCTATGACCCGGATGAACTCCAAGGGACTAACTGGCAGGATCTTACCCATCCAGATGACATTGAGGTTAGTCAAATAGAGTATGATTCCATTCTTTCTGGCAAAATAGACACAGCCCGATTTACCAAAAGATATCTTAAGAAAAATGGTTCAATTGTATGGACTGATGTCAGCACTTCCCTTCGCAGGGATAAGCAGGGCAAACCGCAATATTTTATTTCTGCTGAAGTCGATATCACGGAGCGTAAACAGGCGGAACGAGTGCGTGAGGTATTGTATACTATTTCCCAGGCAGCGATCACCGAGGACCTAGAAGACCTCTACATCTCCATTCATACTGCCCTCAGAAATCTCATGCCTGTTGAAAATTTCTACATTGCTCTTTATGATCTCGATGCAGATTTGATCAGTATTCCATACTGTGTGGATCAACATGACACATCCGATCCTCCCAGGAAACCAGGCCATGGATTAACCGAATACGTACTTCGCACCGGTTCTCCTTTATTAGTCGACCAACAAGCATTTTCACAGCTGGTTCAAAAAGGTGAAGTTGAGCTCGTTGGAGCTGATTCTGTGGATTGGCTCGGAGTACCCTTGAAAATGGGTGATAAGATTTTCGGTGTGATCGCTGTTCAAAGTTACACTGAGCTAGTGCGGTTCACTCATGCAGATATGGAAATGCTGGAGTTTGTCTCAGCTCAAATCACACCCGTTATCGAGCGTAAACGGGCAGAGGCGGTTCTGCGTGCAAGTGAGGCGAAATACCGCGCCCTGGTGGACACATCACCAGATGGTATTACCCTGACTGACCTGGCAGGTAAACTGGTTCTATGCAATCAACAAACGGTGCGTCTGCATGGCTATGATAATCTAAGAGAATTGTACGGGATTAATGTATTTGAATTGATTGCCCCCGAAGACCGGCAATTGGCAATGAAAAATGCTCAAAAGACGCTCGAAGAGGGTCAGGTAACAAATATAGAATACAAAATGTTGCGGAAGGATGGCAGCCGTTTTCCAGCTGAGCTCAGCGCTGCCCTCATCTGCGATAAAGACGGCGCTCCTGCAAACTTCATTGCCATCACTCGAGACGTCACCGAGCGGTTCCAGGCAATAGAAGCAGAGAAGCGGCTCCTCTTATTAAAAGAGGAATTTATCGCCAGTTTATCCCATGACTTGCGAACTCCCATATTCAGCCTGATTGGATATTTAGACCTGCTGCGCAATGGGAAAGTAAAAGATTCTGATGTTCAGAATGAATTCCTGACCCGTGCTGCAAAAGATGTAGACCGCCTTAAGGTATTGGTGAATGAACTGTTAGATACTTCTCGATTGGAAAATAACTTTTTGGTGTTGAATTGGGAGGAAGTCGATTTAAACACGGTCATTAATCAAGTACTTGAATCATTTCGAGAACAAGCAAAAGCAAACGGAATTTCCTTGAAAGCTTCTCCAAGCGACAAGCGTTTACTTGCCGAAGTGGATCCGTCACGCATGCACCGCGTGTTATCAAACTTGGTTGAGAATGCCATTAAGTTCTCATATAAGGGTGGAGACATATTGATTGCGATGGAGTCGAGAAACAGCACAGTCACCATCGAGGTTATCGATAATGGATGTGGCATTTCCCCAGAAGATTGTTTGAAAGTATTTGATAAATTTTTTCAAGCAAGCCATACACTTAAGCAGAACAAGTTCGGAACGGGTTTGGGATTGTTTATTTCTAAACAAATCGTTGAAGCTCATGGAGGTACGCTTACGGTGAAGAGTCAATTGGGTATAGGGAGCACATTCACCGTAACCATTCCCAAGAAGAAAAGCAGTTAATTTATGGCTGAGGGTACAAATATGAACGCAAAGATCCTGATAGTAGATGACGAACCAAATGTATTGCGCATGGTCAGTTATACCTTGCAGGCTGAAGGTTATGAAGTAATAACTGCACAGAACGGTGCTGAAGCGATAAGTAAAGCCCAAACCGAGTCACCAGATTTAATCCTCCTGGATGTTATGTTGCCAGATATGAGCGGGGTGGAGGTTTGTGCAGAAATTAGGAAAAGGCCGGAGACAATCGATTTACCGGTCATTATGCTCAGTGCCTTGGCACAGGTACCTGACAAGATCAAAGGTCTCGAAGCGGGTGCGGATGAATATATCACCAAACCAATAACTCCTGGAGAGCTTTTGGCACGCATAAAAGCACTCCTGGGCCGTGTGCGCCGGGTGAGCCATACCCAACCCAAACACCCGGGTAAGGTGCTGGCCTTTATTGGTGCCAAAGGTGGCGTTGGAACAACAACTGCAGTACTGAACATCGCCACGGCACTCGTCATGCAAGAGAAAAAAGTGATTGCTGCTGAAATCAGGTCTAACTATGGGACAATATCAGCTCAACTTAACCTTGATCAGCCAAAAGGGTTGGCCAGCCTGCTTGATCACGATACAGATAATATTAATGAACATGAAGTCACTTTGCATTTAATTGGGCTTCCATCAGGTTTGAGGCTTTTAGTAGGCCCGCAATGTGCGTCTGAATCCCGAAGGATTGAGTCCCAGCAAGTGGAGACGATGATTCAAATTATATGCCCGATGGTAGACTATCTTATCCTTGATCTGCCATGCGATTATACGGATGCCACCCAGGCGGCGATTCGACGATGTGATTTGGCCGCCTTAGTTATCGAACCCGAATCAACCGCTCTGGCATCTGGAATTGTCGCTGTAGATCAGATGAAGTCATGCGGAGTTTACGGGAATCGTCTTGGCGTTATCGTTGTCAATCGTGCACCACTCGTTACTCCAATTAAAATCGATCAGATCAGGACCACGTTGGGGCATGAGGTCATCGGGGTAATCCCCACCGCTGCTGAAGCTTTAATTACATCCCAACGGGCAGGGTTACCTATCATTCTTCAGCAACCGAATAGTGATACCTCGAAAGCCTATGTCGAGATAACAAAAAGGATTTCTGTTTCCACTGGATGGGTGCGATAAATCAATCTACGGAGAACACAATCAGCTGTTCGAAGGCAGGCATTCATCGCTACCATCTATATAATAACAACCACTTTTTAAGAGCTCATAATCCATGCGGAAATCAATAAGATGCACCTAATGACCAAGAATTATTCGCACCAAATCTTTTCAATCCTGCTTTTACCTGGTTTTATCGAAATGAGTTGTTGCATAAATATGCTCAGCTGGTGTGAAAAGACGAATATCGGGTGAAAATTGTTTCTCTCGGGAAATTATCGAGCTGATTGAATTTTACTCAAGTAATTACCTAATCTCCCATCTATATAAATACAAACACCCCATTTCTGGGGGTTATCTGTGGGCGGAATAGGACTCGAACCTACGACCTCCTCTGTGTAAGAGAGGCGTTCTAACCAACTGAACTATCCGCCCGACGGGCTGATTATACCCTAGATTTTCTGCACCTTTACCTGTCTGTATTCCACAAAACCTGCAAATTCGCTTGCATTTTTCCCTATCATTGTGATACACTTTGAATTAATAAATGATGAGTATGGAGGAGATGATGACCTACGAAGAGCGCATTCGTCGTGATCGACCAACCATGTCGAAAAGTTTTTCCAAGTTGGCGGATTTTTTGCTTGATTCCTATATCCAGGCATCCTTCATGACAGCCAGTGAGCTTGCTCACGCCCTGAACCTCGATGCCGCAACCGTGGTGCGATTTTCCCAACACCTGGGTTACAAAGGTTATCCCGAGCTGC
>CAWEKR010000018.1:0-331173 GCA_963809615.1 uncultured Chloroflexia bacterium
CATTTGAACAGAAGGCTTGCATACTGCGAGCCTTCTGTCTTCCCGTGCAGTATTCCTTCAGATGTCGGAGTGGTCATTAATTAGCTCCTCACTACCCCTTTTTGGATGTTTTATTATATTATATGTGGGGATGGGAGTAAGAGACGGAAGATAAGATACTTACATGGATGAAACGGGAGCTATGATGGCGCGGCTAAGTGTTTGATACACGCAATTCGATCGCATTCTCCCGCTCTGGACAGGGCTACTGGTCGCCTTTCCTTGCTTCATACCGCCGTTCCCAATGAGTGCAGTTTCGGTGCAAATATCCCGATACAGTATGGTAATCGTGGCCTTAATGGACAATTTCTCTTCAAAATTAGTCGTAATTTTGTACTTCCTAAGCAACCAAAAATAGGTGCTGACCGTGCTGGAAAGCCCCTAAAACTCCCTACCGGGGAGGGGCTAATCCTTCACAGTTTCTTAAGATACTCTTGTTTGATTCAGTATTCACAGCTGTGATTCAAATCAGCGAAGCGCCCTTATAAAGTTTCGTGAATTTCAATATTGGTCAATGTACGCAGCGAAAGCCGATGAAATTCGAGCTATTTGGCACATTAATGTGTGAACGGACCGCGGTGCGAATATGGACGAGATCATCCCCCCATGAACCTCCGCGAATGACATGCTCCGAACCTGAAGGAGGGCCAACCGGATTTACCTGTGTAATCCGGCTATAAGGTTCAAACCAATCGGTTACCCATTCGTATACATTGCCAGCCATATCAAGGGCACCATAGATACTTGCTCCTGCTGGAAAATCCCCGACGGGAGATGTATCAATGTAACCATCGTCATATCGATTATCTTTCCAACCATTATTACAGTTGAGATCGCAATAGTTAGCTTTCGTGCCATCGAAGGTGTTTCCCCAAGGGTAGATAAACCCATATGTTCCGCGCGCTGCCTTCTCCCATTCGGCTTCGGTTGGCAGTCGTCGGGAAGCCCAGGTGCAGTAGTCAGATGCTTGGCTCCAGCTCACGAAGATCACAGGATAATTGGCATACAGGTTGTTATCATAATAACTACTGCGGGATAATGATGTATTATCTTTTGGCTTAGTGCATGATCCACCGTCTGACACACATCTGGAATATTGTGCGTTAGTCACTTCAGTCTGGTCGATCCAGTACGCATCCAGGGATACGATGTGCTGCGGTATTTCCTCTTCGAGGGTCTGAGGGTCTTCGGCTCTGGCACTGCCCATCTTGAATTCCCCCGCAGGTATGTAGATTAGTACCATTCCATCCTTAGAGGAGACCTGGGTGATAATTTCAGTAGGCGTTGGAGCTACGGTTGGAGTGGTTGATGGTATCGGGGTAAAGACGGTGGTGATCGTGGGCGCGATCGTAGGATCGACGGTTAATTCAGGTAGAAGTAAAGCTTGGGTAGAGCCAGGTTGGGTGGGAGTATCGATTGGGCTTTGCCGGGTAGCGGAAATATGCAAAAAGATTTTCCAGCTGGCTATGATTGCTATACCGACGAGTAACCATAAGATTGTACGGTTCCAGTTTATTCTGGGTCTGCCTGGTGGCGGTGGTTCAATAATCTCAGGAGTCGATGTTTTAATTTCGGTCTGCTTCAGCACCCTTTCTAGGCTGGACGGGGTCTGGTATGGTGGTGTAGCTTCTCCTTTTTCTTTATCTGAGTTTTTCTTTATTGAAGGAGCCCATGTTTTGACATCATCAAAGGTGTCAAACATCTGCCGAATTACTGGACAGATTTCATTTTTAAGTTCAGAATCCATCTCCTCTTTTGATTTACCAGGTCCCGAGATTTCTAAGATTTTATAGATTTTCGTCATGTGATACTGAATTGTGTTCACGTCTCTGTCGAGAATTTCAGCAATCTCCTCATGCGTGGCGCCTTCTTTACATTTATAGTAAAGAACTTTCATCTGGTATTTCGATAAGAGGGAAATATTCTCTTTATTTGCCATATCGATTCCCTAATTTCGTAATAACTGGGGGCTTTTTGGAGGAAAATTGGATGGCAATTTCAATTCCCGCGATATATAAAAGTATTGTACATTAGGAGGTTCAAATGACCACACAATCCACCACTCAGCTCATTCAATGGCAAGATTTTAAGGTCATGAGCGAAGTCGACCTTGTTCTCAAAATCGCACAACAGAACAGATGGAAAGATTGTAAGATTTTCGGGTTTGGATCCATGATTACGCAACCCCTGGAATCTTTTGGCTGGAAGCTGGTCCCTGCCGATTTATATGAGTATAGCATACCACCTGAAGGAGTAGAAAGGATTCTTAAAATTGTTAATTCAGGAGTCCGAATCCAGGGTGTAATAATTGCCGATGATGAGCGGGGGAAAAATTCCTCACACACGCAGGAGAAGCCCATGGTATCCATGCCATCGGCTAGAAAAGTATATTCCTTGATTGGTCGGGGACTCCTTGGATTGGTCATCCTGGTTTGTGGGGTACTGTTTGGATTGACTGTAGTTGCTGGAGCAATCGTCATTGTTCCATTGATAATTCTAGGCGCAGCTTTCGGGTACGACCCCAAGTTAATTATTCTGGTTGATGATGGAAAAGGGGGTACGGTGTGGGTCTCGGTATTAACCTGGTACGATTAGTTTTGATTTTGTCTGCTATAAAGTTTGTTGAATACGTATCGATAATCCAAGTCAATATATGATAACAATATCCAGAGTTGACATGTAGAACTTAGACCAGCACGCCTCCATTTCCTGTCAGATACTCCAGTGAAGCTTTTTTAGCAAGATGAACGCCGTCGGTCTAGGATTGCCAGCGTAGGTTTCTTTTAGAAAATTACCATTAAAGACATGCTCATTTTGCTATTTTCCTTCCTATAGGACCAGCCAAAATGACCTTATAAATCGATGGAAGGGAGCGATATGTCTCAGCCAAGGAAGACATAATGTCATTATTGTTTTCTCTTCCTTAAGAAATGGTTGTGTATCGAATTTCCTCCTTTATAAAAAGTACGACCGTGTGCAACACCGATAATAAAGCGTTGAAAATTTGTACATCCTGGACATCCCAACATCCCGATATGGGGATTTGTTAAATGCTAAATCATCATAGTCAGGCATTAGACGTGATTGACAACCCATCGAAGTAAATCACACTGAATGGGGCATGGGTTCGAATCTCTCCAGGTCCCCATGTTTATAGTGGTTGAGACATCTTTCCAAGCTTTGGACAGGGTAGGGATTTCCTCTCCTTGCTTCATGTTGTAGTAGGGGTTTGGAGCGGTTTCGGTGCAAATATCCCGCTACAATATGGGTATCGTGGACTTATTGGACTAAACCAGCGCTAATTTAGTTGCTATATTAGACATATTAGCAAAAGAAATTAGGTGCCTGAAATGGTTAAAATGCTTGAAATGCTGAAAAGCTCTTGATACTCCCTTCCTTGGAGGGCGCTTTTAAGGGAGGGGTACGATTCTACGCAATTATTGCTGCAAATCCTTTCCAAGTGTAATTGAGCTCGGGTAAACGAAACATCCAATCAGAATGAATTTTTAACACTCTGGTCATGTCCCAAAGGCTCTAAAGCCAGATGATCAGCCGTATTTCACAAACCTGAATATACGATATAATTTTTCTACACAAGTATGAATCCCAAGCTCAAGCATGGAATACTGGTATTTACCCTTACTTTTTTGCTAGTACTGTTTGTATACAGCTTGCAATCCGTATTTGGATTCTCTTTTTTAACCTTCATTAAGCCGAATAATTTAGCTCTTGCCCAAACTGGCAATCCTCCCCAACCTATACCCGTCATCCTCACTGACCAAACGGGGGAATATTCGCTGGGCTTGTACCTGGACCTCCTGGCAGATCCCAGCGATGCTCTGACAATCAATGATGTAACCTCACCAGAATTCGAAGCACGATTTACCCCCAGCAAAGTAGAAGTGCCGAATTATGGATTCACAAATAATGCTTATTGGGTGCGCTTCCGGCTGCTTAACGAGAGCCAGCAAAATACCGTCTGGCTGTTGGAGATGGATTTTGCAAACATGCAATTTATTGACCTGTATTCCCCATTACCAGGGAGCGATGGATTTATTGCTAAACAAACGGGTGCCATGAGACCAGTTTCCAGCCGGGATGTCCTCAATCCTAACTACGTTTTCAAGCTATCGGTACCCAGCCAAGGTGAGCAAACCTACTATATGCGCTTCCAGAGCGGGACATCGATGACCCTACCGCTAACCTTATGGACACAGGAGGCATTTTCAAGCCATTCTCAACAGACGCAAATGTTGTATTGGTTATTCTTCGGAGCCATTTTTGCTTTGTTGGTCTACCACCTGTTTTTACTTTTTATGTTACGAGATGCCAGCTATCTATTTTTCGTGATCTTGTTGACCAGCTTACTAATGACGGAAATGTCCTACAGCAGTTATTTGGAGACATATATTTTTCCTGGATTATATTATTTAAGAACTCTATTTTATCCATGGTCTTTTTCAATTGTAATAGCCTCGATAATATTATTTTCCGATGCGTTCCTGGAATTGAAATCCCGACTGCCTAAACTCCATCAGGTGAATATCGCCTTCGGCGTAAGCTGGGGGGCATTGATTTTCCTTACCCCGTTTGTGAGCTACCATAATCTTGCTATTCTTAGTGTACTTTGGGCAGTGGTTTCGCTGATAATGACATTCTTGGCAGGCATATTAATCTGGAGGCAGGGATTTCATCCAACCCGCTTTTTTATGATCGCTTGGTTTGGCCTGTTAGCAGGTTTTATCTTGCTACTATTAGTTCGTTTGGGGATAGCGCCCAGCACATTTTTCAGTGAGAACTTGATTCTCTTCGGGATCTTGTGGATGGCAGTGTGTTGGTCGATCGCCCTGGCAGACCGTATTAACGTGCTTAAATCTGAAAAGGAGGTGGCGACTCTCGAGGTGCAGGCTGGCGAAGTCCGATATAGTCAGCTTGTCGAAACGATGAATGATGGCTTGGGTGTGATCGATCAGGATGGACGTTACACTTACGTCAATCACCGCCTGGCAGAGATGATCGGCTGCCCACTCGAGGAAATTGTTGGGCATTCGATAGCAGAATTTGTGATACCAGAAGATAAGCAGACCGTAATCGAGCAGCTGGTTAAAAGGAAAAGCGGTATCAATGCACCTTATGAGCTTACCTGGCGCCGTAGAGACGGATCGGATCTGGTCACGACGGTTAGCCCAAGACCCATTTTCGGAGCAGATCAGCAGTTTCAGGGTTCATTCGCCGTAGTCACCGATATTACCGAGCGGGTCCAGGCGAGCCGCCTGCTCGAACAGCGCGTCTCGGAACGGACACGCCAGCTGTCAACCTTGCTTGAAATCTCGCATGAGATCACCACCACTCAGGCATTGGATGATATCCTGCGCCGCATCCTCGAACGGCTAAAATCGATCCTGGATTACCACCATTCAGCTATCATCGTATTCGATGAGACATTATGGTGTATAAGAGCCAGCTGGCCTGACAGACTTGAAAAGACGACTGAATTGAAATTCTCCGCCGAGGAAAAGGAGATGCTGGCAAAGGTTTTTGCTCATGGAGAGCCGATGTTGCTGAATCTTCCGGCGGATGACAAACCGCGAGAAACCGTCCTTCAATCCTTGTCGTTCCAGCTTTCGAAAATTTTCAATGACGATGATTGTTGCTGGCTGGGAATACCTCTGAATGGGAAACACCGTTTGATTGGTGTTTTCATTCTAGGCTGCGAGGCTCAAGATGATTTCTCGGAGAATCCCGTACAGGTGGCTCAAGCATTCGGTAATCAAGCCGCTAGCGTGATTGAAAATCATCAGCTGTTGGACCAATTGCAAGCAGCTGCCGCAGCAGAAGAACGTAACCACCTGGCGCAAGATCTGCATGACTCGGTGACGCAAACCCTGTTCACTGCCAGCGTGCTGGCTGAGGTGACACCACGTATCTGGGACAGGGATCAGGGGGTTGCGCGCAAGAATATGGAGATGCTCAGCACGCTGATCCGTGGCGCTTTGGCTGAGATGCGCTCCCTGTTATTCGAATTGCGCACGGCGGGTCTGCGAAGCCAGACCTTGGGACAATTGTTAGTAACATTAGCAGAAGCCGGCCGGGCACGCACCCGTGCTGCCATTACCCTATCAATAAATGCCGATCTCGAATTACCGGAAAATGTTGCCATCACTTATTATCGAATTGCCCAGGAAGCATTGAATAATGCGATAAATCATGCTGAGGCTACCCTAATCGAAATTTCGCTGGTTGAGGAACCAGGTTCGATCGAGCTGCTCGTCAGGGATGATGGGCGTGGGTTCAACCCGCAAGCAATCCCGGAGGAACGTTTGGGCGTCAGCATCATGATCGAACGGGCTGAACAGATCGGTGGTCACATCAAAATTCAAAGCGAGCCTGGACGTGGGACTGCGATCACTCTTAACTGGTCAAGTACAGGAGGAGAATTAGCAGAACATGAGTGATCAAGCACCGATCAAAGTATTGATTGTTGATGACCATCCTGTCGTCCGGGACGGTCTGAAGAATATGTTCCTGGTTTTTGACGATCTGGAGCTGATCGGGGAGGCTGAAAATGGCACTGCAGCACTCGCTTGTTGCCGACAGAATACACCCGATGTGATCCTGATGGACGTACTCATGCCAGGGATGGATGGTATCGCTGCTACTCAAGCTATCGTGGATATGTATCCGCAGGTGAAAATAATCATGCTAACCAGTTATCACGATGATAATTTGGTGCAAAAATCTCTGCAAGCTGGCGCGATTGGATACTTACTTAAGAACGCTCCGATCGACACCCTGGCAGCTGCTGTCCGAGCAGCGTATGCTGGTAAGCCTACCCTGGCTGCAGAGGTGACCATGGCGCTCATCCGGGCGAAAACTGACCCGATAAAGCTGGGGGGTGATTTGAGCAAACGGGAGCTCGAAGTGTTGGCGCTGATCGTCCAGGGCTTGAGCAATGATGAGATTGCCGACCGGTTGGTGATAAGTCCGGCTACATCCAGGCACCATGTCAGCGCCTGCATCCAGAAGCTGGGTGCTGCCAACCGCGCCCAGGCTGCCTCGCTGGCTGTAAAACTTGGGTTGGTGACTTGATATTTAGGTGGTTTTAGGACAACAATCCGACGCAATACCCCAATATATTACATCAACTAATTAGACAGGATGTGCAGATTGATAAAAGTACATTCTGTTTTTAATCCCCAATAAATGGACATTTGAGTAATAAATAGGTCATTCTGCCCATCAGAGATAGACTTTATGGTTGATGCTCATCCAGGGTCAATCTGCTATATTACTATTGGCGATGATGGTAACAGTTGATCAAGCTCCGCTCTCATCACCTGTACACCATGAGAACCTCCTACCAAAATATGATATTTACTCCAAGCGGCTTAAGAGATCACTGGAAGAGGTCAATGCGAATATTTATTGCAAGTGCCGATGAGAGACTCAGACTGGCGCTGCTCATATTCCTGGATCACGAGCCTGGTATGGTTGTGGTTGGCATGTCCGACCGATCGGAAGGACTTTCGGTCCTTGTTGGAGCCTCACAGCCTGAGGTATTGCTTTTAGACAATGAGCTCGCCAAAGAGGGGACCGCCGCGTTCGTCAGCGTTTTAAATAAACTGGAGTGCCCACCCAAGATCATTGTCCTATCACTCAATCCACAGATAAAAGAGGCCATCCTGGCAGCCGGCGCAGATGGTTTCATTAGTAAGAATGCGCCGCCAGATGACCTGTTGCTCATCCTTAATAGGATACAGAGATTTGAAAGTCAATTGTAATGGGTATGCGGATCGTTAGGAGCTGGTTAAGAGCTATCCAGAAGTAAATCGATCAAAGGAAGGCTTATCCATGTGAAGAAACAGGAGGTTCACCTTTAACAATCATCCACAATGTAGATCTATTACGCAGCAGCATATCGAATGCACGTTCAAAAATTAATAAAAAGAGAGGTATTTTATGCCAGGCAGACGAGAAGAACGACGTGAAGACCGCCAGCTCGGGCGACCGGGAGGCGGAGGTAACCATTACCAGATGCGCCAGAAGATGGTGGCAATCGGTGATGATTTCTGGATCGAGAACGATCAAGGTCAAAAAGTGTATAAGGTGGACGGTAAGGCGCTGCGAGTAAGGCAGACCCTGATCTTTGAGGACGCCCATGGTACCGAATTGTGCAAGATCCAGGAAAAAATGCTGCGAATCAAAGACAGCATGGAGATCGAAGGACCTCACGGCGAGAGTATCGCTACGGTCAAGAAAGCCTTGATCACCCCCGTGCGTGAACGCTGGGTGGTCAAGGTCAAAGGCGGCCCCGACCTTGAGGTACAAGGTAATATCCTCGACCATGAGTACAGCATTGGTGAAGGGCGTGATAAAGTGGCGGAGGTCTCCAAGAAGTGGTTCCGCCTGCGTGACAGCTATGGTGTTTCCATCGATCCCGGTCAGGAAGATGTGCTTATCCTGGCGGTGACAGTATGCATTGACGAGATGGCCCACGGTGGCAAGTAAGGCACATCGACCCATTGGTGCGGATGCAGATAGTTGTCATCCACAATAATAATTGATTACAAAAATTTTATTTTAGGAGAGAATTAAATGCCTTGTCTATTTGCACTTTTTGCAGGAATGTTTCCACGGATAGCCGATATATTTATTTGGATTGCTCGTCCAACCATGGTCAGTACTGCTTTCAAAGGCAGCTGGTTGTGGCCGCTCCTGGGGATTATCTTTCTACCGTTTACTACGCTGATGTACATCATACTGTGGAGCTCGGGAGTTGGATTGTACGGTTGGGATTGGTTCTGGCTGGTTCTGGCAGTGGTCCTTGACCTTGGGCACTATGGCCATACAGCCTATAACAACCGCAGTGCCATCCCTGGTTATACACCTCCCCCCACTCAGCCGGCAGTGTAACATTGCTCCAGACAGCACCCTGACGAACAGCAATCGTTGAGACAGATAGAAGGAAGATCAAGGTGGAGAAAATCACATCATCATTCATGAGATTTGGGTTGGGAGGGGATGATCTACCACCCCCCATCCCAACCCACCCCACCTCAATATTAGATTTCATTTTTATAAAAAGGAGAAATACAATGACATACGGTCCAATCGATTTTCTAGCACTTGAATTTAATAATGAGAATCTCAAGGGTGAGATCTTACCTGCGCTGTACGATCTGGTCCAAAGCAATATTGTTCGGGTGATTGATCTCATCGTCATCCAGAAGAAAGCTGACGGGAGTCACGAGGCAGTCGAGCTCCAGCAGCTAGCCCCCGAGCTGCTGGGGGTATTCGATCCACTCAAAGCGGAAATTAGCGGCATGATCCAGGTCGAAGATATCGAGATGGTCGCTGATAGTATGGGGAACAACACTACCGCCGCTGCGCTGCTTTTTGAGAACCTGTGGGCGATCAAGTTCAAGGATGCCGTCCTCAGGGCAAATGGGCGACTTTTAACACAGGTACGTATCCCACAAGAAAACGTGGAAGAGGCGTTGGCGATTTTTGCCAAAGCCTGATGGCTCGCAATGAAAAAATCTCAGATACTTAAATGACCTGGAGGTCAAAATGATGCGTAGACGAATGGTAGGAAGAAGTATTGCGCGGGTTGCTGTAGGCACAGCGGTAGTCGCCGGAACGGCTGGTGCGGTCAGCCACCACCAGCAGCAGAAATATGCTAGTCAAAATGCAGCCGCGCAGCAACAGCAAGATCAGGCTTATCAGCAAGGTGCAGCTGATGCACAAGCCCAGCAGCAACAGGCAGCTCCACCACCGATGCAATATGCAGCTCCAATTCAGCAGGCTCCTGAAGCATCTGAGCCGGATTTAACAGCAAAGCTTCAACAGCTGGCTGACTTGCATACTTCAGGTGTGCTTACCGATGAAGAGTTTGCCCAAGCAAAGCAAAAGCTGCTGGCGAGCTGACCGGATGAATTTTCGATCACAAGAAAAAGCTAGTATCAATTGCTAGTTGACTTCAACAATTTTTAGCAGAAAATAATACTAAGGAGAACGTATCATGAAATACATATTCAGTTTCATATTGGGCACAACCTTCGGCGCACTAGGCGGTGCAATCGTAGCGCTCCTTTTTGCCCCTTCATCGGGTGAAGAGCTCCGCTCAAACATAAAGACTAAGGCAGATGCCGAGTATGCGATTCTGCAGGATCAATGGCAGAAAGGTATGCAGGAACTGCAGACACGTATGGACAAGATGAGCGGCGATCTGCAGAAATTAAAGAGCGGCTCTAAAGAGTAAAGTACACCGGCGGGCGATGCTTAATATTCCTTACCGCTGAGGTGGGGCACCTGGGTGAGATATAAGGCTATTACTTGTTGCTGAACAACATAGCAACCAAATGGTGCATCTTGCTGGAGCAACATATGGAAAGCATCTCGATTTTCAATCATCCCTGGCTCGTCCCAGCATCCGGTATGTATCCGCGTAAGTAAACTTTTGTATGGGGAGAATACTTCGATGAATAAAAAATTTCTACCATTATTTTTGGCGACGCTGGCAATCGTACTGCTTCAGGCTGGCTGCAAGCAAACAGCAACATCTGCGCCCGCTGATTCAACCACAGGCATCATCTGGCAGTGGGTGAATGTGACCAACCAAACCACGAAACAGACCACTACAGTTCCCACCCCAGATAATTACACCATCACCTTCAATACTGATGGTACCTTTGTGGGAAAAGCTGACTGCAACAGTATCGGTGGTACTTACTCACAAACGAATGGCTTCACCATCAAGGTGGAAACAACTACGATGGCTTACTGCGGTGATGTTTCGTTAGACCAACAATATATGACCCTGCTGGGAAGTGTAGCCGCGGGCGGACCGGATGGAAGTGGTGGATTTGCATTAGAGACCGCGGGTGGCGAGCAGCGCATGTTATTCAAAAATGGAGGCGCAGCGACGAAATAATATGAGTTATATATGTATATAATGTAAAGGGATATCGATAAAAAGGAGTGCTAATGCCAGACACAAATGTTTTACCCGAAGAAAGCCTTCCTAAATTGACCAAAGCCCCGATCCCAGTGCAAACCTCCCATACCCTGAGGGTTGAAGAGCGCATTGCCAAAGGCAAGGCATTAAGGGAAGTCACACATCGCAGTGAGCAAAAAGATTGGGAACCACCTGCGGACCGCGCCAATCCAATTGATCTGTTAATCGAAAATTGTAAAGGTCGCGTGGAGGAGCTGATTCCGATCCGCTACGGCAGGATGATGGTGAGTCCATTCACATTCTACCGCGGTGCAGCGGCGATCATGGCGTATGACCTATCGCACACTCCATCCACTGGTCTCACACTGGTAGCCGATGGCGACTGCCATCTGCTTAACTTTGGCGGTTTCGCCACAGCAGAGCGGAATGTAGTATTTGATATCAATGACTTTGACGAAGTATCGATCGCTCCATGGGAATGGGACGTTAAGCGGTTGGCAGCCAGCTTCGTCATTGCCGGGCGCTCGAATGGGTTCGACCCGGCTGACTGCAAAAAAGCTGCTTGGCTGGCTGCGCAGGGTTACCGTCAGCAAATGGCAGATTACACAAGGATGCCGACCCTGCAAGTTTGGAACGACAGCTTCGACTTCAATACGATTATCGAGAACATGGTCGATAAAGATATGAAGCGCTTTTATTCTAAAAAACTATCCAGTGCCACCGAACACAGCGCCCATGAGAAGGAGTTTGCCAAGCTGACGTTCACCACCGGTGATACTCCGCGTATTGTTGACCAACCACCACTAATCTATCACTTTGGTGACCAACGCGATTTGGAATACCTGCATGTTGCCAGCTCTACTCTGCAAGGATTGAAGAAGAACCTAAGCCTGGGAGTGAGTTTGCTTTTAGATCGGTTTACAATCGTCGATGTGGCCTTCAAGGTGGTGGGTGTTGGCAGCGTGGGCACCGCTTGTGGAATCATTTTGTTGATGTCTGGCAAGGGTGATCCATTGTTTCTGCAGTTTAAGCAAGCGCGACAATCAGTATTAGAGCCATATTGTGGTGCCAATCCGTATGAACACCCCGGGCAGCGCGTAGTAGTAGGTCAGCGCGCCATGCAGGCAGCGGGTGATATGTTCCTGGGATGGACAACCGGAACAGGAAAATTAAAAATCCAGTTTTACGTTCGACAGCTGAGTGATGCCAAAATAAAGCCTGTGATCGAGATCATGAAACCGACGAATCTTAATGGCTACGCTGGCTTGTGTGGCAGGGTGCTGGCACGGGCGCATGCCCGCTCAGGAGACTCAGCGGTACTAACCGGTTACATGGGCAAAAGTACTGCTTTCGAAGATGCCATCGCTGATTTTAGTGTTGCCTATGCTGATCAAAATGAACGCGATCATGCTGCGCTTTTAAGTGCGATTCGCTCAGGGCGAATTGAGGCGCGCACTGCTGAGTGAGGAACGAGATTTGGGAGTGTTTTGACCTCTAGACGGTCAATAATAACTGCCTAATTGGGCATCATATTGTTGGCGAGCGAAGCTGCCGGAGGCTGAGTTCGCTTTAGAACGATATATCATATGCGGATGGGGCAATACCGAAGCTTCGGTGAGGTGTGCGTGTTTAGTGCACACCTCACCATTCAAAAATACCTGCTGAGACACTGCAGATAATCTCTTGAATAACGATGCCACCCAGACCAGACCAAGCTTAAGCACCCTGCCGTGGAGCATTCTCACCAATTATGATTTCTTTGTTAATCATTATCATTATGGTGCTCGTACGTATTGTTGTACCTGCCAAACTTAGGATTAAAATGAATTTGCTGCGATTAAATATGAGCTGACTTAATTCGTGCTGATTATTCGGAGGCACCATGATTGACCCGCATGCAAAACTAAAGTCCTATCTCAAGCTGATGCTACTGGTTGCCGTTTTGGGGGCGGTCAGCGCAGTGATCACATTCGTGTTCATCGTTATCGTGAACAGACTTACCGACCTGATTTGGAAGCATGTCCCGCTCTCGATTGGAGTGGATATCCGCCTGTTCACCCTGGTTGTCTGTATTACCGGTGGATTGCTAGTTGGTCTGCTGGTTAAACTCTTCGGCGATCACAACGCCATTTTTGCCGAGTTGATGCAGGAGTTCGGAAAAACCGGTCGCTTTAACTACCGCCACGCACCCGGGATCGTTATTACATCCTTTTTTTCCCTCATATCAGGCGGCAGCCTGGGTCCTGAAGCTGCACTGGCGGATGCCTGTGGTGGGCTGGGGACGCTGGCAGCCGACAGGCTCAAGCTCGATGAGCAGGAGACCCGCACGCTAAGCTTTGGCGGCTTGAGTGCCATGCTGGGTGCTTTTATCACCAACCCATTCGGTGGGGCGTTGCTCGGCTTGGAGTCAGCCCAAGGCGGCACGACAGGTGCTGCAGTCTACTTTTGGGCGCTATTTCCCAGCTTGCTAGGCTCAGCTGTTGCGACGGTGGTTTTTGTTGGGCTAAGCGGGAGTTTTATGGGTACACTCTACTCTTTTCCCAATTATATCCCCGTTATCAAAGATCTTCTGGTGGCAATCCCATTTAGTCTTGTAGGTGCGATAGCCGGCGTCCTGTTTACGCTCGTGTTCCGATGGCTGCGGAAGCTAATGCAGCCCATGAAGAGTCACGTGGTGTGGCGCGGGTTGATTGGCGGTCTGGGTATGGGCAGTATCGGGGTGTTATTACCGCTGACGCTGTTTTCAGGCGAAGAACAAACACTTGAGCTGATCAGGCGATCAGCTGAGATCGGTATTATTATGCTTATCGTTCTGGCGCTCAGCAAATTATTTGCGACTTCCCTGCTGCTGGCAACCGGTTGGAAAGGTGGCTATGTCTTCCCGATCATGTTTGCTGGGGTTGCCCTGGGTATGGCCGGGCATCTCCTGTTTCCTGATACGCCAGTCGCCGTAAGTGTAGCCGCGACGCTGGCTGGGGCGCTCGTGGCTGCTCTACGAGCACCGTTGTTCGCAGCGCTCTTTACATTATCGCTAGTACAGGCTGAAACGGGTCCGGTGGTTGCCGTGGCAGTTTTAGTCAGCGCCTTATTGATTGCCCTAATTGCGATGCGTGAAGCCCGCCATTAAGAGCAAACGGAAAATAATCTAGAAAGGGTATCATGATTACCGCATTGCTCTGGAGTGCATTGGCGACTGGGACGCTACTGATCGGTATGGTGCTTGCTTACCGTAAGATCGTTGGTCTCAAGTGGACAGGCTTGATCATGGCTTTTGGTGCCGGAGCCATAATAAGTGCTGCCGCCTATCAGCTCATCGGTGGAGCAGTCGTCCAGGAAAAAGGGAGTTATTATTTGGTGGGTTTGGGCATTGCGGCTGGCGCACTCACATTCTTTTTTGCCGACAGGTGGGTTGATAAATTGGGCGGTGGAGATCGCCTGGATTTTGATGGCGCTCAGGCAGGTGGATCTGGGTTGGGAATCTTGCTGGGTTCCTTGCTGGATGGTGTGCCCGAATCCCTGGTTCTTGGTCTATCCCTGGGTCATTCACCAACCGTATCCCTGGCGTATATATTTGCAGTCGCAATTAGCAATATTCCCCAGGGTCTTGGCGGTACAGCCGGCATGCTCAGCAGTGGGTGGCTGAAACCCAAAATCACCAGGTTATGGCTGGCAGTGTGTGGATTAAGCATCTTTTCAGCTGGGCTGGGTTACTGGCTGGCTACATTACTTCCGGGTGCCACCGGCGCAGTGGTTGACGCCTTCGCTGCGGGTGCCTTACTGGTAATGCTGACCGACTCGATGATCCCGGAATCTTTTGAGCATGGTGGCAAGGAAGCTGGATTATCCCTGGTAATCGGTTTCAGTGTTGCTTTGGGGATGACCTTGCTGCAGATGGCGAAATAAATGAGTGTTCAACTGCATGGTTGATCATAAAACCAAATCATCATCAATAACAACACTTTATCCGAAGAAGCAAATGACAACCACAATTGAGCAAAAAAAAACCAAAGGCAACCCGTTCTTACTGGGAGGCATCCTTCCAATTAATCGAGCACGGGTACCAATGGATATCATCGCAGGGATTACTCTGGCTGCACTGGCCATCCCCGAGGTAATGGGTTACACCAAGATCGCTGGTATGCCCGTGGTCACCGGTCTTTACACCATCTTGATCCCAATGGCCTTATTCGCCATCTTTGGCTCATCCCGCCATCTGGTAGTAGGCGCTGATTCAGCTACCGCGGCGATCATGGCGGCAGGTCTGGTAGGATTAGCGACAACTGCGTCGCCTGAGTACGTAGCCTACGCTGGAATTCTGGCACTCATGGCCGCGGGTATGTTGATCCTTGCCCGGCTGGCGAAACTGGGTTTCATCGCCGATTTCCTGTCGCGCACCGTATTAATCGGTTTCCTAACCGGTGTTGGCATCTCGGTGGCGATTGGGCAAATTTCCGGCATGTTGGGTATCCCCAGCGGCGGTGCTGGTCCGGTGCAAAAACTCATCACTGATTTCAAGCAGCTTGGTCAGACCAATCCATGCACGCTTGCCGTGTCGGTTGCTGTGTTAGTGATCATAGTGGGTGCAAGGAAGATCAATAAAAAAATCCCTGGCGCCTTGATTGCCGTGGTCGGTGCTATTTTGGTAAGTTACTTGGCTGACTTATCCTCACACGGTGTAGCTCTGCTGGGTACAGTACCAGGAGGTCTGCCGAAAATCGGTCTTCCCTCCGGTGTGACCTTGAATCCGAACATAGCTGGTCAGCTCCTTGGAGTTTCGTTTTCGATGTTCATCGTCATCCTTGCACAGAGCGCAGCCACCTCACGGGCCTATGCAACTCGGTACAGCGAGAGTTTTAGCGAGAATGTTGATTTGGTCGGCCTTGGTATGGCCAATATTGGAGCGGGACTAAGCGGTACTTTTGTTGTGAACGGTAGCCCAACCAAGACCCAGATGGTCGACAGTGCCGGCGGGCGCAGCCAACTGGCCTCCCTGACCACCTCGGTCATCGTCGTAATCGTATTGCTGTTCCTAACCAAGCCCCTGGCTTATATGCCAGAAGCGGTGCTTTCATCGGTCGTTTTCCTGATCGGGGTTGAGCTGGTCGACGCCTTGGGGATGCGCAATATCTATGCCCAACGACCGGTTGAGTTTTGGGTGGCATTGGTCACCGCTGCTGTGGTGGTGTTTGTTGGGGTCGAGCAAGGTATCCTTCTGGCGATCTTGCTCTCCATCCTTATCCATACTCGCCATGGCTACAAGCCCAAGGACTCCGTGGTAACGGTTGATTCATCCGGTAAGCAGCACGTTTCTCCAGTGAGCAGCCATATCCAGGCGCTTCCTGGCTTGATGATTTACCGTTTCCATCATAGCATGTATTACGCCAACGCAGAACACTTTTCACAGGAAGTACTCGAGTTGGTAAATAATGCTCAACCGCCTCTAGCCTGGTTCTGCATCGATGCAGATGCTGTGGACGACGTTGATTATTCTGCAGCTGCCACACTTCGCGAAACCTTCAGTATATTGAAAGAGAAAAGCATCCGATTGGTGTTGGCTGATGTCGGAGATGACGTCCGCCGAGAGCTGGACCTGTCTGAAGTTACTGATTTGATAGGAAAAGATGCTTTCTATGAGACGCTGGTAGATGTTGAAGGGGCTTATCGACTTTTAGTTTTAGAAAATAAAACTTAACCTGGTATGCTGGGCATAGGTCCGCTCAGATGCATACTTAAACCCAGTTGGGTAAAAAGGATATGAAAACAAGCCAAGCAGGAGCAACCTCGCCTTGAAACCGTGCGGAAGTACCGAATACTGTGCCACCTAAATTTGATCATCTATCTGTGGAAGAGCGGGCAGCGATGGGTAAATCAGCCAGGCTAAAAACGCCGCGAGAGATGCACGCAGCCTGGGATCCGACTACTAATCGGCCCGATCCGGTCGATTTGCTCGAAGCCCAGGCTGCTACGCGCATCCCAGAGCTGGTGCCGATTCGTTATGGTCGCATGCTTGCTACACCTTTCGCATTTTACCGGGGTGCGGCAATGATTAAAGCCTCTGATCTGGCTTCGCTGCCGAATACTGGGCTGCAAGTCCAGTTGTGCGGTGTTGCCCACCTGACTACCTTTGGGGGATTCGCACCCCCCTAGCGTGAGCTGATCCTTGATATCAATGATTTCGATGAGACCCTGCCCGGACAATGGGAATGGGATGTCTAGCGCCTGGCAGCCAGTATCGAAGTTGCCAGCCGTTAGAGGGGATTCAATACCAAAACCCGGCGCAGCCTGGTACTCGCTACGTTAGCTGAGTATCACCGCTTAATGAGCGAATTTGGGAAGCTTAAGAAGCCTGACCAAAAAGTGCTTTACACCATCCAGACCAATAGTACAAAAATCGATTCGGAATCAATCCAAATTGAGAGATATTCATAAATAAAACGACTTCGGTGTTCAGCAAGCAGGCAATAGTATACAGAAAGCCAGGGGAGGGAATTATTAATCGAATCATCATCTTCATTGAAATTGAATTGTCAGGCAAACATGTTATTATCCGCAGCAGGGATGACGAATTCAAGTAATTTAATAGGGTCGATATAATAATTTTGTTATAAAATTCGATTATCATGGCCAAGGATAAACCCACCCCACCAGAATTGAGCAGCACAGAAAGAGCAGCTGCACTCATCCTTTCAGGGAAGAGCAAAAAGCGCGGCCTGGCACGCCTGTTGCCGTTTATGGGTCCGGCATTTATTGCCAGTGTTGCCTATATGGACCCGGGGAACTTCGCCACCAACATCCAGGGTGGGGCACAATTTGGTTACCTCTTGCTGTGGGTGGTCGTTGCCACCAACCTGATGGCAATGCTCATCCAGACACTGTCTGCCAAGCTGGGTATAGCCAGCGGCAGGAACCTGGCTGAGCTGTGCCGTGAAAACTTTCCCCGTCCTGTGGTCATCGCCATGTGGGTATTAATGGAAATTGTCGCCATGGCGACTGACCTGGCAGAGTTCCTGGGGGCAGCCCTGGGTTTTTATCTCCTCTTGGGCATTCCCCTTTGGATTGCTGGCTTCCTCACGGCTATCGTTACCTTCGTCATCCTGGGCTTGGAGCGTTATGGCTTTAGACCACTTGAAGCAGTCATCACTGGCATGATTGGGGTGATATCCATCAGCTACCTGGTAGAAACCTTTTTGGTACACCCTGATTGGAAAGAGGTGGCATATCATGCTGTCGTGCCCCAGTTTTCTGGACCAGAAAGTGTTCTGTTGGCTGCCGGGATCTTGGGGGCGACTGTCATGCCGCATGTGATCTTCCTGCATTCCTCGTTGACCCAAAAACGGATCGTTGTACGTACACCTGCCAAGCTTCGTCTTTTGTTTAAATTTGAGGTGACGGATGTAGTCCTTGCTATGGGGGTTGCAGGTCTGATTAATGCCGCAATGTTGATCATGGCTGCCGCGACCTTTTACCGCACTGGTCTGACCAGTGTTGGTAGTATTCAGGAGGCCCACAAAACACTTCAACCGCTGCTGGGAAGAGCATCCAGTGTGTTCTTTGCCCTGGCTTTACTGGCATCAGGCTTATCTTCTTCTTCGGTTGGGACAATGGCAGGACAAGTAATTATGCAAGGATTTCTCAAATGGCATATACCGGTTTGGATACGCCGCATAGCAACAATCCTTCCTGCCTTGATCGTTATCTTAATAGGTCTTGATCCCACCCGCACCCTGGTTATTAGCCAGGTGGTGCTCAGCTTTGGGCTGCCTTTTGCAGTCATTCCCTTGATCATGTTTACAGCCAGGCGCAGAATTATGAAGACGTTGGTAAACCGGCGGATTACCACGCTGCTGGCGTGCTTTGTAGCAGCAATAATTGTCGGATTGAATATATATTTGCTGGTTCAGATTTTCACAGGAAAATGACATGACTATCAATAATATCCTGGTCCCTTTGGATGGCTCGAAATTGTCAGAAACGGTGCTGCCGATGGCAGCTTTGCTCGCCCAGCAGAACCATGCCAGGCTCATTCTATTCCATGTGATTGAGCAAAACCCTCCGGAATCGGTCCATGGTGACCGTCATCTGACCGGTGAATTGGAAGCAGCTGCTTACCTTGACAAGGTCAGGGGTGAGCTCCCGATTGAGGTTATGGTAGAGCGGCATGTCCACACCATTGCGGAAAAGAACGTCGCAGAAAGCATTGTCGAGCACAGCCAGGAGCTGAGGGTTGACCTGATTGCAATGTGCGCCCATGGGCAGAGCGGTTTGCAGAAACGTATTTTCGGTAATATTGCCCAGGAAGTGCTCAACATGGGCGACGTGCCGGTGCTGCTGATCTCACCTGAAAAAGAGCTGAAGGCAGAGTCTTGCGCCTGCCAGTGTATCCTGGTCCCCCTGGATAGAGACCCTGAACATGAAGCCGGTTTGGATATGGCGGTTGAGTTATCGCTGACCTGCCATGCGAGCCTGCACCTGGTGATGGTGATCCACGAGCTCTCTTCTTTACCCGGTGAGCAGGCTGCCTCGGCAGTGCTCTTGCCGAACGCGGCTTCAGCCCTGCTCGAGCTGGATTGCGAGGAGGGCGAGATGTATCTGGCCCAGCTGATGGGGAAGCTGCTGGACAGGAACATCCCTGTCACCGGCGAGGTGCAGCGAGGTGACCCTGCCAAACAGATCGTCCGCGCGGCCAGGGAATTTCACGCCGATATGATCGTCCTGGGTACACACAGTAAAACTGCCATGGATGCATTTTGGTCGGGGAGCGTTACACCCAAAATCGCTACCCAAACCCATTTACCGTTGTTATTGGTGCCAGTTCACGAAAAATAGAGAATTTTCCATACGAGCCACTTAGGTCGTCAGGCTTCCTAGTGAAAATAGAATCGCGGTGATGGATATATCGCTGGTCTGTAATGGAGGTGAGTGATGAAGGTGAAAACATCCGGCTCAGCATCGCCTTCATCTGAACCCAAATCGAACTATTGGGCTCAGAAGACCGAGCAGCTCTTTCATGAGCTCCAATGATAGGAGGATCTTTCATGGTTACAGAATTAACTGCCGATCAGGCTTACAAGGTGTGTGGACCGGAAAATGTTGGCTGCGATTCCAGCCAGGAGCTGACCGCCCTGGAGATGATCGTGGGTCAGGATAGAGCCCTGCGGGCGATGCAGTTTGGCTTGGGCATCAGAGAGAAGGGCTTTAATATCTACGTGTCTGGTATGCCAGGCACGGGTCGCACCACTGCCGTCCGCCGTTTCCTGGAGGAGGTGGCAGCCACCAAACCTGTGCCCATGGATTGGTGCTACGTCCACAATTTCCAGGACCCTTACCATCCGCATGCCCTCAACCTGCCGGCTGGGAGAGCGGTTGAGCTGCAAAAAGGGATGGAAAACCTGACCAGGCTGGTGTTCCAGGAAGTGCGTAACGTCTTCGAGAGCGAGGAATACGCCAAGCATAAAGAAGAAGTCTTGAATAAGTTCCAGCAGCAAAAACAGACTATCCTGGAACAGGTCAACCAGCTGGCGAATGCAGAGAATTTCGTGCTGCAGCCTACACCCATGGGCGTAGTGACGGTTCCAACTCGTAATGGCAAGCCTTTGAGCGAGGAGGATTTCATCAAACTGTCCAAAAAGGATAAAGATGCCCTGCTGAAAAAACAGCAAAAGGTGCAGAACGCCCTCGAAGCCTCCATCCGCCAGACCCGCGCGCTGGATAAGGACGCCCGTGATGCGGTGGACAAGCTCGACCGGGAGGTCACTTTGTATGCCCTGCGCAGCTGGAACGAGGATATGAAGGAAAAATTCAGCCTGCTGCCTGACGTTTTGGCGTATATCGATGCCGTGCAGACGGACGTGCTCGACCAGGTGGAGTTCTTCAAGGGTGACGGACAGGAGGAAGCCCCTGCACTTCCCTTCGGCCCTCAACCGAAGACCCTGCCAGTGAAGAAGTATGCCGTCAACATCCTGGTAGATAACTCCAAACTGAAGGGTGCACCGGTGATCCTTGAGACTAATCCCACCCACGATAACCTGTTCGGGCGCATCGAACAGGAAGCCCGTTTTGGTGCCCTGGTGACCGATTTCACCCTGGTGCGAAGTGGTGCGCTCCACAAGGCGAATGGCGGTTACATCGTGCTGCCGGTTGAAGATGTGATACGCAGTCCTTTCGCCTGGGAGGATTTGACCCATGCCCTGGCAAATGCAAAAATCGAGATTGAAGATGCCACCGAGAAATATGGCTTTTCCACCAAGAGTCTTAAACCGGAGCCTATCCCGTTGGATATGAAAGTGATCTTGATCGGACGCCCCGACATTTTCCAGCTCCTGCTTTCTTATGAAGCGCACTTCTCCGAGCTGTTCAAAGTGAAGGCGGAGTTTGATACTTCGATGGCACGGACTTTCGAACATACCCGTGAATATGCCGGTTTCGCCACCATGCTGTGCAATGCCGAGAACCTGAAACACCTGGATAGCTCAGCCCTGGCACGCCTGGTGGAGCATGGCTCACGCCTGGCAGATGATCAGGAGAAGCTGTCCACCCGCTTCAGCGAGATCGCCGATGTGCTGCGGGAAGCCAACTATTATGCCGGGGTGGATGGCGTGGAGCTCATCTCTCTTCCGCACATCCGTAAGGCCATCGAAGAACGCTACTACCGCTCGAACCTGATCCAGGAGCGCCTGCAGGAGATGATCCAGCGCGGAGTGATCAAGATCGACCTGTCCGGCAAGCAGGTCGGGCAGATCAACGGACTCTCGGTGCTGGGGTTGGGTGATATCAGCTTCGGCCAGCCGAATAGAATAACAGTCAGCCTCAGCCTGGGCAGGGAAGGGGTGGTCAACATCGAGCGTGAGGCCAAACTGAGCGGACCCATCCATACCAAGGGTGTGCTGATCCTTTCCGGGTTCCTGGCCAACCGCTACGCCAAGGATAAACCACTGAGCCTGTCTGCCCGGCTGGTGTTCGAGCAGAGCTATGGAGGCATCGAAGGCGACAGCGCCTCCAGCACCGAGCTGTATGCCATCCTCTCCGCCCTTTCCGGCTTGCCGGTCAGCCAGGCACTCGCCGTCACCGGCTCGGTTAACCAGAATGGAGAAGTGCAGGCCATCGGAGGCGCCAATGAGAAGATCGAGGGCTATTTCGAGATCTGCAAATCCGCTGGGTTGTCAGGTGAGCAGGGAGTGGTGCTGCCTGCCAGCAATGTGGCTAACCTGATGTTGAAGGAAGAGGTGGTCGATGCCATCCGCCAGGGCAAATTCCACTTGTGGCCGGTTCACACCATCGACGAGGGGATCGAAGTGCTCACCGGGGTGAAGGCAGGCGAGCGCCAGGCAGATGGCAGTTTCGAGGCGGATACAGTGAATGCTCTGGTTGACCAACGCCTGCGCCAGATGGCATCTGACCTGCAGCGTTTTGGTAAGGAAGACGGTCATAAGAACCACAAGCCCGATGAAGCCAATGATGCCGGCTGACTCCGGCAGCCTGCTCACCTTTTTGCAGCAGCATTTGAGCTGGTACCCCCTGATGGAGCTGCGGGACGTGTATAAGCTGCTCTACCAGGGGGTGCTGGGCGCCGAGCACCTGATGCCATCCCGGGATGAATACACGCGTTATCTGCGGGCTGAGTTCGAACCGCTGCAAGCCGATCCAGCTCAGCGTCTGCTCGAGCCGATTCGACCGGATGGGGCGCTGTACCGGTTGAACTTGCGACTGTTTAAGGCGCGCCAGCAGGGATTGGACCAGCTTATCTCCTATTTGCTCGAGACGGCGCAGATTATCACCGGTACCAGAGCTGAGCTGCTGGCAGCCTGGGATGAATTTACCAGGCTGTGCCTGCAGGGGCAGATTCAGCAGTTTGATACCGAGACCATCGAGCAGTTCAGCCAGTGGCTGGAACAAGTGGAATATCCGGCATTGCACCATTCTGAGACTTACAGCAGGGAATACCGGCCGGCTTACCGTTTGATTGCGGCACCATTCATCCATGAGCTGGGGCTTGAGAAAAGTTAACTATTATTAAAAAAGACACAAAGTACACAAAGTACCCAAAGGTTTTTTATTTTTTACGTAGGGGCGAGTCGCAAACTCGCCCTTCTTTTCTTTTATAGGTTGGAGATTCCCCTGTTTGCTATTCTATCGGGTTGTCCGGTATGTCTTCATACCGGATTCAGCGCTCTTTGCGCCTGTCCCGAGATTTCTTCGAGAGGAAACCCAACAATATAATCCGTTGTAGGGGCGAGTCGCAGACTCGCCCATCTTTTCTTTTGTAGGTTGGCGGTTACCCGGTTTGCACTTCTACCGGGTTGTCCGGTATACCTTCATACTGGATTCAGTGGTTTTTGCGCCTGTACCGAGATTTCTTCGAGGGGAAACACAACGAAATAATCCATTGTAGGGGCGAGTCGCAGACTCGCCCTTCTTTTCTTTAAAGGAGCAGCTTGTCCGGTCGATCGTTGATCAGCGAGGTAGAATTCGTATGCCAAATCTTGTAGCGTTTCTTTCTGGCTTTAGAAACCGCTGGACCTGCAGGACCCCCACTCGCTTTCCGTCATGAAGTGGGTCTGTTCGTGTACCTGTATCACGTTTGTTGCGATATTCGTGTAAACTCTTTATTCGTGGTCGGTCTGTGACCATTTTTCCAGCTTCAGGTTTATACTCTTACCAGCCATTGTCCACGCCCAACCCTTTTCTGTTAACCCACAATTAGGCCTGGAAAACAAGGATACGCTGAGATGGGATTACCTTATGGAGAACCATATGCAAGTATTATCCTCGGGCGAGAGCCGATCGCCGGCGATCGCTTGATGTTATATAACCTGCTCGACAACCTCGGAACACATCGGATGCCTGAGGATCAATGGCCTGACATATTGATTCTTACCACGCAGCCCATCGGTGGAAGCTACGCAGGCGAAGGCCTGCCGTTCACTGTAGAATGGCTATTCGGTGAGGAATTTCCAGGCGAGTTTAGCGATTTTCCAACCTGGGAGAAGGATTTATTGCGAGTTTTTGGAATACACCCACGCGCAAGGATCTCACTCTCAGCGATCTTTAGTGGCATGCAATCTCATCGCGTTTTGGGCGAATTGTCTCTCTATCTTGCGCGTACTTTCGAAGGCATAATCGATTTTGAACAGGCGCTGATGCCGCTCAAATCAATTGGGGAAGCAGAAAAAGCGCATAATTGGGAAGAGGTCGCAGGTCCAACCCGGCATATGCTGCAAGGAATGCCCGGCCGAGTTCTCGAGCTTCCCTACCGGGCCGCTAACCGCCGGCCTTGGGTCAAGCATATCTGTGATGCAGAATTCATGGCCGCCTGGCTAAAGCATCCTGATTTCCACATGTAAAAATGACTGGGGTGATCACCAGGAGCCGGGCAGAGCTGGAGGGGGGTATGGGCAGGGTTTGCCCAGTTGCGCCTGCAGGGGCAGACAAAACAGTTCGATGCCGCTTTCATTGAGTAGTTCAGCCAGTGGCTGGAACAGCTGGAATATCCAGCAATCCATCATTCTCATGCTTACACACGGGAATACCAGCCTGCCTACCGCCTGATCGCTGCCCGGTTCATCCCGGAGATGGGATAGAGGAAAATGAACTACTATTAAAAATAGACACAAAAGACACAAAGTACCCAAAGGTTTTTCTTTTCTTTTATAGGTTGTGGGCTCCCCGCTTTGCTCTTCTGCCGGGTTGCTAACTCCTAACAGCTAACTCCTTCTCTGAATACCCCGGCCCCTACTGCTTCCTCGTGGTGGCCTCTATTGCCTCACCTCAACACCATATCGTATTGCCGCTTCAAGTATATCGGTGTCAATATCTTTTAGGGTTTTAAACCTGATGCAATACCCGCTCACGCTCGCCTTGCCAAGATTTTTCCCATAGGTTTGGGCTAAGTATGTCTTATCTTTTATACCAAGGATGTATACAGAGATTCCGGTTTTGTTTGCACTCAAACCAATTTGATAGAACTCTCTGGTTGTTCCATCAGCATATTTTATGGTGTGCGATCCATATCCTATATTAGGATTAGAAACAATTTTATTTTCACTGTTTTTACCATCCAGGAACCATAATTTACATGCTGGCATTACTTGCAGAATGATGCGGTGCAACGCTTGCATGTCACTACGTTTGGGTTCAGGTTGGCTATTAATATACTCTTCGATTTGTTCTTGTACGTTCATTCTTATTCCCATTCGTTAAAGGAAAATTTGTGAATATTTTGTAATCCTATCATTTTTTAATTAAAGGTCCCAATAGATTTTCCATCACAGAGAATTTAGTTTTAACATAAAAAGGCCGTCGCCATATATGGGGTCGGTAGTCGATATTCGGGGATTTTATCCAACATTTATGGGGTGGGCAAAGGGCGCTCGAACGAAGTCCCCTTGTGGGATAAATACCCGTTAAGGGTGCTCTCAACCACTTGATCCACAGTCAAGTGTTCATACTGAATAGATTTGTGACTTCACGTTCAGTTGCCTAGCCAATGTCTCCTTCTCCATCATCCTTCAGGATGATTCTTGGCCCACCCTTGCATTGCTTCCAATTCCGCCTCGATTCCCTCCAGGATTTGCTGCGGGTCATGGATCAGGCTGGCATCCACGGCTACACCCAGCGTTATCTCGCCCGCATAGCTCAAGATGCTGATACCCAACCCCCAGCCCGCCGGTTGCGGCACCCAAAAGACGGCCTGGCGGATCCTGCTTCCGGCTAAGCTGATGGGCTCTGTTGGACCAGGCACGTTCGTCACTAACAGTGAAGCCTTGGTAATCATGCTGCCAACCACCCTGGTATCCACCAGCTTAGATTTAAACACGGGAATGTTCAGCATGTTGAATAATAAATCCGGCTCACCCGACTCCTTCAGCTCATCCATGCGCAATTTCACGATTTGGAAGCGTTCGAGCGGGTTTTGCTCCCCGACGGGCAAGGGCATCAGCACCATCCCAACCTGGTTCCCCAGGTTCTCAAAATCGCCTTCCGCTCGAAGATTGACCGGCACCACTGCCCGGATATCCTCGAAATCGATCGTTTCTGCATTGGCTTCCAGGTAGCGCCGTAATCCACCCGCCACCGCCGCAAGCATGACGTCATTAATCGTTCCTCCCAGTTCCTTGCCGGTCGACTTCACCTGTGCCAACGATATCGGTGCCGACCATGTACATTTCTTTGCGATGCCGCATTTTCCGCGTAAGGAGGTCTGTGGGTCGGATTGTCCGATTACGTATTTGCTGAGCGTCTGTGCACTCCCGGTCACGTCTGCCAGGGTATCCTTGAGGTAATCCGGATTATCGATCATTCCCAGACCTTGCTGCAACACCCATTGCGAGGCACCTAGGATTTTACTGGTCAGTTTCAGGGGTGGCACAGCTAATTTGCCCAAAAGGGAATTTAGCCTACGACGAGAGGTTTTTGGTGAACCACTCATAGGGGCTCCGGCAGTATCATCCTCCAATGATGTAAATACGTTGACCAGCGATAAGCCATCCGCCAGCGTATGGTGGAAGCGGGCAAGGATAACGCTCCCTGCGCCGTAATCCTCAATTAGGAATAGCTGCCACGGTGGTTTAGCCATATCCAATGGCACCGACATCAAGTCGTTGATCGTCTCCTTCAAAGCAAGCTCATTGCGTGGAGCAGGCAGGCCGATCTTATGGATATGGGCATCGATGTCGAATGTGGGGTCGAATTCCCACTTGGGAGTCTTGACGATCAGGCCAGTCTTTACCACCCGCTGCTGAAAACGATCGAACTGGAGCAAGCGCTTCTTGACTACCTTCTTCAATGCACTCGTATCTAGCGGCTGGTCGATATATAATAAACCAGTGATAACCATTAAATTGGTTGGCGTTTCGATGTGCAGTAAGAAGGCATCAAAATTCGAAAAAGGTTCTCTCAACGGCAATGCTTTCTTCAAGTTTTATCCTCGTTATGGTTAGCAGGCACTGTTACCTTCCTGTGACCGAAAATGATTTCATAATTATACTTATCTTCGTAGTATATTTATAGGTGTCCAATTTTTCTCAAGGTGATGAGGAGGGATAATGAAGCCCAGCATACAGAGTCATTTTTTTCGCCACGTATCCAGGGCTATGTCTGCTTACCTGGCATCCAAGGGTGGGGTTGACGAGTGGCGTCGGATTGCTAATCCCTTTGCGAAGCCTACTGTACCCCGTGGTGTTCAGCTGCAGCGGATAAAAATTGGCGAGGTTCCATCCGAGTGGCTGATTCCTACACGAATAGATGATACCCAAAAGACAATACTTTATTTTCATGGCGGCGCCTGGCTGTTTGGTTGGTATAACACCCACCGCATGCTGCTTGGGCACCTTGCAAAACAGGCCAGGAAGCAAGCTCTGGCGGTGGATTATCGCCTGGCGCCTGAGTATCCTTTCCCCGCCGCGCTGGATGACTGCCTGGTAGCGTACCATTATCTCATCGAACGCGGCATCCGCCCTGGCCAGGTGATCCTGGTGGGTGATTCAGCCGGTGGAAACCTGGTCATCACCTGCATGCTGGCACTCCGCGAGGCTGGCGAGCCTTTGCCGGCCGCTGGGGTGTGTATCAGCCCGGCTACTGACCTGGCGGGCGACAATGTATCTGGCAATATCAATTCCAGCAAGGACGCGATTTTATCATCCGGGATGTATGACCGGTTTGCTAAAATTTTGCAGACCTCACTCACCGGTAGCCATGATCCACGCCACCCACTTCTCTCTCCTATTTACGCGGACCTGCATGGATTACCACCTCTCCTTGTGCAGGCTGGTGAGGATGAAATCTTGCTCAACAGCATAACTGCCTTTGTGAATAAAGCCCGCCGGGAGGGCGTCCAGGTAACCTATGAAGTGTGGGCCGCTATGTGGCACGTCTGGCATATCTACGATCCTTATTTACCAGAAGCACGCTACGCGGTCAGCTCAATATCCAGGTATATCAACGAAAAACTTACCTAGTACGTTCTGTCACAGTCACCAAAAAGTATGCGTACGGGCAGAAATCGGATTTATTGCCTCCTGATCCACAGTCAGATGATCTATCCATAAGCTCTGGTGTAAAAAACTCTTGGAACCTGATTTAACCAGCTCTTTCATCACATTTCTACTCGCTTAAAAATCATCCTCCTTCCAAAAATGAGAAATCTTAAATCTTCTTAAACCCCTTGTGGACTAGAACATTTGTGCTATAATTAGAATGCTTTCCTATGGTTAACTATAAATGAAAGCATTCGTATACCGGTTGAATTGGACCGGTATAGTGTACTTATGTACAGATCAGTGCTCTTCTATACCGATCGTTTTTATCGGTATGATTTTCATCCGTATAAGACGAATTTATATGCCGAGCCTGATTTAGCTCTTACCAGAGCCATAATTTGCACAATTCGAATGTTTAAACTCACTAAATATTTTTAATATAGAATTGATGTGCCCGTTTATTATCTCATACCCGAAATCTAGATCGAGACCTTCTTCTAATTTTCATCGCCATCCAGGAATTGAATGCTATTGTTTTTTTTGCGAAACAATTCTGGTCCATTATTTTTCAAATTCTTTTACTATGCAGGATATTCGAATTGTTTCGTTTTTTTTCAAACGATTATACCGTCACCTCCTGATTGTCTTTCTGAACTTTTTACTATTCTTACATTCAAAATGATATATTCGGCTGTACGATAAGGTACAATTAACCCCGAGGTGGCTGCATGAATAGAATTCCATTTGCATCGCGCATCGATATGGCAAAATCCTTACTGCCCCTGGAGCTCCAACACCCGGGTGTGCTTGCACTGATCCAGCTGGCACTGGACGAGGACCTCGTCCCAGATACCTACCAGGGCTCGATCGGTGAAACGATCATCGATGGGGATGTCACCAGCAAGGCAACCATCCCAACCGAAAACCGGTTCAGGGGGTTCATCCGTGCCAAAGCCAATGGGGTGGTTTCGGGGATGCCGGTGGCGGCAGTGGTGTTCCAGTCCATCGATCCAACCATCACGTTCAGAAGCTCGCTTAAAGACGGTGGATTGGTGGAGAAGGGTCAGATCCTGGCGGAAATACAGGGCAGCGGCAGGAGCTTGCTGGCAGGCGAGCGCACCGCGCTGAACTTTCTGGGCAGGATGTCTGGCATAGCCACACTCACCCGTCGGTTCGTGGAGGCCGTAAAGGGTACCAAGGCGGTGATTTTGGACACGCGCAAGACCGCCCCAGGCTGGCGATTGCTGGATAAGTACGCCGTTCGCTGTGGAGGTGGGCAGAACCACCGCACCGGTCTTTTCGACATGGTGCTGATCAAGGATAACCACATCAGCGGGGCAGGGGGGATCACTGCGGCAGTGAAACGAGCGCGGGAGATGTATGAGAAACGCTTCCCGATCGAGGTGGAGGTGAAGAACCTGGTCGAGCTGGATGAAGCCATCAAGCTGGGGGTCGACCGGATCATGCTGGACAATATGGACCTGGAGACGATGCGGAACGCGGTGCAGATGGTTAAAGGGCGCATGCAGGTGGAGGCTTCGGGAAACGTCAGCCTGCTGAATGTACGCCAGATCGCCGACACGGGCGTGGATTTTATTTCATCAGGCGCTCTTACCCACTCGGCTCCTGCACTTGACATCAGCATGAAAATAGGATAAATTTGGTCCATAATCTGCGTTTATGGGCGCAGGTTTGGAAGTGGAGCGCGAAGAATGTCTGTTGAAAGTATGTATGAAGATTTGAAAACAAAGCTCGAGAAAGTGGTGCCCGATTTCGAGCTGAGGTATAAAGCTGAGCTGGCGGAAGAGATCAACCAGCTGAAGAAGGAAAAGAACGCCGTCATCCTGGGGCACAATTATATGGAGCCGGCGCTTTATTACTCCATCCCCGATTTCAGGGGGGATTCGCTCGACTTGAGCCGCAAGGCAGCCCAGACAGATAAGGATATCATCGTGTTCTGCGGGGTGCGTTTCATGGCAGAGACGGCCAAGCTGCTCAACCCCACCAAAACCGTTTTGCTTCCATCGCAAAAGGCGGGCTGCAGTCTGGCGGCGAGCATCACCGCTAAAGACGTGCGCGAGCTGCGAGCCAAGTACCCTGGCGTGCCGGCAGTCGCCTATGTGAACACCTACGCCGACGTGAAGGCCGAAGTGGATATCTGCTGCACCTCGAGCAACGCCGCCGCCGTGGTTGAGTCGCTGCACTCGGATACGGTCATCTTTTTGCCGGACGAGTACCTGGCACGTAATGTAGCCAAGGATACCGGCAGGCACATCATCTTCCCTACATTGCAGAGTGATAAGACATCGACCAATCTGGATTACCAGCAGGTGGGCAACCCGGATGTGATGATCGGCTGGCATGGGCGCTGTGAGGTGCACGAAAAGTTCACCGTGAAGGATATTGAAGCAGTGCGCCAGCAGTTCCCTGAGGTGGTGATCTTATCGCACCCGGAGTGCAGCCCTGAAGTGGTGGCAGCATCCGACTATTCAGGCAGCACAAATGCCATGATCCGCTACGTACGAGAGACCAATGCACCCCAGTACCTGGTGCTCACCGAGTGCGCCATGGGAGATAATATTGCCGCCGCCAACCCGGAGAAGGATATGTTGAGGCTGTGCTCGGTACGCTGCCCACATATGAACCAGATCACCCTTGAGGATACACTCAAGAGCCTGCAGCTGAACCAATATGTGATCGATATCCCTGAAGACGTGCGCGTGAGAGCTGCCCGGTCCGTGGAACGCATGATTGCCATCGGATAGGGGGAGGTTGAGGAGATGCAAACCGACGTACTCATAATCGGCTGTGGGATCGCGGGTGCGACGGCAGCCATCCGGCTGGCGAGCGATACACAGCGCCATATCACCATCATCACTCGCGCAGAAGAGGCAATGGACAGCAACTCAAGCCACGCCCAGGGAGGGATTGTGGGTCGCGGCTATGATGACAGCGTGGAGCTGCTGGAGGAAGATATCCTGACGGCTGGGGCAGGCCTTTCATACCCGCCGGCAGTCAGGCTGCTGGCAGAACGAGGACCGGAGCTGCTGCAAGAGGTGTTGATCGGACAGACGGGGCTGGAATTCGACCGTGACGAGCAGGGCAACCTGGTGATGGGTTTGGAAGCAGCCCACTCCTGCCGTCGCATCCTGCACATGGGGGATGGTACGGGTGAAGCCATCATGTTAGGGTTGCTGAGAACGCTCGAAAACCTGCCGAACATCCAGCTGCTTAATAAGCACACCGTAGTCGACCTGATCACCTTCCCCCACCATGCCAGTGATCCGCAGGCGGTCTACCAACCCCTGACTTGCCATGGGGCATATGTATTTGACCAGGAATCGCGCCGCGTGGTGCCGATCCTGGCGCGCAAGACAATCCTGGCGACAGGGGGTATCGGGCAGATCTACCTGAATACCACCAACCCGACCGGGGCACGCGGCGATGGCGTGGCGATGGCGTACCGGGCGGGGGCTAATATCATCAACGCCGAATATGTGCAGTTCCACCCGACTGCCTTAAGCAGCTCAGATGTGACCAAGTTCCTGATTAGCGAAGCCGTGCGAGGAGAGGGAGGCATCCTGCTCACGCCACAGGGCAAGCCGTTCATGGAACGCTATGCCCCTGAGTGGAAGGACCTGGCGCCGCGCGATATCGTTGCCCGGGGGATCTACTCCGAGATGGTGGATAAGGGCTACCCGTACGTGCTGCTGGATATTGCCAGCCATAAGCCGGCTGAGTTTATCCGCGAGCGATTTCCACATATATATGCGTATTGCCTGGAACAGAATATTGATATTACCCATCAACCCATCCCTGTGGTACCGGCAGCGCACTACTTCTGCGGCGGCGTGCAGGTGGATTTATTGGGTCACACCAGCATACCGAACCTGTACGCGGTGGGCGAGGTAAGCTGTACCGGCGTGCATGGCGCTAACCGTCTGGCGAGCACGTCTTTGCTGGAGGGGCTGGTGTGGGGTGTACAGGCAGCGGAGGACATCCGTGCGCAATCGCCTGTGCCCCTACTTACTGATGACGACGTCCCGGAGTGGAATGACAGCGACTTGATCTACGAGCCCGACCCGAATTTGATCCAGGGGGACATGCACAGCGTGCGCAACCTAATGTGGCATTACGTGGGGCTGGTACGCAGCGAATACCGGCTGAACCGAGCGATCCGCGACCTGCGGCAGCTGTGGCTGGATATCGAGGAGTTTTACCGCAAAACACGCCTCAGCGATGGTTTGATCGGCTTGCGCAACAGCGTACAGACGGCTTTGATCGTGGCGTACGCAGCCCACCGCAACCGCACCAGCCGGGGCTGCCATTATCGGGAAGACAGTCACCCGCAGGCAAAGACTGCCACACCACCCGAATCGGCCAATGTGAAGTTGAGTGGGGGGTTGCAGTAACATAACGGATAAAGGGCGGGTCTAGTATTGAGCGCCAGAATATATTGTAAAGTAAAGCATTACGAGGTGCAACCAAGGTTCATCCCTTGAGATCCCGCCCTGAGAATAAAATCGTCCACTAGGCCGAAATTCCCTGGTAGATTAAAAAACCTTTCAAAATTGCAAGGTTTAATAGCTAAAAAAGTGACATTCATCACTGTCTGAGGCGATAAGACCTGGCTAGAATAAAAAAAGTATTGGTATATTATTTGCCGTATCCCCTCGAAATTGCAATCCATTTTGTTCATGATCTCTCCAGCAATACGGTCGTGCATTAAATCCAATACGGATCGCCCAGATGGGTGCGGATCGATCGAATAGGTGAGAAAGGAGTATGAAACCATAAACCTGATCATAGATCTTTTACTGGTAATCTAAACATATAAGAACAGGCGACGGGTCCAACTGCAAGACATTCCCAGGGATTGAACTTAAGCACCCTGGACTCAAATTCCCCACCCCGGTGAGGAACCCCAACCACCATTCTGTCAGGGGGGAAAGGGGCACGTGAACGGGTGGTAATTCCCGAAAGAATAATTCCATAACCGCTTAACATCCAGCCATCAATGCCGCGGGAATCCTTGGAATTATTCCAGCAACATGATAAAGGAGAATTAACCACATGAAACTTTCGGAAACCCGCCGAAAAGCACTATCAATTCTACTCAGCATGATCAGCGTTATCGTCCTGGCAACAGCCGGGGCGACCATTTTCAGCCATCCAGGCCTGGTGAAGGCCAGCAGCACACTTACTTTTGTGCCAGTCGCTGATTCTTATGTCAACCAATCCGATCCAACCCAAAATTTTGGTGATAGTAATTCCATAAGAGTGGACGGATCTCCCCAGGTGCGTGCCTACCTGCGTTTTAATGTCAGCGGGATCGGCAACAACCCGGTGACGAAAGTCACCCTCAGGATTTACGCCAACAGTTCCTCCAATGCCGGCTTTATTGTAAAGAAGGTCGCAGATAACGGCTGGCAAGAGAACGGGATCAATTACAATAATGCTCCTGCACCTGGCTCTCAGGTGGGGACCTCCAATAAATTTTCTGGAAATGTGTGGGTAGCAACCGAAGTGCCATCCTTACTGAATGCAGATGGGACGGTCAGCGTTGCTCTGGTGGGGATCGACCAGCAAGCGATCAACCTGGCGGCGAGAGAGGCTGGGAACCATGCACCTCAGCTGCTGGTAGAAATCTCATCCCCCGGTAGCCCAACTGCGACACGCACGTCGGTAGGCCCCACAGCAACCCGCACCACTTCACCCAGTGCCACTGCCACCCGTACCGGTGTGCCGAGTGCCACTGCCACCAATCCGCCTGGTCCGACAGCTACCCAATCGGGTGATACCCAACCAGGGTTCCCGATACGGGCGGTATTTTATTACCCCTGGTTCCCGGAAGCCTGGAACCAACAGGGGTTCAATCCTTTTACCAATTACACGCCCAGCCTGGGTTATTACGATTCCAGCTCGGTGTCTGTCATCCAGGCGCACATAAGCGCCATGACGTACGGCAATATCAAAGCCTCCATCCTATCATGGTGGGGGCAGGGTTCGAACTCTGACCAACGCGTGGCGACCATCCTGGGGGCTACCTCCGGCTCTTCGAACCCCAACTTTCGCTGGGGCATTTACTTTGAAAATGAGTCGCAGGGGAACCCGACCGTTGCACAGATCCAGAATGACCTTCAATATCTCCAGAGCCACTACGGGACTAACCCCAGCTTTTTACGCGTGAACGGCAAGTTCGTAATATTCGTTTATGCGGATGCGGCAGATGCCTGTGGTATGGCGGACCGGTGGGTGCAAGCTGATAACGGTCTTGGACACCCTGCTTACATCGTTTTGAAGGTTTTCGCTGGCTACCGCAACTGTGCCAGCCAGCCGGACAGCTGGCATCAATACAGCCCGGCGGTGGCTTCTGACCACCAGAGCGGTTACAGCTTCGCAGTGAGCCCCGGCTTCTGGAAAAAAGGTGACGTAGTTCGCCTGGCGCGCAACCTGAGCACCTGGAACACGAATGTAAGCTCCATGGTTGCCTCAGGCGAGCCGTGGCAGCTGGTTACCACATTCAATGAATGGGGTGAAGGTACCATCGTCGAATCGGCGGTGGAATGGGCTTCAGCTTCGGGCTATGGGCAGTATTTGGATGTGCTGCACAATAACGGGAACGGTGTTCCACCTACCCCGTTTCCGACGATCCAACCTACCAATACGCCTATCGTTTCTCCTACACCAACGCGGACGGGTACCGTCCCCCCGAACCCAAGCCCGACTCCAACTCAGACGGGTACTCCGCTTCCCATGCCGAGCCCGTCTCCGACCCGGACTCCAACTGTCCCACCTGGCCCGAGCCCGACTCCAACCCGGACTCCGACCCCCGCTCCAGGCAATGACCCAATCCTGTTCTACACGAGCGATTTGGTATCGAGCGGCTCACTTAGCCGGGCACAGGCAGTGGTGGGCTTGATCCAGACCTTGATGAGCCAGCATCCCGGAACGCAGATGCTGGTAGCTTCTGGAGGGGACAATGAACAGGAAAACTCCCCGACCATCGCCAACTATACGGCCAACTTCGGGACAACGTTTGGCCACTTCGTCACCCAGGGAATCTATATGCAGGTGCGCGGCAACCACGATATCCAATCAGCGGGGTCGTACACGGATTTCGATGGTACCGTCCACAACACCGGAGCGGCGTATTGGGATTACTTCGGTGCGAATGCCCATATGTTCAACATCGAAGGAAAGAAGCTGACCGATTACAGCTATGACCTGGGCACATGGCACATCATCGGGTTAGACCAGCTGAACGGAAATGTAAACCAGGCTACACTTAATTTCCTTACATCAGACCTGGCTGCCCATCCCAACTCAACCTGCCAAATGGTCTACTGGCACGTACCGACTTACTCGTCGGGAGCCTCGCATGGAGATGCGACTGGATTAAAGCCGCTCAACCAGGTTGAATTTAATGCCGGAGTGGATATCCAGCTCAATGGTCACGACCATGATTACCAGCGCTTCTTCCCAATCAACCCCAACGGGGTCAGGGATGATGCCCACGGGATCACCACCTTCGTTGCCGGGATAGGTGCAGAGGATAACCGCCTCGGTTCGCAAACGTCCATCGCCCAGGCAGCCTCAGCCATATACATGGACACTTTCCCGCCGGCAAATGGTCATGCAATCGGGGTGATCCAATTTACCCTGCATGCCACTTCAGCTGATTACAAATTGTATGATGCCAATAATGGAGCGGTATTGGACCAGGGTACGGTGACCTGTCATTAGATCAATATCGTGGGGGGACGATCTAATCCTGTATATGAATATGAATGGGAGGATCTCTGACCCTCCCATTCTATTATGGGTGGAAAGTAATCTAATGAGTTACGGACGTTCGCGGATGAACAGGTGGGCAACAAACGAAACTAGGCTGACGATGATCGAGCCCCACAAGGCACCCCACGGCACCGTGACGACAAAACCAATCCCAATCAGACCGCAGATCCATGAGGAGAACCAAAGCAGGAATGCGTTGATCACCAGCATAAACAGCCCCAGGGTGAGGACAATGAAACCGCAGGATAGGAACTTGAGGATGGGGCGGATAAATATATTTACCAACCCAAGCACCCCAGCCATGACTGCGAACGCCAAATAGGCTGAGGTAGAACCATCGATGGACATCAGCCCGCGGGGAGACAGGATCAGGTAGGCGACGACCAAACCTGCAACAGTGATGAGCCAGTGGATGAAAAATCTCATAGTTTACCCCTTTCTACGCGCCTGGCATATTTGGATAAGATAGGCAATAAATAACATTTTTTGAGGAATAAGTCAAGGTTTGCACAAGCATTGTCATTTATAGTTCAAAAGTGAACTATTTATAGCTGAAAAGTGAACTACCAGCTATCGATAATTATCCCATAGGCGGTCACAATTAGTTTGGTGGGCGGCGAGCATGGTAGAGGCTGTTCATGGGAGGATTTCTCCTGGTGCTATAATGCACATCATCGAAGGGAGATAGGCATCATTAGATGCCAGGGAGGGTATATGAAACCTATCGTTGACCCGGAAGGTGCTGAAGTAAGCCATTTTGTAACCACCTGCCAACCGCACGGAAAGAAAGTCCTTGAGATCGGATGTGGTCAAGGCAGTCTGACCTGGCGGTATGCAGGCATGGCGGATCTGGTTGCAGGGATTGACCCTGCGAATTCTGAGCTGAGGCGTGCTAAAGATAATCAACCAGCATCTGGAAAGCAAATTTCCCTGGTTTGTGCTAAAGGAGAAACGTTGCCATTCCGATCCCAGTTTTTCGATATCGTCTTATTTGCCTCCTCGCTTTGATGAATTGCTCATGAGGGCATGGTCTATGCCCTGAAGGAAGCCTGGAGGGTGCTGGTAAGGCAGGGGGTTATGATCGACCTGCGACCGTTATGTCTCGATGCGCCTATCGACGTATTATTTAAGGAAAAGATAGAGTGTGCCGGGATGGCGGATATGAGTCCAGACCTGGAGCATGAGATCGCAGCGCAACGGGCCATTGAAACGGTTGTAAATGCGGGATTGTTCGACGGATTATCGGTAGAGCGGTTCGAACTTGCCTACTACTGGGCATCGGTCAGAGGGATGATGGCAGAAATACGAGCAAGGTGGTTGGACGATGTGATCATCGATGACAGGGTGATCCACCGTGCGTATGAGCTATTTGGTGCTCATCGAAGACAAAAAAAGGTGAGGTTGCTTTTTCAGATGCACCTGGCAAAATACGAGAAGCAAGGAAAATCCATTATATATTAAATATCCAGCGAATCATTTGAATGGGGAATGGATAGATCCACCAGATACTTGATTTCCCACCAGCGACATAATTGACAAAGAATAGATTTAATATGGCTACGTACAGGGTTGCTAAGCGCAGATCATTTTTAATCTCGGGTATCACAATGCGGAATGCAAGTAAGTAAGCTGGTAATAAATAAGCCATAGACCGGGTAATGTCGATGATGGATAATGCCACAATCGATTGTAATAATATGAAGAAGGTAAATAATCCAAGAATGAGGTATTGTTTCTTTCGAATTAATGCCAATAGAGCGAGTAAAACGATGGCCCAACCCGCTTCAAGTCCAGTCCATAATCCCATTGGGATCATATTGATTTGATTTAATAGAAGAAATTCCTGATTTGCCTGAACATATGTGGTTACATGGTATAGATTAGTAATTACCAGGCGGAAGGCTAAAGTTATTACCAACGCAATTATCACAGAAACCGTCGGTCGATTAAATGCAGAGTTAACCAATGACTTTTCGGTATCATATTTTTTGGCGAGCCACCACAAAAAAACAAAACTCGATGCCAATATCGCCCGTTCGTCAGTAAAAGCTGCAAGCACCAGGCTTGGTGTGATGATCCAGGGAGAATCCGACCAAAGAGCGATCAGTAAAAATAATAACGCGATTCCATCATATTTGGCTCTAAATTCCCAAAAAGAGGTTATCCCGGCATAAATACCCCCGACCGATAAAGTGATCAACAATGCGAGGACCCGGCTCCTGCTTTCCCTTTCTGCAATCCTGGCAATAAAATAGAAAAGGAGAATACCGGATAAAAATTGTAGGCCGTAGGCTCCTCTGATATCAAGGCCTAAAAGCACGCTTATAATTGGAACCGTTATTCTAAACGCAGTATTTCTGCCGCTATTTGAATTCCAATAAGCCGCAAGATTGGAAATTTGTTGAGAGACTTCTGCAGGTCGATTTTCTTTCAGAATTTGATCAAAAGATTGATAACTCGGAAACGAACAAAAAAGTGAGATAAAAAGTGTTACCAACACGATGATCAGTACCCAATATTTAGTAGATAGCTTTACTTCACACCAATCGGCAAACTGATTCAAAGTGAGATTTATGTCTTGGAGCATATATTTACCTTTATCCGATATGACACACCCAAATCTGCTGAAAAAAAATTATGGTTATTTATGCTTGGTCAGAGAATTCGTATCGGTCAGTCTACTTTAAGTAAAGCTCAAAAAACTGGAAGGGTAACCAGGCTGATTATACATATAGAGCTGACATAGCTCAATGAAATCGAATACGATATTGGAAAAGGTTTCAGTTCAACAATGCATTCCTTCAATGGGGATTAAACGGCTACTGTAATGAATGTCAAAGGTCTGTAAAAGAAAAATCCGTCTACCTAGTGGACGTATTTTTATTAGTAGCGGGGCTTAGATTCGAACCAAGGAAAAGAACCTGGATCGGGTTCCCGGGCAAGAACAGCCCGGACCTGATGATCCCGAAAACCCACTTCTGCAACCTCTGACCTTCAAGCCCGTCTTTTTGACCCAGCCCGACGGTGAGTGGTTCATGTCAAAATCCTCCGTTTTTAAGATTTTGCCAATCTCTCACCGTCGGGCCAATCAAAAAACCATAGCCCGACGAGCTATGGTTTCAGATGAGTAGCGGGGCTTGGATTCGAACCAAGGACCTCCGGGTTATGAGCCCGACGAGCTGCCACTGCTCCACCCCGCATCGGTTGTGTTCGCTATTTTTCGAGCGGGCGGTATTATAGCACGCCGATGGATTGGCGTCAAGGAGCGACCCTTGGTTGATCAGCAAGTAAGGAGAGCCACACCTGCCAATTTTGGATCACTTCAGGGGTGACAGCAGGGGTGGGAGTAGGCTGGGGTAGACTGCCTGCCGCTTGAATCGGGACGACCAGCACATCTCCTTCCTTGCCGAGGCGTTCAAAATTGTACGCCCAGTAAAAAACCGCAGCTTCAGAGGTGGCATATGCCACCTGGGTTTCCAGTGATTCCTGCGTATCCACCAGGCTGGTCACACGTATGCTTACATCTTCCTTTTCGGCAGTCAGGCGGCGGAGCTCTGCCATGCGGCTGTTAAAATCCATCACCAGGAACACCAGTACGGCGAATCCCACCAGGATCAGCACAGGCTTCCAACCTTTTCCCGAAAATTTCATAACACCATCTTACTCCAGCCTCAATGTTCATGCAAGGGAACTAAAAACCCTGCAAGGAAGTTGCAGGGAGTGTGCCAGTGCCGAAGGAGGGACTTGAACCCTCACGAGCGTAATGCTCACTAAGCCCTGAACCTAGCGCGTCTGCCAATTCCGCCACTTCGGCTTGATCATATTGATCAGGGGTGAAGCGAATTTTACCTGGAATTTTCGTTTTGTCAACCTCGAGTAGCATGCTATAATTTCTATGGTTCACTATCATGGTTCCCATTATTGATCAGGCTATTCGCTTGCTTTCTGGACCGGATGGAATTTTGATTTACTCACTGGTTCTGGGGTTATGCGCATTCTCGGCACTTGCATCCTGCTGGTATGCTGGAGGCAGGCATCGATCCTCGACCGGCAGACGCATGCTCCTCGGGCTGTTGTTATTATTTGTAACCCAGGTGGTGTTTATGGGGGTTACCTATCTTGCCTGGAGAGGGTCTGGGGGGCACACCTACCTGCCACCTTTTGAGCGTACATTGGCGCTGTTCAGCCTTGTGGTGATCGTATGGTTGTGGGCATTCCCTAAATCAACCCCGACAGCAGATATCATTGCTTTAGTCGCGGCTGTAGTCATATTAATGCTGGGGTTGGTCAGTGAGGTTTTGTGGATCCGTCAAGGGTCGAGCGCAGGTTTTAATTCCACCGCATTCGAAGGTTATACCTATTATACAGGTCTGGGTATCGTGGTCACCGGGATCATCCTGCTGATCGCACGCCGGCCGCGTTATTGGGGTTTCGGTATCTTAATGTTGGTCATTATCCTTGTCGGATTCATCGGTCAATTATTCGCAGGGCAAGCAGATGCAGATTATGACTGGTATGTCCACCTGGGTATGATGGTCGGATTTCTTGTATTGCTGGCGCTGCCCTTACGCATCGCAGCGCTTACGCAAAGCGCTGTGCTTACTGTTACAACCACAACTGCGCCGTCGAATACGGGGATAACCAGTCCGATACTGATCCATTCGATCACGAACTTGCTGACTGAAGCCTCGCCACAAAAATACTACCAAGAATTAACCCGGGTAGTGGCACAATCCATGGATGCTGACCTGTGCCTGGTATTAATGCCACCTAAAATAGGTAAACAGCTCATCGTGCCGGTAGGCTATAACCGGGTAGAGGACAGGATGATCGATGGGTTTACTTCGGACGGACAAAAAATGCCTTCCATCCTCGAGGCAGTCAGGAGTGGAAAGAACCTGCTGATTTCTGTTGACCGGGAGGCGGAAATTCGAGCGCTGGCTAAAGAGGTCGGACTGAAGCAAGTCAGCAAGTTGTTGATGGTGCCGTTTCATCCCAAAGGGAGCAGTGCGATCATGGGATTGGCACTGCTGACGGGGTCATCAACGAAGGCCTGGAGTAATGAGGACGCCACACATCTGGCGGAGCTTGAGCAATACTTGGTGGCAGAAGCCGGTCAATATGCAAAAACCGCTACTTCACAAGGTGACCTGGCCGAAATGTCCCAAAAACTACACAATGCGCAAGCATCTGCAGACCAGACTCGCCTCGAGTACGCACAGCTGAAAGCCAAATATGATAGTGTATCCTCCCAAACAGGAATTTCAGCGCCCCTGGGAGTGGAGATGGCGGTCCTGGTGCAAAGCCAAAAAAATCTGCAAGATACGATCACACAATTGGAAACACGCAATCGTGAGCTGGAGGCTCTATTATCCAGAGGCAGACCTTCGGTGGAGGAGGTCGAGCAACTCAGGCAGGAATTGCGGGCAGCCCTGGTAGACCTGGCACGCATGCCATCGACGCTGTCCAAATCTGACCAAAAAATGTTGGAGCTTCAGCTTTCAACGGTGAAACGCCTGGATGATATGCAATCGACAGAACTTGTCAATTCGATTGCGCAGGAATTCCGCCAACCACTGGCTTCGATCATCGGATATACCGACCTTTTGCTGGGAGAATCGGTGGGTCTATTGGGGGCGGTGCAGCGGAAGTTCGTGGAGAGGGTGAAAGCATCCACGGAACGTATGGGAATATTATTGAATGAGCTCGTGCAGGTGATGTCGATAGACGGCGGCACTGTCGATCAGACCGTTGTGAGCGTGGACTTAAAAACCGTCATAGACGAAGCATTAAGTAATATAGCGGGGCAGATCAGTGAGAAAAATATTGATATGCGGGTGGTGCTGCCGGATACACCGATAGCGGTGAGAGTCAATAAAGACGCTTCACTCCAAATATTTGAAAATTTATTGCTAAATGCATGTCTGGTTACGCCTGCAGATGGGTGGATTAGATTGCTGGCAATTATCGAGCAACAAGAAAATGTACCCAGTTACATCCATATTTCGGTAACCGACCAGGGGGGTGGTATCGAAAAAATTGATATATCTCGGGTCTTCCTACGGAGATATAAAATGGAAAACCCACTCATCGAGGGGATTGGTGATACTGGGGTGGGCCTATCGATCGTAAAAAGCCTTGTTGAGCTAAATAAAGGACGCGTTTGGGTAGACAGCAAGGAAGGCGTTGGAGCTACTTTTAGCGTACTTTTACCGCTGGCAGAAGACCAATCCGACCAGGCAAATTCATCAGCTTCCACTGGTTAAGTAAGCAACCCAATATGTACTTTATCTGGAAGGATTAGGCGCGGTTATTGAGATCCATCCTTTTAATAATATTTTTATCCATGGGACCTCCGGCACAAATATTGCACTCCTATTAGATGAATTATGATTGGTCGATCCTTCAGCTTCGACGATTTGGAAGTTGGTGTATGGAACATAATGATGCTGATCTACGTCCAATTTGGGAACTAATATGAAGAGATATGGCCTTCTGATTCTTGTGTTGTTATCGCTGATCATTGCTGCCTGCAACATGCAGGACCAGATCCTATCTCCCCACGCCAGTATATCCGGTCGGAACGATTATGTACTTGTTGCTCCACCTGGATCAAGTCCAACTCCAACACCCTTCCAGCCGATTCCACCTACTGCGGTATACCTTCCCACCTCCATCGCTCCAGTAGCTACAACCACACCCCTCCCACCTACACCTCTCCCACCCACGCCGGTACCCGAGATTAAGTTTATCTCAGACCAAGGACGCAGTTGGGAGGACTATCCTGGTCCGAGCGTGTGGCCTGATATCGACGTTCCTGCACCGGTGGGCGTTCTTTCTCATCCGGATGGGCAGGTGAACATCCTTTTATTGGGCTCTGATCAACGTCCCAATGATGGGGGCTTTCGCACGGACACCATTCAACTGCTGACGATCAACACACAGGAAAATACGGTTAAGCTCACCGCTTTTCCGAGAGATTTATATGTCTACATCCCTGGATATACCGTACAGCGAATTAATACCGCCATGGGTTGGGGTGGATTCGAGGCGCTGGCGGAAACTATGGAGTATAACTTCGGCGTCAAACCAGATTACTACGTGTTGATCAATTTTTGGTCATTTGTTGACGTAATCGATTCAATCGAAGGTATTAGGGTTAATATTGGGCGTGACTTATGTGACCAAAGGGATGCATTTGGCTGGTACTGCGTCTCTCAAGGGGAAATGTGGATGAGTGGTGAATCAGCTTTGTGGTATGTGCGCAGCCGATACAGCACCAGCGACCTCGATCGAGGCAGGCGGCAGCAAGAAGTATTGGATGCTGTGTTCGATAAAATGATGAGCTTGGATTCACTCCAGCGCGCCCCTGAGCTCTACGATATATATAAGAAAAGTGTAACCACTAACCTTGATTTTAACACCATATCGAGTCTATTCCCCGTTGCTTACACAATGGGCGAGATCCACGGAATCCAAGGCAGGTCGATTGGAGCGGGACAGGTTTACAGCTGGACCACTACAACAGGTGCCATGGTTCTGGTTCCCGTCAGGGAAGCGGTACTTGAGGTGATGCGCCAGGTGATCAGTGAGCCATAGCAGATGGATGCAGGGATCGGCGTCTGAGGAGACATATTCATGACGTTGGAGGGAAAAGGTTTTTTCACCTGGAAAATCCCAAACTGCGAAAATGGGGATCCCAAGCAAATCGCTGCGCACGCCAAGGAGGCTGGATTATCCCACCTAGTGGTTAAAATTGCTGACGGTCCGATGATCTACAATGGGAATTGGGGTGATTCAAAGGATTACACCACTCCGGTGGTAAATGAATTGCGCTCACACGGAATAAAAGTATGGGGGTGGCATTATGTATATGGAGATAACCCTGTCGGTGAGGCAAATGTGGCAATAACACGCATACGCCAATACAACCTAGATGGGTATGTAATCGATGCTGAAAAAGAGTATGAGACCAGTGGGAAAAAATTGGCAGCCAAGAAATTCTTAAGCACAATCCGATCGGCATACCCGAACCTTACGATCGCGCTCAGCTCGTACCGCTACCCGTCTCTCCACCCGCAGGTACCCTGGACTGAATTCCTAGAACAGTGCAATATCGTTATGCCACAAGTCTATTGGATGAAGGCCCACAACCCTGGCGATCAGCTTACACAGTGTGTTAATGAATTCCAAGCGAAAATCCCGTCACGGCCGATCGTCCCCACAGGTGCAGCATTCCGCGAATTTGGATGGAAGCCCACCGATACAGAGGTGCTGGAATTCTGTAAGAAAGCCAAAGAGCTGAACTTGAGTGGGGTAAATTTCTGGGAATGGTCGGATGCGCGCTCTGGTAACCTGCCAGGTGTGTGGGAGACAATCCACGAATACAAATGGCGGGAAAAGGATGAACCGAAAGATATCTGTGTGCTCTTGGTGGAAGCCATGAACGCACATGACATCGACAAAATCTTAAGCCTATATACTTTACCTGCAGTGCATATTAACGCCATCCGGACAACCCAGGGATTGGATAATTTACGAAGCTGGTATACTCAATTGTTCAATCAAATTCTGCCAGAGAGTTATTTCGTCCTGGGCAACTATAGCGGAAAGGGAAGCTCGCGCCACATGACCTGGTCAGCCTCCTCGACAAAAGGGATCGTGCGTAATGGGAATGATACCCTGGGAATAATAAAAGGAAAAATCAGCTATCATTATTCCTTTTTTAACGTTACGCCTTTGAACGCCATTGCAGATTAGAATCCAACTTAAGGTAATCAATTGGCTGGTGATTGCTGCCTGCTTCCTGACAGGATGCAATTTTGGATTGCCTCCGCGCCCAAGCGCGACGTGGACGAGCGAACCCACTGAGACGGCCACCAGGACAGTTACACATACCAACACCTCATCCCCCACCTTGACGGCCTCACCCAGCCCAAGCGCCACCTCTACCAGTACTCCTATACCTTCAATCACGCCAACGCTTGCGCCAATGACGGTATTCCAAACACGGTTATTAAGGGAAGGTGTAGTGCCTGCTGCGTACCTGGAGGATAATTGCTCCTACCTGAAAATGCGCTGGTCTGCAGTTGGGAGCCAACCTGGAACGGTAGTAGTGCCGATCATGTTCCACAGCATTTCGAATGATGGTACCCAGCTGGCAGATCCGAATAAAGATATCACGGGAGAGCAATTTAATAATTTTGTAAATTATGCCAAATCGCTGGGATTTGAAACCGTAAACACACAAGAGCTGCTAAATTTTTTAACCAGTAATGCTCCCATCCCACAGCGCTCGATGATGATCATCGTAGATGACCGCCGTCCGGGGTTGATCAGGGATTGGCTCATGCCAGTGCTGGAGGAAAACAATTGGACTGCTACCGCGGCATACATTGCTGACCCGAACAGCCTGAAGTGGGCATGGGACTTAATGGTACAGCTATACGCTTCCGGCAGACTGGACGTTCAATCGCATGGATATACAGGACAACTCTATATTGTGCCAGAAACACCCCTGGATAAAATCCAAAATGAGATCTGGAACTCAACCAAAGTGCTGGCAGACTATTTTGGCAAAAGCCCGATTGCGTTCATTTGGCCGGGGGGGAATTTTACTCCTTTGAGCGTTCAGATTGCCCGCCAGGGAGGCTACGAGCTTGGATTCAGTGCCTACTCGCGCGGCCCGCTGCTGTTCAATTGGATCCCGCTAGGCGAAGAGGAAAGGGCCGTAAACGACCCGCTGATGGTACTGCCGCGTGCGTGGAGCAGTGCGGCAAACGTCAACCTGGATGAGGCAGTGAAGATCAGCGAGCAGGCAGCGATATTCGCGGAGACAAATTTCCCGGTGGAAGCAGCATGGTATAAGACCTACTGTGGGGGTGAGCTCGAAAAACCTTAAAGATAAAAAACCGCTGATGAAAGCGGAGAGGCGTATTAAAAAAATTAGCCAGAGATGAACACAGATAAACCCAGAAATTTAGAATTGCCACAGATAGACACTGATAAAGAGAAAGATTATTGTTTATGAAAATCGCTATCTTTCACTAATGAAACCAAGGAAGCAACGAAAACAGGAGATATGGATTTAAGAATTATCCATTTCTTCTGTTTTCCGTGAGGGAAATAGTTCGTTACGGTTTTGATTTTGTGGGTTTAGTGTTGCGCCGGGTAGATGACGGTTTTTTTGCAGGGGGTTTCCAGCTTGGTGGGAGAATGACCCTTCCTGCTATATCGGCAGATTTAATCGTCATCTTGGGCTGACGAGGTTTCCGCTTCGGGGGAGTTTTTATCTTAGCTCCAGCTACGGGCTTGGATGCAGGTTTTGCAGGCTGCCTGGCCTTCTTTTTGGCAGATTTATTTGAAGATGGGCGGCTTGCGGCCACTGGTTTTGCCGGCTTGGCTTTTACAACCTTTTTGGTCGAGGCAGATCGAGTGACCCTTGGAGAAGCTTTCTTAACTTTTTCTTTTGGGATTTTCGAGCTCGATTTCGGCCGGCCGCGCCTGGCGACTGGTGCTTTAACCTTACCTTCCACAGTACCAGATATTTGGTTCAGGCGGTCGCGTTTAACCGCGGGCTTTTCATCACTTCCCAGTTTGGCTTTTGGGGTATTGACTGGATTGGGTTTCGTGGAAGGAGCTTTTTTCGGTGCAATCGTAATTTTGGTAATTATGGCAGCTTGCCCGACGGGAGTAGATTTCGTTTTTTGACCAACAGGCCTGGCTTCTGACTTTTTTGCGGAGGGTGACTTCGTTTTTTTAGGTTTATCAGCTTTTGGAGAGGTCTTCTCTGGCAATTCGCCCATGCCAAAACTCAACTGCTCGGCTGGTGGCGAAGCTGGTTCCCCAGGCTCTTCTGGAACTTCAATCTCTTTTTCGAGTGCAGCTTTTTCACCCACGACTGCTCGCGGGACAGCCCACGGAATGCTCAGCCCGAGGACCTGGTATCCGGCTTTGAGATCGATGACCGACCTACCTGAGGCGGCACGCGTCTGCAAGGGTGCTTCGTCCAGTCGCATAGCTTTTGGGGAAAGCTTATCTAGTAATAAAGTAACGCGAGTGTTGGGCTTGCCAGCAGCAATACCGACCAACGGAGAGGTGCGCGGCAGCTTCCAGGCGATCACACCCTGGCCATAACGTCCCTGGCGGGGGAATTGATCGGGTGGAATCCGTTTGGCTTTACCATCGGAAGTTAGCAGAAGGATCTCTCCGCGTCGGGGGATAAGCTCCATTCCTATGACATGGTCATTTACGTCCAGCTTGATTCCGCCTACGCCAGCTGCGATCAGTCCCATCGGGCGGACTTTATCTTCATCGAAGCGAATCGCCATGCCATTGGCAGTAACGAGCAGGATTTCTGCCTGCCCATCCGTCAGGCGGATCCATCCTAGCTTATCCCCTTCATTTACTTTTACCAGGGTGAAGCTGTGCCCGGTAGGACCTGGCAGTTCCTCCAGTGAGGTTTTTTTGAGCATGCCCTGCTGAGTAGCGGTAAAAACGTACCAGCCTTCCAAACGTTCTTCCTTGGGCGGCAGAGTGAACAATGCTGAAAGTTTATCCCCTTCAGAAAGAGCTGAGACTTTGTGCAGTGGCGAACCTCCCTGAGGGTTGTCAGCTTCAGGCAAGGTTTGGACGGGAATGCCGGCGGCTTCACCTTTCTCGGAGACCAGGATGAGCGTGTCGCGGGTATTGACCTGCAGCAGGAATCTTGGAGCAGCAGCTCCGCTGATACGGGGCGGCTTTTCGTCTAATGTGCGGGAAACCAATCCTTCGCTGGTGGCGGAGACCCATACGACCTGTTCGGGTAGAAGGTCGGTTGCGGTCATCACTGGCAGAACGGATTTTGCTCCCACTCCGAGGCGGGTGATCTGTGTCCGGCGCCTGTCGGCATATGCTTCCTTCACCTGTAATAGCTCTTTTGCAACGGTCTGGCGCATCTTGAGGGGAGAATGCAATAAGCCTTCAAGCAGCTTGATCTGTGCCAACAGTTCCTTATATTCATCTTCGATTTTCTTGCGTTCGAGGGCTGCCAGGCGGCGCAGCTGCAGATCCAGAATGGCTTGTGCCTGGATTTCCGACAGACGATAGCGTTTCATCAGGCGGTCGCGGGCAATATCAGCATCAGGGGCTTTCTTGATCAGCTCGATGATCTCGTCCAGGTATTTGAGCGCCACGCGCAAACCTTCCAGGACATGGAGGCGGCTTTTGGCTTTTGCCAGCTCATACTCGCCGCGCCTGCGGATGACCACCAACCGGTGGTCCAGGTAGACGCGCAGGGCTTGTTTGAGGGAGAGCATGCGTGGCTCGCCATCCACCAGGGCAAGCATGATGATGCCAAAGGTGGAGCGCATCGCGGTACGCTTATATAAATCCTGAAGCACTTTTTCGGGCTCAGCTGTCCGGGTAAGCTCGACGACGATACGCAGCCCATGGCGGTCAGATTCATCGCGCAAGTCGGCGATGCCTTCCAGGTGACCTTCTCGCGCCAGCTGTGCGATATGCTCGATCAGAGAGGATTTGTTTGTCATGTAAGGCAGCTCGGTGACGATGATGCGATTACGTCCGCGAGTGATCTCTTCGATGTGACAGCGCGATTGGACTGTCACGCGCCCGCGCCCGGTGCCATAAGCTGCATTCAGGTCATCTTCATGCGTGTCCTGGACAATCAAACCACCGGTGGGGAAGTCGGGTCCATGGATGAACTTCATCAGGTCTTCGAGGTTGACATCATCCAGGCGTTCCCAGTTATTGAGCATATAAACCAGTGCATCCACCACCTCCCCCAGGTTGTGAGGTGGGATGTTGGTGGACATGCCCACGGCAATCCCAGTGGCTCCATTCACCAGCATATTGGGCATTGCCGCAGGGAGCACATCCGGCTCCTGCAGACTGCCATCGAAGTTATCGGTGAAGTTGACTGTATCCTTGCGGATATCCGCCAGCAGCTCCATGGCAGGGAGAGTCAGGCGTGCCTCGGTGTAGCGCATGGCAGCGGGGGGGTCACCGTCCACACTTCCGAAGTTGCCTTGACCCTCAACCAGCAGGCAGCGCATGGAGAAATCCTGCGCCATACGGGCCATGGATTCATAGACTGCCATATCTCCATGAGGATGGTATTTACCCAACACTTCTCCCACGATGCGGGCTGACTTCTTATAAGCCGTGTCAGGGCGCAGCCCCATATCGAACATGGCATACAAGATGCGCCGGTGGACGGGTTTGAGACCATCCCGTGCATCGGGAAGGGCACGAGCGACAATCACGCTCATGGCATAATCCAGATACGCCTGCTGCATGGTTTGATCAATATCGATTGAACGGACGAGACCGACTTCCATAGGAGCTCCGGGAGATAAGGTGTCTGGTATCAGTTAATTTGTCAATTAGGTACGATTCTGTAAATTGATCATGAAAGCTTATGAATCAACCGTATATTAAGGGTAATCAAGCGAAACGTCAAGCCAATTGGGGAGGGGTGTATGAGTGGTTCGATATATTAGCAGTAGATTGTCTCAGTAGGATGATGATTAGATCATCGGTCAAAATTGGCGGGTATAATCGGGTGTTGATGTTCAAAAAATTTCGTCGTGCCGCGTCCCTGATCTTGTTGCTGATATCAATGGTGTTAATTGTGTGGGCAGCGCTGCCCGAATCCAGTATATCCATGATCAAACCCATCATAACTACTGAAATGCAAATCCCGATCGGAACACAGGGATCAAATTCAACGATGCTGGAACCTCGACGGGTTGTTTTAGAATGGCCCAAATCCATGCGCATAGGCGAGAACGGTGAGATTGTATTGATATTCGAACCACTTAAAGATGGGACGGCTTCCTCTATATTAACAAACGACATGTCTGATATTTACAACACATACAATATCATGTCTGAGGCCAGGTTTGAAGTGGCGGGGATACGAGTGAACCCGGCGAACCCAACTCGAGAGTCGATGCCAGCCGGACAAACAGTCCGGTTTAAGTGGGAGATCAACACCGATCATGAAGGGTCATACACAGGAAAGGTATGGTTATCTTTGCGTCTGCTGCCGCTCGATGGAGGAGAGGTCAGCCAGGTACCCATTTATATCCAGGAGATCATTATCCAAACGACGAGCTTGTTCGGTTTAAACGAATCGATGGCTTATTTGCTGGGTGGGGTGGGGGTTGTGCTAGCCGCTACACTCGATTATGATGATTTGTTGGCTTTGGTCCGAAAACTAACACGCAAGAAAATCTCACCGGATAAAACAGCCACGAAGGGATGAACTAAAAATAAATCGGATTATGGAAAATGGGCTTACTTTGGATATCAGGTGAAATCTAAACCTCAAGGGATTTCTAGCGAAAGTCAGATTAATGGAACAAGATAAAATTCTTGAGATCATACCGATGGTGCTTGGACCCGTGGCTACGAATTCCTACCTGGTGGGAGACCCTGCCAGCCACGCGGCAGTGGTGGTTGACCCGGCCTGGGACGGGGAGCTCATCGTGGAGGAAGCCAAGCGGCACGCCTGGACCATTCAGCAGATCTGGCTGACCCATGCGCACTTCGACCATATTGGTGGGATCGAGGGGGTGGTGGCGGGGTCAGCGCCAGCACCGACGATCGCACTACACCCAGCTGACTTACCACTTTATTCTGCACAGGGTGGGGCAGCTTTATTTGGGATGCACATTGGAGCCACCCCCGAGCCGGTGGTGCGACTCAAGCACGGCCAGAGCTTAACTTTGGGAGAGCGTATCTTCGAGGTGCGTCATTGCCCGGGGCATACCCTGGGGCACGTGGTTTTTTATTGCGCAGCTGAAAAGGTGATGTTTTGTGGTGATGTGATCTTTTCAGGCAGCATCGGGCGGACGGATCTGCCCGGCGGTGATTATGATATGCTAATGCACAGCATTCACACTCAGATCTTGAGCCTGCCAAATGAAACGCGCTTGCTGTCGGGTCATGGGGGTGAGACCACCGTGGGTGCGGAACGAAGAGATAACCCCTTTTTGTCGTAAAAGAGAAAGATAACCACAACAGACATTAAGGACACTAAGAAATTTAATAAAAATACCTTGATGTCCTTTGCGTCTTTAGAGGTAATCTTTATTTAGCGTAGTCGACGGCGCGAGTTTCGCGGATGACGGTGACCTTGATCTGACCGGGGTAATGCATCGTCTCTTCGATGTTCTTGGCGATATCGCGTGCCAGGCGGATCGATTCGAGGTCATCGATATCTTCAGGTTTTACGAAGATACGCACCTCCCGCCCGGCTTGAAGCGCAAAACTCTGGCTGACACCCTTGAACGAGTTAGCTAAGTCTTCCAGGGCGCGTACACGCTGGATATACTGCTCGAGGCTTTCACGGCGAGCTCCAGGTCGGGCACCTGAAATGGCATCGGCTGCTTCGGCAATGGCGGCTTCAACCGATTCCTGCTCAATCTCATGGTGGTGAGATGCAATGGCATTGACCACGACGGCGTTAATTCCATAACGTTTGGCAAAATCGGCGCCGAGCATGGCATGTGTACCTTCCATGTTGTGATCCATGGCTTTACCGAGGTCATGCAGCAAACCAGCCGCTTTCGCAGTTTCGACATCGGCTCCCAGCTCGGAAGCGATAACCGCTGCCAGACGAGCGCATTCAACCGCATGATCGAGTTGATTCTGCCCATATGAGGTGCGGAATTTAAGCCGGCCGAGCATTTTGGTGATCTCGGGATGAAGACCAGGTACACCAGCATCAAAGGCAGCCTGCTCACCAGCTTCCTCGATGATGTGGTCCACTTCCTTCTGTTCATTTTTGAGCACCTTTTCGACATGTGCTGGGTGGATGCGTCCGTCCAGCACCAGCTTAGCTAATGATCGCCGTGCGACTTCACGCCGTACAGGATCGAAACAGGAAATGGTTACCGCTTCGGGTGTATCGTCAACGATAACATCCACACCTGCGGCCTGCTCGAAGGCATGGATATTGCGACCATTGCGGCCAATGATGCGTCCCTTCATTTCATCCGAAGGGATGGTTACAGTAGAGGTGGTAACTTCACTAACGTGGTCAGACGCAACGCGTTGGATGGCAGTAGTGATAATTTCTCGAGCCCGCCTGTCGCCGTCCTCCTGCGCTTCGGCTTCCACCTGGCGAATGATGCGTGCCATATCTCCGCGAGCGTCCTTCTCCACTTCAGCCAGTAATACGCCGCGAGCATCCTCCTGGGTCATTTCAGAGATGCGTTGCAGCTCTGCCCGCTCATCTTCATACATTTGTTCGACCTCATTCGTGCGTTTATCGATGGCACTCTGGCGCTTATTTAGCAGAGCTTCGCGTTTTTCCTGGCGGTCAGTGCGGTTTTCAATCTCTTCACGACGCTTGGTTAACCGGTCTTCCTCGCGGGTGATCTCTGCTCGACGGCGTGAGACTTCTGCGTCAGCCTGCTGGCGGATTTGCAGGGCTTTATCCTTGGCTTGCAGATCTAATTCTTTTGCCTTCTCCTCAGCTTCGGAGACGATATTACCGGCTTTAATCTGAAGCCTGGCTTTTTCTTGTTTGGAAAGAAAATAATATAACCCATAACCGATAGCGACGCCGGCAGCAAGGGCTACCAGTGCGATGATCACGACTATCACAGGGCTCATGGTTTATCCTCACGATACAACAAGATCTTTGTACAACTGGTTCTCCCAGGTAAATCACTCATCAGTTTTTTCCTGCTTCTCTTCCCAAACACGGGCAACCACATTCTTGGTAATTTCATATGAGAAGCCTCTCCTAGCAAGGTAACTACCGAGCTTATTGCGAAAGTCCCGCATTTCGAGTCCTTCATAGCGGCGGGCTTGTTTAAGCGCTGCCTGGTAGGCAAGGGCTTCTTCGTTCAATCCTTCCAGAGCCTTCTCGATAGCCGAATCATCCAGACCTCTCTGGTGAAGCTCAAAGGCTAATGCACGACGGCTACGCGGGCGGAATTCGCTGCGGTTCTCCACCCAATCCTGGGCGAAGCGTTCATCATTTACCAACCCACTGCGCTCCAAACGCTTAAAGACGTCATTGATAACGTCTGGAGGCACGGCATGTTTTTCCAGGTTACGGCGAACTTCCGCCCGAGACCTTGGACGGTAATCCAAAAAGCGCAAAGCCTCGATATACGCCACTTCACGTTCGTCTTCGGCTTGCAACCTGGCGATTTTCGTCGGACTTAATTCCTGACCCACCTGCAGCCAGGCGGCAGTGATGCGAGATAGTCCAAATGAATACTCGTTGTTCAAATAGACATTGACCCTGTTCGGATGATGTTTTTGTACTTTTAGAGCGGTTACTTTACCACCAACGACACTGTCATTCATAGAACACTCCAAAAATAATATAGCCGCGCCCTTCCTCCTCGGGCACGGCTAAGATAATACGCTGTTGAGTCTCGTGATGTTCAGTGTCGATATAGGACTGAGCTGTTTCTCAATCCATTGTCTGGGATTAAATACTAAATATCCCTATCAGGGCGAAACTGGATAGTCAATGATCCTTGTTAACAAAACAAGAATATTGATAGGTTTTTTGGGAATTATCTCAACCTTCACATGTAACATCCATACTATCCAATTTAGCACCAACCTGTTTTGCCAGGTACAACCAATTTATCGATTAGCAATCCAGGTTATCCAGACACAGAACGATTCAAATTACTCAAGTCAGTTTCAAATCAAAGCCGCAGCTGTCAGGAAGATGAAATTGGAATAATCTGCGCAGCGACAGGCATATTGCTGGGGCATCAGTGAGAGGTTTGCAATTTATTTCGGTCGGTTTCACGAAAACTCAATGCTGCCCAGCAGATGTTAATTACTTTTTACACAAGCGTAAAAAGTAGATAATTCAGATATCGATGCAACTATTATACATGAATATAAGTAATTTAAGTGGATTTTATGCGTACTTTTCATCCAGGCTTAACTTTTATCGTGACTTTTTGCAACCCAGGGTCGGTGAACCTGAACCTTTATTTTCACACTTGAACTTTATCTCAAATGTGTATATACTCACTTAGTGAGTATGATCAACCACCAAACCAGCCGGCTTTCACCAGAATACGTGCTGTTGGGTTTTTTGTATAAAACTCCCGACCACGGTTATGACCTTAATAAGAGGATGGCAACTGATTTCAAGAATATATGGCATGCAAGCCAGAGCCAAACTTATAACATTCTAAAAAGATTGGAAGCACAAGGCTATATCTTTTTCACCCAAGTTGAGCAGGAAAAACTACCGGCAAGACAGTTATTTCACATCACCGAGAAGGGGATCCATCGTTTTGACACCTGGCTCAATCACCCAACCAAACCGAGTGTACATTCGATCCGGGTGGAATTTATCTCCCGCTTGTATTTTATGCAGCTGTATTATCCCGAAAAAGTATCTCGTATGATCCAGGAGCAGGTTAAAGTGGTTGAGGAAGGATTAAATCAGCTGGAAGAAGATATGAGAAATTTACCTGCAAAACAGACGTTCAACCGGTTGGCTTTGGAATTGAGGATCAAGTTGCTCAACTCGGTTATTGATTGGTTGAATGACTGTGGTGAAGCGCTTAAGTCCATACTATCTATTGGAGACGATGATGAATAAGATTCAATATTTGGTGGGTCTGGTATTCGTTATTCTCTTTACGGGTTGTAGTAAGGCAGGTATAGATGCAGCCACAAGGGCGGAGGTGAGCCAATCGGTCTATCCCACTGTACAAGCAACTGTGCGACCGAAAATACCTACTCAACATGACCTCACCGTGTTTGCGGCTGCTTCATTAACCGGTGCATTTCAGGAAATAGGAACAAATTTTGAATCCGCCAATCCCGGCGTGAAGGTGAGATTCAATTTTGCCGGCTCGCAGATTTTGCGTACCCAAATTGAACAAGGGGCATTAGCTGATGTATTTGCCTCCGCCGATCATAAGAATATGGATATGTTATTGGCTGACAATCTGATTACTGTAAATACCTATCAGGACTTCGCCACCAATAAACTAATTGTTATCTTACCTGCAGATAACCCGGGCAATGTCCAGTCTTTGGGAGATTTAACGAAACCCGACTTGAAACTTGTACTAGCTGATGCATCTGTCCCGGCAGGGAATTATGCGCGACAGATACTCACAAAGATGAGTTTGGATCCTGTTTATGGTTCAGATTTTGGAGCGAAGGTACTATTGAATGTGGTATCCAATGAAACGGATGTTAAGCAGGTTGTAGCTAAAGTCGAATTAGGTGAAGCTGATGCGGGCATCGTTTATGTCAGTGATAAGGTTGCAGCACCTGACCTTGCTACCATCACGATCCCGGATGAATATAATGTTACTGCTAATTATCCCATGGCGGTATTAATTGAAGCACCCGAACCGATACTGGCTATATCTTTTGTAGATTATGTCAAGTCTGATGCTGGGCAGGCAGTCTTGCAAAAATGGGGTTTTGGAGGGTCAAACCAATAGACCATGGAACAAGGCGAGAGGAAAACTTACCGGATAAGCAAGGGAGATTCACTGGGATGGCAATTCATCCTGCCCAGCGTGATATTGATTGGCCTGATCGGTATCCCAATGATTGCGCTTATTTGGCGGTCGATTAATTCTAATATATTCTCCTTTGCTTTATCACCGAACGCAATCAATGCGCTAAAACTGAGCCTGTTCACTAGCGTGATCACAGTCATTATTGCACTGGCAACCGGAACGCCGCTGGCGTATCTGCAGACCCATATGAAATTCCGCGGCAAGGCAATTATTGACTTATTAGTGGATCTGCCGGTCGTATTACCTCCAGCGGTGGCAGGCATAGCCTTGCTCCTGGCATTCGGCAGGGAAGGGCTGATAGGTACCTACCTGGATAAATTCGGGATCAGCCTGCCTTTTACTACAGCTGCTGTTGTGATGGCACAAGTATTCGTGTCGGCTCCATTTTTAGTGCGTTCAGCGCGGGTAGGATTTGCCTCAATCGACCCGCAATTGGAGGAAGCAGCTAAAGTAGAGGGAGCCAGCCATTGGCATGTGTTCCAGCATATCATGCTCCCCATGGCAGGCAGGGCTTTATTGACCGGGGTCATCTTGTGTTGGACTCGCGCTTTAGGTGAATTTGGGGCGACCCTACTTTTCGCAGGCAACCTGGAGGGGGTGACCCAAACCATGCCCCTGGCAATTTATGTGGGGTTCGAGCAGAGCTTGGGGATCGCCCTGGTATTATCGCTGGTATTGGTAATGGTATCATTGGTCTTACTGACCCTGCTACGCAGGCTCGAGCTGCAAAGCCAACCATAGCCCAAAAAATCGATGTATCTCCTGGTTCATTAATCAGTTTCTATTCTATTACGACGTGAATATTCGGTTTGACGGGGTAAAATAGAGCACGACCGGAGCAAATGCTGGTCGATGAGGGAAAAAGAACGATTCAGGAGGAATGATCATGACCAAAGTCACACGTGAAGAAGTACTTGAATATCACCGCCTGGAGGGTAAGCCGGGCAAAATTTCGGTTGTACCGACAAAACCCATGGAGACCCAGAGGGACCTCAGCCTGGCGTACACCCCAGGAGTTGCCATCCCGGTGTTGGAGATTGAGAAGGACCCTGAGCTGGCCTACGAATACACTTCAAAGGGCAACCTGGTGGCGGTGATAACCAACGGAACTGCCATCCTCGGATTGGGCGACAGGGGAGCACTGGCATCCAAACCAGTGATGGAAGGCAAAGGGGTATTGTTCAAGCGCTTTGCGGATGTGGATGTGTTTGATATCGAAGTCAACTCGCATGACCCGGAGGTGATCATTCAAGCAGCCGCGGCGATATCACCCACCTTCGGCGGGATAAACCTGGAGGATATCAAGGCGCCGGAATGCTTTTATATTGAAGAGACGCTCAAGGGAATGCTGGATATTCCCGTTTTTCATGATGACCAACACGGAACGGCGATCATCTCGGGAGCAGCCTTGGTGAATGGGTTGGAGATTGTGGGTAAGAAACTGGACGAGGTGCATATCACGATATCCGGAGCGGGAGCATCGGCGATATCTTGTGCAGAGCTGATGATCAGGCTGGGCGCCAGGCGCGAGAATATCCTATTGGTGGACACGAAGGGGGTGGTGTACAAAGGCCGGGTGGAGGGGATGAACAAATATAAGGAACGCCTGGCAAATGATACGGATAAGCGCACATTGGCTGAAGCTGTGCGGGATTCTGACGTGTTCTACGGATTGTCAATTGCAGATATCCTTACTCCTGAGATGGTTAAAACCATGGCGGAGCGCCCGCTGGTTTTTGCCATGGCAAACCCCGACCCGGAGATCAGGTACGAGCTGGCAAAAGAAGCCCGACCGGATGCAATCGTGGCAACAGGACGGTCGGACTATCCCAACCAGATCAATAATGTGCTGGGTTTCCCATTCATTTTTCGCGGTGCGCTGGATGTGCGTGCCAAGGCAATCAATGAAGAGATGAAGGTGGCGGCCTCTAAAGCCCTGGCAGCCCTGACCAAGGAGGACGTTCCGGATAGTGTCTTGAGGGCATATGGCCTGGAGTCGCTCAAGTTTGGTCAGGATTACATCATCCCCAAACCGCTGGACCCGAGAGTGCTGCTTTGGGAGAGCCCTGCCGTGGCGCGAGCAGCGATGGAGACCGGGGTGGCACGCAAGCCGATCGACCTGCAGGAATACCGCCAACAGCTGGCATACCGGCAGGGTATGGGGGAGCAAGTGCGATACTTCATCATGAATGCCGCCAAGGCGGCCACACCGAAGAAACGCATTGTCTTCGCCGAAGGGGAGGAGACGAAGATCATCCGGGCATCAGCGCAGATTTTGGATGAGGGGATTGGGATCCCCATCCTGGTGGGGAGGGAATGGGTGATCCGGGGAAAACTCCAATCCCTGGGGTTGGAAGATGATATGCTGATCGTTGACCCAGAAAACTACCCCCGCTTTGAGCTCTATGCCGAGGAGTACAGCAAGCTGCGCCATCGCAAGGGGGTAACCATCTGGCACGCCAGGAGACGGATTTTGGAGCCGAATGTGTTCACTGCGATGATGGTTAAGATGGGCGATGCTGACGCATCCGTGTCGGGATTGACTTTCGATTATCCAGACGTCATCCGCCCAGCGTTGAGGATCCACCATACATTGCCGGGAAAGCGGATTGCTGCCGGGGTCTATATCATGATCGTGGGGAAGCGTACATACCTGTTTACGGATGCCACGGTGAATATTGACCCCAGCGCAGAAGACCTGGCAGATATCGCCTTCCTGGTGGCTGATTTCGCCCGCCAGCTGCAGCTGGAACCACGTGTGGCGATGCTATCCTTTTCCAATTTTGGTAGCACACCGCATCCATTATCTGAGAAGGTGCAAAAGGCAGTTGAGCTCATCCGGGCACGCGGCGCCGACTTCCCGGTGGATGGAGAGATGCAAGCGGATACTGCCGTGGTTCCTGAGCTGATCGACCAGCGCTACCCATTCAGCCAGGTGCGGGATGCCAATGTGCTGGTGTTCCCATCGCTGGAGGCAGCTAATATCGCCTATAAACTGCTGGCAAGGTTGGGCAATGCCCAGGCGATAGGCCCCATTCTGTTGGGGGTGGGGGCCCCGGTGCACGTGCTACAGACCGGCGACGATGTGCGGAATATCGTCAATATTGCGGCGGTGGCAGTGATGGATGCGGCCAACCGGTAGATAATTTAGAATTTGAAATAATCAGAAAAATCTGGTTGCCATCCGAGCGGGGAATACTCGCCCGAGGCTTTGTCTTGGGTGTATTTGCCTTTATAGTCACCATTCGAGATTCGATGCAAGGCGTCGACCAGCAAGTCCACTTCTTGAGGCGAATTATAGAGACCAAAGGAAGCACGGATCAAGCCGGGCATCTCTGATTTATCGCCCTCAATCATTCGACGCCGGACCTCAGCTGACTGTTCATCAGTCAATCCAAGCAAGTGCAGGATGTATGGGTGCGCACAGAAACATCCGCTGCGTACGCCGATACCGAATTCAAAGCCTAACACTGCGGCAGCCAGGAAATGGGGGACTTTTTTAAGTTGAATTGGAATCACACCCAATCGATCCATGGCTGTAGACGGGTTGGTGTCGCCGTAGAGGATAATATCGGGCAAAGCAGCCAGCTTTTCAAGCGCATATCGGGTCAGGGCGGCTTCATGGTGAGCCACTTCAGTCATGCCTACTGCTTCCAACTGGTGGATGGCAGCTGCCAGAGCTACGGCTCCCACGACGTTAGGGCTTCCAGCCTCCTCCCGCTCGGGAGGATCTGACCATACCACATTATTCAACGTGACAATTTCCACGGTGCCACCACCGGTCATATCGGGGTCGCCGTGCTCGAAAACATCCCTGCGCCCGATCAGAGCGCCGGTACCAAATGGGGCGTACATTTTGTGAGCCGAGAGGCTGATGAAATCCAGATGAGCCGGATCATCCAGTGGGAGTATATTAATTTTGCGGTGGGGGGCTAGCTGGGCGCAGTCCACCATGAACATGGCACCGATGGCATGCACTTTTTCCGCGAGCTGGTGGATTGGGTTAAGGAAACCGGTCACATTGCTGGCACCAGAGAGTGCCACGAGTGCGATCTGGTCGGCAAACCTGGCAAGCTGTGCCTCGAAGTCATCCAGGTCGAGCTGCCCTTCAGGCGTCAGGCGGACATGGATAACACGCCCGGCTGCACGCCAGGGAAGGTCGTTGGAGTGATGCTCCATAGCGCTTGCCAGCACGATATTGCGTTTGCCAAACAGGGGCAAACGGCGGGCAAGCTTGTTGATGGCTTCGGTTGTGTTTTTCCCGAAGATACAGGTGTGGTCAACTGAATTTGCCCCGACAAAATCCATCACGATGCTGCGGGCTTGCTCATAGGCATGGGTCGAGAGCTGGCTTTTAAAGCCAGTACCGCGGTGGACACTGCTGTAATAAACCAAAAAGTCGTCCACGACCTGTTGGACAGCTTTCATTGGAGGTGTCGAAGCAGCGTTATCGAAATTGATATATCGACGACAGCTACCATCGATCAGAGGGACGAGGGCATCCAGACCGACGAAGAGGGAGGAATAGTCATGTTGCGGAGGATTTTCCATATTCATTTCCAGGTATTCCTGAATCATTCATTAAATTGGGGTTAAAAATCCTTGATTTATTTAATAATCTATACTATACTGTGGGTAATTGTGTTACAAAGTGGGTTAAAGTGGGAGCGCTGGACATTCCAGCGCTTCTTGCGAATAAGGGATAACTAGAACATATGTTTTTAGGTGAGTACCGACACAGCATTGACAATAAAGACCGCCTGACGGTACCGGCGCGGTATCGCGAATTAATGGATGAAGGCGCGTATATTTTGCGAGGTTTCGACCGCAACCTGATGGTACTTACCACAAAAGCCTTTGAAGCTATTTCACACCGGATTGACCAGATGAGTGTGACTGACCCTCTGGCACGATCACTGCGCAGATTGATCATCGGTTCTGCCTCACGAGTGGAGATCGATAAAGCCGGTAGAATACTGATCCCAGATTTCTTGTGCCAAAAAGTAGGGATCGCCTGCGAGCATGAGGCGGTATTGGTTGGGCAGGGAAATTACTTTGAGATCTGGTCATCGGATGAATGGGCACTCCAACAAAAGTCGCTAGATGAAGCCGAGGCAAATACAGAACGGTTCAAGGTTTTAGATTTATCAACCAGCTCCGGATAACCGCTAAAATGCCACACAGGCTGGGAAGAAAGCGGATCCGTTTTTCCAGGTGATGATACACCTTCCAGTACTTTACAATGAAATTATACACGCGATGCAACCTCAGAGGGGAGGGTTGTACGTGGATGGCACAGTCGGGGCAGGAGGGCATGCCTGGGGGATACTCCAGGCGGGCAACCCGGATAACCAGCTGCTTGGCCTAGACCTGGATCCACAGGCACTCACATTAGCTGGTGAGAAGCTGGCTGAGTTTGGCGAACGGGTTCACCTTGTACATGCTTCATACGTAACCGTACTCGAACAGATGGCAAGGCTGAAGTGGCAGCAGATTGAAGGCTTCGTGCTCGACCTGGGATTATCGACGATGCAGCTGGAAACGCAGGCAAGGGGATTTTCCTTCCAGACGGAGGCACCCCTGGATATGCGCTTTGACCCAGATGGAAAAACCAGTGCAGCTGACCTGGTGAACCACCTGGATGAGGTCGAGCTGGCAGACCTGATATACCACTATGGAGAGGAACGGAGATCGAGACAGGTGGCGCGGGCAATTGTGAATGCCAGACCAATCTACACTACCACTCAGCTGGCGAAGCTGGTAAGCAGCGTCACCGGCGGTGGAAGAAGCGGAATCCACCCCGCCACACGAACATTCCAGGCGCTACGCATCGCAGTGAACGGTGAGCTGGAAGCACTCGAAGAAGTACTTCCGAAGACCATCGAGGCGCTGAAGCCCGGCGGACGGCTGGCGATCATCGCCTTCCATTCTCTGGAGGACCGTATCGTCAAGCAGTTCATACGGAGGGAAAGCAAAGATTGCATCTGCCCACCCCGCCAACCGGTGTGTACCTGCGGTCATAAAGCAACCTTGCGGGATATAACTAGCAAACCCATCCGCCCGCAGGAGGATGAAATACGAAATAACCCTCGTTCACGCAGTGCCCGCTTGAGGGTAGCGGAAAGGATCGAAGTAAAAATTTAGCGATATGGCATAAGACTTGCAAGCCTGCACTAGAAACCCGTTTCCTTTTGATAATAGCGGTAGAAAATATTGGATAAATTAGTCGAATTAACATAGCAGCACCAAAAAAAAATTATCAAAAGCGGACGGGTTTTTAGATAGGTAGAAAAAATGGATAATTTGCACCAACTGACACATGCTTATTCACAGGCACCCTGGCGGAAGCAGATGTACATGATCGGGGTGATTTTGTTGTTCCTGGTATGCGCAGCAATCATTGCCGGGATCTACCTTAATGTCACTGCCCGGGCAGCCGCTGTCGGCAGAGAGATCCAGGAAATGCAGGTGCGAATCTATGGATACCATTACCTAACGGGTGAATCCGGTGAGACGTACATCCCGATTGAAGAATTGGAGCAGAAAATCGCCAACCTGACCAGCCAACTTGCGTTTATCACGTCTTACACGGTGATGCAGGCGAGAGTGAAGGATTTAAACCTGACGCCCATCGGTGGTGAGCAGATCAAATACCTGGAAGTTCCAGGATACGTCCATAGGCAGCCAACCTCACTGGCACCGCCCCCGGTCCCGGTCGTGGTCAATGCGTCGGTTATCGACCCACAGTTCAAAGAAAGCCTGTTTGACTGGGTCACCGAACAAGCACGAAAAACTGCCAACTTATTAAGCGAGGCGATGCCATGAGCAGATATATGGCAGGACAAGCGGTGCCGTTAGGTCGCGTTAGAAAGAAGCAACCCATCGGTGTACCACCGGAAATCAAACATCCAGCAAGTGAAAAGGCCGGTCAGACTCTGACCGGTTGGCGATTTAATTTATTAGGAATCCTATTTTTTCTGGCTGGGTTGATGATCATCATCCAGATGGTGAGGCTGCAATTCAGCCCTGAGCGGACTGAATTTGTGATGCAAGGGGATCAATACAACCGGACACTGCACATATTTTATCCACCGCGGGGAGACATCTATGACCGGTGGGGTCGCTTGATGGCAGGAAGCACCCTGGTCTATGAAGTTGGTGCCCAAGTTGATAATGTCGATAACCCCGATTCGATCGCATTTGCATTGAGCAAGGTGCTGATCAAGCATGCCGAATATAACTATGCAGGATATTCTGATGAGGTATATGCCACCATCCACGCGGCTCAGGTCTCTGGGAATTCCTACGTCCAGCTGGCGGACTTTGTTACACCGGATGAGCTGACCCAGTTGCAAGCCTGGGCAAAGAATTATGCCAACCTGCCTGACGTGGATTACGGTGAGGCAGGCAAACCAAGCCTGAATGGCCTGGTCTTCAGGCCGCGATTGCAGCGGTTTTACCCTGAGAACGAGCTCGGGTCGAATGTACTTGGTTTCGTCAACCGCGAGGGTACTGGAATGTTCGGTGTCGAAGCGGAATTCAATGACCTGCTGGCAGGGGCACCTCAATCTGTTTGGATGACGCTGGACCCCTACGAAGTAACCGAAATACCGCAGCTCAAAGCCGGGGCAGATATCGTCTTGACCATCGACCGAGAAATCCAAGCGGCAGCGGAAGAAGTGCTCGATAAGGCTTTGAGTGATAGCGGGGCAGATGGCGGTGTGATCCTTGTGATGGACCCAAATACCGGCGAGATGCTGGCGATTGCGTCCACACCTCGGCTGAACCCGAACGAGTATTGGAACTATGCTGATGTATTCACCGGGAACACGCCATTCAACCGGGCAATCAGCCAGGACTATGAACCCGGGTCGGTTTTCAAGGTTCTAACCATGGCAGCAGCACTGGATTATGGTGCGGTGACGCCAGACACTCAATTCGTTGACACTGGCTCGATCCAGATTGGTGGGGTCACGATCCACAACTGGGATTGGGGCGCGTGGGGTCCACAAGATATGCAAGGGTGCATGGCACATTCGCTTAATGTGTGCCTCACGTGGGTAGCGACACAACTGGGAGCGGGACCTTTCTACCAGTACATGCAGTACTTTGGCTTTGGGCGCGTAACCGGGGTTGACCTGGCGGGTGAAGCATCGGGAAGACTAAAACTTCCTGGTGATACAGACTGGTATGAAGCCGAGCTGGGAACGAATTCATTTGGGCAAGGCGTGGCGGTCACTCCCATCCAGATGGTTATGGCAATCTCATCGGTTGCGAATGGAAGAGGCGAGATGATGGTGCCACATGTAATGCAGTCCATGGTGCGCGATGGCTTCCAATATACGCCCACTCCCCAAATCGTGGGCAGACCCATTTCTGCTGAAACCGCCCGGCACTTAACGTCATTACTATCCAACTCGCTGGAGAGCGAATCATCCGATGCACTGGTTGAAGGATACCGGGTGGCAGGAAAGACCGGTACGGCTTCAATTGCCACACCAACAGGATATTCGACCACCGAAACAAATGCCTCGTTTGTCGGTTGGGGACCGGTAAGTGATCCCCGCTTTTTAGTTTACGTGTGGCTCGAGAAACCATCCACCTCAGAATGGGGTTCAATCGTAGCCGCACCAGTTTTCCGTGATATGGTCCAACGCCTGGTGGTTTTAATGGACATCCCACCGGACGGAGTACTACAGGGTGTGAATAATCCCTAGAGGAATGAATTGTGATATTGCTGGCTGATGTTCTCGAAGCATTGACAGGGATACGCCTAAATAGCGCAACTGCGGAGATCAGCGGGGCGGAGATAGATTCGCGCCAGGTGCATGGTGGGACGCTATTCGTGGCCCTGCCGGGTGAACATCACGATGGACACGAATTTGTCGGCGAAGCGTTTTCTGCAGGGGCGAAATTTGCCCTGATTAAGAACGACTTGAGCAGCCAGTTTGACGTACTTGACCTGAGGACCCCGCTGCAGGCGGAAGATTTGGGTGCGAGGTTGGAGAAACTGAAGGGAGCATTCTGCATCCGGGTGGATGAGCCTTTGAAGGCTTTGCAGCAAGCGGCGAAGTACTGGCGAAACAAACTGGATGTGGAAGTTATTGGCATCACCGGCAGTGTGGGAAAATCAACCACCAAAGAGGTGGTAGCAGAAGTGTTGAGTCAGCGTTACTGTACGTTGAAGAATAAGGGTAACCTGAACAATGAGATAGGCTTACCGCTCACCATTTTCAGCTTAACTGAGGATCACGAAAGAGCCGTGCTAGAGATGGGATTTTACGTCCCCGGTGAGATTGAATTCTTGTGCGACCTGACTTCGCCGCATATCGGAGTGGTGACCAATATCGGCACTGTACACGCCTCGCGTGCAGGCACGCAGGAGGAAATCGCCCGGGGTAAGTCTGAACTGGTCCAGGCGCTGCCTGAAGATGGTTTTGCCATCTTGAACTATGATGACCCGCTGGTCAGAGGCATGGCTGAGAATACCCACGCAAAGGTTTTTTTCTACGGCATGGAAAACGTGGTGGACCTATGGGCGGATAACGTCGAGAGCCTGGGATTGGAAGGTATCCGGTTTTTCCTGCATTACCAGCATGAAAGGAACCGACCGGCAGAAGTGTTGCAACTGCGGGTACCCTTGATCGGAAGGCATTCGGTACAAACCGCCTTGCGGGCGGCTGCAGTTGGGCTGGTGGACGGATTGACCTGGCAGGAGATTGTGACCGGTTTGCGCTCCTCGAGCAACGAGCTGCGCCTCATTTCAGCCCGTACACAGAATGGTGCGTTAATCCTAGACGATACCTATAACGCCAGCCCTGAGTCGATGTTGGCAGCTCTTAACCTGTTAAATGACCTGGTTGGACGAAAAGTGGCTGTTTTAGGAGATATGCTCGAGCTGGGTCAGTATGAGCAACGCGGGCATGAAATGGTGGGCATCCGGGCAGCCGAAGTGGTGGATGAGCTGGTGACACTGGGAGACAGAGGCAAGATCATCGCAGAGGCTGCGTTGGAAGCAGGCTTACCCATCGATCGGATAACCGCCCTTGACCAAGTAGAGCAGGTGATCCTATATCTCCGACCAAACCTTAAAGCCGAGGACATCGTCCTGGTCAAAGGTTCGAACATGATGAGAATGGACCGCATCGTGTCAGCCTTGGAGTACCACGCATGAGAGAAAGCGCGTATGCCCTGGCACTGGCGGGATTCTCGTTCATGTTAACGATTATCTGGGGAGAACCCCTGCTGCGCATCCTGCGGCACCTAAAAATTGGCGAAAAAATCCGCGTGGATGGTCCGCAGTGGCACATTACCAAGACCGGTACCCCCACATTAGGAGGGGTGCTATTCATCCTACCGGTACTGCTCATTACCCTGCTGTTCAATGGTGCCTCCCTGCTGGGATTCACCATGCTGGGACGATCAATCTTCCTGCCGCTAGGCACGATGATTGTCTTTGGGCTGCTGGGTTCTGTCGACGATTGGAAAAAACTCAGGGGCAGGCGAAACGAAGAGCGCGGCCTCAGGGCGAGGAGCAAATTCCTTATCCAGATCTTCCTCGGCATCGTGATTTCAATTGGCTTGCAGTACGTTTTGCAGGCACCGCAGATTTTCTTACCCTGGATGAACCGGGAATTTACCCTGGGAATCTTGTATATACCCATTGCAACCTTACTCATTGTGGGTTTCTCGAACGCGGTCAATTTTACCGATGGATTGGATGGTCTGGCAGGCATGATTTCTGCCACCTGCTTTGCAGCATTCGGCATGATCGCCTTGCTGCAGGGCCAGCTGTTCCTGGCGCGGTTTTGTTTCACTTTAGTGGGAGCTCTATTTGGTTTCCTGTGGTTCAACGTGCACCCGGCATTATTGATCATGGGAGATGTCGGCTCCTTACCGCTGGGTGCGGCGCTCGCCGTAGTGGCACTTATGACCGGTCAATGGATACTACTGCCCATTATTGCTGTCATCCCGCTGAGCGAGATGGTTAGCGTGGTTTTGCAGGTGGGGTATTTCAAGCTCACCAGGGGGAAGCGGTTATTTAAAATGACACCTCTGCACCATCATTTTGAGCTCTTGGGGTGGAGCGAGACGCAGGTAGTACAGCGATTTTGGCTGATTGGTTTGCTGGCGGCGATTCTCGGCGCAGCAATTGCGATTGGCTAACAGATTGAGAATAGAGAGACGAAGGAATGACTGACTGGAAGGATAAACGCGTGATCGTTATCGGAGCTGCCCGGCAGGGAGTTGCCCTGGGACGCTTCCTGGCGGCGCGGGGGGCGCACGTGGTGATGAATGACCAAAAACCACTCGACCAGCTCGAAGCAGTCAAACGCTCTCTTGACGAGCAAGCGGGAAACCATGCCTGGCGGATCGAATGGTTCCTGGGTAGCCATCCGCTCACATTGCTAGAGGGGGCAGACGTAGTGTGCGTGTCTGGTGGCGTGCCCTTGGACTTGCCGCTGATCGAGGCGGCCAGATCTGCAGGGATCCCACTCAGCAACGATTCACAGATTTTCCTGGAAGAATGCCCGTGCAGAACGATAGGGATCACCGGTTCGGCGGGGAAGACAACCACCACCAGCCTGGTGGGGAAGATTGCCGAAACCGCGATCGGCTCGGCTTCGATGGGGAAGTCTAGATATCACAAGGTGTGGGTGGGAGGCAATATTGGAAGCCCTTTGTTGGCCGAAGTAGATCAGATGGATTCGAAAGACCTGGCGGTGTTAGAGCTCTCCAGCTTCCAGCTTGAGCTAGTGGCAAAAAGCGTGAATATCGCTTGTGTGCTGAACATCACCCCCAACCACCTTGACCGGCATTCCACAATGGAATCATATATCGCAGCAAAAAGCCGCATATTGGAATACCAGACGGATAAAGATACGGCGGTATTGGGGAGGGATGACCCCGGTGCCTGGGCCTTGATCGAAAAAGTGCGTGGAAAAAAATATTCGTTCGGGCGTGAAAAAACTGCGCAAGGAATGCAGGGAGCGTTTATTGAGGGTGAATGGGTAAGTTTATGGGATGGTACCACTTCGATGAGGGTTCTGCGGCAGGAGGAAATCCCATTACGCGGCTGGCATAACGTGGAAAACGTGCTTGCGGCTTTAACCATCAGCCAGGCAGCCGGGCTATCACTGAAGGCGATGCGCGATGCGGTGGTAACTTTCAGCGGAGTACCCCACCGGCTGGAATGGGTGAGCTCCTGGAAGGGAGCCGATTGGTACAACAATTCTATCGCCACAGCTCCCGAGCGGGTGATGGCAGCGATCCATGCATTCGATACACCGGCTGATATTCAACGTCCGATCGTGCTCCTGGCGGGTGGGAGGGATAAAAATTTACCCTGGGAAGACCTGGCAGATTTGATCCACGCACGAGTGAAACACCTGTTCCTATTTGGCGAAGCTGCAGGAAAGATAGCTGAAGCCGTGAATAACCCTAAATATAATCATGAGCATTTTTCAATGAAGTTGTGCAATGGATTAGAACAAGCGGTTAATTTGGCAGCTGGGGTGGTGGAGCCAGGAGACATCGTCCTGCTCTCTCCCGGTGGGACAAGCTTCGATGAGTTCCGTGATTTTGAGGATCGCGGGGAGGCATTCAGACGATGGGTGCTCAATCTTACACGCAAATGAAGGGTGAAAATGGACCGGTGATGATTAGAGTTAAGGATAAAGTGCATCGTTCTGCGCGTTTAGGGTTCGACGTGCCATTCTTATTGGTAGTTATCTCCCTGATCCTGTTCGGGATGCTGATGGTGTATTCTGCTAGTGCCGACTATTCGTTCCAAGTGTATGGATCACCAGCCTACATTTTCATGCGCCAGCTACGCTGGTTGGGGCTGGGCATCATCGCAATGATTTTCCTCGCCTGGATGGATTATCACTACTGGAAGAAATTGGCACTGCCCTTAATGGCCGCGGCGATATTCGCCTTGGTGGCAGTGCTGATCATCCAGGACACCCGGTTGGGCTCGGTGCGCAGCCTGTTCCGCGGGTCAATCCAACCTTCGGAGCTGGCGAAATTTGGGATCGTGATCTACCTATCGGTGTGGCTGCACAACCGGCGTGATTTCCTGAAGAATATTTACCTGGCGATGATCCCCCTGAGCGTGATCATGGGGGTTGTGGGGGGCTTGATCGCCTTGCAGCCAGACTTAAGCGCAGTCATTACGATCGGTTTATTAGGCACGCTGATGTTTTTCCTGGCGGGAGGCTCAGTCCGGCATTTCTTATTTATGATGGGGATCGGCATTCTGGTTGGTGTATTTGTTTTAAAATCTGGACTGTTCCCCACCGGTCCCGACCGTATGGACAGCTTCCTGGCAGGTCTTAAGGACCCACTGCAATATTCCGAACACGTGCGCCGATCGCTGGAGGCATTCATGCGTGGTGGGTGGGTGGGGGTTGGGATTGGAAAATCACAGACCAAGCTGAATGGTCTCCCCTTTCCACACACCGACAGCGTCTTTGCGGTCGTCGGCGAGGAGACGGGCGTGTTGGGAGCGGGTCTGCTGGTGATATTGTATTTGGTGTTCATGTGGCGAGGGTGGGTGATAAGCCGGAAAGCGCCGGATGGACTGGGGATGCTGCTGTGCGGCGGGCTCAGCTTCTGGCTGGCACTGGAAGCCCTGGTCAATATGCTGGTAATGGTTGGATTGCTGCCATTTGCAGGCAACGCCTTGCCGTTCATCAGCTCGGGCGGCTCTAATTTAATGGTGGTGATGGCATCGGTTGGAATAATCTTGAATGTTTCTCGGATGTCGGAAAAATCCACACTTCACGAAGAAAAGAGACTCAATGCGGTTGTTAATTTGCGCAGGGGGGACAGGCGGCGGCGTGTATCCAGCCCTGTCGGTCCTCAAACAGCTGATGAAAGCGAAACCTGAAGCAATGCAAGACGCCCAGGGAAACGCTGATCAAGCTTCACCCGAAGAGCTCCAGGTGTTATGGGTAGGAGGCAGTGGGGGCATGGAAGCTGATCTGGTGAAGCGGGAAGGGATACGCTATGAAGCCATCCCTGCTGCCGGTGTGCACGGCGTGGGAGCGCGGGCCTTACCCGGAAACCTATGGCAACTGGGGGGGGGATTTTTCGCCTCCAGGAGGATCTTACGCAAATTTCGACCGGACGTATTGTTCTTTACCGGCGGTTTCGTGGCAGTCCCGATGGCGCTGGCGGCCAGAGTCTCTGGACGGACAAGGAGCCTGCTGTACGTTCCTGACATCGAACCAGGACAGGCGATCAAGGCAATCGCAAGGTTCAGTGACTGTATCACGCTGACGGCGGAAGAATCTGATATTTTCTTCCCAAAGGCACGCTCAAAGCTGGTGACCGGCTACCCTCTACGGCCTGGATTGGAACGATGGACGGTGGAGCAAGCACGCAGTTTTTTTGCCCTCGAAGAGCAGCTGCCTGTGTTATTGGTATTTGGTGGAAGCCGTGGCGCACGCTCAATTAACCAGGCGTTGGCGGGTGTGCTGCCCGATCTGCTTAAGGAGCTGCAAGTGATCCACATCACGGGCAAATTAGATTGGCAGATGATGGAACAAGCCCGGGCAAACATTCCTACCGAGCTGCTCAACCGCTACCGGCCATATCCGTACCTGTACGATGAGATCGGGGCAGCCATGCGGTTGGCTGATCTGGCGATTACTCGAGCCGGAGCCTCCATTTTAGGGGAGCTGCCATTATTTGGGCTACCTGCGATCCTGGTGCCGTACCCGCACGCGTGGAGATACCAGCGGGTGAACGCCAGCTACCTGGTCAGGCGAGGTGCAGCTGAGGTGATCGAGGATACTGAGCTGGCCGACCAGATTTTGCCGAAAGTGAGAAGCTTGATGATGGACCGCGCAAAACGCGAGCAGATGTCTCAGGCGATGCATAAGCTTGCGAGGCTTGATGCATCAGCCCGAATAGCTTGCCTGCTGACCGAACTGGCTGAAATACCGCCACAAAGAGGTGCTCGAAATGTTCCCAATCCGTCAGATTAGGAGCAGTTGATGGTCTATATTAATTTCATTTTTATTTGCTTCGTGATTTTATTTGCAGTCATAGGCGCGATGCGCGGCTGGGCAAAAGAGATGATGGTGACGGCCAGCACCGTGCTGGCATTATTCATCATCACCGTCCTGGAGACCTACGTGAAAGGGCTGACGCAATCCTTTACCGAGCCGGGTTCGACCGAACAATTTTGGATGCGGGTGACCATCATCGGCCTCCTGGCATTTTTTGGATATCAAACCCCCAATATTCCCAAATTGGGTGGGGATCGATTTGCACGTGAACGGCTGCAAGACTCTCTATTGGGTATTTTCCTGGGAGCCTTGAACGGCTACTTGATTGTGGGCTCAATCTGGTATTTCCTGGCTCAAGCCAATTACCAGGCGATTTCATACATCATTCCTCCTGATCCCAGCACACCACAAGGTCAGGCGGCAATCAAACTGCTCTCCTACATGGCTCCGGCGTGGTTGGGCGTGCCGTTTATTTATTTTGCCATTGCATTGGCATTCATCTTTGTGATTGTGGTCTTTATATGACAGAACGAAAGATTGTGCATTTCATCGGGATCGGTGGGACAGGCCTGTCTGCCATTGCCAGGGTACTGCTGGAGAACGGCTACGTGGTGACGGGCTCTGACCAGGCCCTCACACCGCATGTAAAAAGCTTACTGGCAGAAGGTGTTCGGGTCGATATCGGTCACCGGGCGGAAAACGTCACTGGCGCTCAGCTGGTGGTGCGCTCGTCAGCCATCCCCGATGACAATGTTGAAGTGGTGGCGGCGCAAAAACAGGGTATCCCAGTGCTTTTTCGAAGACAATTTTTGTCCACCTTAATGGAGAACCATTTCGTGATTGCTATTGCAGGCACCCATGGAAAAACAACCACAACAGCAATGGTCGCCTGGATGCTCACCTACCTTCAACAGGACCCGTCTTATATCACCGGAGGCGTCCTGAAGAATACGGGTACCAATGCCCATGCCGGCAAGGGAGAAGCGTTTGTGATCGAAGCCGATGAATATGACCGCATGTTCCTCGGGTTGAATCCGGGATTGGCGGTAATCACCAACATCGAGCACGACCATCCCGATTGCTACCCGACCGCGGCTGATTTCTTCAATGCGTTTGACGAGTTCGCCTCGGCAGTGGGGAATGATGGGACCCTGCTGGTGTGCGCCAATGATCCCGGTGCGGCGAAGCTGGGCAAGATTGCTAAAGAGCGCGGGCAGAAAGTACTCACTTACGCAATCCGTGACTCGAAGAATGGCACTGCAAATTTGCACGCAGACTATATAGCTGAATCGATCACCTTCAACCCATCCGGCGGGATGAGTTTTGCTGTGACTTGCACCCAGGTGGGTAGCAATTTCGAACTTAACCATGCAGTCAACCTGCAGCTGCCTGGGAGACATAACGTCCAAAATGCGTTGGCAGCCCTGGTTGTGGCTCACCGAATGGAGCTGCCCGTTGAGCGGGCAGGTAAGGCACTTTCTGGCTTTCGAGGCACGGGGCGCAGGTTCGAGGTGCGTGGGGAGGTGAGCGGCATAACCATAATCGATGATTACGCCCATCACCCAACGGAAATCAAAGCCACGATTGCAGCGGCGCGCATGCGTTACCATGCCAGCCAATTATGGGTGGTTTGGCAGCCGCATACCTATTCACGCACGCGTCTGCTGTTCAATGACTTTGCTGCAGCTTTTGAACAAGCGGACCACGTGGTGGTGACGGAAATATTTGCGGCGCGAGAACCGCAGCCAGAGGATGGATTTTCGTCCAAGCAGATTGTGGCAACAATGAACCAACCAGAAGCTCGATATATACCAGACTTCTCGCAGGTAACTTCATACCTGGTGGAGCACATGCACCGCGGAGACGTTCTGCTGGTCCTATCCGCGGGCGATGCAGATCAGATCAGCACCAAGTTCGAGGCTTTATTGAAAGAAAGGAGAGCGCGACGTGAGTAACACTCTTACAGTAGTAAGGTCAGGTTATTACCCCAAGGTTAAAAGAGCTCAGCCATATGATGCCGAACTGGAACCATACGCAGCTCTATTCTTGAAACCATTTGCGAGCAACAAGTGCCTCTTTACGAGAAAAGAACTGGATGTGATGTGCAAGGACCCGATGCATTCACCCAGATTGATCGTTTACCTGATCGAGATCCTTAAAAGAATCTGATGGGTTAAAAGGTACCCGGTGACGATTTCTCAGGCTCAACTGCAATCCCTGCGCAACGCGTTTGGCGCCCATGTACAGGAGAACGTGCCGCTGAAACGATATACAGCGGCGCGCATTGGTGGCGAGGCTGACGTGTTGATCGAGGTTGGAACGGCGGAGGAGCTTGCCCGGGTTGCCCGGTTGTGCTGGGAGCAGTCGATGCCCTTCAATATACTTGGCAGCGGCTCGAACGTATTGATTTCCGACCGGGGTGTTCGGCAGCTGGTAGTGGTCAACCAGGCGAAGAGGATTGAGCTTAATCCACAGGCTGAGCCAGCGAAATTGTGGTGCGAATCGGGAGCAAATTTTGGGGCGCTGGCTAGGCTGGCGACTGCCCAAGGATTATCCGGCCTGGAATGGGCGGCGGGCATCCCAGGGACCGTTGGGGGCGCGGTGTATGGGAATGCTGGTGCACACGGAAGCGATATGTCTGACAGTTTAGTGCTGGCAAATATCTTGCATCTCACACCAGCACTTGGTGACAGTCAACATGAAATTTTGCAGGAGGATTGGTCTGTAAGGCAGTTCGAATATGGATACAGGAGCAGCAGTCTCAAGCGCCAGCCAGGAAGGGCAGTAGTGCTGTCAGCGACGATTAAGCTGAGCCAAAGCACACTCGAGGCAGTGCAGGCAAAAATGGATCGATTCACAGAAATGCGCCGCTGCTCACAGCCCTCTGGAGCCTCGTTGGGGTCGATTTTCAAAAACCCGCCGGGTGATAATGCCGGCAAACTGATCGAGGCGGCTGGATTGAAAGGCACGAAGATGGGCAAGGTTGAGATCAGCCCTAAACATGCAAATTTTTTTATTAGCCACGACAGTGCTTCAGCGGGAGATTATGCGGCATTGATCAAACTGGCGAAGGAGAAAGTGTTGCAGCAATTTGGAACCAAGCTTGAATTAGAGATCGAATTATTGGGTGATTGGAAGGACGGGTAAGGGCAACCTCATGGCAGCTGAACGAAAACTGCGGGTTGGAGTCATTTTTGGAGGGCGCTCAGGCGAGCATGAAGTCTCGCTCATGTCGGCGCGTTCTGTGCTGAGTGTGCTTAACCCATTGCGCTACGAGGTGACACAGATTGGAATCACCCAGGAAGGTACCTGGCTAAGTGGAGGGAATGTGTTGGAATCCATGATCGCCGGTCAATTTGAGGGCCTCAAGACAGCTGCCGTCCTACCCGACCCGTCATGGTCGGGGATAAATACAATCGAGAAAACAGAGCACGGGTTGATCATTAAGCAGCTGACAAAATTGGATGTTGTTTTCCCCGTTTTACATGGGACTTTTGGCGAAGACGGCACATTGCAAGGACTGCTGGAGATGACGGGGATTGCCTATGTTGGAGCGGGTGTACTGGGATCAGCAGTTGGCATGGACAAAGCATTATTCAAAGATGTGATGCTAGCCAATCAAATCCCTGTGCCTGAATCGATGATGGTGCTGCGCAGTGCCCTTGAGGGGCATATGGATGAAATCATTGCATTGGCTGAGAAAATGGCTCCATACCCACTATTTGTGAAGCCAGCCAACCTGGGGTCATCGGTGGGTGTCAGTAGATGCGCAGGCCGGTCGGACCTGCTGGAAGGCTTATTGGATGCCGCTCGGTACGACAGGCGGATATTAGTCCAGCGAGGAATAAAAGCTCGGGAGATTGAGGTAAGTGTGCTGGGAAATGATGAAGCGGAGGTTTCAATCCCGGGCGAGGTCATCCCAAGCCGTGAATTTTATTCATACGAAGCCAAATATGTCGATAATGCTTCACAGCTACTCATCCCTGCTCCAATACCGGAAGCAACGAGCGAAAAGGTGAGACAACTCGCAGTGAAGGCTTTTAGAGCCATCGATTGCCAGGGTATGGCGCGAGTCGATTTTCTGCTTGATCGCGATAATGGTGAACTCTATTTGAATGAGCTCAATACGATCCCAGGTTTTACGAGCATCAGCATGTATCCGAAACTTTGGGAAGCCAGTGGTTTACCATATCCGAAGCTGGTGGACCGATTGATTGGGCTGGCTATGGAGCGCAAAAATGACAGCCTTAAAAACGTCTACCGGTATATGGGATGAGCCATGACAGACCTTGAGCATGAAATGGACCCGTTGGAATCAACAACCGATGCAAGCAGAGCCCGCAAGCGGAAACTCAAGCGCGATAGTGGTTCAGCTGTGTCCAATCCGATAAAGCCGGCCTCGAACCGACGCAAGACCGAACGGCGTGTTATGAACCAAGGTGAGGCAACAATTAGAGAACGGCTGGTATCTGCCAAGGTCAAATTGCCTGCGAATCCGTTGCCCAGCTTGCAGGATAAACTCGGAATGAAATTAATGCCAGGTACGCGAAAATCTTCAGGAAGTATTATGTCACAGGAAAGCGGAACAAGGGTCGATGGGGCACCTGCGCGCAATTCACGCCGAAAAGGTGAGCCAAGACGAAGCAGTGAAAATATGTATGAGGCTTCTCCGCATACTGAAACTCAGCGTATCTCGAACCCCGGGAAAGGGTTATCCTCCCGGAAGAAGAGCAGATTATTCGAAGCACGAGGTGAAGGATCTCCGCCAGTAATGGTGCGCGGAGGAATGCGTGGGATGGCATTTGGCAGGGTGGCGTCTTCGCGGTTAAGCAAACAAAAATCACCCCGACGCCGGATCGATGTGCCCTTGAAAGTACAAGGGGCTGAAATGCGCCTGCCAGCTATGCCCTATCCGCGCCTCGGTTGGAGAGCAATATCTCTTTTAATGGTACTAATGATGGTGGGGAGCTTGTTCCTTATATGGAAAGCACCGGTTTTCCAGGTCAATACAATGGTAGCGGAAGGTCTGAAGCGGCTCACGGTGAGTGATTTAAACGCGGTGATGAGGACTTCCGGAAAGTCAGTGTTTACGATCAATCCCAAAACTCTCGACGAGGCGCTGCATCAGGCATTTCCTGAGCTGGCGAAGGTCTCGATTAAATTAAATCTTCCCGCAAGTGTGAAGGTGGTCGTGACCGAACGCGAGCCCATTATCGACTGGATCCAGGATGGCAATGAGACCTGGGTGGATGCAGAAGGTGTGTCGTTCCCGGCGAGGGGTGAACCAGGGAAGCCTCTACTGAAAGTGGAGGGGCATGGTACACCGCCTAGCTCTGCTCAAGCGGTTTCCGTGGATAACCTGCAGGCGATGGCAGAAGGTCAGGTAGTTGCAGCAACGACCATTACTTCAACATTGAAACTGTCATCCGACCTGGTTTCGGCAATCGTGGCATTAGGTGAGAAGATGCCGGCAGATACACTGCTGGTGTATGACAGCGTGCGTGGACTTGGTTGGAATGATCCCAAAGGGTGGGAAGTATTTTTTGGATCAGAAGACCAGGATATGCAGATGAAATTAATAGTGTACCAGGCGCTGGTGGACCGGTTGGAAAGCGAAGGAATCCAACCAGCGTTGATCAGCGTGGAGTACGTCCACGCACCATATTACCGGATGGAGCGGTAATCCTACCGCAAAGAAGTGATTATGGACGAACCAATTATCGTCGCAATTGATATCGGTACAACCAAAATATGCACCCTGGTTGGCCGTGAGGAAACACCTGGCACATTACGTGTCCTTGGAGTAGGAGTAGAACCTTCCCAAGGTGTGCGAAAAGGCGTGGTGGTGGATATGGTGGCTGCATCGCAGGCGGTGGTACGTTCGGTGGAAAAAGCAGAACGCACCTGCGGGCTAGAAATCGATTCGGCTCTGGTGAGCCTGGCAGGATCACATGTATCATCGGTCAACAGCCGGGGAGTGGTGGGGGTGGCGGGTCGGATGATCGATGAGGGCGATATCGCCCGGGCGATCGATGCTGCCAAGGCGGTCAATATTCCGCATAACCGCGAAATCATTCACATCATCCAACGCGGCTTTAGCATCGATGGGCAAGAGGGAATTCGAAAACCTCTCGGAATGCACGGCTACCGCCTGGAAGTTGAAACCCATATTATCACTGCCTCAGCTGCTTCGGTCGAGAACCTGCGCCAGTGCGTTGGAGCAGCTGGAGTGGACGTTACCCAGTTTGTATTGAACCCACTCGCTTCAGCAGAGGTGGTACTGACCGAAACCGAACGTGAGATGGGCGTGGTGATCTGTGACATGGGTGGCGGCACCACTGATATGGCAATCTATATTGGTGGGGATGTGTGGCATACCAATGTCCTGGCGGTGGGCGGCGATCACATCACCTCAGACATTGCCCATGGATTGCGTCTGCCAATCACCCAGGCAGAGGAGATCAAGATAAAACACGGTCATGCGTTTGCGGATGAAGTACCGTCGGGAGAATCATTCAGCATCAAGCCGTTCGGTGAAGAAGAGTCGGTGGAGATCAACCGTCTGGAGCTTGCGCATATTATTGAAGCCCGGGTTGAAGAAATGTTCAGCCTGGTGCTGCAGGAGATCAAACGATCGGGGTACGATGGTTTGCTGCCAGCCGGGATGGTATTGACCGGAGGGTCAAGTGCACTGCCCGGGATCAGGGCTTTAGCCAGCCAGACATTAAACCTACCGGTACGGATCGCTATGCCGGAAGATTTGATCGGCATGGCTGACAAACTTCAATCGCCGGCTTATTCCACCAGCGTTGGCTTGCTGAAGTGGGCATTGTTGATGACCGATATTTACGTCCAACCAGCCCGCCAGGGTATGCGGATTGGACCCATATCGGGTGGTATTGAGTGGGAATCGGTTAAGAACTTTCTGAGGAGGTTGCTGCCATAAGTGAATAATTATTGGATATCATCCCCGAGCAATAATTTAGGATCGCCGATTGAGCGACCCAACAAGCAATACTCATTTCATATTTATGCAGGAGGAGGAACGACGTTATGAATCAAAATTCAAGTTATACCAGCCAGTTGGAATCCTTTGCCCACATCAAAGTGGTGGGCGTAGGAGGCGGAGGTTGTAATGCCGTCGAGCGTATGATCAAGGAAGGTCTCCAGGGAGTTGAGTTCATCGCCATCAACACCGATGCCCAGGCGCTAATGCTTTCCAGTGCGCCCACGCGGGTGAGGATTGGCGAGAAACTAACCCGCGGCCTGGGTTCTGGCGGGAACCCTGAGCAAGGGCGCAAGGCAGCTGAAGAGTCACAGGAAGCCCTATACAATGTATTACGCGGAGCTGACATGGTTTTCGTCACCGGTGGCATGGGTGGCGGGACTGGGACCGGAGCGGCCTCGATCATCGCGCAGATCGGACGCGAGCTAGGCGCCCTCACCATTGGTGTGGTCACCCGCCCATTTGCATTCGAAGGGTCCCGGCGCATCCAGGTGGCGGAAGCAGGGATCGAGAAGTTAAAAGAGCAAGCAGATACATTGATCGTAATCCCTAACGATCGTTTGCTGCAGATCGTAGACAAGCATGCCAACCTGCAAGATGCGTTCAGGATTGCTGATGACGTGCTGCGGCAGGGTGTTCAGGGAATATCTGAACTAATCACCGTACCAGGCCTGATCAACCTTGACTTTGCAGATGTACGGACGATTATGTCTGAAGGCGGGGCGGCATTGATGGCAGTAGGTACCGGGCGAGGTGAAGAGCGGGCAAAAATGGCGGCTGAGCAGGCTATTTCAAGCCAGCTGCTTGACATCACCATTGATGGTGCCCGCGGGATCCTGTTCAATGTCACCGGTGGTCCTGACTTAACCCTGTTCGAAGTAAACCAGGCTGCAGCCATTATTAAGGAAACAGCACACCCCGATGTGAACTTGATCTTTGGGGCTGTGATTGATCAAAATATGGACGATGAAGTGCGGGTGACGGTAATTGCGACAGGCTTTGAACGCACCGGTATCACAGTCCGGAGGGCTGTTGAAACTCAGAAGAACCCTTTACGGATGGATAAGCCAGCGGTGCACGCTGAAGAGGTGGCGCGCGAAATGCAGCCGGTTGAAGTTGCCAAGACCGATTTCGCACCACGCACATTTAATACTGAGGACCTTGATATCCCAACCTTCCTGCGGAATCGCACGCGTAATTAGCGTACGTAAACCCGGCTGGGTTTTGGATTGGGAATGGCGAAGACCTGATGACCAGCATGACCGTACCAGCCGCGTAACACGGACCTGGCGAACATTACCATGTAGAAGTGCTTTTTGACCCCTCCACGGGAGGTCCGATCTGGTAAAGGACGAAACGATCGCGATTACCAAGGACCTGGTTTTTTATTATGATCGAATTATGGTCATAACCTGGGACACGTTGGAGGGACACTCAATGATTGTGTACTTCCTGACGACGGGAGGCAAACGATGAACTGGTTATTAATCTTGGGTGGGTTCGTGGTGGGTGTGTCTATCGGGATCAGCGTTGGCATATTTCTAGCAGGAATGTGTGCAGCTGCCCATAATGGTGATCTGTACCTCCGGTCGCATGACTAAGGCAAGCGGAAGCACTGGATCCAGAAGCAAGGCTACATCACCGGTTGGAAATCCGGCGATCTGGCAAGCATCACCAAAAAAATTGCCGCTACCAAAGACCAGCGGTCAGCAGGCATACCGGGTAGCTATATATAATTTCAGCCTTGCAACTACCGGCGATGCTCCTCCGGGGGCGCAGACTTGGTTTTATTCGGAAGCTTCTACGGCAACTGCCGTGTGGCTAAAAAGCAATAATAAACGGTGCCCGTCTAAGACATCGGTGGAGATTGATCTCCATTCAATGGGCAACCGAAGAGAAAATATTTGGGGCTTCACCCTGCAATTTTCTGGTTTTTGGGTTGGACGTGGTGGTTTGGGTGAGGTTGAAAGCTTGGTAGGGGATTGCCGGCCTCCTCCTCCCGGCAATCCCCGCCGGCCCACTTGCCCAGCATCCTCCATCGCCGGGTTGAGTGGGAGGCGGACGAGAGTGGCTAACGCCGTCAAGGGGGGATTTTGTTTTACGTGCAGTGGAGCGATAAATAGGGACGTTTTACCCCCAGGGTGGAAGTGCTCTTCATTAAACAAATATCAAAATCGTTGCAACCTTAAAGAATTAAATGACCTTCAATATTTTAAGAAAAATCGCTCATATTCCTCTTGCACGGGCAGACAGCCTGTGCTAGAATTTATCCACTTCCACTCCCACCTATGCGGGCAATTGGGAGCAGAACCCCCGCCTATAGCGATTACAAATGTTCTAGTAACCAGGTAAATGATATGCGCTGTCCTTATTGCAAATACGAAGAATCAAGGGTAATTGATACTTCTCATGATACCCGTGGAGGAATCAGGCGCCGCAGGCAATGCGAGAGCTGCGGACAACGGTTCAGCACCTATGAGCGTCCCATATTGGCAACGCCGCTGATTGTCAAACAGGATGGGACACGCGAAGAGTTCGATCACGAAAAATTAAGCCGAGGGATACGCATCGCATGTGCCAAGCGACCCGTCCCTGCTGCAGATGTCGACCGGTTGGTTGGGGAGATCGAGGCGACGCTGCAGGCCATGGGACGGTCAGAAGTCTCCTCCAGGGTGGTGGGTGATATGGTGATTGCCGGTTTGAAGGAAATGGACCAGATTGCCTACATTCGTTACGCAATCGTTTATCTCGGTTTAGATGATTTAAGGTCGATCAGGCATGAGATCGACCGACTGTTAGAGGGCTGAGCAAATCGGGGGACGTTGGAGAATAATTATGGCACAGACTTCAAATTTGAAAATTGACCGGTATGGTTTGTTACCAACTCCAGAGATGCCATCTGGTATACCAGAAATCCACCTGACTGATAATGCCCGCCAGGTACTTATCCGGCGGTACGTCAGGCGAGATCGGGAAGGAAAACCTGCTGAAAGCGTAGAGGAAATGTTCTGGCGGGTGGCTTATCACGTTGCCAGGGTTGAGGGAAGCTGGAATGGGGATGAGATGGGTCGGGCGGCGGAGTTTTATAAACTGCTCACCAGTAAGCAGTTTTTCCCCAATTCGCCAACATTCACCGGCGCAGGGACGCCTTTAGCCCAGCTGGCAGCCTGTTTCGTACTGCCGATATCGGATGATATGGGACGGCATGAAGCGGGAATATTTCAAACCCTGCGTGATGCGGCTTTGATCCAACAAACTGGGGGAGGTAACGGCTTTTCATTTTCACGATTAAGACCTAAAAACACGCTGGTGAAATCTTCAGCAGGGCAGGCAACTGGTCCGGTGGGATTCTTGAGGGTGTATGACCAGGCGTTTGGGGAAATTGCCCAAGGCGGCACACGGCGTGGAGCCAATATGGCTGTGTTGAGGGTGGACCACCCGGATATTGAAGATTTCATCACCTGCAAGACAGACGAGAACGCCATTACGAACTTTAATATATCTGTGGGCATTACGGATGCATTCATGCGGGCCGTCGAGAATGACAGCCTGTGGGACCTGCGCTTTCCGGATGTAGCCAGCCCAGAATATCACGAATTCCACGGGACGCTGGAGATGGCTGAAAAAGCTCGGGTGCCGATCATCACCTACCGGCAAGTTAGAGCCCGCGATTTATTCAATAAAATCGTTGAGCAGGCGCACCATAATGGGGAGCCGGGCATGTTGTTTTTAGATACTGCCAACCGTTCCAATCCGGTTCCGCACTTATACCAGCTGGAAGCGACCAACCCTTGTGGTGAGCAGTGGCTGGGTCCGTACGAAAATTGTTGCCTGGGCTCGGTTAACTTGGCCGAGATGTTCGGCACCAACCACCAGGTGGATTGGGAAAAACTGCGCCAGGCAGTTGAGCTTTCCACTATTTTTTTGGATGATGTCATTCAAGCCAATGAGTACGTTCCAGCGGTTCCACAGCTAAAAAAGGCTGCAGAACAGGCGCGCCGGATTGGCTTGGGGATGATGGGGTTGGGAGACCTGATGTACCACACAGGCATCCGCTATGGCTCAGAGGAAGGGCAGGAATTTGCAGCCCAGGTGACAGAGTTTATTCGCTACCATGCCATGTTGACCAGCATCCGTCTTGCTGAACAACGTGGACCTTTCCCCGCTATCTCAGGCTCGATCTATGACCTTGAGCATGTGACCTGGCAACCCCCGCAGCCCATTACAGCGTATCAGCGCGATTTTAATCGACCTGCTATAGAATGGTCGTATGTAATAAGTGGAATCAAGGGCCACGGGATCAGGAATGCCGCTCAAACCACGATCGCTCCCACAGGCACGATTGCAACCGTAGCCGGTTGCGAGGGTTACGGCTGTGAGCCGGTGTTCGCCCTGGCTTATATCCGCCATGTAAATGACAACGGGCACGACCTACCGCTGGCATATACCAGCCCTCAGTTCGAAAATGCCCTGGTAGAAGCCGGGATCTCCGAAAATGACCGCCAGTCCATTATCGAACAGGTGATGGAGAGCGGTACCTGCCAGCTAAATTTAGGCGTCCCTGAATCGATCCAACATGTATTTGTTGTCTCACAGGATATAAGCGCAGACGAACATGTGCGCACCCAAGCTGCAATGCAGGCGTTTGTGGATAACAGCTTAAGCAAGACGGTCAATTTTCCTGCCAATGGCAGTGAAGAGGAAGTGGCTCAAGCGTATTTAATGGCATGGAAACTGGGGTGCAAGGGAATCACCGTATACGTCACGGGGTCACGTCAAAAAGTAGTCCTCGAAACCAAGGCGACCTCACGCGAGAAAGAGCTTGTCCTGCGTGAAGAGCATGGGCAGGTGGCATTGCAACCCGTGAGCTCGACTGACGAAGAGCATCACTGGTCTGCTACCAAGAAGCCGAGGCCGCGCCGGTTAAGAGGCTACACGTATAGCATCAGTACACCAGTCGGCAAGGCTTTCGTGACCGTCAATGAAAACGGGGGTGACCATCCCTTCGAAGTATTTGTCTCCACCGCCAAGGCGGGCTCAGAGACGGCAGCAGTATCGGAGGCGATCGGGCGATTAATTTCCTACCTTTTGCGCCTGGCATCGCCGGTGCTGCCACGCGAACGGCTCAAGGAGATCGTCAAACAGCTCTCGGGCATTGGCGGCGGACGCTCTCTGGGATTTGGACCGAACCGTGTCAGATCACTGCCGGATGGTGTGGCGCAAACACTGGCAGAATACCTGGATGACTCGGAGGAATACCAGGAAGCTGCTGCCTACAGTGGCAATGGCGGATACGATAAACGTCCCATCCGCCCATCTGACATCGCTGAAAAATCAATCAATGGCGTACAGCCTGCATTCCAAATCGGTGACCTGTGCCCGGAATGCGGACAAGCAGCAGTTGTTAATGAGGAAGGCTGCCGTAAATGCTACGCCTGCGGATATTCAGAGTGCTAATTTACATCCAATGAGAAAATTGACAGGGTACCATTTCGGTGCCCTGTTTTTATTTCTGCGAGGATATCGTTTGTAGTTTATTGATCAGCACATCCAATAAAATAATAAAAAAAACCCTGCGTGCACTAACAAACGCAGGGTTAGCTGATGAGACAAAATGGATTAGGTCTAACTACCCGATAAATCCCAATATGCTACCTGGTCAACGTTAATGGTTAGGTTATTAGTATCGGTTGAACCGATGACCAACCCGAACTGACCCTGGCTATACGTGCTGTCGGTGAATTCAGCCAACTTAAAACCATTCGCATAGACACGTAGGGTAGTGCCTTTCATCCAAATGCCCATGATGTTGGTCTGGTTAGCGCCGGTATGGATGTTGGAGGTCGTGCGCCATTCCTGTAGGGCAGTGTAGTTTTTACCATCCCATTTGTACAAGCGGTAGTGACCGTCACAGGAAAACTCGAGCACATAACCTGAGTTCGGGTCGGGAGCACGGGCGAGCAAGCCATAGTGGTCAAGGCCGGAGCAGGCAGTACCGGTGATGAAGGTAGCCTGGAGATAATAATCTTTCAAGGCAGGCTTATTGGAAAGACCCCATTCGTCACCACTGCTCGGGCTTTTGGCGGTCATTACCAGTTTTCCATCGCCCTGGGTGAACTTGGTATTTGCCGTATCCAGAAGGTACCAGCTGCTCGAAGTATCCATGTTATCGGTCCAGGTGGCGGTTCCGAGATTCAGCTGGGATACTCCTTCAACGACATTGATCAGCACGTAGAAGGGCTGGGAAGCGTTGGTGCCGGTACCGAAGATAACGGCGTTCGGGTTGCGCAGCTCCCAATTCCCCTGGTAAGTGCCCACCGTGCCCGGGGCTTTCAGAGAGACGGAGACATCCACCGTATTACCAGGCGCAGTCGTGCCCGTCAGGGGCAGGGGGCTGGTGCCGCTCATCTGGTCACCGCTGATAAAGATGAGGGCATAAGCGTTGGTCCAGGTGCAGGTGCCGGTATTCTGCAAGCGCCAGGTTTTAATAAAATCCTGTGCGGGCAACATCTCGGTATTATCCGGGATGGTCACGTCTTGGACGAATTTTGCCTGGTCAGTGCAGGAGCCTTGAGTGCCTAGCGGGGTTGAGGTAGCAGTGGGTACAAGAGTAGAGGTTGCTGTGGGGGCGGCAGTCGAAGTGGAAGTGGGCGGGGCTGAGGTGACAGTAACGAAGGGCAGTACTGTGGGTGGTACACTGGTGGCTGTTTCCTGCTCGGTCGCTTCTGCCTGGGTGAGCACTGGGATTTGTGTCTGTGTAGGTGACGTACCACCGGGAACATTACAGGCTGCAGCTAAAATGGAAATCAGGATAATGATAGATAAGGTGCGAAGTGGCAGTTTCATTCTCTTTCCCTCCAGAAGGTTCAATCATATAATTATGCCTGATTGATTTGATCAACCAGCATTGTACCTATGACGTAAATTATACGATAGTTGTTCCTAATCGATCAGGCATGTGAACAGGTCAGGAACATCATTTCTGGTGGAGGTTGAGGCATGACCAAACGTATCGTTATCGTGGCGGGGAATATCGGTGTAGGTAAAACTTCACTGGCGGAAAGGTTAAGTGAGCGCATGGGTTGGCGTAGCGCTTTCGAATCCGTGGCCGATAACCCCTATCTGGCTGATTTCTACAAGGATATGCACGAATGGTCATTCCATTTACAGATCTTCTTCCTGGGGCATCGTGCTACACAGTACCTGGAATTGTCTAAAGTAACCCAGTCGGTGATCTTTGATCGCACAATTTACGAAGACTTTTATATCTTCGCACGGGCTTTGTACCACATGGGCAATGTGGATGAACGCGATTATTTGTCCTATCAGCGGGTATTTAACCTGGTGACTTCACAACTACCACCACCCGACCTGCTGATCTACTTAAAAGCACCCGTAACCGTGCTGATGAAGCGCATCCACAGCCGGGCGCGGAGTATAGAGACGGGAATTACCAGCGAGTACCTATCACTGCTGGAAAATTTTTACGACGATTGGCTGAAAAGCTATGATGTGTGCCCGGTGCTGACCATCAGCTCGGATGACCTGGACTTCGTCCACAAACCCCAGCACCTGGATATCGTCGTACAGCGCATCCAGGACCGCCTGGCAGGCAAGGAAGAGCTTGAATTCCCGCCCGGATAACCGATTATTTAAAAAGCGGTAGCCTCAAAATCATCGGGTTATAAGCTGTCAGTATAGAATCGACGATCAAAGCCAACATAAACCAGATGCCGAAAGCGCGGTTGTGGATGAAGGCGGCAGCCACAAAATAGTTAGGCCAGACGTCAGGGTAATCGGCTGGTTTTTCGGGGGGCTTGGGAGCGCTGAACATGGGCCAGATCTGGCGGAAGGTAGGGATCGCCAGCACTACGGCTGCCATCAAGACGGTGAAATAGCCTGCGATCACCAATGCCAGGGTAAGCACATACTGCGCGACGAGCATCACCACCAACATGTAGCGAGCCGGTCGCTCACCAATCACTACTGGCAGAGTGTGGATTTTGCGTTCCTTATCCATCTCATATTTATCAATGTGTTTGCCAAAGATCACCCCGGTCACACCCAGGGCGTAGGGCAGGCTGGCGAGCACCACCGTCCAGCTCCAGCTACCAGTGATGACGAAATAGCCACCACCGATCATGAGTGGTCCCCAGACTAGCAGCACGGAGAGCTCACCCAGTGCGATGTACTTGAGCGGCCAGGTATAGAACAGGACGAAAAAGACGCCCATCCCCAGGAGTGCCAGCGTCCACCAGTTGTGCGACATGACCACGAGGATCAGACCGAACACCATGGCGATGGCTCCGGTGACACCTGCGTAGGTGAGGTGCTGGCGCTTGGTCATCAAACCATGTACCAATGGCTGGGGGCCATATTGCGCCCGGTAGTAGTTATCCTTATCGACACCGCGGTTGAAGTCGGTGTAATCATTCAGTAGGTTATTGGTAGCATGTGAAAAGATGAGTCCCACGGTCAACAGCAGCCATTTGACGAGGTTAAAATTGCCATCACGGAAGGCGAAGATACCAGCAAACGCCCCGCTCAGGAAAGTCATGATCAATACGGCTGCCCGGGTTGAGATGAGCCACTTGGAAATCACATCCAGCTTTCCCCACTCGTCTTTGGAAACGTGGGGAATGACCTGCAAAGCTTTACGCCACATGGTGATGTTCATAGATTTCTCCCAAAATATAAATGACGACCAAGTATACCCTTAATATTTATGGAGGCAAGGGAAAATCTCAGATTCCGACCAAGGAAGACCTTTTATTAAGAGCGGTAATATCTAAAAGGTTAATCTTTGAAAAATCGTCTAGTTGGAGATTTCCATCCCTCATTTCAATCGAAACAGGCAAGATTGGAAGAACACCCGTGTCTTCCCCGAAGACGAGTCGGGATTCCACTATGACAAAAAAATAAATGTCCCATGTTTTATCAGAAGGTCAAATAGAAATCGTTAGTTATTGGGGGAGTTGATGGGAAAAACATCACCGGATGATGTCCCGCAGAGCCTGGCACACGCGTTCCACCTGTGCTTCGTCCATCACGCCCGAGAAGGGGAGGGCCAGGCCGCGCCTTCCAAGGTCTTCTGTGACCGGGAATGCGCCTTCCTGAAAGCCAAAACGTTCCACCATATACGGCTGGAGATGGATGGGCATGAAGTATGGTCGGGCGGGGATGCCCAAATCTCCCAGCTTTTTAGCAATCTCATCCCGGTCAAACCCGGAAGCAAAACGGACGACATAAACGAACCAACTCACCCGTGAAGTATATTTAGCGATCGTTGGTATTTCGATGCCGGGGATTTCCGCCAGGCGTTGACTGTACCAGCCTGCCACCTGGTCGCGCCTGGCGATGAGCTGATCCAGGCGCCGCATCTGGATGACACCAAGGGCGGCACTCATCTCATCCAGGCGGTAGTTATAACCCAGGTAGGTGTGCTGCAGCCAGGTATCGCCGGGGGCTCGTCCCTGGTTACGCAAGGCACGCATCAAAACAGATGCGTCTTCATCATCAGTGATGATCATCCCGCCTTCACCGGTGGTGATCTGCTTGTTGGGGTAGAAACCAAACACGCCATAATCGCCCAAGGTACCCGCGGGATGACCGTTGTAGGCTGCGCCTAATGCTTCACAGGAATCTTCGATGACTTTCAGCTTGTATTTCCATGCAGTGTCCAAGATCATCTCAAGGTCCGCTGGCTGACCAAACACATCCACGGGTAGGATGGCTTTGAGAGTGGAACCTTCGTTTGCACCCTTGGGAGGCAGCCAGGCCTGGGCACTCCTGCCGCCTTGCATAATATCCTGAGTGGCAGCGAAGACAAGGTAGGGATCGATATTGCCGGTGCGAGGCTCTACATCCACAAATATGGGCACAGCTCCTTCATATAATAAAACATTAGCAGAAGCAACAAAAGAGAAGGGAGTAGTGATTACCAGGTCACCCGCCTGAATACCGGCTGCGCGTACACAGAGGTGAAGACCTGCTGTGCCAGAGCTGACCCCTATGGCAAACTTACTGCCGGTGTAGGAGCGGATGCATTCTTCAAAGGCAGCGATTTGGTCACCCATGGAGAGGTTGGGAGTTGCCAGTACCCTCGCCACCGCCTGGCGTTCTTCATCGGTCAGGTCGGGAGAGGACATGCTGATAGGGGTTTGGGTGGGTAATTTAGCAGAAGAGCTCATATTGAATAATCGTATCCCTTAATCAAAGTAATTGTGGGTCATTCATTCAGGCCAGATCGCGCCTGCGTGTACGAGCCCTCCCTCGGGGACATCCAGTTTAATCGTGGCCCCGTTGCCGATGCGAGCATGGCTGCCAATTTTGACACGCAGGTTTACCGTAACGCCCATCCCAATCAGTGCCGCTCTCCCCACTGAAACTTCCCCTGCCAGGATGGCACCGGGTGAAAGGTTGGCATACTCACCGATTGTGCAGTCATGCGAGACGATGGCACCCGTATTAATGATCGCGCCAAACCCGATATGAGCTTCACTGCCAATATAGGCATGCGGCATGACCTGGACGCCCTCGGATAGGGTGGCGCTTGGCTCGATGAAAGCTGTTGGATGCACCAGTGCAGGGCAGGAAAATCCAACTTTTATTAACCGCTCGAATACGGTGATCCGGCTGGAGATATTCCCGATCCCCCCCACCGCATTAGCAGCCAGATGCACCTTGGCTGTAACCAGCTGCTCTAGGATACTCGATCCACCCAGAATCTGTGTGCCCATGATACTGGAGCCAGGCGAAAGACCATCATCGACAATACCTTCGATGGGGTAGACAGACAGACTTCTGATCAAGTCGATCAAGGCTTTCCCATGTCCACCGCCTCCGTAGATGATGATGGCATTTGGGTCGAGTTTCCCAGGTTGCAGCCCGAGCTGCGGGATTTTTGCGCGGTCTATCAAATCCAGCACCAGTTTCTTGGTAATGAATTCTTCTCTGGAGAAATGCGATAGGTCTACATTATGTTGCTGTGCCAGGGCGAGGGCAGGTTTGCTGATGCGCAAACCTGGCGGGCGGGAAGGATTTTGTCTCCAGGTCGTCAATGGTTGAGAAGGCGGGTTCCAATCGGGTGATTCTGCCAGGTAGGCCAGCATTTCACCTGCCTGGATAGTTTGACCAACAATAGCAACCAGCCCAACCACGTAGCCATCGGTTTCTGCGGTCATCTCGATGGTTGATTTGGTGGTCTCCAGGGTGCATAACTTTTCTCCAGAATGCACATGTTGACCGGATGAGACATACAAAGCAGCAAGAAGGGCTCCCGGCTCATTGGGGTTGATCAACGGAATAATGATGGGGGTAGGTTCAGTCATTATCAGATGGGTAGTTCAGGATGAATTTCAGCACTTTGCCACCGCTGGAAATGAAGTATAAATCATCGTTCTTGTCCATGGTCATACCGTACATAGATCCTTCAGCGACTTGGTAGTCGATGGAGAATGATTTATCCAAATACGACCCCTTTCCGTCAAACAAGTCTACCCGATAGACATCCGATATCACCAGATTATCCTGGGTGGTAACGGAGAGCATTCCGGTAGATAAGCTGAACTGTCCGGGTAGATCACCTTCCTCACCGAAACTAAAGCTGAAGGTACCGTCTGGATTATATCCATAAACCTTATTCCCGAAGGGACTCAATATATAAACAAATCCGTTATTATTCACTCCGAGAGCCAACTCCATCGATGGATCGTCATGGTTCACACTTTCAATTGTTTCCACCCAATGAGCCAACAGCTCGCCTTGGAGGGATAAAATGAGCACGTCATCCGCACCTGCCATGCCGTTGGTGGAATACAAATTTCCATCCGGAGCCACCACTACCGATTCAAAATAGATTTCAGGCCACTGGTCGCGGATAGTCAATAACAGTTCTCCAGTCGCAGCGTCATATTTCAAGATTTGACCATCGCACGCAACATATAGGTTCCCAAGCTTATCCGAAGTAATTCCATAGATATAAACATCAGCATTCTCCTGAGCAGAAGAAACCTGGATAAGCTGGAGGAAATTACCCCGGGAATCAAACTTGTTAATCCGACCTGTAGTGTGATCGGCTACAAAAATATCGCCAAGATTATCAACCGCTATCGAACGGGCATCATTGAACTCTCCGGGCTGCTCACCTTTGGTTCCGAAGACCAATGCCAGGCTGGCAAAGGGCTCGTTCGTGGGCAGCGGATTGGTCGGTACTGCGATCTCGGATGATCCAGTTATAGAGGTAGCAATCGAGGATGGAATAAGCAGGAATACAACCAATGCCAGGGTACCAATGAGCATTACAGCGACTCCTAGTATAATAAGCAGGACCATTTTGCCACTATTTTGCTGCCTCTCGCTTGACGCTGAACCGGATGAGGCGATGGTTACCACTTCAACAGGAATTGGTTCTAGCCCGCGACTTATCGAGGACGAGGCCTCAGATTCGATTGTTTTCGGTCTGAGCTCAGCCGGCACCAGGATGCGTTTACCGCAGTAATCACAGACAAATGTATCAGCATCAGGCAAAGGAAGAGTGGCCCCACACGAGGGGCACTCAAGCACCTGGGGTGTATGGAAATCATCGTACATGTTTGCCATTGACTCGACCGTATGTAAAAGGCATCATATTTACAGCCATTTGGATGATATCGTCCACACCCGGTAATGTACTTGCCTCGAGGGGTTTCGAGGCAGGGATGGGCGTATCTTTGGCTGCCAGGCGTTTACACTTTACAGCAATTGGTTTGTCAGCTTCCACAACCCTGGCGACGACTTCAGCCCCCCAGCCCAAGGAATAGGTGCCCTCTTCAACCACCAGAAGCGCTCCGGTTTGACTGGCAGATCGGACAATAGGGTCGACTTTGAAGGGAGAAATCTGAGTGAGGACGACCAGCTCGGTGAAGATCTCATGCTCGTAGGCCAGACGCTCGACTGCCTGCCGGGCGAGTTCTGACATATATCCATAAGCAGCGATCGTCAGGGTGGGCGCCTGTGCACCCCGGATCGTGAGGGTAAAAACAGGCGAACCCTGGTCCACATCAGATTCAGCATCGGTGATAACGAAATCGTTCAAATCTTGCTGGTAAAGAACAGGTAGTGCGTATTGAAGCTTATTCTCGATAAAGAGCACGGGTTCTTCGTTGGTTAGGATGGCGTGATAGAGCATATCCCCTGCACTGCCTTTCCCGTCCGGATAACTTAGAGCAGCAGGTGCTAATACGCGCAACCCGGGGATTCCCAGGTATAGTTTTTCCAAAGTTTGGCTGTGAGTGGGTCCATACCCTCGCCTTCCACCCATGGGGGTGCGGATCACCATTGGGACACTGACTTGATCATTGTATATCCAACGGAATTTGGCGATATGGTTGACCAGCTGATCGGCGATCAGGCTAACGAAATCACCGAACATGATCTCCACCACCGGTCTCAGGCCGCGCAATGCCATGCCTGCTGCCACACCAACGAAGCCCGCTTCAGAGATAGGGGTTGTAAGTACCCTATCGGGAAACCGGGTTGACAGACCACGGGTTACCTTAAATGCCCCACCATATGGATCGAGCACATCCTCGCCTAATAAATAAACGCTTTGATTGTCTAAAAATGCCCGGTGGAGGCCTGAGTTTAGTGATTCCAGAACAGATGGCATGAGGGTAATTTTAGCTCATCCATGCACAGGCATTCACCTGGCATGGGAGCGATGAGTATTCGTTCAGCCTGATCCTTCTTCTTGTGCCCCTGGTCGCCGATAGGTCGGCTTATTGATCTCAACTTTCAGCCCTTCGATGTTTTCCTTTACACGCACTTTATCGGCTTCATTTAGATGGGTTGAAGCAAGCAAAGCCTCGAGGATTTTTAAACTTTCGCGCGGCCGGTTGATCTGCTTTAAGTAGGACGCCAGATATTCCTGCGCTTCGAACCGGCAATGGGGTTTTTCAAGCTGGACAGCTTTGGTGTACCATTCCAGGCACTGCTGGAAATTCCCCAATTTGTCATACACAACGGCAATATTCAGGCACATGGCAGCTTTGTCTAGATCCGATATATCGCTCGTGACCAAGGCAGAAAAAATCTCCAATGCAGCTTGAAGGTTGCCAGAATCGAACATTTGAGTGCCATAATCGACCCGGTTTTGGAAATCTTTATAATTCATCGATTCCTCCTCGTAGTCCCAAAGAGATTGGTACTACTGGCGAAATAATCTGGTTATGGCATTCAATAATATGTGAATAGATATTATATATCTATTTTAACTTATATTGAGAAAAATAAGTTACATTTATTCGTCAGGATGCAATTAATTCCTGCAGCACTTCCACCAATCTATCCTGCCAACCATTGGATTCTGAAAAAGGTATCCATATGGCATTCTTACCGGTGCGGATAGTTCCACCAAACTCCGGGAACGGACGGGACGCCTCACCTCCTTGAAGGGGGGGATAACGCAGGATGATTTGCCCACCTTCGGCACTCACACCAACCAAGCCGGCTTTCTCAGCCAATAGCTTGATGGTGAGCTGATAGAAAAGATTCTTCGTTTCATCAGGCAGGGGACCGAACCGGTCAATGAATTCTTCGGACAAGGCAATAATTTCATCCTGGGTGCGGAGATTTGCCAGGCGCCTGTACAACCGCGTGCGGGTCGGCCGATCGGGGATATAGCTGGGCGGCAGGCTGACCGGAAAAGGCAGATCCACTGAGACTGCCAACCCGAGAGCAGCCTGTTCTTTTTGGAAAACTTCGGCAATCACCGGAATATCCTTACCAGTGCGCAGTCGCTGGACAGAATCTGCCAGTAGCCGGGTATACAGATGAAAACCGACGGAGGCAATATACCCATGCTGGCGAGTACCCAGGATATCACCTGCACCGCGAATTTCAAGGTCGCGCATGGCAATCGAATAGCCTGCCCCAAGTTGGGTATTTTCAGCGATCGTCTCCAGACGCTGCCGGCCTTCAATGGTGGGTGACAAGTGTTTATGACGGAAAAAGTAGGCATAAGCGCGTTGGGCTCCCCGTCCCACCCGACCGCGCAGTTGGTATAGCTGGGCGAGACCGAAGGTATCGGCGCGGTCCACGATGAGGGTGTTGGCGTTGGGGATGTCCAAACCTGATTCGATGATCGAGGTGCTCAAAAGGATGTCCACCTCTCCGGCAGCGAACTGCTCCATGCGCTCGGAAAGCCGGTCCTCCTGCATCTGGCCATGTGCCACTACTATGCGAGCTTCGGGAACTAGTTTTTCAAGATGACTGCGCATCGCGCCAATGGTCTGCACCCGATTGTGCACAAAGAACACTTGCCCGCCTCGCTCCAACTCGCGCAAAATAGCCTGGCGAACCAATGTGGGAGAATATGGTCCCACATGGGTGATGATCGGCAGGCGTTCCTCGGGTGGCGTGTTGATGGTCGAGATGTCGCGCACCCCGGTGAGGGTCATATAGAGTGTACGCGGGATGGGAGTGGCGGTCAGGGTAAGCACATCCACCTCTGTACGCAGTTTCTTTAGCGTCTCTTTATGGGTTACACCGAAGCGTTGTTCTTCATCGATTATCAGCAGACCCATATCTTTGAAAACCACGTCTCCCTGGAGCAGTCGGTGAGTGCCGATGATAATATCTACTTTACCGCGCTCCAGCCGGTCGAGGATATCCTTCTGCTGCTGGGGATTACGGAAGCGGGAAAGCATTTCCACTTCGACCGGAAAGGGTGATAGACGCTGGCAGAAAGTGTGGAAATGCTGCTGAGCGAGAACGGTGGTGGGGACCAGGATCGCCACCTGTTTGCCATCCAGCACTGCCTTGAATGCGGCGCGTAAGGCGACTTCGGTCTTGCCATATCCAACATCCCCGCAGATCAAACGATCCATGGGTTTACTGGCTTCCATGTCTTTTTTTACATCAGCGATGACACGTAGCTGATCATTGGTTTCGATATAGGGGAAGCTGGCTTCCAATTCCTTTTGCCACGGGGCGTCAGACCCAAACGCATGTCCTTCGACCACATTACGGCGGGCATACAAGTCAAGCAGGTCTTGAGCTACCTCCTCGACTGCTTCCTTGACGCGCGATTTTGTAGTGCGCCACTCCGGGCTCCCCAAGCGGGTGAGAGTAGGTGGGTGGGCATCCGGACCAATATACCGTGTCAGCCGGTCAGCCTGGTACACGGGGACGAACAATAGATCGCCTTCGGCATATTCCACTGATAAATATTCACGCTCGATGCCATCCACAGAGCGTTGGACTAATCCATTGAAACGCCCGATACCATGGTCCATGTGTACGACCCAATCGCCCGGCTCGAGGTCAGCATAGGCTGCCTCGGGAGCTTCAGCGACGGGGCGGGGTCGCTGGCGCAGCTCTGGTCTCCGCCAGCCAAATATTTCTCCATCTGTCAGCAGGTGAACAGGTTTGCCAGTTGGAGGTGCGAAGGTTAAACCTTCCGATAAACTGGCATCTAAAAAGGTCAGGCACTGGTCGGGCGGGGTGAATGGATTATACTCCTTCCACAACTCCTGGAGGCGAGCAGACTGGCGGGAAACAAGGGTCACCGGTTCTCCTTGAGTGCATAATCTATCCAGATGTTCCATCAGAGGCTTGAGCTGACCGGCAAAACGCGGACCTGGTAGGAACGAATCGGCGATATTGATGGGACCTGTGGGAAGGTCTTCTAGGTTTGCTGGCTGACCCAAGTCAATGGCTTGTTTTCCAGCCAGGGTATCTTCGATCTCTACCCAGGACAGATATGGGATGGGAAAATCTTCCGGCAGCTCACCGTCCTTGAGGTAATCTTTACGCAACCCAACGGCCTGCTCTTCCACTTCCTGAACATATTCCCTAATTGCCCCCTCATCGTCCATCAAGATCAACCCCTTGGCAGGCAGGTAATCCAAAAGGCTTGAAGGCTCGGGATGGAGAATGGGTATATAAAATTCTGACAAGGTAGAGAATTCAACATTGAGCTTCTGCAGGCTTTCTGGGTCAGGCGAGATAAATTCACGTGCCGGGGAAATTACCAGACGGTCAATGATGTTGACTGTACGCTGCGTGGCAGGGTCGAAGCGCCTGAGCGTGTCGATCTCATCACCAAAGAACTCGATCCGTACGGGCTGGTCGGATGGAGGGGTCCATATATCCAAGATACCGCCCCGTCGGGAAAACTGACCTGGGTTTACGACGATATTGGTATGCTCATATCCCATACTGACCCAGGAACGCAGCAGCGCATCCGGTTGGATGACCTGACCGGTTTTGATGGTGCGCAGGGCCTTAAGGAATGCCCTGCGAGGCAAGCTGCGCGCCATCACCGCCCTGGCGGGTGCGATGATGATCGTCGGGGGTGGTTTAATTCCGCCGGGGATGTGGTATTCGGAGAGGGTGGTCAGGACCGCAAGGCGGTCTCGGCGTGTGGTCAGGCCCCATGGAGCATTTTCATAAAACAGGGGAGTAGGTTCTGGGAAAAACAAGCGGGAAATCCCCGGTGCCCATAAAGCTAGCTCGTCGGCGAGCATCAAGGCATGGTCATTTCGATCGGTGATCAGCATAAGTGGACGATCGATGGATTGGTGCAACGCTACCAGCCATGGCAGGCGGGCAGAGCGGCGTAATCCGAGCGGTGGGACGGTATGTGCCTGTTCGATGAGTTGAATCAGCTCGCTCGAGGCACCAGCAATATAGTCTATGATTCGTCGAAGTTCCATAATGTATGTTTAAAAATGATCAATATCGGTAATTGGAGATTGGGTTTGATCAACCGTTGTATTGATTCATCGCACGTTCCATGCCATACTCCAAAAAGGTCAGCACCGCCGCAACTGCGCGGTCCAAGGTCTCAATCACCAGGTCAGCATCATCAGGTGGGAAATCCTGCAGAACATAATCTGCTGCCTCCATCCTGGAAGGGGGCCTGCCGGTGCCGATGCGCAGGCGGGGAAAGGTATCGGTCCCCAGGCGTTCGATAATGGATTGCATCCCCTTTTGCCCTGCAGAGCCTCCCACTAAGCGTAAGCGGAGCACTCCCAGAGGCAGGTCAACGTCGTCATATACCACCAGGAGATTATCCAACGGCACCTTGTAGAAACGAACTAATGAGCTCACTGCCACCCCCGAGTCATTCATATAAGTTTGCGGTTTGACCAGGATGACCCTCTCTCCTTGAGAGGTGGCTTTGGCAACCAGGGCTCTTGATTCTACATGGGCGAAACTTTCACCCAGTTTTAATGCCAGGCGGTTCAGCAGCAAGAACCCGACGTTGTGACGGTTGTGTTCGAACCTCCTGCCTGGGTTGCCCAATCCGGCAACCAAATACGGGCCCTGACGCCGGTATGGTTGAATCTGCGTTTCCAAATTCTGTTCTGTCATAAACTCCCCGTCATTATTTCCGCCCATGGAGGAAGGTGCGAACGGCTAAATAAGCACTAACGAGCACAAATACGGTGACAGAGATGGCTGCACCCTTACCATAAGTCTGCATCAGCTGAGGAGCTGATATCTCCGCCGGGTTCGTGGGCAGGGGTGCAGGCGTGGATGGTGGAGGAGTGGCTTTTGGTTGCTGTGTACCTTGCGGGATTGGTGTGGAGGCGGTCGTGCCTGGTTCGAGAGCGACAACCATCACCGAGGGGGAGGTTCGACCAGCTTCCACTGGTGCGTAATTCTGCACACGGATATTCCCAATCGTGACAGCGGAGGTGCTACCATTGGTCAGGTAAATCAATAACCGTAGGTTATAGTCTCCATCAGTAAGAGTGGTCGTCTCCCAGACAGCCAGGATCCCATCCTGGATCGGTTGGGTGTCTTCTTGGATCAGGAACCATGCTTGAGTGGGGTCTCCGGTAGAAGCGAAATCAACCTGGTAGGATTGGAACCCATCCACGGCGTTGCTGCCCCGTATGACCACCGCACCTTGAACAGCTTGACCTGCCTTAGGAGAGTCGATGGCAGCAGTGACCACCCCGCCGGATTGGATATTACTGAATATGTCACTATCAGCAATCGGCTGATGGAGCATAAAGGTGACAATAAGGCTAAGGATTACATAGAAATATCGCATTGCAACCTCTTAATATAACATAAAAATAGTCAGGGGACAATTTTGCGGTATTTAAATAATATTTGCTCGACGTGATTTCAGTAAATTTATTAGGGATGATATTCGATGCTTATTTATTTGGTTTATATTCAAAAATCTGGTATTATTATTACATCCAAGATGTTGTAATAAATTATGGGGGTATGACCTGATTGACATTGTTAAAGGAGGTGATTGAGCCTATCAGTTCTTAGCCATCTGTTAATCTGTAAATTTACATGTCTTTGTTGCGTGAAACAGATCAATCCAAAATATTTAGTAGGATTCCTTGAGGAGGATGTAATATGAGGAAAAGAGGATTATTTTCAATTTTGATTTTGCTTGCTGTAATTGCAATCACAATTCCACCCGGGATACTCGGCGCTGCGCAAGGTGGAAATCCTGCTGGCACTGATGCAGTCGTAAATTTCACCATTCTGCACACCAATGACTTTCATGGAAATTTGCAACCCTCGGGAAGCAATCCGGGTATGGCTCGCGTAGCTACAAAAATTAATGAAATAGTTGGTGAAGTGGGCATTGACAATCTTCTGCTTTTAGATGCAGGGGATCTGATGCAAGGGACACTGCTTTCGAACCTTTTTTATGGGGCTTCCACTATCGATGTCTATAATTCACTTCATTATGATGCAGCTACCTTCGGTAACCATGAGTTCGATTGGGGCCTAACTACATTGATCAGCCGGACAGAGCAGGCGGATTTCCCATTCATTTCATCCAACATTGTGATCTCAGACACAGGTAATTGTGACACTGCTGGATGGCAATCTCCGTCGTGGGCTACCCCATGGATTATAAAGACCGTCGGTACTGCTCCCGATCAGGTAAACGTCGGAATACTGGGTGTCACCACTCAAGAAACGCCATTTATCACCTTAGCTGGTAATACTGCGGGTCTGTGCTTCAAGGATCCAGCCAACTCCATCAGCCATTACTATGATGATGTTGTTGCTGCAGGTGCTGACGTGATCGTGGTGTTATCACATATAGGTTATACAGACGGTGGATATGGGTATGGCTTTCCCGTCTATGGCGACCAAACCATGGCTCAGAAATTGATCGATGCAGGGACACCGGTCAATTTAATCATTGGAGGTCACAGTCATACAGATTTGCTTGAACCAAAAGTGATTGGTTCTACGTATGTGGTTCAAGCATATTATGCAGGTCGCAGGTTGAACCGAGCGAATATTTCTGTAGATACCGACACGCATCAAGTAACGATCACCTGGATACGGAACATTATCGATTCATCTATCGCTGAAGATCCTGCCACTTTGGACGTGATAAACTCATGGGCAAATGATCCCTGGTATCAGGCGGAGATCAGCCGGGTGGTAGGGTTCACCGATGTTCCGATCGTTCGCAACTACAATGGTGATTCATTAATGGGTGATTTTGTTAATGATGCCGTTTATAACGACCTGAATACCGACATGGATCCTAACAATGATGTTGATATGGTGTTTAATAACCCCGGTGGTCTCCGGGCTGACATCACATTCCCGATCACTACTACCCTTCCCGTCACTCTGACACATGGCATGTTGTATAGTGTTCTTCCTTTTGGAAATGCAACGGTAGTCGGTGATATTTCTGGGGCACGGTTGCTTGAATTGCTTAATCAAAGCGCAGTTCTGAATAAAGGTGCTATCCAAGTAGCGGGTATTCGTTTTAAATTCTACTGCTATGGAACAGCTGATCCATGTGTAAGTCCTTATGCCTGGGGGGCTTATGACGTACGTGTTTTTGATAAAGCAGCAAAGGGTTATTTACCATTGGACTTGAATCGTACATACCGAATAGCAACGAACGAATTTCTTGCCCCAGCAGGTCAGGACCTGTTCTACGCTTTCAAGTATGTCACCAATATCAGCTACTGGGGTGATATGCTAAATGGGGTAGAGCGGTGGGTAAATTATGCTTACACGCATGAATCACCATATGACGGCGAATTGGATGGACGAATATTCAGAAATGGGACCTTTGAATATAATCCTGCCAATCCCGATCAAATCGTACCCGTAACCATTTTGCATCATAATGACTCACACGGGAACACCGATAAAGGCGCATATGTAGGATATACCCAACTGGCAACCCTGATCAACACATACCGCAACGAGAACCCGGATCGAACTCTACTGTTTAATGCCGGCGATAGCATTCAGGGCGATGCCATGGCTTATTTCTATAAAGCCGCTTTCACCGGGTTTGGGGCAGATGGTACACCATTAACCACAACCCTACAAACCAACCCCATCATTGCTGAATACAACGCCATGGATTACACCGCTATGACTCTGGGTAACCATGAGTTTAACTACGGAAATTATGTCTTCACCGGAACCCTAGGTCAAGCAACCTTCCCAATTCTTGGAGCGAATATCACCGATGACGGACGCTATGGTCTGAATGAAGTCGGTGTTAAACCGTCCATAAGCACCGCTGTTCCGGGTCCTAATGGAGAAAGGGATATCAATATTGGCATCTTGGGTCTTGCTAATCACCGCGTCCCGAATTATGAGCTTCCCAGCAATATCCTTGGATTGACCTTCGCCAACCCGATCGAAGAAGCCGCAGCCTTGGTTCCTGCACTTGATGCAGAAAACGATGCAGTGGTTGCCGTAACCCACATTGGATTCACAACCAATCCGGCAAGTATCGAAGTGGATAACAATGTGGATACCTACCTCGCCGAAAATGTGAGTGGGATCGATGCGATCATTGGCGGGCACAGCCACACCAATCCGAATCCGAGTGTAAATGATGCATCGCGCGGGATTTACAAGTACTTGCCTGCGATCGACATAAGTCCGGTTGGCGATCCAGTGATTATCAACCAAGCATATCGTTACAACTCGCAACTGGGTATGGTCAGTCTGGGATTCCTGTTGAATGCAGAAGGTGGTTATGATTTAATTACCCAGGCTGGAACATTTATTCCTGTGACCCTGGATAGTACCCCCGAAGATCCCGACATAAATGCCCTCATCACGCCATACACGGATCTGCTCAACTCATATCGAAATACCGAGATTGGTCAGACTGATACACCATTGGATGCACTAGCGGGTTTCACCCAGGAAACGAATGCAGCCAACCTGCAGGCAGACGCTGCTGTATGGGAACTGGCGGAGCAAGGTATTGTAGTGGATTTCTATCTTGCTGGAGCGATGACGAACAAGATAGTAGCAGAGACAGCGACGATCACGAATCCCGTCACGCTCAAAGTGGATGATATGTTCACATTGATGCCGTATGAGAATTCCCTGGTCACGCTCAATCTTAATGGGCTCCAGTTAAAAACCCTGCTTGAGCGTGGGTATCGCAACTACTATTACTACAAATATGTCCCGGGATACGGAGGTTACTCGCATTACACCACCTGTATGCTGGACGTCAGCTCAGAGGCGAAGATTACATATCAGGATGCCTATCCATACCTGCCGAACGGAAATAACGTATTGTCACTCGTTGTAAATGGTGTACAAGTCGACTTTATGGATGCTGATACTTATTACCATGTTGCTTCGGTTAACTATCTGGCAGCAGGATCGTGCAACTTCAATGACAACGGCCAGACATTATGGCCACTGGATCAGATTGTCAATGATACCCAATTCTATGTACGCGATTCAGTAATCAACTACATAACAGAATTGGGGACGATCGCACCAACCATTGAAGGACGGCTGAACTTTGTTACATTTATGAATTCCTTGTTCTTGCCTGTCGTAAGTAGATAGATATCTCAGAGTCAGAGAATAATCAGTGAAAAGAAGCACCCGGAGAACTTTTCCGGGTGCTTCTTCAATAACGAAATCTTGCTTATATCCCTGACTTTGATAAAATTATGGTAAACTCATTGATTGTGGTTTAGTATTCATCTGAATAAGATAAGGTAACCATGACACTCACACGCACAGAACAAATGGTCACAAGGTTACGCCAGATGCAAGCAGTGACGCCAGATATCGAAGCGTCGGCTGTTGTATCGGTGGATGGACTCATTATCGCCTCAGCCCTCCCGAATGAAGTCGAGGAGGATCGGGTATCTGCCATGTCTGCCGCCATGCTCAGCTTGGGTGAGCGTATTTCCACCGAGTTAGGCCGTGGCAGCCTGGAACAGGTATATATCAAAGGGGTCAATGGATACGTTATACTGACATCGATCGGCTCCGATGCCGTCCTGACCGCCCTGGCAGGATCACAGGCTAAGCTTGGGCTGATCTTCCTTGAAATGCGGCGGGCAGCAGAAGATTTGGAACGAGTGGTGGCGTGATCAAGCCAGACAAACCACACAACCAGTAGATTTCGGTGGGGAGGCTGCCGCAAAACGGCCCTCCCCACTGCCTTTATTATTGGTCTTACCGCGATGGTATTGGTGATCGACACAGCGATTGATTTGGGATGGAGGCTGGAATGACGACGAAATATATCTTTTTCACCGGTGGTGTAGTCAGCTCGGTTGGGAAGGGAGTCACCGCGGCGGCGATCGGTCGACTGCTGAAGGAACGTGGTTTCAGCGTGACAGCCCAAAAGCTAGACCCATATATTAATGTTGATCCTGGCACGATGAGCCCATACCAGCATGGAGAAGTCTACGTCCTGGATGATGGAGCCGAGACCGACCTCGACCTGGGACATTATGAGAGATTCATCGATTCGAGCCTGAGCAAGGTGTGCAACTTTACCAGCGGTCAGGTCTATGCCGAAGTGATCACGAAAGAGAGGCGGGGTGATTATTTAGGTGGCACGATCCAGGTGATCCCGCACATTACGAATGAGATCAAGCGGAGGATCATGCTTGTTGCGAAAGCAACAGGGGCAGAGATAATATTGGTTGAGATTGGCGGCACGGTCGGCGATATCGAATCCCTACCATTCCTCGAAGCCCTGCGCCAAATGCGTTCTGATATCGGCCGGGAGGATACCATTTATATCCACGTGACCTGGCTGCCGCATATCGGCGCTACTGACGAATTGAAAACAAAACCCACCCAGCATTCGGTGGCAGAGCTGAGGTCGATTGGTATTTCGCCAGACATGATCGTCGCCCGCTCAGACTACCCGGTAGGAGAGGATTTGTGCGATAAAATCGCACTCTTCTGTGATGTTGAGAAGAAAGCGGTTGTCCCGATGATTACCACGCCAGTTTTATATGAAGTGCCCCTGATCCTTGAAAAAGCCGGGGTGGGGGATTACATACTTAAGCGAGCAGGGCTGGAACCCAGGAGCCATCCCGACTGGTCAGGCTGGGAGGCATTGGTGAAAAAGGTCGTCCAACCCAAGCCAAAAGTCAAGGTTGCGCTGGTGGGGAAGTACGTTGAGCTGCATGATGCCTATATGAGCGTGCGCGAAGCCCTCAAGCATGCTGGGTTAGAATCAGATGTAGAAGTAGATATCCTGTGGGTGCATTCATCCGATCTTGAGAAGGGACGAGGTTGGGAGGAAGTCAGGCAGGCAGATGGCATACTGGTACCGGGAGGGTTCGGCTCACGCGGAATTGAGGGCAAGCTGCAGGCTGCGCGCTATGCCCGCGAAAATAAAATTCCATACCTTGGGTTGTGCCTTGGGATGCAGCTAATGGTGGTCGATTTTGCCCGCATGATCTATAAAAGCGAAGCACCCAACTCGACCGAATTCGATCGCACGACACCCTACCCGGTGATCGACTTGATGCCCGACCAGCGCGGGGTAGTCGATCTTGGTGGCACGATGCGCCTGGGGCTATACCCGTGTGAGCTCAAGCCTGGTTCGATTTCAGAGGCAGCATACCACTTGCCTCTGGTGCAGGAACGCCATCGGCACCGCTTCGAGTTGAATAACGCTTACCGGGAGGTGCTAGAACAAAATGGGATGCGTTTCTCGGGCATCTCACCGGATGGACGTCTGGTGGAGATCGCGGAGGTGGTGGACCATCCATTCATGGTGGGCACGCAGTTCCACCCTGAATTCCTTTCTCGCCCCAACCGCCCTCACCCTCTGTTCGTCGCATTTTTACGAGCAGTTAAGTTAAAAGCGGGGGTTGCATAAAGGATTTTACCCCAAACTATAGGCAATTTACTTCTTCCCTAATGGGTGGAGTAAAATGCAAATGGCACATCTACCGTATTGCGGTAAAATAGTGGCTGTTTTCACAATACCATCATTCACCACTGGTCTGGTGAAGTAATCAAATTATAGAATAGAGGATAAGAATGGATACATTAATTGAAACAGTGTTGGGGCGTGAAATCCTTGATTCAAGGGGCAATCCGACCGTGGAAGTGGAAGTGGTTTTGCTGGACGGGTCAATGGGTCGAGCAGCGGTCCCCTCCGGAGCCTCCACCGGCGTGCACGAAGCGCTCGAATTGCGTGATGGTGACAAGCAGCGTTACCTGGGAAAAGGTGTTTTGAAAGCGGTAGAAAATGTCAACGGTCCCATTTCCGAAGAGTTGAGCGGCTGGGATGCCACAGAACAGAAACTGATTGACACAATTTTGATCGACCTGGATGGCACCCCCAATAAGTCAAAATTAGGCGCGAATGCCATGCTCGGCACCAGCCTGGCAGTGGCAAAAGCAGCCGCAGCTTCGCGGGGATTGCCTTTATACCGGTATATTGGTGGCGTGTATGCACACGTGCTACCCGTCCCGATGATGAATATACTGAATGGAGGGGCTCACACCAGCTGGCAATCAACCGATGCACAGGAATTCATGGTCATGCCACTGGGTGCACCCAGTTTCGCAGAAGCTTTGCGCTGGAGTGCAGAGATCTATCACAACCTGAAGAGTGTGCTCAAAGAGCGTGGTTACACTGCATTGGTGGGTGACGAAGGTGGTTATGCACCGGCACTTAAAGCGAATAACGAAGCGGTGGAAATCATCCTAACCGCGATCGAAAAAGCAGGCTATAAACCCGGCGAGCAGATTGGGATTGCCTTAGACCCTGCAGCATCTGAGCTGTTTGACGAAGAAACACGCACCTACAACCTGCGTAAGGAAGGTAAGAAACTTACCGGAGAGCAGATGGTGGCGTTCTGGAAGTCATGGGTGGATCAATACCCAATCGTATCCATAGAAGATGGGCTTGCCCAGGATGATTGGGAAAGCTGGGTGCTCATGACACATGAGCTTGGCAGCCGCATCCAGATTGTGGGTGATGACCTGCTGGTGACAAACCCGGAGCGCGTCCGCCGGGCAATCAAGGAAAAAGCCGCCAATGCTTTGCTGGTGAAGCTGAACCAGATCGGCAGCCTTACCGAAACGATCGAGGCGGTTGAGACTTGCCACAGGGCTGGATGGCGGGCAGTGACTTCACACCGCTCGGGTGAGACGGAAGACACCACCATCGCCGACCTGGCAGTCGCGCTTAACATGGGCCAGATCAAAACGGGTGCTCCTGCCCGTTCTGACCGGGTGGCCAAGTATAACCAGCTGCTGCGGATCGAAGAGGAATTAGGGGAGACGGCAAAATATGCCGGCTGGGACGCCTTAAGACGTTGAGAATTCAACGGCGCACTCTAAGGTGCGCCGTTATTTTTTAACCTGGTGTCTAGTTCATCTTCTAAAAACGTATCTGGTTCGAGCTCTTGATCTAAAAATGCCTGGACAGGTGGTGTTTCTTCATCCACCGGAGTGGGTCTGGTGACGTCATCCATGGTCAAATTTTCGCGCCGCTTCCCGGGCGCTGGGGTACCGCAGTACGGGCATAGGTTCCAGGACAAATCCATCAGTCTGCGGCAGTTATGGCAGGTTTTCCTGAGGCGAGTATGACAGGTTGGGCACACCATCCATGCGTCCTGGGTTTTGCGCCCACACCCCGGGCAAACCGGGAACTCTTCAATTGATTGCAGGAGCGCTTCTTCTTCCAAGGTATTCTGGTATTCTTCTTCAATCGTGTGAGCCGGGCGTAAAATAAGATAAATAACAATCCCCGGTAGGAATAATAAAGCTACGATGATGGCAGAAAGGATGCGAATGAGCTGGTCGCGCGTCCGGGTGCGGATATCACGGTAGGTCCATAGGATCAAGCTCACCCAAAATGCCACCAGGAAAGCTGCACCCCACGCTGCCAGTACCGTGATAATATTACTTATAGTCCGTGGATCAACTGTCATCACTTTCTCCTTCGGTTGATTATAGCATCTGGCACCAAATTCCTTGCGCGTCTTTTTCACGGTGATTAATCTTAAATGGAGTGATCAATGATGCCCCCTATTCGATCTAACTTGTACACGATTAAGGATATGAGCGAGGAAGAACGCCCAAGGGAGCGATTGGCGAAACTTGGTCCTCAATCATTGAGCACCGCGGAACTGCTGGCAATCTTGCTCAGAGTGGGCGTGGTGGGTGAGACGTCCGTTCAGGTGGGGCAGAGGCTGCTGCAGACGTTCGGAGGTATTACTGGTTTGCATAAGGCGACTTTCGATGAGTTAAGCAACCAGAAAGGGATCAAGCTGGCCAAAGCAGCGCAGATCAAAGCTGCGATTGAGCTTGGGCGACGGTTGGTGCTCGAATCGCCAGAGGAGCGGCCCGTTGTGCATAGCCCGGCTGACGCTGCCGGGATGGTCCAGTATGAAATGAGCGCGCTGGAGCAGGAAGAACTGCGGGTGATGCTGTTGGATACGCGCAACCGGGTACAGTACATAGAGACGGTGTACCGTGGCTCGGTCAATTCTTCTCAGGTGCGGATAGCCGAGATATTCAAGGCTGCCATCCGGCGCAATGCTGCCAACCTGATCGTCATTCACAACCATCCCTCGGGTGATCCTACCCCCAGTCCGGATGACGTCGCAATTACACGGGCAATGTTACAGGCTGGAGAATTGCTGGATGTGAAATTGCTCGACCATATTATCGTCGGCAGTGGACGGTTTGTTTCCTTGAAGGAGAGGGGATTGGGGTTTACCCAGTCGTGAAAATTGATCAGACTGTCGAAATTACATTAAAACCAGTGAACTCAGCATAATAATTCAGCCATTCAAAATCCACGTCGCTCACTGCAGCCATCGGAGGACCTTTCCGTAGGGCATTCAGCAGCAGCTCGAGATTCTGGCGTGATCCTTCAGCGGTCACTTCAACGGCACCATTCCAGCGATTACGCACCCAGCCGGTAAGATTAAGACGGTTTGCCTGTTCCAAAACAAAATAGCGGAAACTCACTCCCTGTACACGTCCGATCACGGTAGCATGCAAGCGTGAATTTATTTCCACACTCATAATAGCTCATACCTGGGATGAAATGCAGAAAGTTTTGATAGCATTTTTTACCCTCATGATCCAGCCTATGCTCCTAAAAAGGCGAGCAAGGGGGTTAATGTTAATGGGCTTAACAAGGTAGTGACCAGGACAGCTGCGGTGACAAAGGTGGGTTCAGCATCGAACTCGGTGGCAAGGATGGTAGTCAAGACAGCCACAGGCATGGCAGCTTCAAGAACCACTGCCTGGTAAGATGGTCCACTCATGCCAAACAGCCTGGTCAGTCCGATGGCGAGAACTGGGGCTATAAGCAGGCGCATGCTGCTCGTGAGAACGAGTGGAAGAACACGGCCATTGAGGCGGATATTGACCAGCTGCATCCCAAGCAGGACTAGCATGCAGGGAATGGCGGCGTTACTCACCAAAGTCACTGAACGGTCCAGCCCCGAAGGCAGCTGCCATCCGAATTGCAGGAAGATGATACCAAATCCCAGGGCGTAGATGGCGGGGAATTTTATCAGCCCCTTGACCGCATTCAACACACTCATCGAGCCTGACGAGGCAATCACGATGCCAAGGGTGTTGGTGAACATGGCGTTGATCACAAAAAATACACTGGCAAAGGCGAGGGCAGCCTCACCAAAGGCAAAGTTGGTAAGCGGCAGCCCGTAATTACCTGCATTCATGAACATTGAGGTAATGAGAACTGCAGCCAACGTCTTGCGGTCTAACTTGAGGATGCCACCGACAATCCAGGTTATCCCTCCAACGCACACCATTAATATAATGGCAAACAGGAGGGTCCGCAGGATATCCTGGTTGCTCAGCTGGCTGCTTGTGATCAGCTTAAATACCAGGATTGGGCTGAAAACGTAAAAGATGACCTGTGAAAGGGGACGGGGATTGATTTTTATAAACTTTGCCAGAGCAAAGCCAATGCTTGCGATTAGTAGGATGGGGAAGAGATTGTTAAAGAAGAGAGCAAATAATTCGCTCAATCTTCGTCTTCTCCCGGTATAAGCTCATCTACATCATCATCCAAGTCATCCTCAAATGAATCACCATCTCCATTTCCATCTTCGCCCAGCTCCAATAACGCCAGATCCCTCATTTCTTCGGTGAAATCCAGGTTTTCCAGGGCATTATCGATCTGATTCGCTTCTTCATTGTCATCGGTGGTTTCAAGCAGTTTTTCAAGTGCCCGGCGAACAGCATGTCCACCAACCTGGGATAATGCCCAGACGGAAGCCATCCGCACGTCCAAATCGCTGTCTTCCAGCAGCTCCAGCAACATGGGGATTGAGGCCTTTATTTCAAGCTCCCCGGCCGAGCTGGCAGCTTCTGCCCGCACGAGCGGGTCATCGTGGGTCAGCATTTTTAACACCTGGGGCTTCCAGCGAGAATTAGCTGAACGACCCATAGCGAACAATGCTGTAATTAGCCAATCCTTATCTGGCGAGGCATACGCTTGTTCAATCAACCCGGGAAGTTCCTTGCGAGAGGAAAATCCCAAGGCTTCCAACGCTCTACGACGCACCAACGTCGATTCCGTGCCCGCAATCAAATTAAGCAGGCATTCCTCGACCTGCTGCAATTTTTTGGGAGAAATATCCTCCACTTCGCCCATGTAGATATAAGTTGCAAGTGCTGCTGCCGAAGCTGCACGAACGTCTGTATCTAAATCGTGCTGACACATTTGCACAAAGGTCGGAAGAAGGTCAACCAACTCATATTCGCGCAAGATTTGGATTGCCCGCATGCGCACAGCAGGCTCACTATCTTTTAAACCGATGCGTCCCACTTCTTCGAAAGAAAGCAGGTCATCCGCTAGATGGATTTCTTCCAGATCTTCCAATAACGCTTGCCGACGTCTTATGCTGACCTTGGACCAGGATTCAGCCAACATCCGCGAGTCATCGGGCCCAAGATCTGATAACCGGTTGAGGTAGCGCGGCGAAAAAGGCGTGCTCTCATCAAGCAAGGCCTCGATTAATTTTGAAAAGGGAATCGGTTTTTGGATGGCCATTCAACAATTATGGGGTAGGAATTGGAATGGGGTTAATGAAGTCCTGGGCATTGATATATAGCATCAATGCAATCAATAATAAGAAAGCGATCGATGAAACCCAGACTTCATATTTTACAGGAATACGTCGATGGATGATTAGCTCTGGCAGGGCAAAGACGATTTTTCCACCATCCAAAGGTGGAATAGGAAGTAGGTTCATAATCCCAAGGGAAAAGCTGATGATGGCAAAGAAACTCAAGACATTGGCAATTTTTGGGAATCCTGGTGTACCTGGAGTAAGACGTATATAAGTGTACATATCGTACATCCCTTTGAATCCCACAGGACGTACCTCAGAGGCATTCGATCGTCCAGTGATGGCCTGCCCGATGCTGGTGAACAATAAAACGGCGTAATCACGTAAGGAGACAAAGCTTTCGGGGATGGCATCCAGGATAGTGAATGCTTTCATCGGATAGTTCATACCGATGCCCACCGCGCCTGAACTGCCAGGACTGACCAACGGAGTGATGGTTGCTTCAAGGTTGACACCGTTGCGCGCGTAGATAAAAGTCAATGGTTTCCCCAGGTTGGAATAAATCTCATTGTGAACCGCGTCAAGGGAATGGAATTCTGTGCCGCCTACGCTCACCAGGATATCCCCTGCTTGAAGTCCTGCGATATCTGCGGGTGAACCTGCTACCACCGACGCAACCCCGACACGACTCCGGTCTGGCATGGAACCAATAATGGCAAAGATGGCATAGAACAAGACCAACGCGGTCAAAAGGTTCATGACTGGTCCGGCTAACATCACACCGATACGCTTCAAAGGACTGGCAGCAGCCATTCCGCCCTCGATGCTTGGATCCATTTCACCTTTAGGGCGGACAAATCCGCCTAACGGTAACCAGTTCAAAGTGAATTTTGTCCCCCCGCGTTCAAACAGCGTCAATGCACGCGGTGGTAATCCAAACCCAAACTCTTCAACTTCGATCCCCAGCAATTTACAAGCAACAAAGTGTCCAAATTCATGCAGGAAGATCAATAAGACGATACCGACGGCAAATTCGATGATAAATTCGAGGTTCATTTTTTCCTTATATCAGCACCAATCGTGCAATCCGACCTGAGTGTTTTAATTTAACCACACGATTATATCCCTGTCCGAAGTGATTTTCCAGATGCAGTCTGGTTATACCGAATAATTCTAACAGAACTCTAAGGGTTACGCAGGTGATTTATACTTGCGAGCTGATTTTGTATTGTTCAAACGATTATAGCAGCAGTGCCGCTTCACCGGGATGGGCAGTAAGAACATCCATCACCCCGGGCAGCTGGCGCAATTGCCCGGTGATACTTTCTGCCTGCCCTGAGAGGCAGATGACGTGCACGTTTGGACCGGCATCGATGGTGTAACAAACCGGATTCCCCTCGTTTCGCCATGCTGTGACTGCCTGTATTATCGCCACCGTGGCAGGCTGCCAGTAGATTAGAGGAGGTTGGGAGGTGATCATGACGGCGTGCATTAAGTTGCTGTCTAGCTCGACGATATCTGCGAGCTGGGTGAAATCGCGCCGCAGGATTGCCTGCCGACATAGGTCCAGGCGGCGGGTAGCATCTGCGGTACGAATGGGCTGAAGTAGACTGCTGGTTGAGAGCAAATGCCCGGCGATCGAGCTGGTTGTTTTTCCAGCACGACTAACCACTACAATGCAGTCCACGAGATCCCAATGGTCAGCTGGGGCAATTGAAAATGCATACGAGTCAGAATCTTTCGTGCCTGCCTGCCATTCCACGAAACCACCAGGGATTGATCGACAAGCGGAGCCGGACCCGGTGCGGGCCAGGCGGGAGAGAGCTTTTTCGTCAAGGAGTAATCCTACCGCTTTGCTAGCCGCCAGGCTGAGGGCAGCAAACCCCGAAGCGGAAGATGCCATACCCGCTGATATTGGGAAGTTGTTCTCGCTATTCACCCTGGCGTAGGTGGAGATACCCGCCAGTTTACGCACACGATCCAGAAATTGGCTCACCCGCTTGAGGTCGATGCCGCTAATTACCTCACCATTCAGGGAGAACTCGTCATGTGTGAGGGATAAGTCGAAGCTAACTGAAGTCTGAGTGCTAAGCTCAGCCAGGTTCATGGAGATGGACCCATTGGCAGGGATGTGCAGCTGGGGGTTTATATCTCCCCAGTATTTGATCAGGGCGATGTTGGGGTGAGCCCGGGCGGTAGCAGTAAGAATTGGTGAAATCATACTTTATTCGATGTATTGCGCTCGAACAATCTGTCTTCCAGGCGCAGGTATCCCCTGATTAGCTGGCTGGCTACCATGCGGATCGGCTCAGGCGGCCAGGGGATCACACTGCGGTTGACGAACCACACATCGGTCAAGTCGGTCTTGCGCTCCAATGCCAGGTCTGCCAGGGTGCGCCCATTAAGGTGGGTCATCGAGACGCCGTGCCCCACGCAACCCAGGCTGAACAAGGCGCGTTCGTCTCCCAGGAAGCCAATCGCGGGAGCCATCTGAATTGGGACGGATACGGGTCCACCCCAACGATGGGTGATTTTTATGCCTTTCAGGTGAGGGAACAGCCACAGGGTATCCCGCTCGAGATCAGCAAAAGTACGGGGGTTTTGGTCACGTTCCATATCTCCCCCATATGCCAGGCTGACGTCACTGCCACCCATGGCAATGCGGTTATCGATCGTGAGGCGGAAGTAATGCACCAGGTTGCGGGCATCTTCGATCCCCTGGCGGTTTACCCAGCCCATGGGTTCAAGCTGTGCCTTGGTGAGCGGCTCCGTCACCACCATGTGGGTGAATGCTGGTACTTGCTTGCGTTTTAGCTGGGGGAACAGGTGGGAATACGCATTGGTGGCAAAGATCACTTTTTTGGCGGTCACTTTTCCGTTCGGGGTGGTGAGGACGAAGTCAGCACCGCGCTGGATTTCAAGGACGGGTGTCCCTTCATAAACTTCCGCACCAAACTGCATGGCAAGCCGTTTTAGTTCACGCGCCTGCTTGGCGGGGTTGAGCAGCCCCGAACGCGGCTCCCACCAGCCTCCCAAGAAGCGGGGAGAATTGAGCTCGCTTTTGATCTGGTCCGCTTCAATCCAGGTAATCCCGGTAATCCCCATCGAGGTCAGGATCTCCAGGTCGTGCTGGATACGTTTGACGTAACCTGGCGTGGTGGCAGCCCGCAGGAAACCTGGGAACCAGTAATCGGATTGGAAATTATATTGCTTGACAAGCTCATCCACATAATCGACCGAGCGTTCCATGTAATGGTGTGCATCGACCGTGCGTTGGTGACCGAAAATGGTTTTGGTTACTGCTGGTTCGAGCCCGAATAGGGTCATCGAGAAGCCTCCGTTACGACCACTGGCACCGTAACCTACCACCTCTCCTTCCAAAACGGCAACCGTCAACCCTTGATCGTCCTTGCGCAGGTTATAAGCGGTGGAAAGCCCGGTATATCCCCCACCGATGATGACAATGTCGACTTTTAAATCACCTTGCAGTGCATCATTGGGTACATATTCCCCATAGGTAGCCAACCAGAATGACTTATCGCGGTAATCTTTCATAATGATCCTCCAGTAGGGATGATTGCAGAGGCTAATGATAGGTTATTTACCTATTATTGCATATAATCAGGTTATTGTCATCCAAATCCCGCACATCCTTGGTTGAAAGTGAATAATGGCGGACCTAGTGATAGCCGAATATTCCACCAATGTAGATAATATTACCTCTTGTAGATCAGCTTGACATTTGGCACACCTGGGATACCATATAAGCAGCACGACTGTCTGGCAAAGGAGGAGATCTAAATGAGCTCGCTGCTGTTGAACCCCAAAAACCATAATCGATATTACCCCGAGCAATCTTCCAGGGAATTAATGTTAAAAACCATCCAGTTTTTTGAGTCCAAAGGGAAGCGCAAGCTCAAGAAGGATGACCATGGTCGGATTTGGTATGCTGACTTCCTGGATTTTCAAAAACAGGAAAAGATATTTTCCACCTTATTGACCCCAGCTGGCTATGGCGGAGTGGATTGCCGCTGGGATAGCTGGCGTAACTGTGAGTTCAATGAAATCCTGGCATTTTATGGGCTTGGTTATTGGTACACCTGGCAGGTATCCATCCTTGGGTTGGGACCCATCTGGCAAAGTGAGAATGAGGTCGTAAAACATAAGGCAGCCCAATTGTTGGAGGCGGGTGAAGTGTTTGCCTTTGGTCTTTCCGAACGTCAGCATGGGGCAGATATATATTCAACAGAAATGAGCATCACCCCTTCAGCAGATGGGAAATATCTTGCCAATGGCGAAAAATATTACATCGGAAATGCCAACGTCGCCCCGATGACCTCGACCTTTGGAAAGCTTGCTTCGACAGGCGAATATGTGTTCTTTGTGGCCGATTACCGTCAAAAGGGGTACGACTTGATCCAAAACCTGACCAATAGCCAGTCCTATGTGGCGAACTTCAGGTTGCATGATTACCCCATCACGGAGGTGGATATCCTATCCAAGGGTCCGGCTGCTTGGGATGCTGCCCTCAACACGGTCAATATCGGCAAGTTCAACCTCGGATGGGGTTCGGTTGGGATCTGTACTCACGCTTTTTATGAAGCCATTCATCACGCAGCTAATCGTAAACTATATGGCATGGCAGTGACGGATTTCCCGCATGTCAGGATGATGTTCAACGAGGCATATGCACGGCTGGTGGCGATGAAGCTGTTCACATTGCGGGCTGCAGATTTCATGCGTGCCGCCTCTCCTGAAGACAGGCGCTACCTTCTGTATAACCCGGTGGTGAAAATGAAGGTGACCACCCAGGGAGAGCAGGTGATCAACCTGCTGTGGGATATTATCGCGGCAAAAGGGTTTGAAAAGGATATGTACTTCGAGATGGCTGCCAGGGATATCCGCGCGTTGCCCAAGCTGGAAGGGACGGTGCATGTCAATATTGCCTTGATCGCCAAATTCATGGCGAATTATTTCTTTTTCCACAAGGATTATCCCGAGGTTCCTCGCCGGGATGAGGCGCGCGATGACGATTTCCTGTTCCACCAGGGGCCAGCCAGGGGGCTGAGCAGGATTCAGTTCCATGACTACAAGCCAATATTTGAGCGTCATCCTCTTCAGAACGTCAGGATATTTATGGAACAGGTGGAAGTATTCAAGTTGATGCTGGCACAAGCCACCCCCGCTGATGAACAGGTGAAGGACACTGATTTTCTCCTAACCCTTGGTGAAGCATTTACCCAGGTGGTGTATGGACAGCTGGTTCTGGAAAATGTCGAAATCTATTCCATCGACGATGATTTAGTGGACCAAATATTCGATTGCATGGTGAGGGATTTATCCGTATTCGCACTAAAACTATATAGCCAACCACATACAACCAGTGCGCAGATGGGCTTCTGCCAGCAGATGATCCGACGACCGGCGGTAGATTTTACCAGATTCGACCGGGTATGGTCAGAGCAGGTCTATCCACTTAAGGACGAATATGAGATGAACCCCTAGCTTATACGTGGGGATGGAGCAACAATAAACTGCGCGCCTGTTCGATCAGGTTTGCCAAAAGTACCCCTTCCGGCGCAGCTTCACCCCCCAGGTCAGATATGCTCAGGGGAGCGGAAAAACTGACCAGCGGCTTTACATTGGGTTTCTTGCTGGTGAGCAATTGGAACGATACCTGGAAGATTTCGGCCATTTTTTGACGCTGTTCATACTTCTTCCACAGGTTGATCACTGGATTCCGGTACCAGCTCTGGGACAATATCCCGCTGGCGATGGCGACCACGGATGTAGTCTGGGGTACTCTGCGTAAAAAGAGCTCGATGCTGGAAGACCAACCGGCCAGGCTCTGCTCTGCACCGGGAGAGATTGCCGGGTCGGGTTCAACATCACCACGGGGGAACACGAGTACCGACCCACCATTTTGCAAATGCCTGATGGTGGTCCTTACTGTTTGCAAACGGGCAGGGATGTTGTAGGGTACCGGAATCATGTGCTCGGCAACATTCGGCAGCATTTGGATGATTTGGATATCAGAAGCCATCATCTTGAGATCATCCCTGCGGATACATGCGCCCAGGATGGCGGCGTCATAGGCTGCCGGGTGGTTGCATACCACCATCAAGGGACCTTGCCGGGGGATTTTCTCCTCACCAACCAGTTCAACCTCGGTAATGAAATTATCCAATAACTGTTTAACAGCTGAACTCCAACCATTTTTAGCAGTATTTGTGTCCAGCTCGACCAGCAACCTGGACATGCGTTTTACCGGTGAATTCAAAATGAAGAAAACAAGGCGGGAAACCCAGTTGGGGCGTTTTATCCCCATCACAATCATCAGCTGTGCGAAGAGGGCATCGGTGAAGGCTTCGACTTCCGGTGTGCGGGGAGCCAATTGGTCGACCATCGCCCAAGTATATCATCAGTTATTTTCCTCATTCGCTCAACAGATATGGGTTAACAATTTTCGCTTATCTACTTAGTATCCTATTTTCCCTACTTACAGCGGTCAGGAATAACAAAACATTACAAAATCTGTTCAAGCCTGTTAGAATCGCATGATTCACTCAGAAATCGACCCAACTATCGTGGAGAGCATCATTGATCGTCAGCAGCGCTACCAAATATAGCCGCTCCATCATCGGATTTTTCAGTGATAAGGAGTATTACCCGCGCCTGTATAAGGTGGCAATCCCCATCGCTTTGCAGCAATTCATCATGTCGTCGCTCAACATGGTTGGGGTGGTGATGATTGGGCAGCTGGGGGCAGTACCAGTAGCGGCAGTAGGCCTGGCGAACCAGATCTTCTTCCTGCTGAACCTGATGCTTTTCGGCATCTATACCGGGGCAGCTATGTTCACGGCTCAATTGTGGGGGTCGAGAGATATCCCCAATATCCGCAAAGTGCTCGGCTTGGCGCTCACATTGGGATTAGCCGCGGGGACCCTGTTCCTGGTCATCGCCGAAGTCTTTCCAGCCGGTGCGTTGAGCATCTATTCACAGGACCCGGCTGTTATTGCCCTGGGTAGCGTGTATCTGCGCTTTATCGGGATATCATTTATCCCTTACGCCGTTTCTTTTTGTTATTCCATCGTGTTACGCAGCACTGGGGATGTACAGACGCCCCTAGTGGTCACTTTCACTGCTTTATCGCTGAACACCCTGCTGAGCTACGCGCTTATTTTCGGCAAGTTGGGGCTGCCTGCCATGGGAGTGGTTGGTGCTGGGATTGCCGTAGTGGTATCGCGCCTGGTGGAATTATTCCTGATCTTGGTGCTGACTTATCGAAAGGACAGCCCCTCCGCGGCAAAACTGCGTGAGTTATTCAGTTACAACCTGGAATTTGCCAAGCGGGTGCTCAAACCGGTGCTGCCGGTGGTTGCCAACGAGATATTGTGGTCTCTGGGAATTACTGCATACAGCGTTGCCTATGCCCGAATCAGTACCGATTCCATCGCCGCAATGAACATCGTCGCTTCGATCGACCAGATGGCGCTGGTGTTATTTGCTGGGATTGGGCATGCCACCGCTATCCTGGTAGGCAACCGCATCGGCGCAGGTGACGAGGAAAACGCTTTCCGCTATGCTGCGCGGTCGGAAGCCCTGGGCATGCTCGGAGGCGTGGGCATTGGGGCACTCGTAATCGTGAGCTCGAATATGATCCTTTCCCTATATAAAGTACCGCCCGAGGTGATTGAATACGCGCACAATGCCCTTATCATCCTTGGTTTGATGTTATGGCTGAGGGCTTCCAATTTGATCATGTTCATTGGGATCTTCCGCAGTGGGGGAGACACTCGCTTTGCGTTGATCCTGGACGGGCTGATCATCTGGGTGGTGGGAGTACCGCTGGCGTTTGCTGGGGCGTTCGTATTCCATTTGCCGGTCTATTGGGTCTACCTGCTGGTGATGTCTGAAGAAGTCACCAAGTGGGCATTAGGCGCATACCGGTTCTTTTCACGCAAGTGGATCCACAATCTGGCTAAAACTGTACCTTCCTGATACACCTGCCCTGTTCAAAAAGCCCGCTCTCTGATAAGATAATATCCCGAATATACCGGCCTCGACCGATTTGGTCGGGGTTTTTGTATGTCAGAACTGGAAGAACATTGTGATCATTGAACGAGTAGATTTACGTAATATCGCTATTATTGCCCATGTTGACCATGGCAAGACTACCCTGGTAGATGGGTTACTAAAACAAGCCCACGTATTTCGTGAAAACCAGCAGGTGATCGTGAGGGTGATGGATTCCAACGACCTGGAACGGGAGCGAGGCATCACCATCCTGGCTAAAAACACTGCCATCGAGATCTGGGACCAACAGATCCAGGGACAGGTGAAAATCAATATCGTCGATACCCCCGGGCACGCCGACTTCGGTGGTGAGGTTGAGCGGGTGATGAATATGGTGGATGGCGTGTTATTGCTGGTGGATGCAGCGGAAGGCCCCATGCCGCAGACCCGCTTCGTGCTCAAGAAAGCCCTCGAGATGGGGCACAAGGCGATTGTGGTGATCAACAAAGTCGACCGCAAAGATGCGGAACCGGAGCGAGTGCTCAACCAGACCTTTGACCTGTTCATTGAGCTGGGTGCCACGGATGAGCAGGCAGATTTCCCGATCATCTATGCCAATGCCATTACTGCCCAGGCTGGTATGACACCTACGTTAGGACCCGACCTGCAGCCTCTATTCCAGGCGATCCTGCGCCACATCCCTCCCCCCTGCGTGGATGTGGATGCATCGCTGCAGATGCTGGTCACCACACTGGGATACGATGACTACCGAGGTGTGACTGCGGTGGGGCGTATTCATGCGGGTAGGATGGTGGTGGGGCAATCCCTGGCACGCATTACTGTTGCTGGGCAGATCCTACCGGAACGGGCGCGTTACCTGTATGTCCATCAGGGCTTGAAGCGAGTTGAAATAGAAGAAGCCCAGGCAGGGGAGATCGTTGCCTTGGCAGGACTGGAAGGGATTGGCATCGGTGAGACCCTGGCTGACCCCGATAACCCCATCGCGCTCCCACCGATCAAGGTGGAAGAGCCGACGGTACGGATGACGTTTGGGGTGAATACATCGCCGTTTTCAGGTCGCGAAGGGCGCTGGAATACTTCCAGACGCCTGCGTGATCGGTTGTTTGATGAGCTGCGCTCCAATGTCGCCTTGCGCGTAGCCGAAACGGAAGCCGCCGATTCATTCCTTGTCTCCGGCAGGGGAGAGCTGCATCTCGCGATCCTGATCGAGACGATGCGGCGTGAAGGCTATGAGTTCCAGGTATCCCGACCGGAGGTTATCCTGAGGGAGGGTGAGGGAGGTGAGACACTTGAGCCATTCGAGGAACTGTATATCGAGACCAGCTCGGAGACAGTGGGGGTGGTAGTTGAGATGCTGGGCGGGCGCCGTGGCCAGATGCTGGATATGCAGGACACGCTCGAGAACACCGTGCGACTTAAGTATCTCGTACCTACCCGCGGGCTGTTGGGTTTCAGGTACCAATTCCTAACCGCCACGCGGGGAGCCGGCACGATGAATACCATATTTTATGATTATTTACCCATGGTTGGTGCTATGGCCGGGCGTGAGGCCGGATCAATTGTCGCATTTGAGCCTGGCGTCACCACGACCTATGGTTTGAACAACGCCCAGGACCGAGGCATCTTGTTTTGCGGTCCAGGGGTGGAAGTCTATGAAGGCATGGTGGTGGGTGAGCACCAGCGCCCGGGGGACCTGAGCTTTAATGTGTGCAAGAAGAAGCACATGACGAACGTGCGCGCCGCCCGGGGTGAGATGGAAATCCGCCTTACTCCCCCACGGCAGATGAGCCTGGATGAAGCGATCGAATACCTGGCGGACGATGAGCTGCTCGAAGTGACGCCTCAATCCTACCGCATCCGCAAGCGCATCCTTCAAAACGAGGAACGCGGCAAGCAAACTAAGCTTGCCAAGCTCGAGAAGATCAGTTGATACTGCGTTCGAACCAGTAATCATTCACCAGCTTCACAAGCCTATATATAAAAGATAATGGTCGACCGGTAAAGGTCGATCATTTCAATTCTCGCGCTGATTAATTTAATGAGCTCATAGCTTAAGCCGGTATACACGGTAGCGTTTGTACAGCCTGGCACCGCCGCGGGCTGCCAGAGTTGGGGTATAAGGATTGTCATCTGAAGTGAGAGATAGATCGAACCAGGTGTAACCTTTGGGGTAGGCGCGCCGTGCCATCTCGTCGAACAACAGCACCGCCACACCTGTATCCCAATATTCAGGCAGCACCAGTACGCTCTTGATTGCCAGGCATTTGGGCTGGCGGCGTAAATAGGGCATCAGGCGCAGGTAATCCCAGGGGTAGCGCAGACCATTGGCGTGAATCAGAGCTTCGTTTATATTCGGTATTCCGGGGAACCAACCCACGGCTTCTCCATCTACTTCGGCGAACAGCACCAGCTCGGGGTCGACGATCTGGCGGAACTGTCCGAGTGAGGCTTTTAGCCCTTCGAGCGGCCAGGGGATGAAATCGGGGATGTGCGCCAAGGATTTGTTCATCAGGATGTGGATGCGCTCGACCTCAGCTTCCCAGTCGTCCAGGTTGGCTGAACGGATCTTGATCCAGTTGCGTTTACGCAAGCGGTCTGCCAGGTGACCCAGCCGCTCACGCTGAACAGCGCCCATCTCTGGAGTGATCTCATATGCCAGGTTATCGCCCCGGGCCGGTGGAAAGCCATAATCTTCGAAAAATGCCTGATAATACACCGGAGTGTGACCGCATAGAATGACCGGCGGACGGTCGCGTCCCTCGATCAGCACGCCGTAACTATCCTCATAATCCAGGTTGAAGGGTCCATACAGCGTCTCGAGCTGATGAGCCTTCGCCCATTGTTTGGTATGCTCGAACAGGGCCCAGGCAACGGACTGGTCCTGGACGCAGTCGAAGAACCCTATCATGCAGTCCTTCATCCCACGGGCAGTATTGGTTTCCTTGTCCTCGGCGCAGCAGATCGTGCCGGCAGGTTTCCCGTCCTTCAATGCAATAAAGAACTCGGCGATCCCACGCTTGAAAAACACTCCGGTGGCGGGATCGATGAGCTTGATCCGGTCTGCAAGCAGGGGCGGAACCCACAGTGGGTCACGGTGGTAAATTTGCCATGGGAAGGTGGCGAAGCGCTTGCGATCTTTTGCAGTCTCTACCGGAACGATTTCGATCATACGTCAATTCCTTCCTCTACAAGAGCGGCAGCACGGCGGTCTTCAAGTTCCTGAGCGATTTGCGTATAACGTTCGCGTCCTAACGGGTATAGTATGGCGAAAAAGATCCCAATACCAAGCAGGACTGCCGGGATTGGCCCGACGAGAATACGGATGCCATTTACAGCGCTAGAAGGCTGCTGAGTGCTGTTGGGGATGTATCCGGTGCGGTCAAGCATCAGCAGTGCCAGGGGGATGGCGATGGAAGAGGCTACTTTCTGAGAGAGCGAGATCAGGCTGTAAAACATGCCTTCATGCCTCTCACCATTTTTGAGCTCTCCATATTCGATCGCGTCAGGGATCATCGACCAGGGGATGACATGGGCTGCTGAAACACCGATCCCAGCTAATACGCACAGGATAAGGATGATAGTTAGCGGTGTGGCAGAGGTCAGGTTGATCAGCGCAAGCAAAACGAAGGCGAAAAAAACCATCCCGATGATGTATGCCAGACGCTTATTAAGACGGCGCGAAGTCCACGTCCATAAGGGTAGGGCGAAGATGGCAACAACGAAGATAGTTGCCATAATCAGGTCGCTATTGCCTTCACGGTTAACCGCATACTTGATGAAGTAAAGCAGCATGGTCTGCAGGATGTCGATGGTGAGCCAGGTAAATAGAAAAATTATTGCGCTGAAGATGAAAGGTTTGTTTTTGACCGATGATTTGACGGATTCGATCAACCCGGGTTGTTTCAGCTGCATAAACTCAGGCCGTTCACGCGTGCCAAAGAACACGATATAGATCGGGATCGCCGAGACGATGGCAAAGATGAGACCCATCGCCATGATACTGGTGCCGTGCTCGGGGGAAAACCCGGTTACGATCATCAGCGGGATGGTAAATGCTATCAGGCTGCCGGCGATGGAGAAAAACGCCCGGACCGATGTAAGGGAAGTGCGCTCGTCATAATCTGATGTCAGCTCAGGGGTCAGGGCGAAGTAGGGCATGTAGATCATCGTGGCAGCTGCATCATATAACACGTAAATAAAGGCGTAATAAGCTACCAAGGCGACGTCTCCCTGGATCGGTGGACGCCACCACATTAACGTAAAGACGATGGCAAAGGGGATTGGTCCGAAAAGTAAGTATGGGCGACGCCGACCCCAACGCGTGCGGGTGTGGTCGGAGATATACCCGAAGAGGGGATCATTGATGTAATCCCAGGTGCGCCCAACAAGGATGGCAATGGCTGCCAGTGCCGGGCGCACACCGACCACATCGGTGAGAAAGATGGCAAAATAAGCTGCCACGATGGTGCTGGTTAGACTGAAACCCAGGTCACCGGAACCATACATCCATTTTCGCCAAGCTGGCAGCTTATCAGTCATTAGAATGGTTTCTATGCAAGGGGTAGGATGCACTATTTTACCTTATCCTATAAATTAGGTTGTAACCAATCTAACCAGCGAGAATCAATTGTCTCAGCAGGCGAACTAATATGCTGCACTACTAGCGAAATAGCGTTAGCAGACCCATTGATAGGGGTAAGACGCCTGCCTGTGGGCAGGGTTTTTCCCATCCAACCCGGCATGCTATAATCACGCCATGATTCTGGTAACCGGAGGCACCGGGTTTATTGGCAAGGCACTTGTCAGGCACCTCACCGAAGGCGGCTACCCGGTGCGTCTACTCATCCGCCCATCAAAGCGGTCTCCTGATTTACCCATCGGTGTCCCGGTGGAGGTTGCAGTGAGCAGCTTATCAGATTCGCGCAGCATTCGTTCTGCCATGATGGATGTGGATATCGTCTACCACCTGGCAGGGGCGGAGTGGCATGGTGCCCATGCCAGCCTGATGGACGTCGATATCCAGGGCACACAGACCATCAGCCAGATCGCCTCCGATGCGGGGGTAAAGCGCTTTTTTTACGTAAGTCACCTGGGTGCTGACCGCGCTTCAGCCTACCCCGTCTTGAAGGCTAAGGCAATTGCCGAAGAGAATATCCGACGCAGCGGAGTGAACCACACCATCATCCGCTCAGCGCTGGCGTATGGGTTGAACGACCACTTCACCAGCAACCTGGCACGCCTGCTTAATGCCCTACCTTATTTCTTCTTCTTACCCGAGGAAGGGGCCACCTTACTGCAGCCAATCTGGGTGGAAGACTTGGTTACCTGCCTGGTGTGGAGCCTGGATAATGAGCTTACCATCAACCAAACCTATTCCATCGGCGGACCTGAATACCTGACCATCACCCATATCGTACAGGCTGTGCTCGAGCAGATCAAGCTTCACCGCAAGCTGGTGCACATGTTCCCGCCATACCTGCGTGCCATCACCGTGTTGGGTGAGTCCATTTTCCCGGGGCTGCCCGTCTCAGTGTACTGGCTGGACTACCTGGCGACCAACCGCACCTGCAGCCTGGATGTGATGAGCCGAGTATTCAACATTTTACCCGCCCGCTTCGACCATACCTTGGACCACCTCAAAAATACAAACTGGCGTATCTCCCTGTGGCGCCGGTTGTTCCGCAAGAGGCAGCGCTAGACCTATGAAATCTGCCTTCAACATCAAGCTGATCGAAGATATTAACGAAATGCACCGGGTTGAGGACCTCCAGCGGCAGGTCTGGCAGGAGGGAGAAACGGATATCGTCCCCGCCCACTTGATGAATTCGGCGGTTCATAACGGGGGCCTGCTACTGGGCGCCTATACGGAGAATGATTTAGCCGGCTTCGTGTTCGGTTTTTCCGGATTCTACACAACACCTGACGGACCGCGCCTGAAGCATTATTCCAGCATGCTGGGAGTACGCCCAGATTTCCGCGACCAGGGGATGGGCTTTGCGCTCAAGCGCGCCCAGTGGCAAATGGTGCGCCACCAGGGAATTGACCGCATCACCTGGACTTACGACCCGCTGCTAAGCCGCAATGCCTGGCTGAACATCTCCCGGCTGGGGGCGGTGTGCAGCAGCTACCTGCGCAACTTTTACGGCAAAATGAACGATGTCCTGAACCAGGGGCTGCCCACCGACCGTTTTGACGTGGATTGGTGGGTCAATTCACACCGCGTGGACCGACGGCTGAGCCGACGGCGGCGCGGCGACCTGACCCTGGCGCACTACCTGTCTGGCGGGGCACAGACGGTTAACCCCACTGAAATGGATTCCTGCCATCTGCCCCATCCGGTTGAAGACCAGCCCATCCAGACAGGAAAGGGCATGCCGTTCCTGCTGGTGGAAATCCCCGCCGATTTCCAGGCACTTAAGACGGTAAATATCGAACTGGCATTGGAGTGGCGCTTGCACATCCGTACTGTCTTCGAGGCCTTATTCAACGCCGGATACCTGGTGACGGATTTCGTCCAATCAGCCAACCCGCCCATTTGCAGCTACTACGTCCTGGTCCATGGAGAGAGCACGCTATGAAGATCACCCGTATCAACCTGCATCACCTGCGCATGCCGCTGGTGAGTGCATTCGAGACGTCTTTCGGACGCATCCAGACGCGTGACTGCGTGCTGGTGGAAGCTTTCGCCGAAGGGCTGGTGGGTTACGGTGAATGCCCAGCAGACCGCGACCCGGGCTACTCTTATGAAACCGTGGGTACTGCCTGGCACATCCTGAAGGATTTCCTCGTCCCAGCGGTATTGGATCAGGAGCTTTCCAGTGCCTCCGACCTGCAGCAAAAGATGGCATTCGTACGCGGACACCTGATGGCTAAAGCGGGGCTGGAAATGGCGCTGTGGGACTTGTTGGGCAAATCACAGGGGAGCTCCTTATCCCAAATGCTGGGTGGGGCACGCCCGAAGGTGGACGTGGGAGTGTCGGTCGGCTTGCAGGAATCGCCGCAAAAGCTGGTCGAAGTGGTGCAGGGCTATCTCGACTCGGGATACCGGCGGGTGAAGATCAAGATCAAGCCCGGACGTGACGTGGGAGATGCCAGCGCAGTCCGGCAGGCGTTCCCCGAGCTGCGCCTGCAAGTGGATGCGAATTCCGCCTATACCCTGGAGAGCGCCGGGAATCTGACCCCGTTGGATGAGCTGGAGCTCCTTTTGATCGAGCAGCCCCTGGCGGAGGACGACTTGTGGGACCACCACCACCTGCAGGTGTTGTTCCGCACTCCCATCTGCCTGGATGAAAGTATCACCTCTCCCCGCCTTGCCAGGCAGGCGCTGGAGATGAAAGCCTGCCGGGTGATCAACATCAAGGCCGGGAGGGTGGGTGGACTGAGCCAGGCAGTGTCGATCCACGACCTTTGCCTCAAGCAGAAGGTTCCGGTATGGTGCGGCGGCATGCTCGAGACGGGTGTCGGCAGGGCTTCAAACCTGGCCCTGGCATCCCTGCCCGGGTTTATCCTGCCAAGCGATATCTCTGCCAGCGAGCGCTACTACAAAGAGGATATCACCCAAGAGCGCTTCACGCTGAACCCCGACAGCACCATCGACGTCCCATCCGCAGCGGGACTGGGGGTGAGCATCGACCCAGCCGGCTTAAAGCGGGCGACCATCGCCAGGCTAAGCTTACCAGGTGCGTGATCTTCCGTTTCGAACCAGAATTCCCCGCCTTAAGCGGGGTTTTTGCTTAAAAAATTGAGCTTGAAATAAGTTGCATTATTTTTCACTTTATTCTATACTTTTTTATAGCTACAGGAGGCAACCGATGCGGACATATGATATTACGCTCACGATCAATCCTCAATCAATCGTGTGGCCAGGTGACCCACCGGTGAGGATAACGCATACCAGCAGCATCGCAGCGGGGGATAATGCGAATGTGTCTGAGATCAGCATGAGCTGCCACACAGGCACGCACGTGGACGCGCCGGACCATTTTCTGAACAACGGCATTAAAGTTGAAGACCTATCCCTTGACTTGCTGGTGGGCAGGGCGTACGTGCTCGACCTGCCCGATGTAAGCATGATCACCGCCTCCGTCCTGATGCATGCGGAAATCCCTCCCCGAACGCGCCGTTTGTTGTTCAAGACGCGCAATTCCCTCCTGTGGGCAAATGGCAATATGGAATTCCAGACCGATTTCGTGGGTCTCAGCGTGGATGCGGCTGAGCTGCTGGTGGACCGCAACGTTAAAGTGGTGGGGATTGACTACCTGTCTATTGCTCCGTATAAAATGAGCTCGCCGGTGCATTCCATCCTGCTCAGTGCAGGGGTGGTGGTGATCGAAGGCCTGGACCTTTCGAAGGTGTCGCAGGGCAGGTATACCCTGCACTGCCTGCCGCTCAAGCTGGGCGGGGTGGAGGGGGCACCGACACGCGCCATCCTGGTGGGGGTGTAAAATCATGATTCCACCTATAGACGCCCTTCGGGGCGTTTTTTTGTTATTTTTTTGTACGGTCCGCCATCAACGATGGCAGCTACAACACCTATGATGCTCAGTGTCGCTGGGGCTATATATATTAATTAACCACCTCGCTTTCCGCCATCAGCGATGGCGGCTACAAGATCATTCTTCCGTCATACACTCACCACCAGATCGAGAAAAAAATCGATTATTACTCTCCAACGTAGCTTCCCGGATTGCCGATGAGGTGGGTGGATCCAATACAGTAGGAGAGAAGTCCCACTGGGATGGATCTACTATCAAGCATACATTAACGAGCAACGCGAAGATGACAGTTTTGGAAGTAATTCAGAAATTTGGTAACAGGTAGGCAGATATCAAAGATATATTCTTGAGGACCGGATCGACAAGTATTGAAGGCAGCATTATTAATAAAAAAACTGAAATTCAAATCGAAACGAATATCTCCTGGTAAGAATAAATACGTTTTTGAAGGTGAAGTTTAATCGAACCCTTCGATAGAATGGAAGCGTTTGAGGAGCAATAATTTCTCCAGGGTGAGCACACCAGACCATTCACGACAGGCAATCGGCCAGGCATCAGGATAGGCGTCACCCCAGGACCAGTTGGGTGACCAGGATCCGTCTTGGTTCTGGGAAGAAATCTCATATTCGAGGTTGGCTGCCACAGCGTCTTCACGACCTGCCATAAATGGGGAGGCAGGGTCATTGACGACCTGCAGGGGACGGAGAGCATATCCACTCCACTGCGAGGGGTCATACGAGATTGTTTTATCGACTAGCTGAACCAGTATCTGGCGAAGCGGTCTTTCGATCTGATACGGTAATGATTTTGTTTGCAGCATGCGAAGGCAACAGAGGAGATCGTGCATGATGATCTTATCCAGACCTGACAGGTAGCTGAGTACATGTTCAGCTACCGGTGAGAGGACATCTAATTGGCTCTCTGCGAGATAATCATATAAGTAGCCGAGCAGCTCAATAGTCGGGTTGAGGGAGAAGGAAACGAGCTCGGCTTCACGCCCAACCTGATCCCACCAGGGAGCATGGGGAGCAGGAGAAGAAGCAGCGGGGATAATCCGCCAGTGGTCAGTCTTTCTGTTCAGTGTTGAAAGAAGGTAGGTCACGCCTGATTTAACCAGGCCATTACCAGGTGAGGCCTGGATTGAGCGAAGGACCTGGAAAGCGATCGAGGTGCACAGGGCAGAGCTTTCGCGTGCCCTGAAGTCGGGCTCGAGGGCGTGACCAAACCCGCCGTCGTGATTCTGGTATGGTTGAAGAGCGGAGATCACGGAGGCAGCTGCTCCGCCGTCGAAGGCATGGTGGAAGAGGGCAATTTCGAGAGGGCGGGATTGGGTCTCGATGAAATGGCGCGAGGCGGCGAAGGAGTCACGGGAGAGCTGGGGTTGGGTCATTTTGTTTACCTCATTTGGCGATCTAATTATAGCACAAATGTTCTGATTCCACAAGAGAAATAAGGAGGCATATGAATATTTTAAGGTTAGGAATTTAAGTAAGGTTGGATAACGGATAAATAACAGATCAGTGGATAAATAAAGGCTGTCGAAGGTCAGTATTATTCTATGTCCGGGAACAGCGGTCCCGGCTACATTAGAAGAAGACCTGACAGGTTTTTAAAACCTGTCAGGTCAGAGAGCCTGTCAGTTCAGAGAACCTGTCAGGTCAGAGAACCTGTCAGGTCTGAGAGCCTGTCAGGTCTGAGAGCTTGTCAGGTCTGAGAACCTGTCAGGTCAGGTAAACAAGGTCTTGAATTTGAAGGGAAATTGGAATATAGTATGACCTGAGGCAGAGCTAAATGAAGAAAATAACCATCAAATGGGGCTGGACGATAGGATTGGGGGTGCTATTGATCATGACAGGATGCAAGGGGCAGGAGGCATCACCAGCAGCAGAAGGAGGAAATGATATGAACATACAGGTTACAAGCAGTGCATTCAGTGAGGGAGGGAATATCCCGCGTATTTATACTTGCGATGACCAGAATGTATCGCCGCCGTTGGCGTGGACGGGTGTGCCGACCAACACGGTCAGCCTGGTAGTGATCATGGATGACCCGGATGCGCCGTCGGGTACCTGGGTGCATTGGGTGTTATATAACCTGCCGTCCGATTTGACCAGCCTGGAGCAGGAAAAAAACGGTGGCGGAACTGACGGGAAGAATGATTTTGGTAAGCCGGGCTATGGAGGACCTTGCCCGCCCAAGGGGTCGAACCACCGGTATTTTATAAAGATCTATGCACTCGATACAAAGCTGGACTTGAAAGCGGGGGCGAACAAGGCGCAGGTGGAAAATACGATGAAGGGGCACATACTGGCGCAGGGTCAATTGATGGGGAGGTATGGGAGGTAAAAAAGGGCTGTCTAAAAAGGAAAGGCGCAGGGGTAGAATCTGGTGGAGAAGCCCGGGAGCCCAACCTTGCGTGACTGCTTTATTAATTCGAGAGACCTGACAGGTTTTCAAAACCTGTCAGGTCCTGTAATATGTCGGGTCTGATTAACTGTCAGGTCGAGGATGAAGTATCCATCCCGGGGGCGAGAAGGCAGGCACCACCATCCACGGTGATGACCTGCCCGCGGATCATGCTGGCATCGGGGGAGCATAGAAATGCGACGAGGTTAGCTACATCCTGTGGAGTGACCAAGCGACCGGCGGGGGTGATGGCAGCGGCTTTCTCAGCGATGTGAATATCGGTGCGCACCATCTCGAAATGCTGCAAAGCGTCGGTGAGCACCATCCCCGGGCTAATGGCATTGACGACGATGTTTTTGGGGGCGAGCTCCACCGCAAGGTAGCGGGTGATGGCTTCGATGGCGGCTTTACTGGCACCCACCACAACGTAATCGGGCAGAACCCTGCCCGCACCCGGGCTGGAGATGGTGACGATCGAACCACCGGCCCGTTTTTCCATCAGTGGTGCAGCACGCTGAGCAGCAAACAGGAGGGAGCGGGCGTTGATATTCATGGTCCAATCCCAGCCCTTCAGACGCTGCTCCATCACCGGGCGGTTATAACCCGAGGCAGCATTGTGGATGAAGAAATCCAACCCACCGAATTCCTGCTCGACAGCCTCAAACAAGTGATCGATCTCGTCCAGCTCACCCATGTTAGCTTTGATCAACAAAGCTTTGCGACCAAGCTGGCGGATTTTTTCTGAAGTCTCCTGTGCCGGTTGAGGATTGCGGAAGTAGTTGACCACCACATCCGCACCCAAGGAGGCGAAATGCAGGGCGATGGCAGAGCCAATCCCACGCCCCGACCCGCTGACGAGGACGATCTTCTTAGCGAACATAACCGTTGGAAGGTTTGACATGGCGGTAACGGGAGCGCAGCTCGATCACCCTTAAGGCTGCCTCGATCTTGATGTGTGAGTCCATTTTGCTCTCACCGAGGCGTCTTTCTGCGAAGCGAATGGGGATTTCCTTGATGCGCAACCCCATTTTTTCTGCCAGGTAACACATTTCCACCTGGAAAATATAGCCCGTAGAGCGGATGCGCTCCAGGTCGATACGCTGCAAGGCGTCAACCGTCCAACATTTGAAACCGGCAGTGGCATCCCGGGTTTTTGTCCCCAGGATAAGGCGCACCCATACCGAGTTTGCCCACCAGCTGAGAAGGCGCCGGTACCACGGCCACTCGACATCCAGCCGACCGCCCTTGATGTAACGCGAGCCGACGACCACATCGTAAGTGGGAATCAAGGCCAGCATTTGGGAGACAACCTCAGGCGGGTGGGAGAAATCGGCATCCATATGAATGATGTAAGCGAAACCCTGCTCGATGGCCCACTTGAAGCCTTGAACATAAGCGGTGCCCAAGCCGAGCTTGCTTGGGCGGTGCAGCACATGGAACCTGCCGGGAAAATCGTTCACCAGCTGGTCAGCCACCTGCCCAGTGCCATCGGGAGAACCGTCATCCACGTCCAGGATCTCAAGACCATCGATTTTTAGATTGAAAAGTGCGGAAGTGATCTCGGGCAGGTTACCGGCTTCGTTATAGGTAGGGATAACGACCAGGATGTTCGGCATCAGTCTATTTTACAACTTTTTTGCTTCCTGCCACAAGCTTTCCATCTCATCGAGTGAAAGGTCGCTCAGCAGCCTAGCCTGCAGGCGGGCAGACTGTTCGATATGGGCGAAGCGACGGCGGAAGCGGGTACTGGTCTCACGCAGGGCAAATTCGGCATCGATTTCGTAGTGGCGCGCAAGGTTCACCACGGCAAAGAGCAGGTCGCCCAGCTCATCTGAGCGGGACGCCAGGTCGGGAGCATTCAGAAGCTCGTGGCATTCCTCGTTGATCTTGTCCACCACGCCACGGGTATCCGGCCAATCGAACCCCACCCGGGCGGCACGCGCCTGGATTTCTTCAGCCTGGGCGAGAGCGGGGAGGGCAGGCTCGACCCCATCGAGAATACCCTTTTCAGCGCCGCCATTTTCCTTACGCAGCTGGTCGCGCTCGACGGCTTTCAGTTTCTCCCAATTCTGGAGCACATTTTCCACACCGTCCACCGTCAGGTCTCCAAAAACGTGCGGGTGGCGGCGGATGATCTTATCATAGATGCTTTTAATGACCTGGTTGAGATTAAATTCACCATACTCATTGGCGATCTGAGCATGCAGGGTGATCTGGAGCAACAAATCACCAAACTCCTCACGCATATGTGCAGGGTCGTCCGCATCCAGGGCAGCCAGCGCCTCGTAGGTCTCTTCGAGCAGGTTGGTGCGCAGGGTCTGGTGGTCTTGCTCGCGGTCCCAAGGGCAGCCATTGGGGGCGCGCAGGTGAGCAATGATTTCTTGGAAGGATTCGAAGGAGGTGCCCTTTTCCAAGGGCGGCAGGTAGAGGGAAGTCAGCAGCCCGATGGATTGGCTCTGGTCGATGAGGAAGAGGGGAAGGTCTTCGACTGCCTGTTGGGGGGTGCCAGCGGCGTGGACCAGCCGGACAGGATGCTGATCTGGGTAGATCTCCATCAGGGTCAACTTGACGTCGTTCGCCACGGCTTTGGAATAGAGCTGAGCGATGAGGGCGGGGGCATCGGGTGGGAAGGAGGGTACATGGGCGGCAGCAAGCTCGAGTGCATCCACGATCGCCAGCTGGGGCAGGGGGTCGATGCCCAGGGCAGTGAGGGCGGGCTCGATGAAACTCAGGCCCTCGACGACCTGGACCGGCAGACCTTCGGAGCGGGCACGGCGGGCAATCTCGGGGCAGGTCGCTTCAGCCACGAATGGGTGACCCGGCACAGCGTATACCACGCCCTGGGGTCGGCGACCTAGCTCGAGGACCCGGTCGATAATATGCGCATAGACATCGTCAAAGGAGGGGAGTTTATCGTAAAGTTGATCAAATGAATGGATTTCGAGCGCAGTGGGGAAACTGGCAACGGTGGGGTGCTGTATAGTGCGCAAGTAAATCTCAGATGTGCCAGCAAGAATTTGCGCAGCTTGCTGGGTGAGCAGGGAAGCATCACCGGGACCGAGACCAAGAAGGGTAATCTTAGGCGCCATATGACCTCTTATCTATTTAACGGACTGTTTTCCTATGGTCAGTTTAAAAAGTAATGCGTAAAACGAAGCCGTGGAGCCACGTTTGTACGCATTACTGTCGGTGCAAAACTATTAAGGCTTTGTGTAAGCAACTGCCTTGCGGCTACGCATGGGACAGGGTTTCTTGCGTTCCGCATTACTGTCGGTGCAAAACTATTAAGGCTTTGTGTAAGCAACTGCCTTGCGGCTACGCATGGGACAGGGTTTCTTGCGTTCCGCATTACTGTCGGTGTAAATATAATAAGGCTTTGTGTAAGCAACTGCCTTGCGGCTACGCATGGGACAGGGTTTCTTGCGTTCCGCATTACTGTCGGTGCAAAACTATTAAGGCTTTGTGTAAGCAACTGCCTTGCGGCTACGCATGGGACAGGGTTTCTTGCGTTCCGCATTACTGTCGGTGTAAATATAATAAGGCTTTGTGTAAGCAACTGCCTTGCGGCTACGCATGGGACAGGGTTTCTTGCGTTCCGCATTACTGTCGGTGTAAATATATTAAGGCTTTGTGTTAGCAACTGCCTTGCGGCTACGCATGGGACAGGGTTTCTTGCGTTCCGCATTTCAGGCAAGATGTAAAATTTATCGCTTGGTGTAGGTGGGTGCCTTGCGGGCGCGCTTTAGACCAGGCTTCTTGCGTTCCTTGACACACGCGTCGCGGGTGAGGAAGCCACCTTTGCGTAGAATTGAGCGTGAATCGGGATTCATCAAGAGCAGAGCGCGAGCGATGCCCATCATCACCGCATCCGTCTGACCGGTGGTGCCACCGCCATTAACGACGGCGGTGATATCCAGGTTACTGCGGTTTTCACCTACTGCTGCCAGGGGTGCAACGATGGTTTCGACGTCACCCGTGCGACCGAAATAATTTTCCAGGGTTTTCTGGTTGACGGTGAATACCCCCGTGCCGCTGGCGATGCGTACCCGGGCAGAGCTCTCCTTGCGACGACCAATTCCTTCATAATACTGTACTGCCATACTCACTCCTTTATTTCTACTCTCGCCTTACACCAGCGGTTTGGGATTCTGGGATGCGTGCGGGTGTTCAGGCCCTGCATAGACCTTCATCTTTTTGATCAGCGACCGACCATATTTATTATGCGGTAGCATGCCCCATACTGCGCTGCGGATGACGCGGTCAGGATGCCTTTCAAGCTGCTGGCGCAGGCTGACGCTCTTCATGCCGCTGGGATAGCCACTGTGGTGGTAGTACATCTTATCTTCCATCTTGTTACCAGTGGCCTTGATCTCCTCGGCATTAATCACCACGACAAAATCACCGGTCTCAACGCCTGGTGTGAACATGGGTTTATTCTTGCCAAGCAGGATGCTGGCAATCTTGGTGGCGAGACGCCCGAGATATTGATCTCTGGCGTCAACCAAGACCCACTCGTTGCTTAATTCATTCTTTTTCGGGACGTAAGTTTTTTGCACGTCATCCTTCTCCAAATTTTAGGCAGAATTTGCTCTTCTCAAAACCACTCTGCCAACAGATTTATTCTAATTTCTTATCCTCAGCCAGCTGATAGGACTCAGGTGGATAATTGACTTCTACCAGGATCAGTCCCTGGGCTGGTGCCAGACCGTGCACCAGGCGGTTGGTGGAACTTTTGTCCTGCCCGGAACGGGAGCTGAAATCTGCACCGGTTTCCAGGGCTTGCAGCAGGTCATCCTTGGTGAGCTTTCCCTGGGCGATCATCACCTGCATGAAGACGATACGCCGCACCATGTGGTAAAGGAAAGCCTGGGCAGTAATCTCGAAGATAAGGTAGGGAGATTCCTGGATCCAGCCTGCCTGGAGCACAACCCTGGTGGTATTGCCTCCAATGTTAGGTGCACTACCGAAGGCGCCAAAATCGTGCTTGCCAACCAACGGGCGGGCAGTATCAGCCAGGGAGCTAAACTCCGCCGCAGGCCAAACGCGCCAGGCATACGGTTCCAGAAGCGGCTGGCGGACAGGCTGGCAGTAGAGGCGATAAAAATACTTGCGCCAGCTGGCGTCGTAACGAGGATGAAAGGAGGAAGAAACCTGCTTTACCTCGATGGCGACGACATCATCAGGCAGGAGTGCGTTCATTGCCGTCTGGAGGTCCATGCAACCATGGTTCCATTTCAGCTCAAACGCAATCACCTGACCTGTGGCGTGCACACCGGTATCGGTGCGCCCGGCTGCCAGGATGGAGCGCTCACTCCAGCTGAGTTTGCGCAAGGCAGCTTCGACCACAGCCTGTACACTGCGAGCATTGGCCTGCCGCTGAAAGCCCTTGTAGTGCGAGCCGTCATAGGCGAGGATAACTTGGTAACGTTCCATGGTTGGCTGACAGTACTCTGTCTTGAGACAGGCTCATCACCTGGCTCGATGCCATTGCTTGTTGTCGACTACTCTTCAATCAACTCGATCAGCACCATATCGGCATTATCACCCAGGCGGGGACCCAGCTTGTGAATGCGGGTATAACCGCCGAGACGATCGGCATAACGAGGTGCAATATCGTCGAACAATTTAACCACCGCCTTGGGATTGCTCAAACGGGCGGCTGCAAGCCGGCGGGCATGGACCATGTGTTCGTCGCCTGCCTTAATGCCGTGTTTAGCCAGGGTGATCAAGCGTTCAGTCTGACCACGGATTGCCAGGGCTTTCGCATGGGTGGTTTCAATCCGCTCATGCTCGAACAATTGCGCAATCAAGACGCGGCGAAGTGCAGCACGGTCATCCTTTTTACGGCCTAGTTTTTTTCCTGCTACCTGATGTCGCATATCAAATTACTCCACTTCGTCTTCTTTTTGATCGCGGAGATAGCCCTTCTCACGCATCTTCTGGCGCAGCTCGTCAAGGCTTTTCTCGCCAAAATTACGGATGGACATGACCGCTTCTTCACCTTTATCGAGCAGCTCCAAGACTTCTCCTACCGTGGTGATGCCGGTGCGTTTGAGCGAGTTGAACACGCGGACCGACAGGTCGAGGTTTTCTATGGGTGTCTCGATCATCTCGCTGGTGAGGTGATCTTCTTCGCTCGCCTCTTCGGTGAGAGAAGCCAGGGTTTCCTCACTGATTCCGGCCAGGTGACGCAGGTGATCGATGAGGATCTTGGCAGAGGTGCTCAAGGCGTGTTCCGGAGTGACCGTGCCGTCCGTCCAAATCTCCAGGATCAGTTTATCGTAGTTTGTGCTTTGCCCGACACGGGAAGAGCTGACTTCCCAGTTTACCCGCCGGACGGGGCTGTAGATTGCATCAACCGGCAGCTCGCCGATAGGCAGGCGACCCGTGCGATCATCAGCAGGGGAGTAGCCACGGCCGCGCTCCACGGTCATTTCAAGTTCCAGATTGGCTTTCGAATCATCCACCGTGAACAGGTACAGCTCAGGGTTGACGACCTCAACATCTGGATTGGCCGAAATATCGGCAGCGGTAACCGTACCATCCCCCTGGATTGCCAGGTGGAGATGAGCGGTGTCCACGTCCATCAGACGCATGCGCAATTGTTTGATCTGCAGCATGACGCGGATCACATCTTCGCGCACACCGGGGATCTCGCTAAATTCATGCTGGACATCCGCAATGCGGATGGACGTCACTGCCACACCGTCCAAGGAGGAAAGCAAGACACGCCGCAGGGCATTGCCGAGCGTTATGCCATAGCCATGTTCCAATGGACTGATGACGAACTTGCCGTAGTTACGAGCTTCAGCTTCACGCTCGATCTTCGGCGTTACCATGTTACTTAGTCCTAACACAGTTCACCTCTTCCCCCGCGCCTGGGATTATCTTGAGTAATACTCAACGATGAGTTGTTCGCCAAGGTTGGCATCAATTTCAGAGCGTTCAGGCAAGCGGATCACAGTCCCGGCAAGGTCTTTAATATCACGACTAAGCCAATTGGGAACATTGCGATCTTCAGCAAGATCAGGAAGCTCTTTGAAATAGGTCCGCCTGCGAGAGCTAGGGCGAACAGAAACGACATCACCGATGGAAACGGTCATGGAGGGGACATCTGTGCGCACACCATTGACGATGAAATGTCCATGGGTGACGAGGAGGCGTGCTTTTGCCCGACTGTCTGCATAACCGAGACGGTAAACGACATTATCCAAGCGGCTCTCCAGGATCTGGAGCATGGTCAAACCGGTCAGACCACGTCGTTTCAGCGCTGCTGCATGGTAGCGGCGGAACTGACGTTCCAAAACGCCGTACACACGGCGAGCCTTCTGCTTGGCACGCAGCTGGCGCCCATAATCCGATTCGCGTTTGCGCCGGAATTGAGCGCTCTTGCCGTGAATACCTGGTGGATAACCACGCCGCTCGAAGGCACATTTCGGTGTATAGCACCGAGCGCCTTTCAGGAATAATTTTTCACCTTCTCGCCGGCACAATTTACATACTGGCCCACGATACTTTGCCATAAATTCTTACCTCTTCCTTATGATAAATAATGATTAGACACGGCGCTTCTTGGGAGGCCGGCATCCATTGTGTGGTACGGGGGTCACATCCGTGATCGAAGTGACCTTCATGCCTGAAGTTTGGACGGCACGAATGGCGTTCTCGCGACCAGGGCCAGGACCTTTGACATAAATTTCAACTTCCTGCATGCCCAGGGATTGGGCATTTTTCATCGCCGCTTCAGCTGCCACGCGAGCAGCATAAGGGGTGCTTTTGCGGGAACCTTTGAAACCTGATGCACCTGCGGAGGCGCTGGTGACTGCATTGCCCGAAGTGTCGGTGATGGTGACGATCGTATTGTTAAACGTGGCCAGGATGTGCACCTGCCCGGAGGACAGGAGACGCTTGGTCTTACGTGCAGATTTTCGGCGTCCAGTTGTTGCTGTTTGAGCCATAATACCTCGCTATTTACTGCCTTATCTTTGATACTATTTCTTGGTAGCGCCACGTCGTCTACCGCGCCCAGCAACAGTCTTCTTAGGACCCTTGCGTGTGCGGGAGTTGGTACGAGTACGTTGACCCCGCACCGGTAAATTGCGACGGTGACGGAGACCACGGTAACTACCAATCTCGATTAAACGCTTGATATTCATCTGTACAGAACGACGCAAGTCGCCCTCTACCTTGTAATGCTGACCGATATAATCACGCAGCTGACCAACTTCTGCATCAGTCAGGTCTTTGACCCGGGTATCGGGACTGACACCAGTTGCGTCGAGGATCTCATGGGCATGAGGAACCCCAATGCCAAAGATATAGGTCAAACCAATTTCAACCCGTTTGTTACGTGGTAGATCAACACCTTCGATTCTTGCCATAAGTCCTATCCTTGTCGTTGCTTATGTTTGGGATTATCGCAAATGATATACAAGCGACCTTTGCGTTTAACGACCTTGCACTTTGAGCAACGCTTTCTTATTGACGATGATACTTTCATACATCCTACTCCTAACTAATCCTGCGTGTTTCCGTGAAACCAAAGATTTGATTATACTTGACCATGTACCTGCCGTCCAGTACCAATCAGGGCAGGGTTAAGATGAGAGCGTCTCCATCGGTAATTGCAACAGAGTGCTCCCAATGGGCGGTGAGGGAACCGTCGGCAGAGACAACCGTCCACTGGTCGGGAAGGACTCTTGTTTGAGAAGTGCCGACCAGGACCATTGGTTCCAAGGCGATGGTCATGCCCTGGCGCAGAATTTGACCCCGACCAGCACTTCCATAGTTAGGCACCTGGGGACCTTCATGCATCTGCCTGCCAACGCCGTGACCGGTATACTCACGAGTGACATTGAAACCAAAGCTTTCCACAAATTCCTGGATGGCAGCCGAGACATCACCAACCCGGTTATTCGCCCGCATCTGCTTGATGCCGATATAGAGTGCCTGCTCGGTAATTTCGATCAGCCGTTGGGCTTGATGAGAGACCTCGCCAACACCGATGGTGAAGGCAGAGTCGCCTACAAAACCCTCGAAAGTCGAGCCGCAATCTATCGAGACGACATCACCCGCCTGCAGTTTGCGCTTACCGGGAATGCCATGGACCAGCTGTTCGTTGATGCTCACACAGATGGACGCCGGGTAGGGGTAAGGACCGGGATATCCCTTGAAGGTAGGGACGGCTCCATGTTTACGGATCACTTCCTCCGCAGCGGCATCCAGCTCAGCAGTAGTAACCCCTGGGCGGATCAACTGTCGAACTGCTTCCAAAGCCCGGGCATTGATGCGACCTGCTTCACGCAAGGTGGCAATCTCCTGCGGACTTTTAATGACGATGTTACGTTCCCAACTCATGATTTACCATTTCCTTGTAACGCAGTGAGCAAGTCTTGGGTAACCTGCTCGATGTTTTTTTTGCCATCGATTTCAATCAAGACACCATTACGCTGATAATATTCCACCAGAGGCTGGGTCTGCTCTAAATACACACGGATGCGACGTTTTACCGTTTCGGTCTTGTCGTCTTCCCGCTGGTAGAGCTCGGAACCATCAAAATCACAAATCCTGGCCTGACGAGGCGGATTGTATTTTTTATGGAAGACGTGCCCGGACTGGCGGCAGGTCCAACGTCCGGCGAGACGCTCGATAAGAACGTCTTCAGGCACACAGATGTAGGGGACGTTTTTTACCTGTCCATCCATTTCTGAGAGCATGACTGCTAAGGCCTCCGCCTGGTAAGGCGTGCGGGGAAATCCATCCAATAATGCGCCCTCAAGGCAATCGGGGCGGGATAAGCGCTCCTTGATCATGGCAATGGTCACGTCATCGGGGACGAGCTCACCTTTGTTAATGTACGTTTCTGCCAACTTACCAAGCTCAGTGTGGTTCTTCAGATTTTCCCTGAAGATATCGCCCGAGGAGATATGGGGAAGTTTAAGCGTTGCCGATATGGCTTCCGCCTGAGTGCCTTTCCCTGCGCCCGGGGGACCGAGCAGGACGATGAACGTGGACATGATGAACCGGTTACCTCACGAGGAGCGAATCATCATAACCGTGCAGCTTGAGGTCAGCATCGATGTTGAAGAACACATCCCGAACAACACCAACAACGATCAGCAACCCTGATGAGGAGGTCAATAACAGACCTGTGCTCTTGCCAAACGGCACAACCAATCCAACCAGCCATGGCAGGACAGCGATGATGCCGAGGAAGACAGCTCCGGGCAGGGTGATCCGGCGCAACACCTTGGTGAGATACTTCTGGGTGGGGGCACCCCGGGCGATGCCTGGGATCTGTGCACCGACCTTCTTCAAGTTTTCACCGTAGTTCTGTTGGGCAAACAAAACATCCGTATAGAAGAATGAGAAGAAGACCACCATCAGGAAGTACATGATCCAATATCCATTGCCCGTGCCACCAAACAGGTTGGTGATGTAGGTGGCAATACTGGCAACAGTGGGGTTCTTGGCGGCAGTAAAGAAACTGGCAATGATGGAAGGGAAGGTGAGCAGCGACTGGGCGAAGATGATGGGGATCATGCCTGCCATGTTGACCATCAGCGGCAAGGTACCTTTGACCGGCATGGACATGCGGGCACCCACACGCCGCCCAGGGTACATAACGGGGACATTCCTGCGCCCCTGTTGAACGACGACGATAGCGAATATGGTGGCTGCGCTGAGGATGATCATGAAGCTGATACCGATCCAGCGCGTGGTTGCATCAGCAAGGATGCTCTGGACGGTGGCAGGGATACGGGCAACAATGCCGGCAAAAATGATCAATGATAGACCCTGGTTACGCAAGCCGTATTCGGAGATCAACTCACCCAGCCAAATAGCAAACATAGTACCTGCGGTCATACTGACGATAATGGTCAGAGAAGACAGGAAGTTGCTGAAGCCAAAATTCGAAATCACCGGCGGTAAACCAATCCGGGTGGCCGAGTTGTTGAAGATATTGACTTGCCCAATGGCTTGTAAGGCGGCCATGGGTACTGCCAGGTAGTAAGTCCACTTCTCCTGCCACTTTTGGCCCTCGCGAGGGTCCTCTTCCATTCTCTTCTGCAAGGAGGGGATGATTGGGGTGAGCAGCTGCAGGATGATCTGCGCTGTAATGTATGGGTAGACACCCATCGCCATGACTGAGAAGCGGGAGACCGTGCCTCCCGACAGCAAGTCCAGAATGTTAATCAGGTTCCCCGCTGCGCCACCTGCACTCAAGATCTGAGCCATAACTTCCTTGTTAGCTCCTGGCACTGGGACGTGACTGGCAAAGCGATAAATCGCCAAAATTAACAGGGTGATTAACAGCTTCTTCCGGATATCATGTGCCGACCATAAATAACGCCAGGCAGACCGCTTCATGTCATAAGCTCCTTATCATCAACCTTACAATTTAATGATTTCTACACTACCACCAGCAGCTTCAACTTTAGCTTTAGCACCGGCAGTGATGCGGTGTACATTGATTTTCAAGGCAGTCTTGAGCTCGCCGCGACCCATTATTACCACCGGTTTAGCCGGCTTGCGAAGCAGCTGAGCTTCCGCAAGCGTCCCTGGGGTGATCTCGCTCCCGGTAGGGAATTTCGCCAGCTGGTCCAGGTTTATTTCATTGTATTCAATCCGGTTCAGAGGGGTGAAACCTTCACCACGTTTGAAGGGCAGGCGGCGGTAAAATGGCAGGTTACCGCCCTGGTTGTACAGGCGGACCGGTTTTCCTGCGCGTGCACCCTGACCCTTGGTACCGCGTCCAGCCGTCTTCCCACGACGACCAGCGGTGCCACGACCAACGCGGATTCCTTTTTTCTTGGAACCTTCTTGTGGTTTTAGTTCGTGTAGTTTCATTTTACTTCCTCCACCTTGACCAGATGGGCAACTTTATAAAGCATACCCCGAAGGCTGGGGGTGTCGACGTGCTCCACGGTCTGGTGTAGATGCTTGAAGCCCAGAGCTTTTACAGTAGCTTTGTGTTCCTTGGAATAACCAATGGCGCTTCCCACCAAGGTGATGCGGACGATCTTCTCTTTGGGTTCTTTTTTTCTAGGCATTTTTCCTCCGTTCCCAGAAAGGAGTCACATCCTTGATGTCCTTTCCTCGACGGGCAGCCTCGTCCTTGGGAGATTTTAGTGAATCGAGCGCCTGTACAGTGGCATAGACCACATTGAGCATGTTACTGCTACGCAGGCTTTTCGTCAGGATATCAGATACGCCGGCAGCTTCCAGGACGGCACGTACACCACCACCTGCAATGACGCCTGTACCGGGTGAAGCGGGTTTCAATAATACTTCAGCACCACTTACGCGGCCGAGTACTTCATGCGGAATGGTCTTGCCATACAGCAACACTCTGTGCATATTGTGGTGAGCTTTTTCAGAGGCTTTACGCATCGCATCTGGGACGGTATTGGCTTTACCCACGCCGATACCCACGCTGCCATTATTATCACCGACGACAACGGTGACGCGGAAAGAGAAGCGGCGTCCACCTTTGACGACCTTGGCAACACGCCCGATCTCAATCACGCGCTCGTCAAATTCTTTTTGCTCAAATTCTGCATTTTGATAGTCAGTCATGCTTATCTCCAGTTGTCCGGTTAGAACTTCAGGCCGCCTTCGCGCGCACCTTCTGCCAGTGCTTTTACACGCCCCATATACTTGTAACCACCCCGGTCGAAAGCAACGACCTGGATACCTTTACCCAGGGCGCGTTCCGCCAGGGTTTTGCCTACCAGGTGAGCCTTTTCGGCTTGCTTGAGACCTTTTACCTGCTCCCGGAGACCCGGGTCGATAGTGGAAGCAGAGACGAGGGTGTTTCCAGCCACGTCATCGATCACCTGGGCGTAGATGCCACTTGAGCTGCGAAAAACACTCAAGCGTGGGCGTTCCGGCGTCCCAAAAATATCCTGGCGAACGCGGGTATGGCGCCGGTTGCGTGCTGCAGAACGTGTTTTATTAGAGCTTGCCATCATATTATCCCTTACCTGATTTACCAGCCTTACGGCGGATCTTTTCTTCCAGATATTTAATGCCTTTACCCAGGTATGGCTCAGGTGGGCGTTGTTTACGAATGAAATCGGCCATCTGACCCACTGCCTGCTTATCCGGACCCAGAACCTTGATCTGGCGGGTTTTCGGATCGGTTTCAAAGGAAATCCCGTCAGGCGGCTCGACGGTGATCGGATGGGAATAGCCCAGGTTGAGGATTAAATTCTTTTCCTTAACTTCAGCACGGTAGCCCACGCCGTTTATCTCCAGTACGCGCTGAAAACCGGTGCTAACACCCGTCACCATATTATTGATGAGGGCACGCGTAGTACCGTGGAGAGCACGGTGAGTGGCATCATCGGAAGGGCGCTTGACGTTAATGACACCATTCTCGAGGGCGAACGAAATTTCCCGAGGGAAGGTATACTCAAGGGCACCCTTGGGTCCCTTAACCTTGATATTTGTTCCATCGATGGTCACTTCGACGTGCGGTGGGACCACGACTGGTAAACGACCTATTCTGGACATAACAACTCCTTACCAGACCTTACACAGGATCTCGCCGCCCACACCGAGCTGGCGGGCGCGCTGACCGGTCATGATACCTTTTGGTGTGGAGATAATCGCGACGCCCATCCCGGAAAGCACCCACGGGATCTCCTGCTTGCCGGCATAAACACGGCCTCCAGGATGGCTGATGCGCTCCAGACCGGTGATGACAGCACGACGCTCGCGCCGTTCACCGACGTATTTCAAACGGATGCGCAGGACCTTTTGAGCAGGTCGCTTGCTATCTTCAACGATTTCATAGCCACTGATAAAGCCTTCGTCTTTTAAAATCTGCGCGATAGCCGATTTCATTTTAGAATTGGGTAAAGCTACAGTGGTATGTTCTGCCATCACGGCATTTCGAATCCGTGTGAGCATATCAGAGATTGGATCTGAAACAGACATGTTCTTCTCCTCCGCCCGTTACCAGGATGACTTCACAACGCCAGGGATTTTTCCTTCAAGTGCCTGCTCGCGAAAACAGATTCGGCACATCCCAAACCGGCGGATATAACCACGTGGTCTTCCACAAAGTCTGCAGCGATTGCGCACGCGGGTGGGATATTTCCGGCGCATCTCACGGTATTTCATGCAGGTTTTCGCCATTAGATACCTTCCTTCCGAAACGGCATGCCGAGCATTTGAAGCAGCTGCCTGGATTCATCGTCATTGCGGGCTGTCGTGATGATGGATACTTCCAGACCGCGTAATTTATCTATTTTGTCGTATTCAATCTCCGGGAAGACCAGCTGTTCGCGCAGACCCAGAGTGTAATTTCCTCGACCGTCAAATGCGTTGGGGGAGATACCACGAAAATCACGCACGCGAGGCAAAGCAACGTTCATCAACCGGTCAAGGAACGACCACATACGTTCGCCGCGTAGGGTTACTTTTACGCCAATCTGCCGACCTTCGCGCAGCTTGAAATTGGCGATACTCTTCTTGGCTTTGGTAATGATCGGTTTTTGACCGGTGATGAGGGTCAGGTCAGCTACTGCGGCTTCGAGAGCCTTGGCATTATCCAGGGCTTCACCGACACCGATATTAACCACCACCTTGGTGACACGGGGGATCTGCATGACATTATCCGCGCCAATCGCCAGCTCAAGGGCAGGGGCAATTTCCTTTTGATATCGTTCTTTTAAATAATGGGTCATCGAAATACTCCGAATGGGTGATTATTCAATCACCGCACCACAATTCTTGCACACACGCTGGCTTTTATCATCTTCGCGCTGATAACCCACACGAACGGGGTTATCACACTTGGGGCAGACCAACATTACATTCCCAATGGCGAGGGGACCTTCAAATTCAATGATCCCAGGCTTGATGGTGCGACCTTGCGACTGGACCTGTTTCTGGTGCTTCTTGCGTAAATTGATGCCAGCGATAACCACCTTGCCTTCGTCAGGCATGACCTTGATTACTTTACCGCGTCTGCCTTTGTCAGCTTTACGTCCGCTGATCACTTCAACGGTATCGTCTTTTCGAATTTTTACTCTCACAGCATATACTCCTGCACCAACCCGCTAAAGGACTTCTGGTGCTAATGATACGATTCTCATAAATCCTTTTTCACGCAGCTCACGTGCAACCGGACCAAATATGCGCGTACCCTTAGGTTCCTGCCCGTCACCCAGGATGACCGCAGCATTGTCGTCGAAGCGAATGTAGGACCCATCATCACGGCGCCATTCCTTGGCACAGCGGACGATGACAGCCTTAACGACTTCGCTTTTCTTTACACTGCCCTGGGGAGAGGCTTCCTGGATAGCACCAACGACGATATCTCCCACACGACCGTAGCGCCGCCTGGAGCCACCCATGACATGGATGACCAGGAGGGAGCGCCCACCAGTATTATCTGCCACTTTAACCACTGATTCTTGTTGGATCATGGTTACGCCTCTGCGAGTTCCTCTCCATTACCGACTGCATGCCGGAGGATTTGTTCAACAACCCAACACTTATTCTTGGAGATGGGACGACTTTCAACGATTTGTACCTGATCTCCAACCTGGCAACCAAGCTCATCGTGTGCCATGAGACGCTTGCGGCTGTTGACCACCTTCTTGTAGAGGGGGTGGCGGTAAGTACGGGATATTTCCACCACCACAGTCTTCTGCATGGCATTACTGGTAACAAAACCAGTGATTCGTCGGCGATTATTCATTGTTCTTCTCGCTTTCAGGATTTCGCTGGCGCTCAGTCAACACAGATGCCAGTCGGGCGATGGTGCGTCGTGTCTGGCGCAGGCGGGTAAAGTCACTTAGCTCACCAGAGGACATCTGGAAACGTAATTTCATCAGCTCTTCCTTGGTATCGTTGAGCTTGGCTAGTATGGCATCAGTGGATAAAGCACGCACCTCATGAATTTTCATGCTTCACCTCCGGCAACACGGTCGTAGCGACCAACAACTTTCGTTTTAATCGCCAGCTTGAACTGTGCCAGACGTAAGGCTTGGCGGGCTTCGTCTTCAGGGAGACCACCCCCCACCTCGAACATGATACGTCCGGGTTTGACCACTGCCACCCAGTATTCAACATTACCTTTACCTTTACCCATGCGGGTTTCGGCTGGTTTTTGGGTGTAGGGTTTATCGGGGAAGATACGGATCCACACCTTGCCGCGGCGTTTCAGGGAATGCATAATAGCCCGGCGGGCGGCTTCGATCTGACGCGCGGTGACCCATCCAGGTTCCAAAGCTTGCAGGCCGAAGTCTCCAAAATGGACATCAGCGCCGCGCAGCTCGGTACCTTTCATGCGGCCACGCATTTGTTTACGATACTTTACTCTTTTAGGCATGAGCATGGCAAAAACCCTCACTACTCACTAACGTATACACCCTCAGTCGATTCAACCTGTTCCTCGACCGCAGGCAATAATTCACCTTTATAAATCCAAACCTTGACACCGATGCGACCATAGGTTGTCAGAGCTTGCGTCTGGTGATAATCGATATCAGCCCGTAATGTGGCGCGCGGCACGCGACCTTCACGCATATTCACCGTGCGAGCCATCTCAGCACCACTCAGACGACCGGCTACTTCGACGCGGAAACCCTGGGCGCCCTGGCGAATTGCCTGCTGAATGGCGCGTTTCATGGCGCGTTGGTAGCTGATCCGGCGTTCAAGCTGTTCGGCAATGTTATTGGCGACCAGATAAGCATCCAGATCCGGGCTTTTGATCTCCTTGATCTCCAGATCGATCTTCTTGCCCACCACGGCTTCCAGATGCTGGCGAAGGTTCTTAACACTTTCCCCTTTACGCCCGATGAGGACACCAGGCTTGGCAGTGTTAACCACGATCTTGACTTTTCCGGGGAAGCGTTCGATCTCGATGCGAGAAACACCAGCTCGTGAGGCTTCTTTGCGGACCAGGTCGCGCAAGGCGAAGTCTTGATGCAGCTGCTCGACATATTCACGGCCTTCAGCGTACCAACGACCTTCCCAGGTCTTGTTGATCTTAAGGCGAAAACCAATCGGATTTACTTTTCGACCCATAAAAGCTCCTACTTTCCTTCCCGTTCCCGGAGGATGACGGTTAAGTGAGACGAACGTCTGAGCCAAGGCATGAACCTGCCACGGGCACCAAAACGCCGCCATTTGCGGGTGGTAGCTTCATCAGCATATATACGATAGACGAAGAGATCATCACGGCTGACGCCAAAGTTTTCTTCGGCATTGGCAACCGCTGAAGCCAGTAACTTTGAAACAGGCTGGGCTGCGTAGTTCGGCATGAACTTCAGCAGGGTCATTGCCTGAACGACATCCTTACCCCTGACCATATCAACCACCAGCCGTGCTTTTTGAGCCGAGATCGGGGTATCGAGAGCCTGTGCGCGAATATCATGTGTGGCCATAGGTTATTCTACTTTCTTCACTTTCTTCTCAGAGGCAACATGACCGCGGAAGGTGCGGGTAGGTGCAAATTCACCCAAGCGATGCCCAACCATATTTTCAGTGATGTAGATGGGAACATGCCTGCGCCCGTCATGGACTGCAACGGTGTGCCCTACCATCTGTGGAAAGATAGTGCTTGCACGGCTCCAGGTGCGGATTACTTTTTTCTCGCCACGTTCGTTCATGGCTTCAATTTTTTTGAGCAGTTTAGGTGCCACGAAAGGCCCTTTTTTCAGTGATCGTCCCATTTTCTCGACTCCTGGTTACGATGGACTACCTGCGGCTCTTGCCGCGCCGGCGGACAATATACTGGTCCGACAGCTTATTCCGACGGGTTCTATAACCCCGGGTTGGTTTACCCCACGGACTTTTAGGTCCGGGCATACCGGTGGGCTGGCGACCTTCACCACCACCATGGGGGTGATCGCGCGGGCTCATGGCTGTACCGCGGACGGTTGGGCGTATACCCATATTGCGTTTCCGACCAGCCTTGCCTAGCTTGATATTGCTATGGTCCAGATTACCTACCTGACCAACGGTGGCATAGCAGGTCTGGCGGATGAGGCGTACCTCACCAGAAGGCATACGGATCTGAGCAAAATCGCCTTCCTTGGCTAATAATTGGGCTGCACCACCGGCAGAGCGGACCAGCTGGCCTCCACGACCTTCTTTCAGCTCGAGGTTGTGGATCAACGTACCCACGGGGATATTGGAAATTGGCAGTGAATTCCCCGGGCGGACTTCTGCAGTCGGTCCAGACATGATAGAGTCACCCACTTTTAAATCAACCGGGGCAACGATATAACGCTTCTCACCATCAGTATAGAACAAAAGCGCCAGGCGGGCCGTGCGATTCGGGTCATACTCAATCGCCGATACTTTAGCCAGTACGCCATGTTTATCGCGCTTAAAATCCACGATGCGGATGTGCCTGCGGCTGCCGCCACCGCGATGGCGGACGGAAATGCGCCCGGTGGTATCACGTCCGGCGTTGCGGTGCTTGTCAATAATCAGCGAACGTTCAGGCTTGCTCTTGGTGATTTCTTCAAAGGTGTATCCGGTCATTCCACGCAAAGACGGAGTTACCGGCTTATATTTCTTTACGGCCATTACTTAACTCCTTCAAATATATCGATCGTGTCACCCACTGCCAACGTGACAATGGCTTTCTTATAGCCGCTGCGGCGGACCATGAGGCGGCGGCTTTTTGGGCGACGGGTGCGCTTGGGGGCTACGTTGATCACATTCACCCGCACAACATTGACATCAAAGAGCGTTTCGATTGCGTCTTTTATTAGAACCTTGTTCGCATCGGAGGTAACCTCAAACGTGTATTGATGCAGGTTTGCATTTTGAAAGTTCGATTTCTCCGTGACAATCGGGCGGCGCAGGATATCGTAGATGGTATTCATGGTTGACTCCTGTCTACCCCAAATGGGCAGCAATGACATCCAACGATTGGACCGGCAGGACGATCTTATCAAAGCTGAGCAGGTCGCGGATGTTCAAATAATTAGCCAGCATAGTCTTCGTCCCAACCAGGTTGTTAGCCGAGCGAATAATCGTTTCGTAGGTTGGGTTCTTAGCTGGAATGAGGATGATAGCGCTCTCTTCACCAACGAGCTTAGCCATCACCTTAGCCATAAGTTTCGTTTTGGCTTCTGATAGGGATAATTCTTCAACGACGACGATCGCCTTTTCGGCTGCCCTGGCGGATAGGGCTGAACGGAGAGCTGCCTGGCGCATTTTACGCGGCATGGGTATGGTATAGTCACGCGGATGTGGGGTGTGAATTTTACCACCACCAACCCATTGGGCAGCCCGGTTTGATCCCTGGCGTGCCCGACCAGTGCCTTTTTGCTTCCAGGGTTTTCTACCGCCGCCAGAAACCTCACCGCGGGTTTTCGTGCTGTGAGTGCCTAAACGGGCATTTGCCATCTGGCGGACGAAAGCCTGGTGCATCAGATCAATGTTTATTGGGGCTTCAAAAATCTGCGCCGGAAGCTCAACCGTGCGGATTTTCTCACCTTCCATGTTCAAGACATCAACTTCCATAATCTTTTTCTCCACAGTAACGGGGCCAGTGCCGCGATCCGGCTACTGCTTCCGGGTTTCCTTGATTTCCACTACGCTGCCCTTAGCACCGGGAACAGCACCATTCACACCGATCAGGTTGCGTTCCTTATCAACCAGGACGATCTTGAGGTTCTGGGTGGTTACCTGGCGGTTGCCCATGTGACCAGGACCACGCGCACCCCGATAGACACGACCCGGGGTGGTGGTTGAGCCACGCGAACCTGGAGCACGCTCGCGATCGGAAGTGCCATGAGTTTTATGATGACCTTTAAAATGATAACGCTTAACACCCCCGGCGAAGCCTTTACCTTTGCTCGTGCCGATGATATCGACGAAATCACCAGTCGAAAAAACCTGGTCCACATTGATCTGATTCCCTTCGGAGACTTCGGGATCCTTTACACGGAATTCGCGCAAAAAGCGCAGGGGGGGGAGAGTGTTACGCTTCAGATGCCCAAGCTCGCCACCAGTGAGGGTTTTTGGTCGTACTTCATAAAAACCCAGCTGGACGGCTGAATAGCCATCTTTTCCAGGTAGACGAACCTGAGTAACGTAACATGGCCCAGCTTCGATTAAAGTGACCGGGAGTGCCTGGCCTTCAACGAAAATCTGGGTCATGCCAATTTTCTTTCCAATTAGCCCTTTTAACATCTCGGTTTTCTCCTATCTAATCAATGTTTCGGGACTGTCAGCCTGGGCACGGCTGCATCATCCCTAACCGCAGTGCAGTCAGCTGGTTTACCGTGGAGCATCGGGTTTGTGCGCTCGCGTGTACCACCGCTCTTACACTGCCACCATCGCGAGGCGGATGTTCATCCCGAGAGTCAATCGTCAACTCTCATGAGAACACCCGTCAATGAAGGCGGTAATCCTAAATTTTTATTTCGATATCCACACCCGCCGGAAGGTTCAATCGCATGAGCATATCGATGGTCTTGGAATCTGGGTCCAGGACATCGATCAAGCGGTTATGAGTACGGATTTCAAAATGCTCGTGTGAATCCTTGTCAATGAATGTCGAGCGCCGAATTGTAAACCTTTCTTTCTTAGTTGGCAAGGGTACAGGACCAACTACTCGGGCACCAGTTCGTTCAGCGGTCTCAACGATGCGTTTCGCAGATTGGTCCAAAACGCGGTGGTCATATGCCTTCAAACGGATACGGATTTTTTGTTTAGCCATTTTTCCTATTCCAATGAATTCCTGATCATGCAATAATCTTGGTGATCACACCTGCGCCGACGGTCAAACCGCCTTCACGGATGGCGAACTTGGAGCCTTGCTCCAAAGCCACCGGCACGATCAGCTCAACTTCCAGGTTGACGTTATCTCCCGGCATCACCATCTCCACCCCTTCGGGCAGCTTGATGTCTCCGGTGACATCCATCGTGCGGATGTAGAACTGCGGGCGATAGCCGGTGAAGAAAGCCTTGTGCCTTCCACCCTCTTCCTTGCGCAGCACGTACACTTCACTCATGAACTTGGTGTGCGGGGTGATCGAGCCAGGCTTGGCCACCACCTGGCCGCGCTCGACGTCTGCGCGCTCGATGCCGCGCAGCAGGATGCCGGCGTTATCTCCGGCTTGCACCTGCTCCAGCTCTTTGTGGAACATCTCCGTGCCGGTGATCACCGAGCTCATGCTCTTCTCGCGCAGCCCGACGATCTCCACGGGTTCGCCCTTCTTGGCGACTCCCCGCTCCACCCTGCCGGTCACCACCGTGCCGCGCCCCTTGATCGAGAACACGTCCTCGATCGGCATCATGAACGGCTTTTCGGTCTCGCGCACAGGCTCGGGGATGTACTCATCCACCACCCGCAGCAGCTCCTTGATGCACGCATATTCGGGTGCATTCGGATCGGTGCTGGTGCTCTCCAGGGCTAGCAAAGCACTGCCGCGCACGATCGGGGTCGTGTCTCCGGGGAACTTTTCATCGTTCAGCAGGTCACGCAGCTCCATCTCTACCAGCTCCAGAAGCTCCTCATCATCCATCATGTCCACCTTGTTCAGGAAGACCACGATGGCGGGAACTTCCACCTGGCGCGCCAGCAGCACGTGCTCACGCGTCTGCGGCATCGGCCCATCAGGTGCCGCCACCACCAGGATCGCACCATCCACCTGGGCTGCACCGGTGATCATGTTCTTGATGTAGTCTCGGTGACCGGGCATGTCTACGTGTGCATAGTGCCGCTTGGCAGTCTCGTATTCCACGTGGGCAATGTTGATCGTGATGCCGCGCTCTTTTTCCTCGGGGGCGTTATCGATCGTGTAAAACGAGCGATACTCTGCCTGCCCAAGGAACGAACAGTATTTGGTGATCGCAGCGGTCAAGGTCGTTTTCCCGTGGTCGATGTGCCCCATCGTACCTACGTTCATGTGCGGCTTGGTTCGCTCAAATTTTTGCTTTGCCATAAACGTTCTCCTTCAGCTTAATGAAACAATGATGTTATTTAATATCTACTCATGCCAATATTGTCTTGGCCACATTCTCAGATACTTCTGAGTAGTGGTCAAATTCCATGGTAAAAACGCCTCTTCCCTGGGTGGCTGACCTGAGATCGGTGGCGTACCCGAACATTTCAGCCAGGGGGATCATGGCGGTAACCATCTGGGTAGTCCCGGGGCGGACATCCGTGCCAATAATATTTCCACGCCGGGCATTCAGCTGTCCCATGATCTCTCCCAGGAATTCATCTGGGGCGATCACTTCGACCTTCATGACCGGTTCCTGCAGAACCGGGCCACCCTTGTGAATGCCTTCTTTGAAAGCCATCGTCGCAGCCATCTTGAAGGCCATATCACTCGAGTCAACCTCATGGAAGGAGCCATCGTAAAGTCGAGCCTTGACATCCACCACGGGGTATCCGGCCAGCACGCCTGCTTCAGCGGCTTCACGCACACCTTTTTCTATCGCCGGTAGATATTCCTTGGGGATTGCTCCTCCAACAATACCATTTTCGTAAACGATGCCACTGCCAGGTGCTCCCGGCTCGAGAGCCAGCACAACATGACCGTATTGACCGTGCCCACCCGTCTGCTTGATGTAGCGGTACTCGGCTTTGGGGACCGGGCGAGTAATGGTTTCACGGTATGCCACCTGGGGCTTACCCACCCGAGCCTGGACACGGAACTCGCGCAGCATCCGGTCGATGAGGATTTCCAGGTGAAGCTCACCCATGCCCGAGATGATCGTCTGACCTGTTTCTTCATCTACACGAACCCTGAAGGTAGGATCTTCATCAGAGAGCTTGTGCAAGGCTTCCGCCATGCGGTCCTGGTCGGCAGCGGTACGGGGTTCAATAGCGACCGAGATCACCGGTTCAGGGAAGGTGATGTTTTCAAGCACGATCTGGTTGGACGCATCGGTGAGCGTATCACCGGTAAATGAGTCCTTGAGGCCGAGCACGGCACCGATATCCCCGGCGAGGATTTCATTGATATCCTCACGACGGTCAGCATACATGCGCAGGAGACGACCAATGCGTTCACGGCGGTCCTTGGTTGGATTGAAAACCGTAGAACCCTGGGTGATCTTGCCTGAATACACCCTGATATATGCCAGTCGCCCTACATAGGGGTCCGACACGATTTTAAAGACCAAAGCGCTCATGGGGGCATCATCTTCCGCCGGTCGGGTAACTTCATGCCCGGTATGCGGATGAATCCCGATGACTGGAGGGACATCTGCCGGGGAGGGCAGGTAGTCGATCACGCCATCCAATAAGGGCTGTACACCTTTGTTTCTTAAAGAGCTCCCGCAATAAACGGGTGTGATTTTGCCGGCGAGGGTTGCCGTGCGTAAAGCAGCTTTCAGGTCATCCACCGAAATATCATCGCCATCCAGGTAGCGCATGGTTAATGCGTCTTCAGTCTCGGCGATCTGTTCCAACAGGCGTGCACGCATTTCCTTGACGTAACCGCTCATGTCGGTTGGGATATCGACCTCGACGGCATCGGTACCGAGCTTATCATCCCAAATGGTGGCTTTCCGGGTGAGAAGATCGACCACACCCTGGAAGCCAGCCTCACTGCCGATGGGGACCTGTATGGCAGCCACATTGGCACCCAGGCGGTGCTTCATGCTTTCAATGGAACGCTCAAATGATGCTCCAACGCGGTCCATTTTATTGACGAAGCATATCCGCGGGACTTGATAGCGGTCTGCCTGGCGCCAAACCGTCTCACTTTGCGGCTCAACCCCTTGAACAGCATCAAAGACGACGATCCCGCCATCCAATACCCGTAATGAGCGCTGGACTTCTGCGGTGAAGTCGATGTGCCCGGGGGTATCGATAATATTGATTTGGTAACCTTTCCACTCAGCAGAAACTGCCGCAGAAACGATGGTGATGCCGCGTTCACGCTCCTGCTCCATCCAATCAGTGACGGTGGTTCCTTCGTCTACTGATCCGAGGCGATGGGTTTTACCTGTGTAGAAAAGGATGCGCTCTGTGGTAGTGGTCTTGCCCGCATCAATATGGGCAATAATGCCAATATTGCGATACAGATCGAGGGGATACTGTCGGGGCATAAAAGGTTCCTACTACCACTAGTTAATTCTCACGCGAATTCGTTGAAATTGCCTATGCCCTGAAGTGGGAGAAGGCACGGTTGGCTTCAGCCATCTTGTGGGTTTCCTCACGCTTGCGGATGGCTGATCCGGTGTTGTTGGAGGCATCCAAGAGCTCACCGGCCAATTTTTCGGCGAAAGATTTGCCAGAACGCGCTTTTGCTCCTTGAAGGATCCATCTCGAAGCCAATGCAAAACGGCGGTACGGAGGGACTTCCATCGGGATCTGGTAAGTGGCACCACCCACACGGCGTGGTTTTACTTCAAGGATGGGGGAGACGTTCTTGATAGCCAGCTCAAAGATCTCAAGGGAGCTTCTTTTTGCTCGTTCCTCAATCATATCAAAGGCGTCATACACGATGGTGGTGGCAACACTGCTCTTGCCACTCTTAACGACGCGGTTGATAAAGTTCTGGACGTGCTCGCTGTTAAAGCGGGTATCGCCAGGGATTTGATGTTTTTCGGGTTTACTTCGACGCGACATACCGTTTCTCCGCTGGATTATTCTTTAGGACGCTTGGAGCCGTATTTCGAACGACCTTGTTTACGGTTATTGACTCCACCGGTGTCTAACGAGCCGCGTACAATGTGATATCGCACACCAGGCAGGTCTTTTACACGACCCCCGCGCACAAGCACTACGGAGTGTTCTTGTAATGCATGCCCTTCACCGGGGATATATGCAGTCACCTCGATGCCATTGGTCAGACGGACGCGGGCAATCTTGCGCAGCGCTGAATTAGGCTTCTTGGGGGTCATGGTCTTGACGACAGTGCAAACACCTCGCTTTTGTGGGGCGCCTTTGCTCTGGCGGATCCGGTTTTGGTTGTTAAGATTGAGGGTATACAGCAGGGCAGGAGCCTTGCTCTTCTCTTTCTTCGTTTTGCGTCCTCGACGCACTAACTGGTTGATTGTTGGCACCTTCGCCTCCGAGCATAGACACAATAAATTTGATAATTCCATTAAGGGAGGCCATCAATACTATCGATGGCCTCGCCTTGCTTGCTTTGGTATACGATTTCGGTAGGGGTACTACCCACGTATGTTAAAGACGACGAGAAGCGATTTTACCATGCGCTCATATGAGCGTCAAGGATTTTAGAGATGTGGATCCAAGTCCAGCAGACCTGTTTGCAGCCTGGGTGGACGAGAGCGCTCTTCATCCTTGCCGAACTTTATCACTTCACCGGTATCGGTCACAGCTTCGACTGCAAGACCCAAGCTTTGGAGTTCTTTGACCAAAACCCGGAAAGAAGCCGGGATACTGGGCTCTTCGATGGGCTCACCCTTGACGATGGCTTCGTAGGCTTTCACACGACCCTGGACGTCATCGGATTTCACGGTGAGCATTTCCTGCAGGGTATAGGCGGCTCCATAAGCTTCGAGCGCCCATACTTCCATTTCACCGAAACGCTGACCACCAAACTGGGCTTTACCACCCAGGGGTTGTTGAGACACCAGGCTGTATGGACCAGTCGAACGGGCATGTACTTTGTCTTCCACCAGGTGGTGAAGCTTGAGCATGGTCATGACGCCGACCGTTACGGGACGGTCATAAGGATCGCCCGTCTTACCGTCACGCACGACCTGCTTACCCAGGGTGGGGATGGGGACGCCCATGCTCAGCGAGAATTTTTCTGCTTCACCGGCGAGCTCGGCATCTTTAATCTCTGATACATTAACCCCGTTCTGGTCGAGCCACTGGCGCAAACAGGTTGAAAGGCTATAGGCATTCATTTTCTCCTGCTGAGCAATGTCCACGGCAATACCCTCGGGGGATATAACCAGGTCGGGATCATAGCCATAAACGCGCAGCCATTCACGCAGCACCGAACGCCGGGCATAGTAATAATCTGACTTGAATAGAGAGACATCATATCCAAGATCACCCAGCCAGTCTTCCAGGTATAGGTTGCGTACCTCATTATCATCTTCATACTGGGTGGCATCGTGCTCGGTCTGGTTCAGCTGTTCCCAGGCTTTGAGACCGACTTCCTTCCAGGCCTGGTCGATCAACCAGGCACGCGCCAGCTCAGCATCGATCTCATACTCCGTTGCACCATCGAACACGGGTGTGATGGCCCGGAAACCCAGGCGGGTAGAAGCCCAACCCAGGTGAGTCTCGAGCACCTGACCCAGGTTCATACGTCCAGGTACACCGGTGGGATTAAGGATGATGTCGACGGGCATACCATCTTCGAGGAAGGGCATATCCTCTTCGGAAACCACTCGCGATACAACACCTTTGTTGCCATGCCGCCCGGCCATTTTATCGCCTGCGGTGATCTTGCGGCGCTGGGCGACGGAAACCCTGACCATCATATCCACACCGGCAGCCAAATCGGTATTGTCTTCACGGGTGAAGACTTTTACATCGACCACCTTACCGCGCTCGCCATGCGGCATGCGCAGAGAAGTGTCTTTTACATCGCGTGATTTCTCACCGAAGATCGCCCTTAGCAGGCGTTCCTCAGGGGTCAGCTCTTTTTCACCCTTGGGTGAAATTTTACCGACCAGGATGTCATTGGGACCAACCTCGGCACCGATGCGGATGATGCCAGTCTCGTCAAGGTCCTTGATGGCCTCCTCACCCACATTAGGGATGTCACGGGTGATCTCTTCAGGACCCAGGCGGGTGTCACGCGACTCAACTTCATATTTCTCAATATGGACAGAGGTGAACTTGTCTTCCTGGACCAGTCGCTCGGAGATGACAATCGCATCTTCGAAGTTGGCACCTTCCCAGGACAAGAATGCAACGACCACATTTTGACCCAATGCCAGCTCACCGTTCTCAGTCGAAGAGGAGTCGGCGATGACCTCACCTTTGTGAACGCGCTGCCCTTTGACAACCGCCGGGCGCTGGTCGATGCAGGTGGATTGGTTCGAGCGCTGGTACTTGCGCAGCTGGTAGGTATGATCTTCTTTTGGAGTGTGAACGACGATCCGATTCCCGGTCACCGATGTGATTTCACCGTCTTCTTCAGCAATTACCACCTGACCCGAGTCCATGGCAGCGTGATATTCCATCCCTGTAGAGACGGCGGGAATGTCAGGATTTAACAGTGGGACAGCTTGTGCCTGCATGTTCGAGCCCATCAAGGCACGGTTGGCGTCATCGTGCTCAAGGAATGGGATCAAGGCGGCGCTGATACCCACGATCTGGTGGGGAGCGACATCCATGTAGTCGATATTATCTGATGTAGCGAAGATAAAATCAGAATAGTGGCGTGAGGAAATGCTGGAGCGGATAAACTCGTTGAACTCATTCAACGGCGTGTTAGCCTGGGCGATGACGAAGCGGTCTTCCACATCGGCGGAGAGGTATTCGGTCTCATCGGTTACAAAAGGTTGGACAAGCACCTCTTTCAGCTTGAGTTTCCTGATTTTGTCAGCCAAATCCAGGGTAACGCGCTCACCGTTTTTGGCGATCACCTTCGTGCCATCCCCGTTTTTCACATCTTCGCGCAACGACCGACCCACCAGGCGTTCATCGGAAGGCACCAACGTCTTCCTCACCCGGCGGTATGGGGTTTCGATAAAGCCGTATTCATTCACCTTGGCAAATGATGCCAGACGTCCAATCAGACCGATGTTCGGTCCTTCTGGCGTCTCAATGGGGCAGATGCGTCCATAGTGCGAGTGGTGGACGTCACGGACGTCAAACCCAGCCCGCTCACGGCGCAGACCACCAGGACCAAGGGCGGATAACGTGCGCTTGTGACGCAGCTCTGCCAGCGGGTTAGTCTGGTCCATGAACTGGGACAGCTGGCTCGAGCCAAAGAATTCACGCAGGGCGGCAACGACAGGGCGGATATTGATCAGCGTGATGGGGGTCAACTGGTCTTGGTCGCGGATGGACATACGTTCCTTGATCACTCGCTCCATGCGGCGCAGACCAATGCGCAGCTTGTTTTGGATCAGCTCACCGACCGTTTTTGCACGGCGGTTGCCCAGGTGGTCGATATCATCGGGAGCCTGAGTGCCGTTATTGATCATGATCATGCGGCGGACCAGGCGCAGGATGTCCCATTTGGTGATCATGCGGTGGCTGATGGGGACGCGGTCATGCAGGTCAAGTTTCTGGTTGAGCTTATAACGACCAACACGCTCGAGATCATAATGGCGCTGGTCGAACAGCTGTTCCTGCAGGAAACCGCGGGCATTGTCAAGCGTCGCCGGGTCACCCGGGCGCATGCGTTTGAAAAACTCCAGCAAGGCAGCTTCGGCAATGGTCTGGTGGTTGTTCAAGTCCCATTGGGGTTCCTGGGCAAACGAGGAAGGGATGAACATGCGGTCAGGATTATTATCCACATCCTGGAACAGGGACAGCAATTCCTCGTCGGTTCCGGTGTTGAGAGGTGAATCGGGCAGACCATCGTTCACCGCCGCCAGGGCACGTAAAAAGATGGTGATGGGCACGGTGCGTTTGCGGTTGAAGCGCAGGGTGAGGTAATCACTCTTACGGGTCTCGAACTCCATCCAGGCACCCCGGTCAGGGATAAGCTTGGCGACTGCCAGCCGACGTCCGGTGGCGCGGTCGATGGGTGCTTCGAAGTAAACACCCGGAGAGCGGATCAGCTGAGATACCACGACACGTTCAGTACCGTTGACGATGAATGTGCCTTTCTCAGTCATCTCGGGGAAATCTCCGAGGAAGATATCCTGCTGGATGGGCTGCTGGACTTCGGGACCGGCAAGCAGCACGGAGACGTACAGCGGACTGGCATAAGTCAGATCACGCTCGACGCATTCTTCGAGTGAGTGTTTCGGCTCACCGAACTTATAAGTTAACTTCCACTGGTCTGATTCAGGCGTCCTGGAAGGGAAGTATAATTTCATCCCCTTGTTGTACGATTCAATCGGTGATATCTCGTGGAAGAGATCAGCCAAACCCTCTGTTTTTAATCGCTTAAAGGATTCGAGCTGGACTTCGATCAAGTCCGGCAGCTCCAAATCGATAGTGATCCGAGCGTAGGACTTGCTTGGCAGTTTTGATGCCATAATTCTCTCCTAACTTAACAGTTTTTCACTGAACTGATACGATTGTGGTTAACAAATAAAACGTGATGAGGTAGTTTTCATCACGCGGTGTATATTTTTATTTCCCTGAGTCAATGTCCATTCGTGTTTTCGAGTTGCAGAAGGCGAACATGCAAACGAGTATTATATCATGGCTTTGAATAAGGTCAAGATAGGGGGATTAGTATTATATTAACCTTTAGACGGTGTGTGCTCGCATTGTGTACCCAAGACCATCTTATCCTGATAGAATTCGAGCATGGAAAATAATGAGGGAAAGTTCACAGCAGGATTTGTTGCAGTGATGGGTCGACCCAACGTGGGGAAATCGACGCTAATCAACGCCCTGATTGGGCAAAAAGTGGCGGCAGTTTCTCCCCGACCGCAGACGACTCGCCGACGGCAGGAGGGGATCTTAACCACTCAAGAGTACCAGATCATATTTATCGACACGCCCGGGGTGCACAAGCCACGTACCAGGCTGGGCGAAAGCATGAACCTGGAGGCACGCTCAGCCCTGGAACATTGTGACCTGGTCTTATTCATGGTGGATGCCAGCCAGATGCCAACCGATGAAGATCGACAGCTGGCGAGTATACTCAGCACGCAGGCGAAAGCGGAGAGGGTTTTACTCGTGCTCAACAAGATCGACCTGCTCCAGGCGAAGAGTTCCACCGATATCCAGGCTGCTTACCGTGACCTGACCCCGCGGAGCAATTTCATGCCGATCTCTGCCACGCGCGGGGATAATCGAGCAGAGCTGCTGGAAAGGATCATCGCTGCCATGCCGGTTGGCGAGCCCTTTTACCCCGAGGAACAGGTGACCGACCTATTCGAGCGGGATATCTCTGCCGATTTGATCCGGGAGGCGTGCCTCAACTTCTTGCGATATGAAGTTCCGCATGGCGTTGTCGTCAGGATAGACGAATATACAGAACGCAAAGAGAATGGGGTGTATATTGAAGCGACCATTTTTGTGGAGCGTGAATCGCACAAAGGCATCGTGATAGGCCAGAACGGACAGATGCTCAAGAAGATTGGGACGGCCGCTCGCAAGGAAATCGAAGCGATGAACGGAAAGAGTGTTTTTCTGCAGCTGCGGGTGAAGGTGCGGAAAAACTGGCGGGATGACGAGAAGATGGTCAAGCAGATGTTCAATTCATGATCCAGGAGGGCCGGTATGGCTTATTACCCCATCATTGTCGTTTTGATTTTCGCAGTATTGGACTGGATTGCAGTCGAGAAAAAATGGAATGTAGTCGAATACATAGCCAAACCAGCAACCATGCTGGCGCTGCTATGGTTGATCGGACAGAGCGCTGGTTTTGGAGGCGCCATGCTATGGTTTACTGTAGGGGTAATTTTTTGCCTGGCGGGGGATATATTCCTGATGCTGCCTCGCGACATGTTCATTTTCGGATTATTGGCTTTCCTGCTGGGGCAGGCGTGCTACGTGGTTGGGTTTAATAATAGCGCCCCATTCCTAAACCTATGGGGAGTATTCCTGGTGATCGTGCTGGGAATCTACATTGGTTGGCTGTATCCGATAATAGCCAGGAGCCTGGTCGAAAAAGGGAAAGGCAGTTTAAAAATCCCTGTGCTGATCTACTCCATCGTGATCAGCCTGATGGTGTACTCCGCCTTAATGACCTGGACACGCCCAGGTTGGCTTATGGCAGCGGCTGCCTTTGCAAGTATCGGGGCGGTCTTTTTTTATGTTTCCGATTCGATCCTGGCTTGGGACCGCTTTGTGAAACCTGTTCCGCACAGTAGATTGCGGAATATGGTCTTTTATCACCTGGGCCAAATTGGGATCGTCCTCGGAGCGATATTGTACGCGGGATTAAAATAAGGAGCTGTGGTTGTTTAAACCACAGCTCCCAAGTCATAAACAAAGCAAACGATCGGACCAGCTCAAACGGTAGGAGGAAGCACTTCTCCTGTGTCTGGTGGGGGTACGGTCAGGCTACGGACGTAAGGCTTGCGCCCAAACTGAGTGAGAAGCACCGCTCCCAGCGAGACCAGGCCTACCAGGACTAACGGGATCCAGCCGACACATGGGATTAGGTTGATCCCATTCAGGATAGCCATCAATACCAGCGTACCCAGGCCGGCAGCGACGGCAGGGTGCCACTGATGCTTGAACGCCAGACTGATGCGCTTGCCAACTTCAAGCCCCAGGGAAATCAACCCAAATACCCATGCGACGATTAATAAAACCGTGCCGATAAATGCAACCGGGATCAGGCAGATGGTTATTGTCAACAGCACCAGGATGATCGGCGCGATGATGATCGTCAGGATCCCCAAGCCACCTGAAAGAAGCGGCTGCGATAGGGCAGTCTCAGAGGTGCGGGTCATATGGGTGGGGAGGAACATGGCTACTAACATGGCGACAAGCGCCCATAGAAATATACCCAGGAAGTATCCACCCACACGGAAGAAGGGGTTGACAGTCGTATCGAACATGGGGATGCGCGTCCCACCTGGGACAACGAAGTAGGGGACGTTGACAGTCGTGTTAACCGTACCGTTGATCTGTGCACCAGGGGCACGGTTGAGGACCGTACCAGCATAGGAAAGGTTGCCATTTAGAATGAAGGTGTCCGCCAGGGTTACCGAACCACCCAGTACGGTAAGGTTACCGTGGATTGTACCGTCAAGCAGGGCGCTGCCACCGATGAGGAGCACATTCCCGGTCACGGTTGAGCCTTGCATCAGGTTCACGCTGCCGCCCACGACGAACAAATCCGTGTTCAGGGTTTGACCAGCTGCCAAGGTGTAATTGTTCCCGATAACGACATCATTCGGCGAAGCTGCAAATGCCGTGATTGGGAATACTGCGAATAGAAGTGCGGCTAATAAAATTGCTGAGACCAACTTCAAATTAAGTTGTTTCATACTACCCTCCTGGACAAACTGAATTTTTTATACATGAGCAGCCAAAGGACACTCATAAAACTAACGATACCCACCAAAAAGAACATCACAATGAATGTAAGGAACGGGGTCGACCATGATATTGAGCCGATGAGGTTCTGAAAGAGGAAATAAATTGATATCACGCTCACCAGCCGTTCGAGCCATACCATCATGACCGGACCGGGCGCCTGGATAAGCTCCCATGCCTGGGTGAGGAGGAAGCCGAGCAGGATCACGACGATGAATGCAGTGGCACCGATGGTTAGCCATCCCCGGCGGAGCTGTTGGGATGATTGATACTCGACCAGGCGTGACTGAAAACGGTCCGTAAATCCAGCTGAGGGACTTACCTCGGACAAATTTTTGAAGATAGGGTCTAATTCCTTCCAGGACGATTCGATTTTTCGGCATGACTCACATGAAGCCAGGTGCTGCTGGAGAGATTGGATTTGGTCAGTTGAAAGGTGCTCGTCGGCGAGCAGCCAATTTCTAAAAGGCTGATGATCCATGTGGGTTCCTTTCCGGCAAAAAAATGTTTCCCATCTGGTTCGACCACGCTTGTGCCATGGTCAGTCGGGCGCGGTGCAGCCTGCTTTTCACTGCACTGGGTGTAAGCGAAAGGCTCCTGGCAATCTCATCATAAGAAAAATCATACCAATAATACATGACAATGGCTGCCCGGTCGTGCGGGTTGAGCGTCTTTAGGAGTACCTGCACCCGAGCCTGATCTTCCTTGAGGTAATATGCTCCTTCTGGTCCTGGCGAGCCGTCTGGAGGGTCAAGATAGGGTGTTGTATCCATCGAGATGACGACCATCCGCCTTTTCCGTAATTGGTCGATACACAGATGGGCGGCAATGGATAGAAGCCAGGTTGAGAATGGACGGGTCGCATCATAGTGCTTGATATTTTTATAAACTCGCAGGAAAGTATCCTGTGCTGCATCTTCAGCTTCGCTTGGATCACCCAACATCCGATAACACAGGTTATATACAGGTCTCTGATAGGTTTCAACCAGCTGGGTGAACGCTTCTTGATTTCCTTGATGAACCTGGTTAATGATTTCAGGCTCGAGGTTATTCACGTTGTACTCCTGTATGGTTATCTAATCCTGTATACGCAGTAGATAATAAATTGTTGCGCGCATTCAGGTTGGTAAAAAAATCAATGCATTAGTAAACCATTTCGATAGACAAAGACACTGACAAAATCTGAGGTTTCTTGGATCACACTTTGCGTGGATGGAAACCTTCTCCCAATACTTCGTGAGCCTGCCCGATTACAATGAATGCATCCGGATCAGCTTCGAGCACCAGGCTTTTAAGCACGCTGACTTCAGAACGGGTGATGACGCAATAAAGCATGGAACGCTTCGTGCCGGTATATACCCCGGTGGCGTCCAGTGAGGTAACTCCGCGTTCCAAATCGGTGAGGATCGATTGCGATACCTGTTCTGGCAGGGTAGTGATAATGAAGGCAGTGCGGACTACATTTGGACCTTCGGTGGTCACTTCAGCGGCGATCCCGCTGATGAACAACATGATGATGGCGTACAACGCGTTGGTCCAGGAGAAGGTGAGTCCACCCAGGAGCATGATGAGGGAATCAGTAATCAGGTAGCTCTGGGAGAGGGGAATACTGCGCCAATTGTGGATAATGCGCACCAGGATATCCGTCCCACCGCTGGTACCATGTCCACGATAAACCAATCCATATCCGATCCCGCTAACCACTCCACCGTAAAGAGTATTAAGCATCAGATCGGTCGACAGACCTTCGGCAGGCAAAAATAGGACCAAAAAGTCGGTAAAAAATGCGATCCCGACGACAGCAAATGCGGTGCGGATGGCAAAACGCCTGCCGCCAAGGTGCCGCCAACCGATTAGTAACAGAGGGATATTCCCGATAAGGATCATCACGCCGATGGGGAAACCGGTGTAGAAATTGATCAGCTGGGCTAACCCGCCGATGCCTCCATTGACCAGATGCCCCGGCACCAGGAACAGGCGGATCGCCAGCGCCTGCAGGAAAGCTCCCACCGTGATCAGGAGATAATCACCGGTGGTGTTCCAGGATATGCGACCGAACCAGGGTTTGAGCTGGGCGTTCATTCGAGCAGCCTGGCATTTGCCAGGACTTCGATAACACCTATCACGGCAGAATTATCCAGCTCACCCATATGCATTTCCAGCATGGCATTGAACAGCTGGGCATCCACAGCAGTAGAAGGCAGGGGGATGCCGTATTCACGGGCAGTCTCCATGACGATATTCAGGTCTTTCGCCTGCATGTGACCCTTGAATCCCGGACTGCGGTTGCCTGAAAATAGCCGCGCTGGCTTCACGTCAAGGGTCCAGCACTGAGCTGCTCCACCTTTGATGGCTTCGACCACTTTCTGCGGGTCGGCGCCGGCTTTTTTTGCGAAGATCAGCAGCTCACCCATCGCCACCATTTGGGCCGCAACCATGATCTGGTTCGCCGCTTTGGCGATCTGTCCGGCACCTGAACCACCCACGTGGGTGGTTGATTTTCCCATGGCGGCAAAGACTGGTCTCACAACTTCAACCGTATCGGCGGAGCCTCCCACCATGATGGCGAGGGTGCCTTGCCGCGCACCGATATCGCCCCCACTCACCGGTGCGTCCAGGCACTCGACTCCCTTTTCTTTAAATAAAGTCGCTATTTTTCGGGCTGTGGCAGGCTTGATGGTGGAATTATCGACATAAATCAGCCCTGGATGGGTGGCGTGGATGATACCATTTTCACCGAGGGCAACCAGCTCAACGTCGGGTGAATCGGGCAGGTTGGTAAAAATGATATCCACCTGGGCAGCTACTTCAGCCGGAGTATCGGCTCTGCCGGCACCTTCACTGACCAGCTCGTCTACCGCGGCTTGGCTGCGATTATGGACAACCAAAGGATACCCGGCTCTGAGGATATTGCGGGCGATGGATTTTCCCATCAGACCCAAGCCGATATAACCGATTTTAAGCGACGCTGACATGGACGCTCCTTTATTTGATATAAATCAATCTACGGCAATTTACTCGTCACCGGACCCATTTCTGTGTCCAGGATTTCCCAACCCAGTGATTTTACCTGCTGGCGCAACTCATCTGCCAACGCCCAGTTTTGGGTATTGCGCGCTTCCTGGCGCGCCCTTACCAGCAGGGAGACGTCATCCGGAAGAAGCGGCGGTTTTTGCGCCTCCACCGGGTAACTTTCCTGGAGCGCTTTTTTCCAGATGGCGGGCGGTATCGAAGCTTCAGGGTGAAATGCGTGGAATGGTCCCATCTCACTGATGGGAAATACCTGCCCGTGTGCGTATTGGTGGAAATGACACTGGCGCTGCCCGGCAATTTTTATCAGGTCATCATCAGACCCGGCCAATCGATCCCACTCAACTATTCCCATATGCCGATCAGGGGTGTGTTTGTGACCGGTGTGCAGCAAGGTGACCTTGCCCAATCCCCTCACCTGGCAATCACAAGTGGAAGGGTCCATGATCAGGGCGGTCTTTTCATCCAACCCCACAATGGTCACCTCATCGGGAAGCATTTCGATCATGCGCAGGAAGCGCGCCTGACCCATAAAGCAGCGGCTGGTATCTACTTCCGCTCCGCCTTCAAGGTTATTCCAGTGGGGGATAAAAACAAGCTGCAACCCATAATACTTGAACAAATCGAGACCTTCGATCCAATGCAGCTCTTCACCAACTTTATAGATTTCGTAGACCGGCAATGCGCAGGCACTGAAAGCGACGGTGGCTGCACTGGCGAGGGCAAGGACGGCGCCCAGACTGTGGCGGGCAAGCAGATAATACCAGGCCAGGCTGTCGCGCAATTGACGGATGGCGTAGGAGGGGCTGCCTGGACCCAGGAAAATCAGATCGGAGTGAAGCAATGGATCCACGATGGCTGGGTTATCCGGGCTGAATTCAAGGCCGCGCTTGCGGGCAGGGATGATTTCCACCTGGGGGGAGTAGTTCTGCAACCGGCGGGTAAAGAAATCTCCCACCCGGCCGATCACCTGGGGTGAATTCAATTCGAATCCTGCCGGAGTCTCTAATAATGCCAGCCGTGGAGAATGGGGAAGCGCGCGGAAAATTTCCTCAAAGATCTTGCGACCGGTTGGTGAAGTCTCACCGGAACCGAAGAGGACGATCAATCCGGGACGTGCATAGGGTATAGCGCTCGCGAGATTATTCATAAGGGAGGCACAATCCAGCGTGAGAATTGATCGAAAATGAATTGCTCCATCTACTTCCCTTGATACATGCTGCGGATATTGGGCACCAGGTATTCCTCGAAAGAACGTTTCACATCGTAATCCGGCTGCCAGCTCCAATTCCTGCGGGCTGCGCTGTCGTCCAAATCTGCCGGCCAGGAGTCAACAATAGCCTGGCGTTTGAGGTCCGGCTCGAAGCTGATCTGGGCATTTGGGAAGGACTTTAATACCCCATCGCGAAACTCCCCGGCAGACAGGCTGAAGCTGGTCACGTTGTAGACGGAATGTTTAACCATCGCTTTAGGTGCATTGGTGAGCATAAGCAGGGATTTAACCGCATCCGGCATCACCATGAAGGGGATGCGCACATCTTCTCGCACGAAACAGGCGTAAGGTTTCATCTGAGCAGCATAATGCAGCATCTCAGGTCCGTAATCACTGGTACCCCCGCTGGGGACGGTATAGGCACTGATCAGACCAGGGAATCGCAGGCAGCGGAAGTCAAGCATCACAGGCAGGTCTGCTGCCAGCTGGCGGTAATATTTGCTGTAGTAAATACCCAGCTGTTCGCAATACAATTTATTGCAGCCGTACATGGTGCGTGGGTTGTTCCACTCCCACTCGCGCACACGGGTATAGGTGGCTTTCGTATCCAGGTCTGGCAGACCGTAGGCGGCGATGGAGCTGGGGAAGATGAACTTTACCGGAGCGTCGCGCCATTCCGACTGTTCAGCTGCCAGGTTTAATAAACCCAACGTGCCTTCCACATTCACCTTATGCGCTAATTCGGGGGTGAATTCACTGCGGGTGGAGAGCAGGGCTGCCAGGTGGTAGATTGTGTCGAGCTCATATTCACTCACCAGGCGTGAAAGCAGGGCTTTATCCATGATATCACCCTGGAATGCAGTTACCAGGGAATGAATATCGTCTGGCACAGGAGCTATATCAAGGGCGAGAATGGGCATTTCAGTTTGTTTTACCAGGCTTTTTACCAGGGCCTGACCAATTTCGCCTGAAACACCGGTGACGAGGATGACTTTTCTGCGCATAGAGACTCCTTCGTGAAGCGTGTTGGGATTGTATTGCCGCAAGAGAATGGTATGTGCTAGAATGAACATACTAATTGTACAACAGCTTCGGAATTAACCTCCAGGCTTTTTTATTTTTTTATGTGTATTATTATTTTCTCCATAGTGCTGGTTTAGAAGATAGATGAAAAGTCTTTTGTTCTATTGCTTATTAGGTTTCTTGTGCTGTGCCTGCGTGGCGACCCCAACAGCTGACCCAACACCGACTGCCACCCTGATATCTCCTACACCAACGGTCACCCCGACCGTAATATGGTTCCCCCCTACCGCTACCCCAACGGCCTTTCCGACTCCGGTTGTCACACCCACGGCAGATATGCGCCCCAGTACAGGCAAAATCCTGCTGGAAGATGATTTTTCAGACCCCACAGCGTGGACGCTCGGTCAATCGAATCTGGGGAGCGTGGCCCTGGGGGTAAATGAGCTGACCATCGCCATCGGAGAGTCGCCGGCGTATTTATTCAGTGTGCGCGAGGCACCCGTCTTCACCAATTTTTACCTGGAAATTATGGCAGAACCGAACCTGTGCCGCGACCAGGATGAATACGGTGTTTTGATCCGAGCGTCACCGAAGCTGGATTATTACCGCTTTTCGCTGTCTTGTATCGGTCAGGTGAGGCTGGATCGAGTCATCGGAGGGCAGGCTTCATCGCCACAGCCGTGGATGATGAGCGGGTCCGTGCCGCCTGGAGCGCCGAGCTCCTCGCGCATCGGCATTTCCGCTCAGGGTGACCAGATGGACTTTTTCGTCAATGGAGAGTATCAATTCACGATCCATGACCCCATGCTGACATCGGGAGGGGTGGGGGTTTTCGCCCGTTCGACCACCAATATGGCAGTGACAGTAAATTTCTCCGACTTGATCGTATATGAATTGAACCCATAGACACTTCCTAACCACCTGGAGTAACATCCCGTTATGGCAAAGCGCAGCATTACCAATAAACTGAATGAATTAACCCCCAAGGAATGGCTGAAATTCCAGAAATCGTGGTTCATCCATAACCCACCGCCGCGCCAGAAGAACGTGCTGCGCCACCCGGCTAAATTCCCGGAAACGCTGGTGATGGAATTCGTCACATTTTTTACCAAGCCCAACCAGGTGGTCTTTGACCCCATGGCGGGGACGGGGAGCACGCTGGTGGCAGCGTTGCGCACGGGAAGGCGCGGGTACGGCATCGAGTTGAATCCGGCTTATGCCGATATTGCCCGCCAGGTTATCGCTGAAGAGAAACACGGTTTGGAAAGCGCAACAGATTGCATTGCATGCGAGCTGATCACCGGAGATGCCGCCAGGGCGGCAGAAATAGTGTCAACCTATGATATCCCGATGGTCGATTATCTGCTCACCTCCCCGCCATATTGGGACATGTTGCACGCCCGCGGGGCAGCTACACAAAAAAATCGCAGGGCGGCAGAAGATTTGGATGTATTTTATTCGGATGATCCCAATGACCTGGGGAACATCGATGATTATGAGCAATTCATCGAACGACTATCACAAATTTTTATCACAATGCAGCCCATCTTCCGCCCTGGAGCGTACCTGACCATCATCGTTAAGAACATCAAGAAGGGTGGCAAAATATACCCCCTGGCATGGGACCTGGCACGGCGGCTTGGAGATACTTATACATTGAAAGATGAAAAAATCTGGTGCCAGGATAACCAGCGCTTATTCCCGTTTGGCATGGGCAATGCCTGGGTGAGCAATACCTTCCATCATTATTGCTTGCAGTTCAGGAATGAATGACGATTATCCCGTCAAAACCCTTCTATTTTTCAAGATTCTGTGTACAATTGTTCTGTAAAGCCCAGTGAGTGATCTCTAGGCTTTGGCCCGGATGGCGTTCATCCGGAACTATACTCAATCCGCTCACTGTAACGAAAGGAGTCCCACATGTCTTACCACACGATCATATTGGTTGGAAATCTCGGCAGAGACCCGGAGATGCGCTATACACCTTCAGGTCAGGCAGTCACCAACTTTTCGGTGGCGGTCAATGATAACTTCACCAGCAGCAATGGCGAGAAAGTCGAACGAACGATCTGGGTGCGGGTTTCCACCTGGGGGAAACAAGCCGAAAACTGCAACCAATATCTCAAGAAAGGGAGGAAGGTGCTGGTGGAAGGGCGCCTGGTAACCGACCCCGCCACGGGTGGACCGCGCGTCTATGAACGGCAGGACGGCACCAAGAGCGCTTCATTTGAAGTCAGTGCCCAAACTGTGCGTTTCCTCTCCCAGCGTGGAGATGATGATGGTGGTGGTGCCATGCCACCCAGTGAAGCCGCCGGTCAGGCTGAAGACCCGGGTGACATCCCGTTCTAATCTATTTCTCGACAAGGTGCGGAGGGAAGCTCCGCACCTTGATTTACTTAACCATCGATTTCATAGGTTGATTCTCATAGGATAAGTGCATATGGCAAATCCTGCTCAGAACCGTCCCACTCCGCCTCCGCCGCCCGCATTAGAAATCCCTGCCGACTTGAAGACCGAGTATGCCAACGTGGTGCGAATTGCGCATTCTCCTTCAGAGCTGGTATTCGATTTTGCCCACCTGCTGCCGGGGGTCATGCCAGCGCGGGTATGTACGCGTGTGGTTATGTCTCCGCTGGGTGCCAAGCTGCTGCAGCGGGCATTGGCAGAAAACCTGGCGAAATATGAAACCGCCTTTGGTGAGATCAAAATCCCGGGTGAGAATTCGCTGGCAGATTTTTTATTCCACCCACCCACGCCACCGAAAGAGTAAAAATCATGCCCGAGAAATTGGAAGATATTGCCGAGAAGATCCACCATTCCTTCGAGGTGTGTACAACCGAGCGAGACCGTGCGCTTGCCCAGGCACGCACCCTCACCCGCCACTGCGCTAACGCAATCCGGGCAGTCCATCGCGATGAAAACGCACTAGCGCTACAAAATCTTGATGAAGCCCGTCAGCTGGTGCAATCCTTACGCGACAACCTGGAGACACTGCCCGACCTGTTCTACGCCGGCTATACCCAGGATGCGCTGAAGGAGTATGCCGAGGCTGCCCTGGTGTACGCCTTGATCAACAACAACAGCTTTCCAGCCCCTGAGGATCTGCTACTGGAACCTGCCACCTACCTGCAAGGTCTGGCAGAAGCAGTCGGTGAGCTGCGCAGGCGCGTGCTTGACTCGCTGCTTAAAGACAAACCCGCGGAAGCCGAACGCCTGCTGGGCGAGATGGATGATATCTACGGCATCCTGGTAACCATGGATTACCCAGACGCGATCACCGGTGGGTTGCGGCGGTTGACGGACGTGGCTCGGGGGATCATTGAGCGCACCAGGGGTGACCTGACGCTCAGTTTACGCCAGGAACGCCTGGAAAACAGCATCCGTGTATTGGAAACCAGATTGGATGGTTTAAGCCAGACAAAATGAAAATCGTCCGTGCATCAGAGATAGGCACCTACCTGTTCTGCAAGCGCGCCTGGTGGTACCAACAACAGGGGTATGAGCCGGATAATAAGACCGAGCTGGCGGCGGGGATGGAAATCCATGAAAAACATTCGCGGGCAGTGTTCTCTGCCAGCTGCCTGCAGACGGTGGCATATGCATTGCTCATGCTAGCGTTATTGACCGCCGTCATTTGGATCATGCGGACGGCGCTGTAGGCTTCGAAGCGACAAAGGTGGGTTCATGCTCGAGCTGTCCATTGTAATCATCCTGGTCGTCCTTGCCATCGTTTTCTTCCTGCTGTCATCCAGGCAGAGGCGTCAGGCAGGTATCCCGGCAGGCAGGGTGATCTATACCGACACCAGCCAGTGGGGGAAGGTCGAAAAACCTTTGTATGACCCTGAGCGGCGGCTGGCCGGAAAACCAGATTACCTGGTAAAACACGCCAACCAGGTCATCCCGGTGGAAGTAAAATCGCGGCGCGCACCCCGTGCACCGCATGATTCGCACATCTACCAGCTGGCAGCCTACTGCCTGCTGGTGGCGCATGAATACGGGATGCGTCCCTCCCACGGGATCCTGCATTACGCTGACAAGACCTTTGCGATAGACTTCACTGCTGAGCTGGAAGATTCTGTTCAGGGGGTCATCGATGAAATGCAGGCGATTACTGCCCGTTCACGGGTGGACCGCTCGCATGAGGATGGAAGACGCTGCCAGAACTGCGGTTATCGATCCGTCTGTGACCAATCTCTCAGGATATAATTAAGCCATGACTGATAATGAGATCAAACCTATCCAAAGGGTAGCCATTGTCGGCGCGCAAAACATCACCGATACCGAAAAGGAATCGGTGGCAATCGCGGCATTCCTGAACGCACGCGGCATCGACACCCAGCACGGATTCCTGTACGATGAAGCGATTTATCGACGGGTCAAGCAAGGCGAATTTGACCTGCTGATCGCCCTGGGAGGTGATGGGACCATGCTGCGTGCTGGTCACCTGGGAGGCCCATCGGGTGTGCCCATCCTTGGGATCAACCTGGGGCGTTTCGGATTTTTAACCGAGATTGAGCGAACGCAATGGTCTGAATTCCTGCCGCGCATGATCGCAGGTGATTATTGGCTGGAGAAGCGCATGATGTTATGCGCCGAACAATGGCGGGCCGACTCATTGCTGGGTAAATGGGATGTGTTGAACGAAGTTGTGGTCAGCCGCGGGCAGATCATCCGTCCGGTGCACGTGACGGCAATGGTGGATGGCAGGTTCCTGACAACTTACGTTGCAGACGCACTGATCGCCGCCACACCCACCGGTTCGACGGCTTATGCCCTGGCAGCTGGAGGTCCCATCTTGCCGCCCGAGTTGCGCAATATTTTGTTGGTGCCGGTCGCACCGCACCTTTCACTTGACCGGGCAATCGTGTTGGCGGAAGGGTCATCGGTAAATATCACCGTCAATGTTGACCACCAGGCGGTATTCAGCATCGATGGGCAGGTACCCATCGGCCTGACCAATGATGACCGTGTTTACGTCTATGCTTCGCCATATGTAGTAAAATTCATCCGCTTTCAGGATCCCGGATATTTTTACCGCAACCTGACCCCGCATATGAGTCAGAATCCTTCCACCGGGAACCATCGATAAAGGTAAAAAATGACCGACGCTCCACCGAAGATGTATTGTGCCAATCACCCAAGTGTAGAAACCACCCTGCGCTGCAACCGGTGTGAAAAACCAATCTGCGCAAAATGTGCTGTGCTCACCCCGACGGGGTACCGCTGCAGGGAATGTATCAAGGAGCAGCAGAAAATCTTTGACACCTCACTGTGGTATGACTATCCTCTTACATTCATTATTGTCGCAATCCTTTCGTACCTGGGGAGTTTGATCGGTGGTTGGATAGCACTACGTTTTGGGTTCTACATTATCATCCTGACATTATTTCTCGCCCCAGCCATGGGGGGTGGGATCGCTACAGCCGTACGCCTGGCTACAGGTAAGCGGCGATCAAAAAACCTGTTTATCCTGGCCGTCATCGCTGCTGTGGCTGGATGCATCCCGGTTGCCCTGGGCCTGGTACATTTTTTTTCCTTGTTTGAATTCATTTATCTGGCAATGTACATTGTACTGATGACTTCAACCCTATATTACCGTTTGGCTGGCATTAGACTTGGGTAGGTATGCTTAGTGAGCTGCACATCGAAAACTTTGCCATTATCAGCCAGCTGGAGCTTCAATTTCACCATGGGCTGAATATCTTCACGGGCGAGACGGGTGCAGGCAAGTCGATCATTATTGATGCGGTCGAAGCCATCCTGGGTAGCCGGGCAGAACCCACCATGGTCAGGGCGGGGCAGGAGAAAGCCCTGGTGGAAGCAATCTTCGAAATTTCGGATGAATTGAGCCTACCCGTCAGGCAAATCCTGGAGCGTGAGGCACTTTACGAGGGGGATGGGCGACTTACCCTGGGGCGTGAGATCAGGAGCAATGGTCGTAGTATTGCCAGGGTGAACGGGCGGAATGTAAACAACCATCTCCTCAGCGAGCTGAGTGAGTTCCTGGTGGATGTGCATGGTCAATCGGAGCACCTATCCTTATTACATGTACACCAGCACCTGAGATTGTTGGACAGCTATGCCCACGTCGAGCGGGAGCTGGCTGAATACAAGGCAACTTATCAGCGCCTGGTGGGTCTGCGTAAACAGCTGGCAGAGCTGCGAAAGGCGGAGGGTGAAGCCGCCAGGCAAATTGATATATTAACCTACCAGATCAATGAGATTGAAGTTGCTCACCTGCGTGGAGATGAAGATGATGATCTCCTTGCTGAGCGAACGCGGCTGGCCAATGCCGAGGGGATTGCCTCCCTGGCGCAAGAAGCCGTACAGCTGCTGGACGAAGGGACTCCCGAATCGCCGGCGGTTTCTGACCTGGTTGGGCAGGTGACCAGCCTGCTCAACAGTCTTAGCCGACTCGACCTGCAGCAGGTGAAGCTGGCTGAACGCTCCCAAAATGCCCTGGAAGAGCTGACCGACCTGGCGGCTGTCCTACGCGATTACCTGGAATCGGTTGAGTTCAACCCCCAACGCCTGGACCTGGTGGAGGAACGATTGAACTTGATCCAGACCCTGAAGCGTAAATATGGCGAGGATATCCCGGGAATATTACAGTTCGCCGAGCAGGCAGAAGAGCAGCTGGATTCGATCACCCATGTCGCCGAGCACATCTCGGAGCTCGAGAAGGACGAAGCGGAGCTGCTGGCAAAGCTGGGAAAGATGGGCGAAACCCTCAGCGCACGCAGGCGGGAGGCGGCAGTGAAATTGGAGACTGCACTCGAAACTGAGCTGATGGACCTGAGCATGGCGGGGGCGAAGTTCAAAGTGGATTTCACCGAGCGACCATCCGATGAGGGCGTGCAGCTGAGTGACGGACGCATGCTAGCGTTCGATTCGAGTGGGTTCGAGCACGTGGAATTCCTGGTCGCTCCCAACCCGGGTGAGGGATTGAAGCCCCTGGTGAAGATCGCCTCGGGCGGAGAAACCTCACGATTGATGCTGGCGATCAAGAACGTCCTGGCAATGGCAGACAAGGTGCCTACCCTGATATTCGATGAGATCGACCAGGGGATAGGTGGGCGGGTCGGCTTAGTAGTAGGGAAAAAACTATGGGAATTAGCCCACCGTCACCAGGTATTGTGTGTTACCCATCTGCCACAATTGGCAGCTTTTGGCGACCAGCACTTGAAGGTGTTGAAGCAAATTAAGGATGGAAGGACAGAGACCCAGGTGGAAGTGCTCACGGGTGATGACCGGTTGATCGAGCTGGCGCAGATGATGGGTGAAGTCAGCCAAGGCACGCGGCAATCCGCCAGGGAGTTGCTTGATTCTGTCAGCCAGACAGTGAAACAAGGATCCAGGTAAGCCTGGATTCTTGTTTCATATTTTATTGTTGCGTATACCGCGAGTATCGGCAGGTTAAACCATGCATCCTGTTTCCCAGACGATGAGGCTGCGCCATCAAAGGCAGGCAAGGGAACGCAACGGCCTGTGGTCAAAGCTAGGGCTGATCAGCGCAATATTGGTCAGCCTGATGGTGATCACGCTCAGCATGGTAGGAACCTGGTATTACGTCGACCTGTCGCACGCCCTTCCCTCGATTGCACTTCTTCCAACCTTACTCGACCCCCCTAAAGGATTGCTGCTCCAGCCCAGCCGCATGTACGACCGGAAGCACGAGCATGTGATCTTAACCCTGGAAAACCCGGCCGCTAAAGACAAACAATATTTATATTTAGGTGAAGATGCTCCGGCAGGAACCTCCCAGGTATCGAAATACCTGGTCGATGCAAGCCTGACTGAGCTCGACCCAGGGTTCTGGGACCACCCAGGGTTTAAATTGGCAGGCGTGATAGAGGGAACGCACCCCACATTAGCACAAATCCTGGTCTCCAACCTGCTCCTGGAGGGCGAACCTCCATCAATGATGCGGAATATCCGCGAGCGGTTGCTTGCCAGCCAGGTGACAGCCGAATTTGGACGTGAAAAAATATTGGAATGGTACTTGAACAGCGCACAGTATGGAGAGACACTTTACGGAGCAGATACCGCCTCGAGGGTGTACTTCGGAAAATCTGCCACCGACCTAACCCTGGCAGAGGCGGCCATGCTGACCGCCATATCAGAAAAACCGTCGATAAACCCATTGACCGGGGCTCAAATCCTGGCAAAGCAGCAGGAATTCATCATCAAGAAGATGTTCGTGAATGGATTGGTCAGCGGCGATGAAGCCCTGGGAGCGTTAAGTATAGTTGTACAATTCAAGGAGCAGGCAGCTCCAAATTCTCCCGCGCCGGCTTTTACCGCCTTGGTACTCAAGCAGCTCAGCTCGCAGATACCTCTCGAACGCATCTATCGGGGCGGTTATGATATCCTGACCACACTTGATTATTCCTTGCAGCAGCAAGCGGATTGTACCGCCCAGGTGCAAACCGCCCGGCTGCAAGGCACCCAGGAAGGGACGCTGACTTTCGACGGCTCCCCGTGCGAGGCGAGCAGCTTACTGCCTGATTTCACCCATGGACCCGCAACCCTGACTGGCGATTTAGCTGCCGAAGTGGTCGTCGTAGACCCATACACTGGGCAGGTGCTGGCACTGGTGGGGAAAGACGGCTCTGGATTAGCAGCTGCGAACCCTTCAACGCATCCTGCTGGGAGCATCCTCTCGCCGTTCATGTACCTGGCGGCATTCACCCGCGGGATGAGCCCGGCGACGTTATTATGGGATCTCCCGGTTGATCAGCAGCTCGATGCGTCGATTCCAGCAGACACGGCAGCACTAATGGGCTTTTCCACCCCGTATCATGGTCCGGTAAGCCTGAGGGATGCCCTGGTGAGTGATTATGTGGGTGCAGCAGGGGAGGTGCTGCAGCAAGTGGGAGTGGGGAATGTGTTTTTAACCGAGAAGCAGTTTGGCATCAGCACAACGGATCGTTCTGACAGCGATGAAACCGGTCTCGATAGCTTGTCTTCCCAAGGTGTCAGCCTGCTGGACAGCGTGCAGGCATATTCCGTACTGGCGAACCAGGGGATCATGGCAAGCTCACCCAATATTGCTGCAGCGGCATCGCACGAACAAACCGGACTGAGCCCGACCAGCATCCTCACAATGGAGAGCATGGATGGACGGGTGTGGCTGGATTGGTCAGCTCCGCAGGTGCTGCCCGTCGTAAACCGGCAGATTGCGTATCTTACCACCAATGTTTTGAGCGACGAGAAGGCACGCAAGTCTGTGCTTGGACATCCCAACCCCCTTGAAATTGGACGACCCACAGCGGTTAAGCTCAGCGTGACGGAGGATGCAACAGGTGGATGGACCGTAGGATATATCCCGCAGCTGGCAGTAGGGGTTTGGTTGGGGTATTCCCAGGGAGAGGCGGGTGGGATCACAGCAGAGATGCCGGCGGGACTTTGGCATGCGATCATGCAGTATGCCGCCAGCCAGATGCCAGTGCAGGATTTCTCCGTGCCAGCAGGGATCAGCCTGGTGCAGGTGTGTGATCCATCGGGATTATTGGTTACTCCTCTATGCCCGTCCATCGCCCAGGAGGTATTCCTGACCGGCAATGAGCCAACCCAGGCGGATAACCTGTACCGCAAGGTTTCAATCAACCGCCAGACGGGCCTGCTCGCCACGGTTTTCACCCCGCCCGAACTGGTCGAACAAAAAGTGTTCCTGGATGTACCTCCCCAGGCAGAGGCCTGGGCAGAAGCAGCCGGGCTGGCAATCCCACCAGATACTTATGACAGCATCACGACTGCACAGACCCCATTAGTCGACGTGCAAATAACGGACCCCCAGATGTTCGACCATGTGGGGGGGAACTTCACGATTACGGGCAGCGCCAGCGGAGAGGATTTTTCGTACTACCGTTTACAGGTTGGGCAGGGACAGTACCCGGATAAGTGGCTCCAGATCGGCGAAAACGTCGATACCCCGGTGAAAAATGGTATCCTGGGCAGCTGGGACACAACCGGATTGGAAGGATTGTACGTTGTGCAGCTCCAGGTTGTAAGAACGGATCGACGGATCGACCAGGCGATCTTGCAGCTAACGGTCGATAATTCCTCACCGGTGGTAAAAATCTTATCGCCGCTCGAGGACCAGCAGTACAGCTACCGGGCGGGGATGACGGTAATGATGAATGTATCGGCGGCAGATAACCTGGTAGTGCAACGGGTTGAGTTTTCAGTAGATAATGTCGCCCAAGCGGCTCTACTGGAACCTCCCTTCGTCATCATGTGGGATGCCCTGCCAGGGAAGCACACGCTGCTGGTCAAAGCTTATGACCTGGCGGGAAACCTGAGCGAATCGTCGGTAGCTTTTGAAGTAACCAGGTGATCAATCAAAAAGACCGGGCTTATCACCCGGTCTTTTTTCAACGCATGCGGTTAGAAGTAAACCATAAAGGTATTCAAGATCTGTTCAACGATAGTGGTATCAGCTGTATTGATCGAGATCTCGACCAGGATGATCTTGGAGGCGGGGTCGACGATATCTACCGCACTGAGCAGGTAGGTATCGAAGCCGCTGGTTCCGGCGCAGTTCTTATATTGGTCATATTTACCGCGATAAATCCCATCATTATAGTCATACCGACCGACCAAGGTGCAATCCTTTTGATAGGGGGTCGCATAGGCATCGAGGAACTCCACATAACCACCCCATTGGGCAAAAGTGTCTGAAGCGCCAAAGAACATCCCCTCGACATTATAGTATTGTTCGTATTCTGACAAACTTGGGGCAGCAGAGATCGCCACCCCGATCTCCTGGTCCTGGAACTTCCAGCTGCCGCCATTAACGTCGGTCCAATAGTCGGGGACATCCACGGATATTTTGTTGGTATCATCCCAGCATGTATTGTAACCGGCGGTTTTGCTCGCTTCGCAGTTGGCTGGGAGAGTTCCACTGGTATCGGTTGGGGAGGCCTCAGCTGTTGCGCTGCTATCGCCGGTCTGAGAGCCGAAAGCGAACGCAACTTCCAGCGGACGACCATTCAGCTGACCCTGGAGGACTTCCTGGGTATCCCAGCGTAATACTTCCATCGCCAGGGTGTCTGTGGACGTATGCGTGCGCAAGATATCGCAGTAATCCTTCAGTGTGCCGTCAGACGCCAGGGTCAGGTTTTCCAGCGAGGTAATGATATCGCCTCCTTTAACCCCGGTCTTATCTGCCGGCGATCCTGATTTGACCGAGCTCACCCAAATCCCGGTAAGCGAACCATCCTCAGAAGCAACCGCTTCACCGTTGATACCGATCGAATCGACGTCCACGCCCGTGCGCAGCTGGTCAATTACCGGTAGGGCAGTCCCACGATCGATGGCGAAATACTGGCTGGTGGAGCTTGAGCCGGCGTAGTTTATACCGACTACTTTGGCATTGGCATCCACCAGTGGGCCGCCTGAGTTACCTGGATTGATCGTCGAAGTATGCTCGATGACCGAATCGACCGAAGCCCAAGACGTATCACCATTCGCCTTGGCCTTCGAGACGATGCCCTTCGTCATGGTGAACTCAGGGTCACCGAGGGGGTACCCAGCGGCGTATACTTCAAGACCTACATTGGCAGCACCTGAATACCAGGGGAGGTACGGGAAGCCTTCGCCTTCGATATCGATCACTGCCAGGTCAGAGCATTCTGAAACGCCGAGGATCTTGGCGTTATAAACCTTGTTCGTATCGCCACCAACCCACACCTTTAGCAGTGCAGCACCGGTGACCACATGGTTGTTGGTAATGGCAATGCCCGAAGGATCAATGATGAAACCTGAACCACGACCAGCCGCATTGGCCATGACACCAAATTGTGGGTCAATAAAGGTGCCTACCGCTTCGATCTGGATAGTAGCCTTCTTGAGATCGGTCAGGTTGGTTACCAGGCCTGTTGGGACAGCAGTATCGGTGGGGGGAGGGAGTTGGGTGGGGGTGCCAGGCACTTCGGTGGGGGTATTTATAACCTGGGTGGCAGCCGGTGTTTTCGCACCGCATGCCGTGGTAACAACAATAATTACGATGCATACGACGAATAAAGACTTTACCATGCTTCTGTGCATTTCATTCTCCTGTGGCATATTTGATTGTAAAATAATACTACTTCTGGGTAATGGAAAAATTAGACCTTAGTTTACCATAAATCTAGAAATATAACTCCAGAATATGGTGGGTCGATTCAAACGCCAGCGGAGGTAAGTTCAGGATGTGGAAATAAGCCGCCTGCCTGGCATCGTCCCCAGGGCTTAACTCCCCCGATTTCACCTGAGCTTGATACAGGATTAATATACTCGCCCCACGAGGATACTCGCGACTGTAAATGACGTCCAGCAGTATGATGTCACTGATCACCAGACCTGTTTCTTCCAGGCATTCCCGGGCAGCAGCGGCTTTTGGGTCCTCCCCCGCATCAACAAACCCGGAGGGCAGAGTCCAATGACCTCTTTGGGGCTCAAACATGCGTTGGACCAGGAGCACCTGTTCATTCTTCCTGATCATTACGGCTACAGCTACCTTAGGGTCGGGAAAATATACCCAATTGCAGTTCGGGCAAACCGGTCTCAGCTTGCCAGTATGCAGACGTTCAATGAGGTCACTCCCGCAGCGTGGGCAAAATTTGATCGAATCGACAATCATCAGCGCGCCCGGATGCGCAGGATGATGGCGGTGATCCCTGCGAGCACCGCAATAACAGCCAGACTGATCTCGACTGTGAGCAGGAGGTAACCGAGGAACGAATAATTCGGAGCGGTATTGGGAGCCTGAGACTGGTCAAGCGCAGACTGGGTTGGGCTGCCTGCACTCAGGTTTTCGCCTGATGGAGGGGAAGCTGTGGAAATTTCTCCACCCCCGGATGGAGCAGATTTTTGAGCCTGGGCAGGCGCTTCCAGGAAAGGGGGAGCAGGGGTCTCGGTGGGGGTAGGGCTTTCAGTCGGCGATGGCGTGTAGGTCGGTGATGGTGTGACTGAAGGTGACGGAATTGTGGTGAGGGTGGTTGTTGGGGTTAAAGTAATTGTCGGCGTGTAAGTCGGAGTGGCAGTTGAGAGGATGCTTTCGAGATAATGCGATAATGTACCGGTGGGTGTTGGGCAATGAACAATATCGGCTGATGAGGGAAGGGGCACAGATTGGTAGTACTCATCACATGACAAAGTGGGAGTTTCTGTGGGGGCAATCGCAATAGAGAACGGGTTTTCCGGTGTTGTTGTCAGTGGATAAACGTAGACATAGATGGTGGTCGGAGTGGCGTTCTGCGGCAGGGTACTGTTCACTTCGGGAGAAAACGGAGTAGGTGAGGCTTGGATGGGTGCTCCCAGCATAACCGCTGGTGCAGATTCAGTTGGCGATATAGTTGGAGCGGTGTTGCGAGCGATTTGCTGTTGGACAGGTACCGCCTCATTGGGGAGCGATGACGCGGGTGCCATGGCAACCTGGGTGGCGGAGGATAATAATGTGCTTCCGAAGATCACCACAGCTAATAAGACACTGGCTACCGCGGAAACGATCCCAAATAGCGGCGCCAACTTGAGCGCCGGGCGTGTTCGCACTGCCTGGGCGGTGACGTAATAATTTCGCGGTGCCCGCTGCCTCGGAAGACTGCGCAGTAACAGGCGCGTTTTACTGATCTCTTTCAGCTCATTGCGCAGCTCGGGATCAGCACTCAATCGTTCATCAAAGGCGGCGCGATCCTTATTGCCCAGCTGGTTATCGAGGTAAGCTGAGATAAGTTCATAGTCGCGCGAGTTAATCTGGTTTTTCATTTTCTACCCTTATTCCAGACGAACTCCAGCTGGTAAAAGTTCCGCAAATCCATTCAAACAATCCCTCAACCGCAACCGGGCGCGTGCCAGGCGACTCTTGATTGTGCCTATGGGAGTACCGATCGATTCAGCAGCTTCTGAGTAGTCTAAGCCTTGAACGTCCACCATCACGACGGCAGATCGGAAATCATCGGGTAATTTATCCAGGCAGTGTTGGATGGCGTTTTGAAGCTCTACCCGTAGAACCTGTTCCTCAGGTCGATCGGCTGGATCTACCATCCAGCTGGGAGATTCAACCTCTTCCCCGGCATCATCCAAGGGTTCCAGGGGGATGGTCGGACGGCGCTTACGCCGTCGCAATTCATCGTAACAAGCATTGGTTACGATGCGCAGCAGCCACGCTTTGAAGGAACCTCCACGGAACGAGCTCAGGTGGTTAAAGGCTGAAATGAACGCAGTCTGAGCGGCATCATCGGCCGCCTCTTCTTCACCAATCATTCGGTATGCCTGGTTATAAACCAGGTCCTGGTATTCTAGCACCAGGCGATTAAATGAATCCAGATCTCCCCCCCTGGCAGCCTGGATCAGCGCAATCTCATCCACAATTGTATTTTAACGCACTTTATACACGAAAGCCATTGCTACAGATGGATAAAAGGTTTAAAATCGGGGCGGAGGTATTCCATGGCAGCTACTTCACATAACGTGTTCGGTTCGTGCCTGACCCTCATCATTACGATTAGCCTGATGGTTGGATTACTGGTGGTAATCGGGGCAGTAATATTGCTGTTCACTTCGGTAGGCGCTGCCTGAACCCATCGCTATGATATTGTAATCTCTGCAGGCTGGGACATTACCAGTTACCCATACCGGGGGGATGTAGATGAAGAATCGCCACATGAATGGAACCCGACCAGGTTATGCTTAGTCATCCCGGAGTGCATCCAGAGGATCAATTGCGATTGAGGATAGGACGCTACCGCCTATTGACCCGATTGATCCTGTGCCTGTAATTCAACCAGCATATGCTGATAAAACTTAACGTTGACCGGATTAAGCGCCAGGATTCCCAGGAGGGTCTCGATCGCGGCAGTGCGGTTTCCCGATTGAAGGTACATGTCCTTCGCAATTTCCAGCTGGTTGACGGCATCTTCCTTACTTCCAATGAGGCGATAGATCTCTGCCAACCGGCGGTGCAAACCAGGTATGGCTTGATTATCGACAATTTTAACGTTTAAGTAATCCAACGCTTCACCAGTACGCTGTAAGCTGATCAGATGGTTCAGATAATTATCCAGTTCAGACATGGCCTGGTTTTCCTGACCCATGCGGATATTAAGCTCGAACAGCATATCGCGAGCCTTGGCATCATCCGGTTCCAGGGTGCGTATTTGTTCGAACACCCGGATGGCATTACGCCAATCAAAGCTTTGCATGTCGATATCTGCCATGCGGTGCAGCAGTTTTACTTTGGTATCACGATCGATCTTAGACTGCTGGGCGAAACGGAAGGTGTTCGAGTAGGTCTTGCGGGCCATATTTAGGTCGGCAAGCTGGTAATAGGTTTCTGCAAGTTTGATGTATTCCTGGATCGTCTCTTGCGGTTTTCCACTTTCTGTTAGCATCTGGATCAGCTCGTTGCGCGCATCCATATTGACCGGGTTCAGATCACACACACGGTGGAGCAAGTTGATTGCCCGGTGGGTTTCACCCCTGATGTGATAGCTTTTGGCAACGATTGAATATTTCATCACTGCTTCAGGAACCCGATTTTCCTGGAGTAGCAGATCTCCAATGCAAACATGTAAAGGCAGATAGGTGGGTGCATATTTCAACGCATAATATGCTTCTTCCATGGCTGTCAGCAGCTTATTAGTCCGGGCCAGCTGGTTTATTTTTGCCAGCAATTCGACCAATTGACCGCTGGTTGCCTCCGTCAGCATTTCTGCCAGGGGAATAGGAAGTGAACCGGGTGGCTGTTGAGGCAGCTGCTGGCGCGCATTTTGCGTTTGCATCCGCCAATCTGGACGGATCAGCATTTTACTAATATTTTCACAAATACGTTTCTGCAGTTTTACATCCGTTTGTTGGGAAAATGACTCGATCAGCGGCTCATACTGCTGGATCAATAATTCAGCCTGGTCTGCAGCCACACTCTCTGAATCGGCGATCCTTAATGCTTCAAGGTATTCAATTGAAGCCTCTTTGATATTATCCATTTTATATAATGTCAGGGCGAGCAGCAACCGTGCCCCAAAGCCAAGCAGCTCATGCTGGACGCACTTTTTTAAGCTCAATACTGCGCTCATCAGCTGGTCGCTCTTCGATTGCATGAATCCCAAAACAAAATAGGCTGCCGAGCTATCCAGCCCAGCTTCCATGGCGCGTCCCAGCTCGATGGCTGCGTCCTTATCCTGACCATGCGATTGCATGTCGATCGCCTGGCTGAGGTGGAGGATAATTTTGGTCTGGTCGTATGGCTGCGATCCAGCGCCGCCAGCGTCCTTAGCGATCGTAGTAAAACCTCTCCGGTTTTGAGATCCCTGGGCTACTTCCTGTTCAAACAAAACTTCAGCCAAGGTGGTCATCGCTTTTTGCTTGGTTTCCTGGATTGGATCCAGCCGCTGTCGATCCATGTCTTCGTTCTTTGTCATTTCCGATTGACGGACCTGGGACATCATCAATGGTCCGAGAGCGCCATGCGGACGGCTCGGTCGGGGTAGGGGTTTCCCACTCTGCAGAATGGATAATGCCAGGCTGGCTTCTTTGCTATTCGGGACTACCTCCAGGGCATGTTTCATGGTTTGGATCGCTTTAGGCAGATTCCCCTGGCTTTGCAATAGACTGGCGATGGCGATATATTCACCCATGGCATCGGTGGTATTGCCCATGCGTTCATATACCACGGCCAGGCGGGTATGAGCAGCCATTATCTCGGGATTCAAGGCGACCACATGCAACCAGCTGCGGATGGCTTTGTCCAGGTCTTTATTGCGGGCGTAGAGCTCAGCCACATCCAAATAGGCTTTGGAAGCTTTGTCCAGGTCACCCAATCGTTCCTGGATTTCAGCCACCTTTTGCATCGGAACAGGGTCATTGGGTGATATTTTTGTCGCCCGCAGGTAATAATCCAATGATTCTGCATATTTTTGGAGCTCAAAAAGTGCCAGAGCAAGGCTGGTTAACGCATTCGCGTTTTCCGGGAACTCGTCAATTGCGATCCGATAATAAGAACTGGCTGTCTTCCAGTCCTGGTCCCACGCGGCAGAATGACCCTGGTTCATCGCACTTTGGTAATCTTGTTGGTTGCCACTCATATTTGTATCCTATTCTTCCAATACAGATAAATCTCCCCAATCATGCCCATGCCGGGCTTCGGTTTTCAGGGGGATCACTAAATTATAGGCATTTTCCATCATCCTGCGCACAACCTGAGCAGTCTTATGTAATTCCTTTTCCGGGCATTCAAGCACAAGCTCATCATGCACCTGGAGCAGCATACGCCCATTCAATTCCTGCTCCTTAATTGCAGCAGCGACGTGTGCCATGGCGATCTTCATGATGTCTGCCGCGGTCCCCTGGATGGGGGCATTGATCGCTTCACGTTCCTCACGGGCACGTGTTGCAGGATTCCCGCCAGATTTTAAGCCTGGGAAGTAGCGCCGTCGTCCGAGAAGGGTCTCCACGAAACCCTGCCTGGCTGCAAGCAGGCGCATATTATCCAGATAATTCTTCACTCCCGGGAATTGCTTGAAGTAGGCCTCGACAAAATCCTCCGCCTCCGCCAGGGTTAAGTCGCTGGTACGGGTAAGGCCATAGGGGCTCATCCCGTACAGCAGCCCAAAGTTGATCGCCTTGGCATTGCGACGCTCGGTCTTGGTGACTTTATCAAGGGTTTTTCCTAAAATGGCAGCCGCTGTGGCTGTGTGAATATCCTGACCGGCCCGGAAAGCAGCCAGCATAGCCTGATCATTAGACATGTGAGCTGCGATACGCAGCTCAACCTGCGAATAGTCGACTGACAGCAGGGTATTTCCCGCCTCGGAGATAAATGCCTGCCGCACCTGCCGGCCGAGCTCCGTGCGGATGGGGATATTTTGAAGGTTGGGGTCTGAAGAAGCAATCCGCCCAGTAACGCTGCCGGTCTGATTATATGAAGTATGCACCCGTCCAGTGGCTGGGTTCACCTGGTTGGGCAGCGCATCCAGGTAGGTGGATTTAAGCTTCGAGAGCTCACGATATTCAAGCAGCTGGTCAATCACGGGATGCTTTCCCTGCAATGATTCCAGCACCTCAGCAGAGGTGGAGTAATTTCCGGCTTCGGTCCGCTTGGTCCGATCGGGGGGTACCAATTTCAGACGGTTGAACAGGGCATCCGACAGCTGTTGGGTAGAATTAATATTAAAACGCTCACCGACGTGCTGATACACTTGATTTTCCAATTCATCCAAACGTGTGCGCAGCTCATCCGACATCTTCTTAAGGAAATTGATATCGAGAGCGATGCCCGCCATTTCCATATCAGCAATCACGGGTACGAGTGGCATCTCGATCTCGTTGAATAATTTCAAAGCTGAGTTGGCGGTTAGCTCAGCCTGCAATCCAGGCAGCAAACGGACCACTGCGATGGCATCCATGGCGGCATAAGGTGCTGCTTTTTCAATCGGAACCCGGTCCATCGTGATCTGTTTCCTGCCTGAACCGATTAGCTCGGTTATCTCCGTCATGCGGAAATCCAACCGCACCCAGGCGAGATTCTTCAGCCCCAGGTTGTGCGACGTGGGGTTCGTCAGCCATTCAGCGATCATGGTGTCGAAGGTGCACGGAGCAGGTTGCAAGCCATTCCGTGCCAGCATAATAAAATCGTAATTGATATTGTGACCGACTTTTTGAATGTTGGGATCGGTAAAAGGTGCTCGCAGTGCATCGATCACCTTGTTCACCGGCAGCTGCTGCCCGGGAGCAGCCTGGTGACCAACCGGGATATACCAGCCCTCGTCGTCATCAACCGCCACCGATATACCCACCAAGTCTGCACGCATCTGGTCGGTGGAGGTGGTCTCGGTGTCAAATGAGATCAATTTAGCTGCGCTCAGCCTTTCCACCAGGTCACGTAAACTTTTTTCGTCGTTAACCACATGGACGGTGATCTGCCCGGCATATTCTGGTGAGGGAGCGCTCCCTGGCACATCCTGGGAGAACAGCGATAGCTGTTCCTGCTTTTTAGACGTTGTTTTACCAAACGCGGGATATAGTGCGGTAAGGCGACCCATCAGCGCACGGAATTCCAGCTCGCGGAATAATGCCTCCACCCGGGCAGGTTCGAATACGTCGGTGCGTGCCATTTCCAGGTCCAAACTCACGTCCAGGTCGGTGACGATGGTTGCCAATTTCTGGCTCAGGTAAGCGTTTTCCTTGTTGGCTTCTAGTTTTTTGCGCGTACTCTCCGACAGGTCATCCAAATGAGAGAAAACGCCATCCAAAGTCTCATAACTCAGCAGCAACGAGGCTGCAGTCTTCTCGCCTATCCCTGCCACGCCGGGGATATTATCCGATTTATCTCCCACCAGGGCTTTATAGTCAACCACCTGCCTGGGGGTGACACCTAACATTTCAACTACATCCTTGGCGAAAAAGTCCCTGGCATCGGCGAGCGATTTTCCGGGCAGGTTTACCAGGATACGGTCATCCACCAGCTGAAGCAGGTCACGATCACCAGTGATGATCTTAACCCCATAACCCTGGTCTGCCAGGCGGCGGGATAGGCTGCCAAGCAGGTCATCCGCTTCGTAGCCTTCCCTTTCAAGGCGGGGGATATTGAACGCGTCTACGATTTGGCGGATGCGCTCCATTTGAGGCCGCAGATCTTCCGGCATCTTGGCGCGAGTGCCTTTATACTCTGGGAAGAGCTTGTCGCGGAATGTTTTCCCGGTGTCAAAGGTTACTGCCAGGTAATCCGGATGGTCTTGCTCGAGCAGTCGCAGCAAGATGGAAGTAAAACCAAACACACCCGCCGTTGGTTCTCCGGCATGGGTGGTAAATGCCGAGGAAGAGCCTCGGGTAAGGGCGAAATATGCCCGATACGCCAGGGCATGTCCATCTAGGAGGTAAATAATAGGAGGCATGGTAAATTTTTCTTTATGGTTGAATTATACACAACCTGGTGACCGTGATTATTTAAAAAACAGCGAGCGATGAGCTGTGTTTGAAAGATGTCCGGTCCGCCCCATATCCAAAACCCGGTACATTCACCATACGGAAGGACACTATATGCTGTTGATAAACTTATCAGCTACGAGTTTATCACGCGCTTATCGTTGCTGCAAGGAATATTGACAATGCCGTCTAACCATGATAATGTATATTTGGTGGAAAAGCTGATGCGACTTTTCCGGACGTGTTTTGTTTGCTTGTTTCTGCTGGTTACTCTGCATGAAGCAAGCACTGTTCACGCCGCTGATAGCACCGGCGAGGCAACCGGACGGAAAGCAACCATCAATGTTGCCTACACCAGGTATGAGTGGTGGTTGCTTAAATGGTCAGACAGTTCATTATTATGCCAGGTGTTTATCGACCATGAAGGCTGGCCAACTGCTCCAGAAGTTTTAACCGATTGTGGCGGGACAATCTACAACCAATGGATCAACACCCAATCGTGTACAGGGCTGGATAATGGTCAGCAGCCTCAAGGTGGATGCCAGGGATTGTACCTGTATTTTATTGGCAGCGCACCAGCCGAGAAGCAGATCGAGGTTGACCTGCCTCCCTCGGAGGTGTATGTTTCATTGAGCGGGTGTTCACCCAGGCCTCCGGAAAATTTATGCCCAACCATCCCCTCCATGCATTTCGAGGGTGTGGAACCCCTGCCAAATGAGCAAATCATTGCAATTCACGCCACGATCAATGGCATCGAAACTGTCTGTGAAGGGACCGCGTGCGATATCCCGCTGCTGCCCACCCCTATTGTGGGTTTAACGATCCAATTTTGGGCTGATTCGAGCTTCGGGGATTCCAGTCAGGTTTTTACTGCCAAGGTACGCGTAATCGACAGTGGTGTGAGTGCCACGCCCAGCAGTGGTGGCTGGTATGTGGACGTGATTTCCAGCCAGTGGAAGGGCAATGAGCTTGCGACGTGTTCACAGGTTTGGCAGGCATTTCCACCGGTGGGCGGTGTGCCGCAGTGGTTGACCACCCCGGAAGATACAGCCTTCCTTGAGACGGAGGAACCGTATTCCTACCTGGCTGGTCGACTGATCGCTGAGGGCGCGGTGGACGCCTCTACCTGCCCTAGTGGGGGGCTGCTTTCCAATGGCTATGCCGATAATTGTGGCTTGGAAGTAGCTATGCCAGAAGTGATCGTTTGGCAGAACCAATTCGATGGCCAGATCATGCTGGCAGCAAATGATGTAAAAGTGCCGGCACAATTGTTAAAAAACATATTCGCCCAGGAGAGTCAATTTTGGCCGGGAGTGTTCAAGGAGCCCCAGGAATTCGGCTTGGGACAGATCACCGATAATGGTGCAGATGCCCTCCTGCTATGGAATCCATCTTTTTATAACCAATTCTGTCCCCTGGTGCTTACGGCAGAAGAGTGTTCAGTTGGCTATTTGAAGCTTGCTCCAGAAAATCAAGCCATCCTCAGAGGTGCTCTGGCTACCAGCGCCGACGCTGATTGTGCAACCTGTGAATTCGGGATCGACCTCACCAGCACAGACACCAGTATAGACCTGGTGGCACACACTATGCTGGCGAACTGCGAACAGGTGGCTCAAATTGTATATAATGCAACGGGAAAGATCGCCGGCACAATCTCCACCTACGAGGAACTGTGGAAGTTCACCATTGCGAATTATCACGTTGGTCCTGGCTGTCTTTCCTATGCCATGTACACCAACTTCGCCGCCAAAACCCCCATGGATTGGGAACACGTCTCAGCTCACCTCACCGAGGCATGCCAGTCAGTGATTCCCTACGTAACCCAGGTTACGGTTACCCCGTAATCGAATATCCTTGATCAGGGGCTCTAAATGCAGAGCCCTACTTTTTCCCCAGCATGTGGATCAATTTTAAGAATTCTTCCCATTCCTCGGTGAAGAAATGGATGGTGACATTATTTAATTCCAGGTGATAGGTTGTTTCGCCATCGGGCTCATCAGCCTTCCATACCTGGTAATGCAAGTTTTCTGTCTCAGCAAGGATCTGGGTATTAAAATCCATGTCATGTTCCGGCATAGGTTTCCCTTTCACAAATTATCAAAAGAATAAATTGAACGGATAATTGGTGCTGTGCTTACGGCAATACGTACCACGGGCTGATAAAACCACCCATATAACGCACTTCAAAATGCAGGTGGGGTCCGGTCGAATTCCCAGTGCTACCAATCGCCCCGATATACGTCCCGGTGCCAACGCTCTGACCGCAGCCTGCGCTGACGGAGTTCAAATGGGCATACAGAGACTGGTATCCGTTGCCATGGTCGATCATCACCATATTCCCATAGCCGCCATTCGCCCAGCCGGCAAACACGACCACGCCTGAGTCAGCCGCGAAGACACCATCGCCTAACGAGCCGGCAATATCAATGCCAAGATGACCGGACCAGTAATCATTGCCCGAGAGGGAGTGTTGACTGCTTGGCCAGGCGAAGACACCCGAGCCATAAGCGCCAGAATAGTCTCCCTCACATGCTCCCGGACCCAGCACAGATTTCGAGACGCCTGAATGAGCTCTGGCAATGGTGGGCACAACCCACTGGCGGAACTCACGGTGCCCGTTGGGAATCATGATCCACTGCCCAAGCTCAACTTGCGGGTTGGTCAGGTCGAAATTATTCCCTTCCCACCCGAGGATCTCCGCCACACTGGCTTCAAATTTCGCCCCTACCGATTCAAAGGTATCGCCTTCCTGCCACTGGTAATACACCCCATCCACAGGCGGGACGTTAAGCGTCATCCCTGGGTTCAACATATCGGGTGAGTCGTTCAGCTGGTCATAATTTGCCCATAAGATGGTCTCGGGGTGCAAGTTAAAACTTTTTGCGATCCCAAAAACCGAATCGCCAGTGGTCACTGAATATTCGAGTACATTTGTGCGGGAGCGGGTGGGGATATTGGTGTGGATGTTCGTCCGCCGAAAAATTGCTTTCTCAGGCACCCCTTTAAAAAACCCGGGCAGCTCAGCCGAGACCTGGCTGGAAGAAGAGGCAGGGTGATCATCCTGGGGAGTGAGGGTGGGGGTCAGTCCTTGAGCTGAAACTTGGGTAGATCGGGCGCGCCAGGTAATGTAACCAGCCAATAACACCAAGCTTAAAGCCAGCATCCAAACACCTGCCAGCAGCACACTATTTAGCTCCCGCTGCCCTTTCGCTGCCGCGGGCAGCGCAGGGGGATTTGACGGGCGACCTTCTTTCGTTATCTTCTCATCCATGAACAATACCAATTTTACGCGCGTGTATTATAACTGCATTGCGTAAATGCGCGCTTATACCAATATTAGGAAATTAATCCTGATCGTCGTTGAGGGTTTCGAGGAATGCCAGGTTATCGTCGGTTTTTGATAAGCGCTGCAGGATTGCTTCGGTTGCTGTAGCAGGGTCCATTCCGGCACCGAATGGCGGTGCCGCGATCATCTGGTCATACATGCGGCGCATCAACCAAACCCGCGGGGTTAAATCAGGACCCAGCAGTAGCTCTTCACGCCGGGTGGAGGAGCGCTCGATATCGATGGCGGGGAAAACGCGGCGTTCCTGCAGCCGCCGAGAAAGCAGCAGCTCCATATTGCCGGTGCCTTTGAACTCTTCGTAAACGACGTCATCCATGCGCGAACCGGTATCAACCAGGCAGGTAGCGATGATGGTCAGTGAGCCGCCTTCCTCGATATTTCGTGCAGCACCGAAGAAGCGCTTGGGTGGGTACAGCGCCGAAGGGTCAATCCCTCCAGACAACGTCCGACCGGATGGTGTGACCACCAGGTTATAGGCACGTGCCAGGCGGGTGATCGAGTCCATCAGGATGACTACATCCCGCCCGGTCTCCACGATACGCTTGGCACGTTCCAAGGCCATTTCCGCTACGCGGACGTGGGAAGTGACAGGCTCGTCGAATGTCGATGAGATCACCTCGGCGTCCACCGACCGGTCCATGTCGGTGACTTCTTCCGGGCGCTCACCGATCAAGGCGACCATCAGATAGACATCCGGGTGGTTGGTGGAAATTGCATTGGCGAGCTGCTTCAGGATGGTGGTCTTGCCTGCCTTGGGCGGGGATACGATCAACCCACGCTGACCGCGTCCGATGGGTGTTACCATGTTGATCAAGCGGGTTGCCAGGGTATGCCGGTCGGTCTCCAAATTAAAGCGTTTGTCTGGGAAAATTGGGGTCAGGCTCTCAAATGCAGGCCGGTTGCGGATCTCTTCCGGGTCTATCCCGTTGACCGTCTCAACTTTTAGCAGGCCGTAGTGTTTTTCCGATTCACGCGGCGGACGGACGTGACCAATGATCAAGTCACCATCCCGCAGGCTATATCTTCGAATCTGTGACTGTGACACATATACATCAAAAGCACCCGGCTGGTAATGCCCTGAGCGCAGGAAACCCATCCCATCGCTCATGATCTCCAGGATGCCCCCACGCAGCTCAAGACCATCGCGTTCCGCTTCTGCTTGTTGGATTTTTAATATCAGGTCATCTTTTTTCAGTCGGTTCGCATTCTGAACGTTCAGGTCGCGCGCCATCTGACGCAGATTATCCAGGGGTGTTGTTTGCAATTCAATTACTTTCATCTTTATCTTCTCTGATCTAAGATTTTTATTTCAAGGATTTAATATACTTAATTCTTATATCCGGCTCAACTCAGGATTAATATCAATAAAAGGGCCTAAAGCCGGTAAAGAATTGGTGATTAATTACTCATAAAGGGGGGAAATTACAAGTAATTTATTATAGCATTCATAGGTGATTTATGCAATCAAACCGCAATGCTTTTTGCTAATGTGCTTGTGTATTTTATTTCAAATAAGGTTCTGTATGTTCATAAACATAAGTCAGGAAAAATAATTGTTAACTTTAACCTGATTTATATTTTTTTCAAGGAGAAATTTGATTGATTTTACTCTATTAAGAAAACGAACTCAACGATGGGCGGATATTGCTCTCAATTTGTTGTGCTGATTTTCTGATTCTGCAACCCCATTCTTATATATGAGCCGCTTTACAACTTCGAGATAACTATAACACAAAGTGTAAATAATTGTTATAGCACATTTGTTGCTTAATGCAGGGTAGATTACCAGTCATCGATCTTCAATCGGTAGGCTCAACTGCATCTTTTATTGAATACTTATGCTCGATATTGCATGCCTCGTGCAGCATCGCCTGAACCGGGCAGTATTTCGTCGCCGATAGCTCTATCGAGCGTTCGACCGCTGCGGGTTCGACATGGTGCCCAACGACGATATATTCGATGGTGATGTTGGTGAAGACTTTTGGATAGTCTGCAGCCCGTTCTGCATGCACCTGCACTTCGAACGACGTTACGTCCTGGCGTTTCTTCTGCAGGATGGAAATTACATCCAGGGCAGTACAACCGGCTAACCCAATCGCAACCAGCTCCATCGGTTCGATACCTTCCTTATCCCCTCCCACAAGGGGTTCAGCAGTCAGTGGGATGGTTATTCCATTCGAACCGGTGCTGGTAAATGAAAGTTGATTTTTCCAGATCACTTTTGCTTCCATAAAATTCACTGCTCCAACAGTGGAGTGATATATTTTTCAAGCATTTCCTGGCTGATGGGCCCCGTCCAGGCCAGGATGACTTTCCCATTGTGGTCGATCACATACGAGCTGGGCAGGCTGTCATTGCGAAAATTGGTCAGCGTCGAGGTGTTAGGATCGAGCAGGATTGGGAAGGAAAGTCCATAATCGTGAACGAAACTGGTACATCCTTTGACGGATCGCCGGCATTGATCCCGAACAACATAAATCCTTGCCCTGAGTGGGCTTTGAAGTATTTATTCAGGGTTGGCATCTCAGCCTTGCATGGTGGGCACCAGGTGGCCCAATTATTGATCATCACGATTTGCTGACGGTGATCAGCCAGGTTCACTTTGTTGCCATTAAGGTCGTTCAGTATCAATTCAGGCGCAGGGAAATTAACTGCCGAAGGCACAACTGAATATTCAACCTTCGGGGATCCCGTTGTGAGCACCCTGATTAACAGCACACCCAGGATAATTAATCCAGACCCGATCAAAACCAGGGGAAAGAGTTGGCTTTTGTTTATCTTGCGCTGTGTGGTTTGGGTTTCCATGAGAATTCTGTTGATACTGATAATATTAGCGCAACCTTCGTATCTGGCTGCATGTCTTCAGCTGGTACAGCCCTTAATATCAATCCCTTGTCTTCATTTACTGCTACTTCTGTTTGTGGAAAGCAGCCCACATTATAACGCATGCCAGGTTCGGACAACTCATCCGCACCGGTCCGCTAAACAAGCGGAATCGGGTTTTCTGTCGCGATTAAATTCGGAGCTTCACGCCATCTAAACGGAAATATCAGATGGGGAACCAGAACCAGTAGAATTCCGGGTTCAACATCCGTACCCGCAATCAGTCCCTTCAATTCTCCTGATGGATAATTAAGGATACTCAATCTGATTAGTGATTTAGATGCTTCTTCGTAAATATAGTTACATGGCGAAATTAATATCATGCTCATGTGAAGTGTTATAATATTTGGCAAGCGTACTTATGGTTATTGTGTGTGAAAAAAAATAGATGAATAAGCTACGGTTAATGTGGGAAAAGTTTGCTAAACCTACGGCCAGGGTGTCAATCGGCATTCTGGTTTTTTGGATTTTAGTTGGATTTATAATTTTCCCCAGGCTGGCATCATCCGCGCATGCCCTCGAAAAGCTCGGCTTTGATTCAAGTTCATCCGAAATACAGAATCAGAATGATATAGATCTCCAGCAGACAATCGGACCCACAATAACAACAATTACCCCCACCCTTACCTCGACGGCTACACTCACACCAACCCCTACCTCCACCTCCACTGCTACCTCCACTCCAACCCTTACTTCCACCGCAACGTTCACACCAACCCATACTGTCACTCCAACGAGCACATTTACCATTACGCCTAGTCCCACCGCAGGACCATCTCCTACAGTGACGGGTACTTTGCTGCCGAACGGGATAATAACCAACGGCGTTGCGCCGACAACCGGCAAAGTAGATCAGATTTTCACCTTTACCATAAAAGTCTCAAACAATGGTACCGGACCAACAAGGAACAACGTTGTAGCCGACACATTCGACACATATCTGGATTTGCAAACTGTGACCACCACCCAAGGTTCGTTTTCCAAGGGGACACGTTCTTTCAGCGTCACCATAGGAGATGTCAACCCCGGTGCTATTGTAACGATCGTCGCAACTGTGAAGGTCAATTCAACCCTGTCGAAAACGGAAGCAGCCATCAACACCGCCTGGTTAACCTTTACAGATGCGTTAAATAATTCCATTGTAAAAAATGCAGGCGCTTCATATACCGTGCAGTACCAGACATTACCGGGCACTGGTGAGCTGCCGTTAAACTGGAGCGAGGCGAGCGTCAAACCGGCTGCGATGCTCCCTGGGGTTTTCCTGATGGTTCTCGGTGTGGCAGTGTTGATCCTGCTGGTTGTCTGGTCAAAAGCCCGCAGTCATAAGAACAAGCTGTGGATGACCGTGGGTGGAGCACTGCTGCTCCTGGTCGGATTCATGCTGGCAGTCACCTCCTCCGGCGTGCTCAGCAAGAACCAGCTCGCCCAGATAATTTCACCGACGCCCACCTCAAACGGACTGATAGCGCAGCAGGGGCAGGGTTCCGCCTCATCTGCTCCCAACCTTCCGTATCAACCGGCATCGGCTTTTTCCACTCCCGACGCCTATGTACCCATCGTGACCCTCCCCAATTACCCCGTCCCCACACCTGTGATTACCATCACCCCTCAGCCAGGTGAAGTTGGCCCAGACACCAGTGATGTCACTCGCATCGTCATCCCCATCCTGAATCTGGACACCGTGGTCAAATATGTGCCATATGATGGGTTCAGCTGGTTGATCTCGGGGTTAAGGGAGGAAGTAGCGTGGATGGGTAATACTTCCTGGCCCGGGTTGGGGAGCAATACCGGTCTGGCTGGGCATGTGACCGTCGCGGGATTGGGCGATGGTCCCTTCCGCCATCTGGACGAGCTATCGGTGGGTGAGCTGGTGCTGGTTTATACCGAGCAAAATATATACACCTACCAGGTGCGTGAGAGCAAGCTAACCGATGATGGAGATATGTCTGTAACCCTTCCCAGCGAAACCCCCCAGATATCACTGATCACCTGCGCAGATTGGGACCAGGACACGCGCACCTATCTGCACCGCCTGGTGGTCATTGCGGACCTGCTGCAGAGTGAACCGCTGGCAATCGGCATGCTGCCTTAATCAGCAGATAAGTCACAGTCTATGCGCTGGAACTTCGGTCCAGCGTTTTTTTATTCCAGGTCTGAAACTACCCATTCGCCACCCACCATGGTTGCCAAAGGATGGATGTTCAGCAACTCTTCGGGGGGACACGTAAAGGGATTCTCGTTTAATACCAGCAGGTCAGCCAGGTAGCCTGGCATCAATTTACCCAGACAGGCTTCCATACCAGACGCGAAGGTTGGACCGGTTATATAGGCACCCAAGGCTTCATCGATCAGTAATCTTTGCTCGGAGTACCAGCCTTGTGCAGACGGTGTACCATCCACCCGCCTGCGGGTAACTGCCGCGTGGACACCCCAGAACGGGTTGGGTGATTCCACCGGTGCATCTGAACCGAATGCCAGCGGTACATGGCCGGATAACAGACTGCGCCAGGCGTAGGAATAAGCCGAGCGCTGCCCCCAATATCGGTCAGCCATGTGCATGTCCGATGTGGCGTGGATCGGCTGCATCGAGGCGATCAGCTCCAATTTTGAGAATCGAGGCAGGTCAGCAGGATCGATCACCTGTACGTGCTCGATGCGATGCCTCATGGGGCGGTAAGACCCTGGTGGCAGGGTGTGTTCATATTCCCGCAGCTTCGCATAGCCGTCAAGGACTTGGCGATTGGCACGGTCACCGATGGCGTGGATCGCCAGGCTGATGCCATGCGCAATAGCAAGACGCCCATGCTCAAATAAATCGTCTGCATCGAGCATCAGGATGCCCCGGTTGGTAGGCTCATCATCGTAAGGCGCCAGCATGGCGGCGGTGTGGGGTCCGAGGGCACCGTCGGCGAACAGCTTCAGCGCACCGATGCGCAACATATCATCACCAAAACCTGACCTCAGCCCCATCTCGATCGCGTGGGGGAGATCTTCAAGGTGAATTGATTTCAGCACCCGCAGCTTGAGCTGGTCTCTCTGGTGAAGCACCTGCAGAGCTGAGAAACAGCGGCTGGTGTCAAAGTCGTGCACACCGGTGAGACCCATACGCCATAGCCTGGGGATGGCTACCTGTATGGCATGTATCACCTGCTCGAGGCCTGGTGCGGGAATCGCTTGATCAAGCAACCCCATGGCCAATTCGAAAACAATCCCATCCGGGTTGCCATCAGCTAACCGCCCAATCCGGCCTCCCGCAGGGTCTGGAGTCTCACTTCTTATACCCGCCAGATGCAGCGCAGCCGTGTTCGCCCAGGCAGAGTGCAGCGATTTGTGCGTCAGGTAGACAGGGTTATCGGGAGCAATTTCATCCAATCGGGAGGCAGTCCCATAGCCTTCATCCCAGTTATTCTGGTTCCAGCCGTGTCCCAGGATCCATTCACCGGGTGGGGTGGTGATTACGCGCTGGGCGATCCTCTTCAGGCATTCTTCCAGCGTGGGAACTTCACAGTCGACTTTTAGCAGGCTGAAGGCATATTCTTCCAGATGGATGTGAGCATCGGTGATACCCGGGACAACCGTTCGCCCCCCGGCATTTAGGAGATCAATCGTCTTAAATGCATGTAAGATTTCCTCATCTGTACCAACTGCAATCACCCGCCCATGCTCGATGGCAATGGCAGAGACGGTTGGTTGCCCGGGATCAAATGTATGGATTTTGGAGTTGTGTACAACGAGCATGGCTGCCGGTCAGTCAACCTGGCCGAGAATGCGCATAACCAGCGCATCCAATTCTTCATCTGAATAATAATGGATCACCAGCGTCCCCCCTTTTTTACTCGGTCTCAGGTTCACCCGCGTTCCCAGCCGTACCCGCAGCCGGTCTTCCAGGAATGTGACATCGGGTTTTGGGATCGGGGTTGATTGCGCGGCAGGGCGCTGACCGAGATACTTCCGCACCAGTTCCTCTGTTTTCCGCACGTTCAGCTCGTGTTTAAGGATGGTCTGCAGCACTGCAGACTGGGCTTGCTCATTGGGCAGACTGAGCAAAACTCGTGCATGCCCCTCGCTAATCTCACCAATTGAAAGGGCATGGCGCACGTCATCAGGTAATTTTAATAGGCGCAGCGTGTTGGTGATCGCCACCCGGCTTTTGCCCAGCTGCTGGGCGATCTGCTCATGTGAGCGGTTAAAATCATCTGCCAGCTGGCGGTACGCCTCAGCCGCCTCGAGCGGGGTCAGGTCAGCCCTCTGGACGTTTTCGATCAGGGCCAGCTCGAGACGCTGTAAGTCAGACGCTTCTCGAACCAGCACCGGGACGCTATCAAGGCCTGCCATCCCTGCGGCGATCAGCCTGCGCTCACCGGCAATGAGTGTATATTGACCGGGCTCATCTGCTGCCGATACGATCAGCGGCTGCAGGATGCCGTTCTCCTTGATGGATGCGGCCAGCTCTGCCAGCTCTTCCTGGTCGATTTGAGTGCGCGGCTGGCGTGGGTTGCGGCTGATGTTCTCAATGGGCAATATCTGATACCCGCTGGTGGGGGCTGTTGAGGGCGATTCTGGTGTAAATTCTCCCTCCGGGATGAGAGCATCAAGCCCTCTGCCAAGTCCTGTCTTTTTTGTCATTCTGTCCTCACCATGGATTGAACCGCTTCGGGGATCAAGACTCCGTCGCCAACCAGGATCTCGCGCGCCAGGTTGGAATAAGCAATCGCACCATTCGAGCCCGGGGCATACACCGAGATGGGCTGCCCATAGGAAGGTGCTTCTGCCAGGCGGACCGAGCGCGGGATGATGGTCGCGAACACCTGGCTTGGAAAGTGACGGTTGATTTCATTGACGACGTCGGCACTGAGCCGTGTGCGCACGTCGAACATGGTTAATATGACCCCCCGCACCCGTAAATCAGGAAACAATGAGCTGCGGATCCGGCCCAGGGTTTGGTTGAGTTGCCCGATACCTTCCAGTGCCAGGAACTCGCACTGCACCGGAATGATCACCCCATCCCTGGCGGCAACGACGCCATTGAGGGTCAACAAGCCGAGGGAGGGCGGGCAATCGATCAGGATGTAATCATATCTCTCAATAATGGGAAGCAGGGCTTCCTTCAGCCTGGTCTCCCTGGCGATCACCGGGACGAGCTCGATCTCCGCTCCAGCCAGGGCGGGCGAAGAGGGAAGCAGGGAAATGTTCAGGCGAGGATTGTATAGGATGTTCTTTAACGCTGGAGTGGCTCCAATGATGACATCATAGACACTATTACTGATTTTTCTTTTATCGATGCCCAGGCAGGAGGTGGCATTGGCTTGTGGGTCGAGGTCGACTAGCAGGGTGCGCTGACCCATCGAAGCCAGGAATGCTCCCAGATTTACCGTTGTGGTGGTTTTCCCTACACCACCTTTCTGGTTGGCAATCGTGTAGATCCGCCCCATTAAAGTACCTCGATCAGGTATTCCTGGATTTCTTCTGCGGTGGGAATGCCATCCAATCCACGCCGGGTGACCGAGGTGGCAGCAATTTGGTTGGCGAAGCGAGCCGATTCCCATGGATCGCGCGTCAGGTAAAGGCGGGTGAAAAAGGCTGCCGCGAAGATATCGCCTGCGCCGGTCGAATCTAGCTCCTCTTCCGGGGGTGGTCTGAACCGCCTGACGTCACCGTTCCAATAAACCCGGGCTCCAGCAGCCCCCTCCGTGATAACCAGGATGCGCGACGCTGAAGCCATTTCTTCGATCCGGGATTTATCGTTTTGCACATCTTCGATGCTCAGGATCGCCGCACCCGATTGCTGCAGCGTGAAGGCGGATTCGGGCCATTCTGTGGGGCTAACGTGACCTTCTTTATCCCATGTGCGCAGCCAGCCTTGGGGCGTGACGCCTACCAAAGAGTTGGGGAAATGCCGCACCAGCCCCGGCTCCACCTCCTGAGCGACCGGTCCAAGATGGACGATCGGTGCCTGCCTCCAGGGTTCGGGGATGAGGTGGTAGTCCAGGCTTGGGGCAACGGTATGCACAACCTGCACCCGTCCATTTTCGGTGTAGATGTTCTCGAATGTCGTCGAATGCTCGGCTGGATAACTGATGATGGGGATGTGCATTAGTTTTCCCAGGGGTATTTCCGCCCCCCAGGAGGTCACGATCCCAACTCGCAGACCCAGGGCATTCGCCGTCAGGCCGGCATATGCGGCCGTGCCACCGATGCGCGGCCCGGCGGGAGTCAGATCGCGGGTCAGGTGACCGATAATGAGATAATTGATCGGTTCCAGCGGGGAGAGGCTGAACATGAATAAATTATACCTTGAATAAAAAAGGATGCCGTCTGAAGCTTCAGTGCGGCACCCTGTGCGATCGGGTCACTCTTTGAGTATGATCGTCACCTTGCGGTGGGGTTCTTCACCGAAACTTTCGGTGGTTACGTGGGCATCTTCCCGCAGTTCCATGTGGATGATCCTGCGTTCATTGGGCGGCATGGGTTCGAGGATTTGCTTGCGTCCCGTCTTTACCGCCTGTTCCGCCATGCGATGAGCTAGCTGGCGCAGCTGGCGCTCACGACGGGCGCGGTACCCTTCCACATCAATCACCAGGGTAACGTTTTCGCCAAGCTCCTTGCTGACGATCAGTCGGGAGATGTACTGCAAGGCATTCAGCGTCTCTGAGCGTTTGCCTATCAATATGCTTAAATCCTTGCCGCTTACATCCACCAGGATGGCACGGGTCCCGCGTTCATCATCCACTTCGCCATAAGATGCTTCAACTTCAGCCTGGATGTGCATCTTGGAAAGCAGCTCGCTGACGGTTTCCTGCGCTACATGCAGGGGGATTTCCTCTTTTGCATTAGCCGGTGGGATGCGCACAGGTTTCGGCGCTGGTTCTTCCTCAACAGCTTCTACGTATTCTTCTTCATCGGTAGCAGAGCTGACTTCGGGCTCAGCTACACCAGACATACTTTGCTTTACGATCAAGCGTACCCTGGCCTGGTGCGAACCAAGGCCGAACAGTCCCCGGCTGCCTTCATCGAGGATTTCGATATCGACCTCATCACGGGTTAATTCCAGGTCTGTCAAACCTTTTTCAATGGCCTCATTAATGGTTGGGGCAATGATTTCTATCGTCGCACGTTTTGAGTTCATAGTTTTATCTCTATCCAGATGGCCTGTGGAGCTTGCATTACTTAGCAGGGGCAGTTTTTCGTTTGGGCAGCAGGTTGCTCCAATGTACATTTCCCATCATTGCATATTGCGCAATACCCAGCAGGTTGCTGACGATAAAATACAGTGCCAATCCTGAAGAGAGTGACCAGGTGATCACACCCATCATAAGGGGCATCATCAGGTTCATCGATCTTGACATCTGGGCACCCTGGTCGTTGGCTCCGCCGGTTGCGGGGGTCATTAACTTCGATTGTAGGTAAGTAGTGAGCACTACCAGGATGGTCATGATGGGGATGCCAATACCGATGATGGGCAGGTAAAACAACGGGGAGGCTTGTTCTGGTAAACCAAGGTTTAGCCACAGGAATTTGCTGTTCAGCGGGATCAGCAAGGAAGCTGGGATGAAAGCATACAGGCTCCGGCTGAGATTTAATAGCTGGATGGGAGCCTGCGCCATGGCGAGTGAGATGGATTGGTACAAACCGATCATAATCGGGAATTGGATCAATAGAGGCAGGCAGGAAGCGAGCGGGTTGATGCCCATTTCCTGGTACATTTTCATCGTCTCCTGCGATAATTTCTCTTTATCATCCTTGTATTTTTTCTGCATTTCCTGCCATTTTTTCGACTGGTTCAATTCAGTCATCTTTTTCTGGCCCTTTAGCTGGGATGCAGTCAGCGGGAAGGTGATCAGCTTGATCACGATGGTGAACAGGATAATGGCAATGCCGAAGTTTTGGAAGAAGAAGTTGTAGATCCAGATCAACACATTCGTCATGGGGGTGAGGATTACAGTGTTCCACATAATGGAGTTTCTCCGTATTTATCCGATATCATTACTGTGCTGGAGGGAAGGCCCATTTCTGAGCACTATTCGGGTTTTCCAGGCTAAGGGCCACCAGCAGGATTTTACCGAAGCCGGTGGGTGCGACGAGGATCTTATCCCCGGCAATGACCGGCGCAGAATAGATAATTCCACCCACCACAGTGGTGTTGGATATCGTTCCGCTAGTACTGATGGTGTAAAGTGTATCTGCCTCGGTCGTTAAGTAGAGTAGATTGCCTGAGACCAGCGGAGTATCCACGATGGTGTTATTCGGCTTGATCGGTCCCCACGCAACAGTACCATCGGCAGCATTGACTGCATAGAAATTACCCGAAAGGTCGCCAAAATACAGGATATTATTAACCAGCGCTGGACTTGCCCAAACCCAATTCTGGGCAGTAAAGCGCCATTTAACTTTTCCATTAGCGGCAGGGTCTAACGCCACAAGCTGGCTGCCAAAAGTACCAACATATAGGGTGCCATCTGGTCCAACGGCGGGTTTAGAAACGATGGAACCGCCTAAATCTTCGGAGGTTTTCCATAGCTGCCTGCCGGTGCCGGCATCGAAGGAATAAACGTTGTGATCCATCGAGGCAATATAAATGCATCCGCAGGTTGGGCTGGTTGCGGGTTGAGCCCATAAGGGGTCATTGCTGGTGGGAATTGAACTGATCGTCGTCCCATCAGTGATCTTAATTTTATAAATTTTTCCATCCGCTGAAGGTTGATAGATCACATCGCCAATCACCAGTGGGCTGGCAACCAAACGGTTCTTCAAGTCGGCTGATTTCCATTTTTGAGCGCCCGTATTGGGATCAAGGCTATATAAAGAGTGGTCATAACTGGGGACGAGTAATTGCGTCCCATCTTCGGTAAGGATTGGAGTGGCATAAAAACCCTTAGCGTTTGGTTTGTCAGGAAATTTCCATTTTTGAGCGCCGGTATTCAGGTCTACACCATACACCTGGGTGCCGGCGGCAAGGTAGGCTAAATTTACATCTGCGGTTAAACCGTGCCAGCTCGTGGAGGCATACACCGAGCTGCTGCAGGAGGATATAAAGATACTTACCAGGAGCAAAGTGCTGATCAGAAATATTTTTTTTGAATTCATCGGTTATCTTTTCTAAGGTACAGGATCAAATCCACCACGGTTGAATGGGTTACACCGTATAACTCGCCAGGCTGCCATCAAGCTGCCTTTGACTGCGCCATATTTATAGATCGCCTGGTAGCCATAATGAGAGCAGGTCGGGTAAAACCGACAAGTATTGGGCGCAAGTGTGCGCGAGAAGGTCAGCTGGTATAGTCGGATCAGCGCCAATAACGGTATACGAGGCAGGTTCCAAAAAGTTACCTGAATGTCTCGCAAGCGTGGTTCTGGATGGCTATCATCGAGGTGTTCGTTTTCTTGTAAATGTTCGTTATTCATTGCTATCGTTCAGTACCTGAGCCCGGGTGAGCAGCTCCATCAGGCACAATCGGATTTCGGGATATTCAGCCACCAGGATCGGCTTTCGGGCGATCAGTACCAGCTTCAAACCTGGTTGTACCTGGGACAGAAGCGGACGGACGGTTTCCCGTATCAATCGTTTGGCTCTATTCCTTTGGACTGCGCTGCCCACGGACCGGCCAGCTGTCACACCGAAAAGGGTTCTTTCACCCTCGGCGGGCAGCACAACCAACACAATAAACGGGTGGGCATAAGACTTTCCAGAACGCCTCACCCGCTTGAAATCGGTGGATTGTGTCAGCCGGAAATTGCGGTTCACCCACGCCAGTTGATCTTCTTAACGTGATTATTTTTAACCACTGTCAGACGATATCGACCTTTGAGGCGGCGCGCTTTCAGTACCTTCCTCCCGTCAGCAGTTGACATTCGCTGCCGGAAGCCATGCACACGCAATCGGCGACGAATTTTTGGTTGATAAGTTCGCTTTGGCATTCTGTATTACCTGAATCCTTTGAAATTTTTAATAATCTGGTCTATTAAACGAATTTGGATTATACACGAAGGATGGGGATTGGTCAAACATTAATCTTGTTATTATTCGTATTGGGCTGGATCCCCACCTTCTCCAGGGCGCGCAGCGAAATCATCCCCACCAGCATGGGTATCCAGAAGGTAATCCCACGATAACTGAGCGTGATCACCGCGGCATCTTCGAGCGAAATATACATCGAAGTCAGCGCCAGCGTGAGGGCTCCTTCCACCACCCCGATCCCCGCCGGTGTGGGTGAAATGATCACAAACAAGGTGCCGATACTAAAACAGGCAATGATTGTACCAATCGAGATAGGGATTTTAAAGGCCAGAAATACCAAAACCAGGATAATGATCTGGGCAGTCTTGTTGGTTAAAGCCAAAAATAATGGCAGCAGGATACTGCGGGGTTGACCACGGATTAAGATCAAACCTTCGGCAGCGTCGTGAGCAAATTCGTGGGCATGGGCTTCGGAAAGGTATTCACGGTGAATGAACGGATGCAGGATGCGGTTAATGATTCGTGATATCTTCGCTAGGGCATTCCCGAATGAAACCGCTGATTGCATCCCAAGGTTGATCATATAAGTGAACAGCATGGCCAGCCCGAATAAAGCTGCTGAAGCTAGGATAACAATGATCGATAGGTCATTGCGCCTGATCATGATCACCAAACCGACCGCAAGGATCGCGATCAGCCCCAGGTAATCAAATAACAGATACAACACACCTGCCGCAGCTGCCCGCGCGGCAGAGTAATTTCTACGCCGTGCCTCGCTGATGAAAATCGCCATCCCACTTACCCCTCCGGATGGCGCTACGATATTCACAAAATTAGCCGCAGATACAATGAGCGATAAAGTCCCAAGCCGCTCTTCAATCCCCATGCCGCGGTAAATCGTCCTGAAGGATGCTCCACAGTTTAGCGTCCATAAAAACTGCACGATGAGTGCCAGACCCAGGAACCACCATATCCCCCTTTGTAAAACTTGTCCGATTTTTTGGATTTCTGTGAGTCTTGCGATGACGAAAATAAACCCAAGGAGTATTGCTAGGGCGACGATAAATTTCCGCATAAGATGGATTATACCAACCTTCGCGGGAGATTATTTTTAGAACCTCCCGCACAAGGTTGGCATTGATTCACCCTCAGCGGCGCCTTCCCCCCATGCCTCCAACCAAAGATACGAAATACAACAGCTGCATCACTGCTGCAACAAGACCGGCAACGTAGGTCAGTGCAGCCGCATTCAATACGTTATTCATCCCTCGCCGTTCATCATCACCGATGATCATCCCGGTATCGGTCAGCAGTGCCTTGGCACGGGAAGAAGCATTCAATTCCACCGGCAGCGTTGCCAGGGCGAAGATCGCTCCACCTGAAAAAACCAATACACCCAGCCAGGCCAGGTTGGTCATGCGCAGGAGCATCCCACCGAAGATGAGGATCCACCCCAGGTAAGAGCCAATGTTGACTGCCGGAACCAGGGCTGCCCTGAACTTTAACGGGAAGTAACCATCACGGTCCTGCATGGCATGTCCGAGCTCGTGAGCCGCGATTGCGAGTGCAGCCACGGAACCGCTGCTATACACGCCCTCAGATAAGTGCAGTACCTTTTGGCGTGGGTCATAGTTATCGGTGAGTTTTCCCCGGATCCCATCGACAGTCACGTCCAATCCTCCGGCAGAGATCAGTCGCTGAGCAGCCGTGGCGCCGGTGAAATTACTGCGTGACGCCACCCGGCTCCATTTTTTATATGCCCCATTCACGTAGCTCTGCGTGATGATCATTAAGATGAAGGCTGGGATCATAAATATCATGTATGTTGGATCAAAGAAAATCATTTTGTACCTCCTGCAGTATTACTATTTAAATTAACGCATAAATCAAGCATAGGTTGCATTTTGATGATTACGGCTGGGACAAAATTTCGATTGCTTTGTTCAATTGAGAATCGATCGATGCCTGGGCATCGGCGTCGGATATTTTTGCCTCAACATCGGGCGTCAAACCTGTGCCGGTCACATTACGCTCGTTGGGAGTCAGCCAACGGGCAATGGTAACCCGGATTGCACCTTCATTATTCGATAAGGGGATCCAATTCTGTGCGGTCCCTTTCCCGTAAGTAGTCACCCCAACCAGCTCGGCGCGCCCACGGTCTTGCAAGGCACCCGCAACAACCTCGGAAGCCGAGGCAGTCCATTCATTCACCAGCACCACCATCGGGATTTGGGTGGCGATCCCCTTTCCGGAGGCATCGAAGGTATTGCGCTTACCATCTCCATATTCTTCAAATGCCACAACGCCATCCGGCAGGAATTCTGATCCCACCGCGATGGCTGAATCGAGGTAACCTCCACCGTTGTAGCGCAGATCCAGGATCAGTCCTTTTGGGTTTTGAGCCATCAGCTCCACCAAGGCGGCATGCAGCTCGTCTTTGGTGGTATTGCTGAACGAGTTCAGGCGGACGTAAGCGATCTGGTTGTCCAGCATCCTGTATTCCGTGCTGGGGATCGATATCTGCTTGCGGGTGATGGTGACGTCAAAGGGTTGTTCCACGCCCTCGCGTGCTATGGTCAGCACCACCTGGGTGCCGGCCTCGCCCAACACTTTCTGGCGCGCCAGCTCCGCGACGATGCCGGTCATATCCACACCGTCGATGGCGATAATTTTATCCCCTGAAATCAAGCCGACTTCTTCTGCCGGTGAACCTTTCATCGGTTCGGTGATCGTCAGGAATTCCCCTTCCGTGTTCACCCATGCGCCAATGCCTGAATAGCCTTCCAGGGGGGCGGTGGCGTCGCTGTATTCGACCGGCGACATATACCCCGAGTGAGGGTCACCCAGTGAATCCATCATGCCGCGGATCGCTCCCTGCATCAGCTTCTCATTGTCCACCGGCTGCACCAGGTACTGGTCGTGCACCAGCTGCCAGGCTTGCCAGAATGGAGCAAACAGCTCTTCAGTGCTGGTGATCGTGCTAGTATCGGTTGATGTGTTGCTATTGCCTGAAGTAGTTAAACTTTGGACCAGATCATGACCCACATAACCACCCACCAGGCCGACGGTTAAAAATCCAACCAATAATATCGCTACCCCGCACCCGATGAGAAACTTATAAGTATTGCGATTGGGTTCCATCATATCTCCTGACTCAACATACAAGTATATGCATTGATTATCTAAAGATTATCATAATTGGGTTAGAAACGATTAATCCAGCTGTGACAGGTAAAGGTTGAATGATTCCTGGTCGCTTACCCTTTCGGCATAATCCAGGATCACCCCCGCATCCAGTGGATATAAAGGATGGCAGGAGGTTGGGGCAGCCCCCCGCGGCGCCAGGACCACCGCATCGACGCATGGAGCCACCAGGTCAGCTTTGACCAGCTCGGGCACCAGCTCTTCTGCCGTGATGATCACCGTTTCCGATGCCAGGCTCAGCTCGACATCGACCCCCTTGTTGTCTCCAATCAGCGCATTCCCATCCAGGTCTGCCTTGAGGGCGTGGATCACAGCCACATCAGGGTGAATCGCCGGGAAAGCGATCAACTCCTCGCCGCTGTAAGGGTCGATAACAGTGCGGATATCTGGTCGCAAGCGAGGCAGGTCGGTGCCGATCCATCCCAACCCCGGCATAAACCCCACCGCGGCCATCTGGGCGCGCAGTCCCATGGATAAACTGTTCTCGGTTTCCTCAATGATATCGATCTCGCCGTTATTTGCCAGGGCAGTGAACATGGGTGCGAAGCCGAATATTTCCAGTCCGAAGTAGCATGACCGGACGTGTGCTACCATGCCTGCTCCCACCAGCAGGTCACTCTCATAGCCTGCGGTAAATGCCATCAGGGTCAGGTCACCGGGTTGGCCAGACCGTTCATAACGCTTCATCAATGTACGTACGAAAGCGACCGGTCGGCGGTAAAGCGTCATGCCACCCAATGCCAGCATGCAGCCGGGGGTCACCAGCTCTGCCGCCTGCTCGAGCGTGATTTGTTTATTATTCATCCTTAACCCAGGCTTTCATGCTGCCCCCATAATTCGGGCAATCTTTTATGAAGCTCATGCAGGCTGGGAATTACCCGGTCTGCAGCTGGCTCAGAGCCATTCTTCCCCACCAGGATGGTATAGAAACCCAGCTCGTGTGCGGGGGTCAGGTTGCGGATGGAATCATCAAAAATCACACTTTCTGCTGGATTATCATCGCCAGCGATCTTCAGCGCCCTCTCATAGGCATTCTTATCGGGTTTGCACGCAAAATCGACTGCCAGGATATCAATGATGCCGTCGAAACATCCTTCCAGCCCCAGGATCTCCACTACTCGCCTGGCATGGTTGCGGTCAGAATTGGTGAAAATCCAGCGCCTCTGGGGCAGGCTGAGCAGTAATGTACGCAATGCCGGGTCTGGGCGGATATATTCCTTCAGTGGCAGGTCATGCACGAATGCCAGGTATCCTTCCGCGTCGATATCATAATTGGCTTGTAATCCGCGCAATGTGGTGCCATATTTTTCCAGATATCCCTGGCGGATCGTCGTAATCTCAGCCAGGGGCAGGTCAATAATCTTTTGCATGTAGACGTTCATGCGCTCACGGATCGCATCCCACAAACCGCTGTTGGGTGGATAGAGTGTGTCGTCCAGGTCGAAATACAGGCTTTTAAAGTGCATGGGAGTTATTATACGAGATAATGAACGAAAAGCGGTACCCTTTGTTATATAATATCTGAATGCCCATCCACCTCCTTTCCCCCGAAGTAGCATCGCAAATCGCCGCTGGTGAAGTGGTTGAACGCCCAGCATCCGTGGTTAAAGAGCTGCTGGAAAATGCACTGGATGCGGGTGCCAGGCACATCACCATTCATATCAGGGATGCAGGTAAGCAGCTGGTGGAGATTTCTGATGATGGCTGTGGTATACCCGGCGAAGAGATCATTTTATCGGTGGAACGCCATGCCACCAGTAAGCTCAGCTCAGCTGACGACCTGTTCAAAATTGAAACCCTGGGTTTCCGTGGCGAGGCACTGGCATCGATCGGCTCGGTGTCGCGTCTGACCATCACCAGCCGTTTCGCCGGGTCAACCACTGCAGGGCGTTTACGGGTCGAAGCAGGTTACACCGGTGAGCTGCAGATCATCGGAGCGCCTGTCGGGACGCAGGTGATGGTCGAAGACCTGTTTTATAACGTCCCTGCCCGTTTAAAATTCCTCAAGCACACCACTACTGAACGCCGCCACATCGACGAGCTGGTGACGCGTTATGCGCTGGCGTATCCGCACGTGCAGTTCCGCCTGTACCAGGATGAGCGTCCTGCCCTGATGACGAGCGGGAATGGCAATCGGCGTGAGATCCTCGCCACCTTGTATGGCGTGGAGGTTGCCCGGCAGATGTTGGATGTTTTGGCTGAGGAAGATGACCTGTCCCTGACTGGCTTCATCAGCCCGATCAGCCTCACACGTTCCAACCGGCGGGAGATCGTATTCTTCGTCAACGGACGTCCGGTGCAAGACCCGGCATTGGGAACAGCCTTAGTCCAGGCTTATCATACCCTGCTGATGGTTGGCAGGTATCCGTTATCCATGCTATTCCTTCAGCTGCCTGCTGATACGATCGACGTGAACGTCCATCCCACCAAAGCGGAGGTGCGTTTCAAAAATGCGGACCTGGTGTTCCGAGGTGTTCAACGGGCAGTGCGGCGAGCGCTGCTTGCCCATACACCGGTGCCGTCCATCGGCAGCGGTTTGCACTGGCACAATTCCCAAGCTAATGGGGGGTACGGCAGGCAGATCGACCCCGCCTGGAGCATTTCCTCGGACCTGGTTGAGCCCCCAGCACTTGTGGCTGGAAATTATGCTGATGCAACCGCGATCATCCCTCCCAGACAGGCTGGGATGGCAGGTGTGGGGATTCCGTTATTGCGCCTGGTCGGTCAGATCGCATCAGCATACCTGGTAGCAGAAGGACCGGATGGGCTGTACCTGATCGACCAGCATGCTGCTCATGAGCGGGTGCTCTTCGAAAACTTTTTGGCGATGTGGACTGTCTCGAATCAGTCTGTGGATGTAGAAGGGAAGAACAATATCCCCGCCCAGGTTTTACTGCAACCGGTGACGGTAGATTTTCCCCCGGCGAGTGCGCACTTGATTGAAGAGCAGCTTCCCATCCTCAATCGCCTCGGTTTCCAGGTCGAGCTTTTTGGCAAGGGGAGCTTCCTGGTGCGCTCCATCCCTGCCTTGCTCATCGGCATGGACCCCTCTGCAGCCCTGGCGGTGATCGTCGAAGAGTTTGAGGAAGATGAGACACCCCTCCAGGCTGAATCAGAGGCTCGCATCATTGCCCGGGTGTGCAAACGGGCGGCGGTCAAGGCAGGTCAGGCGCTCACACCTGAAGAACAAAAAGCGCTCCTGGCCGACCTTGAAGCCTGCCAATCTCCGCGCACCTGCCCGCATGGGCGACCGACCATGATCCACCTCTCGGTGGACTTGTTGGAGCGCCAGTTTGGTCGGCGGGGTGCCAGGTAAACCTGGATTAAGAATATGCGTGCTCTCTGGCTCGAAAACCAAAATTTAGCCTTCAATCACGATATCCCCATGCCTGTCCCAGGGAAGGACGAAGCCCTCGTGCGTGTGAGTTTGGCAGGAGTGTGCAGTACTGACCTTGAGCTGCTGCGCGGTTATTACCCTTTCACCGGTATCCCTGGGCATGAATTTGTTGGGGAGGTGGTTGGCGCACCCTCTGATCCAGCCTGGGTGGGTAAACGCGTCGTGGGAGAGATCAATATTGCTTGTGGAGACTGCAGGATGTGCACTTCCGGTCTTCCCCGCCACTGTGAAAACCGCCGCACGTTAGGCATCCATGATTGGAACGGGGTATTCGCTGAATACCTGGTGTTGCCGTTGATCAATCTGCACGAAGTACCCGCCAGCATCCCCGATAATACTGCTGTTTTTACCGAGCCCCTGGCAGCTGCGTTTGAGATCCAGGAACAGATCCATTTGGACCCCAGAGATGACGTGATGGTCGTTGGGGCAGGCAGGTTGGGACAGCTGGTGGCACAGGTGCTCCAGGGCACCGGCTGCAAGCTCGTTGTCTTGGTGCGGCATGATAAGTCCGCCGTTCTGCTCGCCAAGCGAAATATTCGCACCATCACTGAGCAGGAGTTGGGGGGCAAGAAGTATGATGTTATCGTCGAAGCGACCGGTTCAGCGGATGGATTTTCTCTGGCATCGAAGCTCGTCCGCCCACGCGGCAGGATCGTGCTCAAGAGCACTTATAAGGGGGACGTGAAGGTGAATTTCTCCGCTGTGGTCGTAGATGAGGTCACGCTGGTCGGCTCGCGCTGCGGTCCATTTGAGCCTGCGCTGAAGTTATTGGAGCAAGGTCTGGTTGACCCGCTGCCATTGGTTGAAGCGGTCTATCCACTTGAACAGGGGGAATTGGCGCTGAAACAGGCAGCCTTGCCTGGGGTATTAAAAATCTTGATTAAACCCTGAAGCGGGCAACTTAAGTTCCCAGCACTTCATTCATGATAAGAGGCAGAATTTCGGCTACATCCGCGTGGATGACGATATTTGCCCGAACATCTATGAAAGTTGAGGCATTATTGATGATGGTCAATTGAGCCCCATGATCCATTGCCAGGACGGGCAGCTTGGCGGATGGCATCACTTCTAGCGAGGTCCCGGCGACCAGGATCAGTTCACAATTTCGGCAGGCTGCTTCTGCCTTGTTCCACGTCGCCACTGGCAGCTGTTCTTCATAAAGGATGATGTTGGGTTTTAGCATCTCGCCGCAGGATGGGCAGTGTGGAATCTTGCATTCAGAAATATAGGCCTCCATGACCGTGGAGGATTGGACTTGCCTGTAGCAGCTGGTGCAGGTTAGACTATCCAGGCTGCCATGCACTTCCAACACATTTTCCGCCCCCGCCCGGGTATGCAATCCGTCAATATTTTGCGTGATGATGGTGGTGATAAACCCTGCTGCCTGGAGTTTAGCCAATGCCATGTGGGCAGGATTTGGTTGGGCTGAGAGCACCTGGACTGCCAGCGGTCGGATCCACTGGTAAAACTGCTCCGGATTATGCCGGAACGCCGATAGGGTCGCCACTTCCATCGGTTCCATCTGGGTCCATAACCCACTACCGGGGCTGCGGAAATCAGGGATGCCTGATGGCGTAGATATACCAGCACCGGTCAGTATGACCGTGTTGTGTGATTTTTTAATTAAGTCCGCAGCGAGATGGGTTGCTTCGATGACTTCTGGACTGTTGTCCGTCATTCTTTTACTCGCACTCGTTTGACGATGTTATCAGCCAGCTTGGCGAATTGTTGCGAGGTCAGGTTATCCGGGTGTTGCATCACCAGCGGAACATTCGCTTTGGCACACTGATAAGTCAGCTCGGGTGCGGCAGTGAAGACGATGCTGATCGGATGCTGGTACTCCATCTGGACTTGCGCCAGGGTGTACTGCATTTCGGTTCGCTGGCGATTGTATAAGACGGTATTGACCCTGCCTTCACCGAACCCTTTCTTCGCCAGTTCTTCCACCAGGGTTAAGGTGCGTACGATCGTATTCGGGATCGGTTCCAGCACGACGATGATTTCATCGCAGTAGGTTAATACTCTGTCCGTAATGGGGGTGATTCCTGCGCCCATGTCGATCACCACGCTCGATGCCATATACGGTAGATGCCTGGCGATGGCTTCAAAGTGATCGATGGCGGTGATGGATTTCGCGTCCGCCGGATCGTAGGATGATAATAACAGCCTGACGCCAGACTTATGCAGGTAGAGCTCACTATCGATTGACTCTTGAGTGATGCCTTCCGGAGCTGATTCCAACAGGCGCGATAATCCTTGCGGGTTTAAGTATCCCAAATCCAACGCCATGGATCCAAAACCATGGCGAAATTCGGCAATAATCACGTTCTTTTTACTGCGGTTTTGTAAGCTGATTCCCAGGTTTAAAGTCAGGGTTGAGATACCCAGCCCACCTTTTACCCCCATCACCCCGGTGACGTAACCGCGGCTGCGCGAAGTCGGTTGGGATGTCACCGGCAGCGCTGTTTTCTTCCCCCGCGCCAGCACCGCTTTCACGTGGGCAAATAGTTCCCGCGGTTGGGTTGGCTTGGTCAGGTAATCATCTGCCCCGGCTTCGAATCCCGCCACTTTATCATCCACCTGGGTTTTGGCGGTGAACATGATGATGGGCATGGTGTTGGTGCTAGGATCGGTGCGCAGGTTGCGCGCCACCTCGTATCCATCCATCTCCGGCATCATGATGTCTAGCAGGATTAAATCAGGTTTTTCGCTTTGAGCCAGCGCGATTGCCTGCACTCCACCACTGGCAGCAGCGATACGATAACCCTGGTGTTGCAGCATTAACCCCACCAGGCGTAATGTGTCTAAATCATCATCGACGATGAGGATTTTTTCCGGCATGTGGCTTACTCCCTAGGATTGAGCAATTATGTGATGATTGCCCGCCAAAATGGTTATTCTGTTCTCGATTCTCTTCCTATTTCATTATACGCTATAATTTATTTTACGATGCTTGATAATATTGCAAATATCTTGCAAAAATGCAAATTACAGCCGGGCGATTGCCTGTTGGTCGGTGTATCCGGTGGACCTGACAGCGTATCCCTCCTGCATATATTGCATGATTCGGGGTTTTCACTCGTTGCGGCTTACGTTAACCACCAGCTCCGTCCCCAAGCACATGCTGACGGGCTGTTCGTAAAACAATTTGCTGCTGATCTCGGTATTAAGTATATATCATCTGATCGTGATGTTAATACTTTTGCTCTTGAGCATTCGCTCTCCATTGAAGAAGCTGCCCGGACGGTGCGATACCGCTACCTCTTCGAGCAGGCTGAAAAAATGGGTGCGAGTGCTGTCCTTGTCGGTCACACCGCCGATGACCAGGTGGAGACCATCCTGATGCATCTCTTGCGCGGGTCAGGGTTAAGCGGGCTGCGCGGGATGGAATACCGTACGCTGCCCAACCCTTGGTCCGCCCGCATCCCCCTGGTCCGTCCGTTTTTATCCACCTGGCGGGAAAATATCATCGCGTACCTGGCTGAAAAAAAGATTGCGCCGGTTACGGACCAGAGCAACCTCGACACGGCATTTTTCCGCAACCGGTTGCGGCATGACTTGCTACCCATCCTTGAAACCTATAACTCGGGCGTGCGCCAGAACTTGCTGCGGGTCGGTCAGATTATGCAGGAGGATTATTCGCTTATCCAACAGCTGGTCGATCAAGCCTGGGAGGCGAATCTCGCACGGCAGGGACCTGGCTACCTGGCTTTCCACCGCCCGGGTTTCCTGGGATTACCCGTTTCCCTCCAGCGCTATCTTTTGCGTAGAGCCATCGCCTTCCATCTGCCGGGGTTACCCGATGTTGACTTTGAATGCATCGAACGCGGGATGAAGTTTATCGTTGAAGGTAAGCCGGATGGACAGGTAGACCTGACTGCGGGCCTATCCATTACTCGCGAGCGGGATTTATTTTGGGTGGCATCGGGCCAGACAGTCCTACCGATAGATGAGTATCCGTCCATCGCAGCCGGTGAACGACAGACAGTGAATCTCCCCTCAACGGTTTCGTTGGGCGGGAAGTGGCTGCTTCATGCTGAGATTACTACCGACCTTGAGCAGGTTATCAAGCTCAGCGCGGCGAATCAGGATCCATATCAGGTCTGGCTGGATGGCGGAGCGCTCCAGTATCCCCTGGTGGTCCGCTGTCGGGCATCCGGCGACCGCATCCAGCCGGTGGGGATGGCTGGTCACTCGATCAAGGTTTCTGACCTGATGATCAACCTCAAGCTTCCGAGGCGGTCCCGTAAGACCTGGCCGCTGGTTTGTTCAGGCGAGCATATCCTGTGGGTACCGGGCTGCCGCCTGAGTCAGCATGCCCTGGTCAACGCGAATAGCCGCTCGGTGGTCCACCTGACACTACGCCGGAACATTAGCTCCTAATGTCTGCAGTTTCTGCTTCACTTCACGCCACTGGATCTTGGATAGTCCCATCTTCTGGCGCACCTTGTTCGCCTCCATCCCCGTTTGTAAATCGTGCAGTGCGCATGACCAGCGGCACATCTCGAAGGACAGGTGTTTGGATAACCCGGCTTCCTCGCCCAGGTCCTCCAGCAGGTATTCGAGGCGGCGCTGTGACCAGGGGAACAGCTGGTCTCCCGGTTGGTACTGGGCGGTATATTCCTCATAAGCCTCGATCCATCCTTCAGACAGGTCAATTTTGCGTTCCTTATAGCGATGCTGCGGGCTGGCATAACGTACGAACAGGAATGGACCTTCTGGTCCACCCAGGTCGATGTGGATTGGGCTGACCGCCAGGCATTCGCTTTTCTTGATCCCGGTTTCCAACAGCAATGCTAGCAGGGTGTAGTAGCGCGCATCGGGCTGCAGCGCGTGGCGGTGCTTGGCAGCTGCCTCCAGCACGGATAGGGTTTCTTCATCGGTCAGCACCTGCGGTAGGGGGCTGATCACAGATTGTTGCGGCACCTTTTCACCCGGGTCAATCAGGATCACGCCGTAATGCGTGAGCCACCTGAAAAACGCTTTTATTGAGGTAATACGCCTGGACAGGGTCTTGGGGCTGCATGGCACGCCGCGCTGTTTCTGCATCCACTCCAGGAAGTTGTTCAGCTCATTGGTGGTGATGGCGCCCAACGGTCGGTCGGGTGGCAGGTAGGCCGCCAGCAGGTTCATATCGGCGATAAAGGCTTTCACCGTGTGCGGGCTTTTTCCCTGGTCGTTCAGATAGATGCGCCAGGCATTGATCGCCGGTGTAAGAGAGGTACGGGCGGTTATATGGGAAGGGATTTTATCTTCGGGGGTCATCTTCTCCTCACAATCTTATGCGCATAGGATTTTCGCATAGTCACTTCGCATAGTATAATATCTATTGAAGGATTTGTCAACTGTTGTGGAATATATTGTTGATGACACTGACGTTGAGGCATTATTGCCTCAGAGTTGTGGGTTGGGAGATCCGATTATTTCTTCTACCGGAATGAGCAGGATGTTCCCTCGTGCGAAACCCAACGACTGGATTTTCCCTTCTATCTAAAAATCACTGCGAACCTTAAAATATTCGTTGTCCCCTTGACAAATTAGAACATATGTGCTATTATAATCTTGTGACTACTCACCCTTTTGAGTATTTCTCTTTTGGTTGCAAGAAGGATTCGGTCAGTGCGAGCCCAGCGTTCTTTACTGGTCGTGGCAATCTTCCCCTTGCACTGCTCATAATCTAACATTAATTTCGATTTTGGTGAGAAATTATATCTGTGTACCTCTGTACAGTTTGATTTCTATCTGAATTGACTGTAATTACTCATTAATTTGTCCGTAAGAAGAAAACCTTGTAAAAAATCTGACAATTTGTTTAGAATGCATCCGCTAACCTGTGCCTGGTGTCCTTCCAGGTATCCGTTATATATCCGTTTACAGGGCGTTATTCGTGCATTCGTATTCTTATTCGTGGATGGTTTCCTTATCAATTTCTATGTGTTCATGGATTGCCTATCGCTATTGAGTAATTACACCATCTTATAAGCACTTACAAGGTGAGGAATTTTGATATGTTGAATTTGGGCTTCCTCCCCTGAGCATTTACTAATTTCCCAGATAAGATTATTAACATTTGGGTAAGGATGGCTAACGCATTTGATCTGCGATTAACCGGAAAATATTTGGGATGTGGTGAGTAAAAACATAATAATGGCTTTTTATCACGATCGGTGTTTTATATACCTATTAAGGAGTATTCAACGCTATCGTAATGGTCTGGATCATACCAGCGGTCTCCTGTAACGTGTAATCCTTATAATCTTCACACCATAATTGAATGTAATTGAATTGTATGGATCAAAACATCCCATTAATATTCCTCCCTGATATGGGTAAACACCTTCAAACCATATTCGAACCTCTTCGTTTTTATATAGAACGAATACTTGTCTCACCAGCACCTTAATAATCGAACCAGTACAGCGGCTAATTGGTACGGATTCGAATGTTCTGAGGGAGACCTTCTTCCCCCTTTAATTTAACCCGTACCTTGTCATCCTGATTGCCGGATACCGAGTGATCTTATCAGTATGATTGACTAATTTCCTGCATCTCCCGCCAACCCCAGCTCCGCTGCAATCGTCCGCATCGCCAGGATCACGTTGCCCACATGCTCCCACAGCTCGATGTTGAATTCCTGGGTTGCCTTGGCAATTTCATCCCGGTTGGCACCCGCGGCAAAAGCGCGGTCCTTCCATTTCTTCTTTACCGAGGATGCCTCCAGGTCAAATAAGGCACGCGACGGTCTTACCAACGCCACAGCGGTGATCAATCCGGTCACCTCATCACAGGCGTACAGCGCTTTTTGCATCGGCGTTTCACGGGGCACCCCGGTATGGTCAGCATGGCTCAAGATCGCCCGTACAATCTCTTCCGGTACGCCTCGCTCGCGCAAAATGGGCGCACCGGCAATTGGGTGCTGCTCCAATGTGGGGTGAATTTCCCAATCAAAGTCGTGCAGGATGCCGGTGATCCCCCAATCGTCGGTGTTTTCACCCAGTTTCGCCGCATAAAAACGCATCGCAGCTTCCACTGCCAGCATATGCCTGACCAGGTTTTCATTCTTGACGTACTCGTGCACAATTTGCAAAGCATCAGATCTTTCCATGGTGTCCTCGCGTGTAGAAATTGATATGTCATTCAGCCGCCTGACTGGCTGTTCAGTTCCGGGAAGATCGGCTCAGGTTCACCGAGGATTGGCTCCGGTCGCAGGAGATGCACCTGGAGTATCGCTGTCAGCGTTGCCGGGAGCTCGCGCAGGTTCCAGTAAATCAGGCTGCGTTTGCTGTAGTCATGCTGGTCGGATGGCACACCGATCGCCTCCACCCCCAAGACATTGCAAGTATACAGGGCGCGAGGCAGGTGAAAGCTTTGCGTCACCAGGATCGCTTTCTGCAGCCCGAAAATCGTGCGTGCCCGGTAGCAGGTGTCATAGGTGCGCCTGCCGGCATAATCCAGCACGATGGCACTCTCAGGCACCCCCAGGCTGAGCGCATAATCCCGCATCGCCCCTGGCTCATTGTAATCGAGGTAGCTGTTGTCACCACTCATCAGGATTTTTTGCACTTTTCCCGAAAAGAACAGCTCCGCAGCCGTCACAATCCGGTCTCTGAGCACAGTGGTGGGGGTACCATCACGCCACAAACCCGCCCCGAACACGATCGCTGCCGGCGTAGGTGGTGCAGATTGCGTGGTAAAACTGCGCGGGATGGCAAACAGGGCTGTGACCAGGCGCGGCAGGATCATTACGGCTGCTCCCACCAGGATGGCAATTTTTATAAATCTGACGATAAATCTAAAGGCTTTATTCAGCACCCGGCTATTCTACCATGAACAGTTTTTTAACCGTTTATAGGAGGCAGCAGCATTCACTACAGACAATTTCCTCTTCCCTAGAGCCAACCAAGGGGTTACAATCCTTATCCTATGAAAACCGGTGAAGACGCCTACAAGGATGCGCTGGACTATCTGTACAGCTTTGTAGATTTCAGCATGCAGAAGGCTGATACCTATTCGCCTGAACGCTTCAAGCTGGAAAGGATGCAGGCATTGGTTGCGTCGATGGGTAATCCTCAAGCAGTTTATCCCAGCATTCACGTCGCCGGCACCAAGGGAAAAGGCTCGGTTTGCATCCTGTGCGCCAGCGCTTTACATGAGGCGGGGTATAAAGTTGGGCTGTATACCTCGCCCCACCTGGATGATTATGCTGAGCGCATCCAGGTCGATGGAGAGTTCATCCCCCATGCCGACCTGGTCGAAATGGTGGAAGTCATTAAACCCTACGTCGCCGCCATTCCGGAGCTGACCACCTTTGAGATCACCACAGCCCTGGCATTTAAGTATTTTGAGCAACAGAAAGTCGACGCCGCAGTGATCGAAGTGGGTTTGGGCGGGCGCCTGGATGCCACGAATGTGCTGAACCCCGTAGTCAGTGTAATTACCTCGATCTCCTATGACCACACCCAGCTGTTGGGGAACACCCTCACCCTGATCGCGGGCGAAAAAGCTGGAATTATCAAGCCCGGGATCCCGATCGTATCCTCCCCCCAGGATGAAGAAGCCCGCCAGGTGATCGCTCGCGTTGCGGGTGAACACGGATGCTCACTGGTCCAGGTGGGAAGGGATGTTTTATTCGATGTCGTATCAAAGAGCCTGGGCGGTCAAACGATCCGGGTCTCGATCCTTGGGGCAAACCCGGCTGAATTCCTGGATATCACTATCCCGCTGCTCGGTACACATCAAGCCGCCAATGCCGCGACAGCATTCGCAGCCCTGGAAATTTATAATCAGCACGAGCTGAAAGTAGATCATAATGCCATCCAACGCGGCTTCTCACAAGCTTTCTGGCCCGGGCGCTTCGAAATAGTTTATACTTCTCCGCCCGTGGTCCTCGATTGCGCTCATAACCGCGATTCGGCGCAAAAGCTTCGTCTCACCCTGGCTGAATATTTTCCCGGAAAACAGGTCATCCTGGTTTTTGGAGCCTCAGAGGATAAGGATATTGAGGGGATGTTCACCGAGCTGATGCCGGTGGTAAAAGAGCTGATCGCGGTAAAATCCTTTCATCCGCGCGCCATCGATCCTGACCAATTGGTGGAAATGGCTCACCGCTTCGGTCATCCGGTGGCATGTATTGAGGATATCCCGCAAGCTGTGGAGAAAGCTCTCCAGCTGGCAGGAGACGGCGACCTGGTGCTCGTCACCGGAAGTATTTTCGTCGTGGCAGAAGCACGCAAATATTGGGAGAAAAATGCGAAAATCAGGAGTTATTAATGAAGGACAGTGATTGGTATTATCGCGACGAAGATGATGATTTTGGTGAAGCCGTCCATCGCAGAACTGAAGAGCTTTATAAAGTGCCAGACGCTTCGCTTGAGCCAGACGGGCTGATCGAGTGCCCGGTACTACCGCTGCGCGACCTGGTGATCTATCCGCATATGGTTGCCCCGGTGTTCGTCGGGCGTGAGGCTTCCCTGCTCGCCATTGAGGAAGCTCAAATGGATAACCACACGGTGATCGCTCTCACACAGCGAGATTCGACCGTCGAAAACCCCAAAATTGATGATTTTTTAACCATTGGTGTGGAAGTCGCGGTCGGTCGTTTGGTAAGTATGCCGGATGGCTCGAGCTCCGCCCTTGCCCAGGGGCGGAGAAGGCTGGAAGTGGTAGAGTTCTCACAACATGAGCCTTTCATGGTCGCCCGGGCGCGTCCATTGTATGAGACCACCAAGTTGGATCGTGAGATCGATGCCACCATGCGGACGGCGCTCGAGCTGTTCCAGAAGTGTGTGCAGCTTAACCGCAGTCTGCCCGATGAAGCTTATCTGTATGCGATGAACATCGAAGAGCCAGGCTGGCTGGCAGATATGATCGTGACCACCATCTCACCTCCCATGGAAGAGCGCTTGAAACTGCTCCAGATGCTCAACCCTTCCGAACGGCTGAAGTATGTAGTCACCTTGCTTGCCCAGGAGGCTGACGTCCTTGAGCTGGAGGACCAGATCCATACCAAGGCCCAGAGTGAGGTCGACCGAACCCAGCGGGAATTTTACCTGCGTGAGCAGATGCGCATTATTCAGACCGAGCTGGGTGAATCGGATGCCTGGGTACGGGAGATCTCTGACCTGCGCAAGCGGGTCGAAGGCATCGGTTTGCCTGAAGAGGTCATGCTACGCACCTTGAAAGAGATTGACCGTCTGAACCAGATGATGCCCATGTCGCCCGAGGTCGGAATTATCCGCACCTACATCGATTGGATCCTGGATTTACCCTGGACGAACGCCACGGAAGACAACCTGGACGTAACCCATGCTGCCGATACCCTCGAGCAGTACCACTATGGACTGCCGCGTGCCAAAGACCGTATCCTCGAATATATTGCCGTTAGGAGCCTGAAACCCAAACGCTCCAAACAGCCCATTTTATGCTTCGTCGGACCTCCCGGGACGGGGAAGACTTCACTAGGTAGGTCAATCGCCGAAGCGCTGGGGAGAAAATTCGTCCGGCTTTCCCTGGGAGGGGTCAGGGATGAGGCTGAAATCCGTGGTCACCGGCGCACGTATATCGGTGCTTTACCCGGAAGGATTCTACAAACCATGCGACGGGCGGGGACGATTAATCCGCTGTTCATGTTGGATGAGGTGGACAAGCTCGGGCAGGATTTTCGGGGCGATCCTTCCTCCGCCCTGCTGGAAGTCTTGGACCCTGAACAGAACCACGCTTTCTCAGACCATTACCTCGAGCTGGCCTACGACTTATCCAAGGTGATGTTCATCACCACCGCCAACTATACCGGACCCATCCCTTCAGCTCTGCTCGACCGGATGGAGGTGATTGAATTTCCCGGCTATATCGAGGAGGAAAAGATCGAAATCGCCCGCCGGTTTTTACTTCCCCGCCAGCTGGAGGAAGCCGGGCTGGATGATGAAAAGTTGCACTTCCAGGACCGAGCCCTGATGCGTATCGTCAGGGAGTATACCTACGAAGCCGGGGTGAGGAACTTCGAGCGGGAGATCGGCATGATTTGCCGCAAAATCGCCCGCACAAAGGCAGAGGGTAAAACCTATCCAAAGCTTGTTTCCTCAGCTGCCATGGAAAAGTACCTGGGTCCGCCTCAGTTCTTCAACCAGGAAGCGGAACGCCAGGATGAAGTGGGTGTCGCCACTGCCATCGCCTGGACAGAGAATGGGGGAGAGATTATGCCGGTGGAAGTGCTGCTCATGGACGGCAAGGGAAATATGCAGATCACCGGTCAGATCGGCAACGTGATGCAGGAATCAGCCCAAGCTGCCCTTTCCTATGTGAAGTCACGCTCGAACCAATTCAACATCGACCCTGGGGTCTACGAGAATTTGGATATTCACATCCATATCCCCGAGGGCGCAATCCCCAAGGACGGACCGAGCGCCGGGATCACGATCTGCACAGCCCTGGTCTCAGCCTACACCGGGCGCGAAGTCAGGAAAGACGTCGGCATGACCGGCGAGATTACCTTGCGAGGGCACGTTTTACCGGTGGGCGGCATTCGCGAGAAGGTCCTATCTGCCCACCGCTCTGGACTCAAAACAGTGATTATGCCAAAACGCAATGAGAAGGATCTGGTCGATGTGCCAAAGCGCGCCCGCAATGAGCTGCATCTGGTGCTAGTCGACCACATAGACCAGGTTCTGGAAGTGGCTCTGACGCCTGCAAAACCCAATCCTAGGCCTAAGAAGCAGGTCTCACGGAAACCCAAGCTAAAACCGAGCGAGGCGGCAGTTGAGGCTAGCCCAGGGGTGAGTCTAAGTTAATTCTATCTGGGAGCAGGTCACGCATTTTCTGTTTCCAATATACAATTACCTGGTACAGGTTTTAGATCGATCAGCCTGTTCCAGGTTTTATTTTTTGGAACTGGATCGAGAATAAATAGTTGTCAATGGTGGATAACTCGTCCGTAATCCTCTCTCTTATCTCCTCCGGTATGGGTCAGAACCTCCAATGGTTCCCTGATGATGTCCCATTGTCTTCGCTTGCGGCAGCCCTGGTTGGGATGGCAAATACAGACGGTGGATTGGTAATATTAGGAGTGTCTCCTCGGGTTGGTGAGCCGGTGGGTGTGAAAGACCCGCAGGCTGCCTATGAGCGTATATTTCAGGCTGCCTTCCTGGTTGACCCAACCCTGGTATTGCCCCTTCCGTACCAGGTTCCGGTTATTACGCCTGGAGTGGTGAATCCGATCGACCTGGTCGTGGTGAGGGTGCCAACCGGTTTACCGTATGTCTACAGCCTGGATGGCAGGTACCTGGGCAGGGAAAGAGCTCAAACCAATCCACTTTCCGCCCGTCAGCTTTACAAGTTGTTGCACCACCGTGGCACAGTCCAGTTTGAATCGCAGCTGGTACCTGATGCCGGGATATCTGACCTCGACACAGACCAGGTGATTGCATATGCCCGGCAAGCTGGGAACATACCGTTGCAGAACTTGGACAAAGCGTATGAGTTTTTAGTCAGGCGCGGCTGCCTTAAGCGGGTAGGTAATGTCCTGCAGATAACGTATGCCGCCTTACTCTTATTTGGTCGCCATCCACAGCAGTGGCTGCCCAACGCCACCATCCTGGCAGGTCGTTTCCCTGGGCCTGCACTGACGGGGACGTATGTCAAGCGGGATATCACCGGCAGCTTGCCAGACCAGCTGAGACAGGCGGAAGAATTTATCCGCACGAACTTGAATACAACCGTCAGGCTGGTAGGGTTGCAGCACAAGGAAATCCTGGAATATCCCTTTGAGGCTGTGCGGGAGCTGCTGGTGAATGCAATTGCCCACCGTGATTACAACCTTCAGGGAGATAACATCCACTTAAATATATTTTCTGACCGTCTGGAGATTTCCTCACCGGGCACGCTGCCAGGACCGGTAACGTTGAAGAACCTGCTGGAAGCACGCTTTTCCCGCAATGCAGTCATCTCCCAGGTCCTTTCCGATTTGGGATTCGTCGAGCGGTTGGGTTATGGACTGGACCGGGTGGTCGAATCTGTCCGCAGCGCAGGTCTGTTGCCGCCTAAATTTGATGAGCCCGCCGGAACATTTCGCGTCACATTGCATGCTGGCCAGTTTGGAGACGGTGCAGGCGGAAAAATCCCTGATCTATCCGCCTACTTAGCGCTTGAGCTAAACACTCGCCAGCAAATGGCCTTGGCCCAACTTGCTACCCGCCAACGCATCACCAGCCACGAATACCAGGCGTTATGCCCGGAAGTGCATGCCGAGACGCTTCGGCGAGATCTGGCAGATCTCGTTTCCCGTGGGATAGTGATCAAGGTGGGGGATAAAAAGGCGACTTATTATATTTTGAAGAGGATATAACCTCAGGGCTTATGGTTTCAAAAGACTGATATGTTCGTACAGAGCTGGCACTTGCGCGAGCATGACTTCAGGATTGCTGCGACTTTCGAACGGACCTCCAACGCCCCCATATTCGAACGCCAGCAGCCAGGGTGAGCTCCACTCGCCTGAGTGGATGCGGTTGAGCACCCAATCCAGCCAATGCCAATCTGATTCCTGGATGGAAAGGTGGTCCATCAAGCGACCGGAAATCTGGTCTTGGTGGACTCCGGCGAAGTGCATCTCTTTCAGCCGGTGAATTGGCAGGCGGGTGATGTAATCCTCCATATCCATACCGAGGTGGTGGGCAGATATGATGGCATGCGAGATATCCAGCAGCAGTCCACAGCCGGTTTCATTGAGTATCCGGGTGATGATCTCAGGTAACACGCACAGGCGCATCGTATTGCCTTCCTCCCCCCGGTAAGGTGAATTCTCAAGGATGACCCGTTCTGGACCGAAATGCTCAACCACGCAGATCACATCTGCGAAGATGGTATCGAGCACCTTGTCCATATCATCCGCATTCGTGGTGTCCACCAGGAAACCCGGGTAGGTACTCTGCCTGGCATCCAAATGAAGATTAACATAAGGAGTATGCGTGGTTTGCGATAACTGCCTTACTTTCTCCCAGTCCACCTCACCAAGGCTGTCATTCCCCGCTTCGAGGGTGAAATGCACTGCTACAGGGCGCAGCGTTTTTGCTTCTTCTATCATCCAGTCCCAATCTGGGGTCTTAAAGCTATCGATATTGATTTCGCCGGCTCGGATCAGCTTTGCAGCAGTGCTAGAATAATTGATCGCCAGATACATGGATTATGGACACTCATTCGCCAGGTGTTCATCAAAGGTCTCAGAAAACAGGTGGCGCCCTGATCCATCACATGCCGCACGGAAGTAGTAGTAAGGAGTTTGTGCTGGAAATGCGACTGCTTCGAGTGCTGCCAGACCCGGGTTTGAAATGGGTCCTGGTGGCAACCCGGCATGGAGATAAGTATTGTAGGGCGAATCAACCTGCAAATCCTCTAGCGAAAGTGGATTTGTCCACCAAGTACCCTGGTCCTGGTTATAACCAAGTGCATACTGGACGGTTGGGTCGGACGCCAAGACCGATGCGGTACTCAAACGGTTGTAGAACACCGAGGCAATCTGCGGCATCTCATCTTCAACTATAGCTTCGCGCTGGATCATGGATGCAAGCGTGACTGCCTGGCAGATGTCCAAACCCTGGTGGGCGAATCCAGCGTGCAGCTCAGCATTTACCTGGGTCTCAAAATTCGTCAGGATTTGATTGAGCAGATCATTTAGCGTCGATTCTCTCGGCAGGGTATAGCTGCCAGGGAAAAGGTAGCCTTCGAGAGAGTCATTTGCCAAACAGGATGAGAAGCTGTATCCCTCCGGGTGTGTCCCCACTCCAGCTAGAAATTCCTCAGGGGAAATATTAAACCCGGAGCTCGGTAGCGCATTGGCGATCTCCTCAGCGCGCCAGCCCGGCAGGATGGTCAATGTGACATCAGCGGAGATGGACGATTGGATTGCCTGGGCAATCTCGATGGGAGACATGGCTGGATTAAGTTTATAAGCACCTGCTTTCAATCTGACATCAAGGCCGCTGTATTGTAAATAACTGCGGAATACACCCGGGTTGGAGATCAGTCCCCCTTCCCATAATTTACCCGTGATGGATGGGACCGATTCGCCTGGATCGATCGTCAAATTCACTACCTGTCCTGTCGGATCAACGGGTAGGGTCAGATCCTTGGTCTGGAGCAGGATCAAGCCGGATAGATATATACGCTGGCGGAGACTTAGCCCTGGAGAGGGTGCACCAAAGGTGTGTTCAGCCTTTGAGAACAGGAAGCTTGGAACTACGATCACGGTGATGATCAATACTCCGATGAGACCGGTCAGCGTCAGCAGGCAGGTGAGATTGCGCGAGGGCGAATGGTTTGATGGCATTTTACTTCGTTATCATCGAATCCAGGTAAGATTGCAGGATTACCGCTGCCGCCAGGTCGTCCATGTGACCAGTACGTTTCCGGCGAGAAGTGCCCATCTCAATCCGGGCTTGGCGCGCCACCTGGGTAGAAAAGCTCTCATCCCAGGTAGTTAGCGGGATATCACATTGCTGCCTGATGGCTTCAGCTAAGCGGTCGGCCCTACGGCTGCTCGGGGTTGGAGAGCCATCTTCATCGAGCGATTTGCCGATGATAATCATTCCTGCCTGGTTCTGATGGGCAAGTTCAGCGATCGCCGCAGCATCGATTGGTCTTGAAACATGCTTCAGAACCGTGAGAGGAGATGCAATTGTGCTCGACGGGTCACTGATGGCAAGACCGATGCGTTTCTCACCCGGGTCGATTGCTAATATTCTCATTGTGCATCGGCCTGGACGAGTGTAATGTGCATGGACAGGAAAGGCAGCCTTGGCCACCAGGTAGGCGCAATCCTAATTTGGACTTGTTCAGCCAGCGGCATCAATTTGGAAATTCGCGCCGCCGCTTCAGCAGCGGTTGATCCCTTGATGGAGTCTACCACCTGGTTGATAGGTATCTCCGCCAGTATACTGCGCTGTGCATTGACCGTCCAGTATGCCTTGCCATCCAGCCCCATGACGGAACTGCCCTGCGCGGAAATCAACAGTGAATCCATTACCGGGGAGTATCCTGATGGCATGCTGGAATCGAGTAAGGGGATCACCATATTGCGAAGGTTTTCACCCGTAACTGCCTGAACTTTGATTTTTAGGCGCTGGGTGAGCTCAACACGCTCACCGGGCTGACCGACCTGTGGGTTAATCGTTTCATCGAGTACGTCAACGATCACGGCTGAAGCTGGGATCAAGCTGTCATCCCCAGGAAGGTTGGCTTGTAGTTGTGTGACAGCTGTTTGAATTAATCTCTTGGTCAAGCGCTGGCGAATCGCTTCGAGATCTTGCGATGTGGGAGCTGGGACGGATATTGCCTGCCCTCCACTGGTTGCTTCGGGATTGGTGACAATGAGATCCAGCCCGATCGGACCTTCGATCGCGACTAAACGGTTGGGTGACAGGTTCCCGGATAATCCTGACTTTAACGCAACTGCCTCCAGCATAACTGATTTGTTCGGTTTTATGGCCAGCTCATCCACCGATGCTGTCATGAAGCGCACCCGGTCGTTTCCGAGAGTGGTGACGATTGTCCTGGCAGGGAGAATAATTTCTATTTTGCCATTGTTGGTGAACTTGAGGGTGCCTGAGGCAGGTCTAACCGGTAACATTGTCGTGCCCGTGGTTGTGGATGTCTCAGTGCCTTCAACGGTGGTTTCCTGGCTGAAAGTTGGCACTGTGCCAGTGGTCAGGTTATACGTGGTTGCAGAAGGGTCGGCTACGAGTTCAAGCGATACAGACTGCACTTCTTTCTGTGGATTGATGATCACCTTCACCCCAGGCAGGAAAAATAACCCTAGTGCGATCAAGGCCAGGAAACTCAACCCTAAATATATGATTCTTGCTGCTGGATGTTCCCACCACGGCTTTGTTTTAGACTGAACGGACCTACGCAGGCTGCTTTGTTCAGGTGAGTGAACCCGGGGACGGTACTTTACCGGTGTGTCCCTGCGAAGCTGCCATTCCTGTTCAAGGGCCTGGCGTGGGTCGTTAACCACCAGGATTCCAAGGTCCCGGGCATAATATCTGACATCCGCATCATGGGTTGAAAGTGCCAGCTGTGCGCCCAACCTAGCTGCGAAGCGTTTCACCAAATTGAGGTCGAGCAGCCGGTTTAACACATGTCCATGGGATGGCCAGACCAGCAATATCCGTCCAGTCTGACACGCGCTCATCTTGTCTTTTACGGAGACAAGATCGTCAGACTGGTTGAGCTGGATGATTTGAGTTTTCACAGCAACCTGTAAATTAACTTACTTGGCAGCTTAATCAAGCTTTACTTGATCCCGCACCCAGGTCTCAACCTGATTCAATGCTTCATCCAACCTGGAGCCGTCCTTCCCTCCTGCCTGTGCCAAGGTTGGCTTTCCCCCACCACCACCGCCCAGGGGAGCAGCGACATATTTGATCAGGTCGATGGCACTTAGACCCCTGGATACCAGGTCCTGGGTAATCCCGGCTACGACAGTGGGTCGTCCATCCTTCACGCTGGCCAGCACTACCACGCCCAAGGTCGGAAATTGTTGGCGGAAGGTATCGACCATCTGGCGTAGAGTCTCACCATCTGCTTCGATCAGCTTTACTGCCAGGACGTTTACTCCACGAACTTCCCTGGTTTGAAGCAGCTTTTGGCTGAACTCAATCGATGCCTGTCCCTGTTTGAGCGCGGAGATTTGTTTTTGCGAGGTATTGAGTTCGTCCAGTAGGATGGCAATTTTCTCGGGCAGGCTCTCAGGTGTGCTACCGACCATATAGGCTGCCTGGGCTGACTTGGCAAACCGGATTTGAACCAGCTCATAGGCTTTTCTGCCGGTTACCGCTTCAATGCGCCGAATCCCTGCAGCCACACTACCTTCGCTGGTGATCAAGCAGATGCCAATATCCCCTGTTTCACGCACATGCGTGCCTCCACATAGCTCGTATGAAAATGGATGTTCTCCGCCGATGGTGATTGTTCGCACATTCTCGCCATATTTCTCACCGAATAAAGCCATTGCACCTTCAGAGATAGCTTGTTGGAGGGGTTTTACCGTGATCTCGAGGGGATAATCTCCCAAAATGTGTTGGTTTACCCCAGCTTCGATCTTAATGAGCTGCTCTTTGGTGACTGCTTCGGGGTGATTAAAGTCGAATCGCAAGCGGTCTGGCGCCACCAGCGAGCCAGCTTGCCGGGCATGTTCACCCAACACGCGGTGCAGCTCGGCGTGCAGCAGATGAGTGGCAGTATGGTTGCGCATTATATCCCTACGTCGTTGGGCATGGACGGAGGCAATCGCATCATCTCCTACCCTCGGTTCACCCAGGCTTACTTTCCCTACATGGACGATTAGTCCAGGTGCCGGTCGGTGCATTTCGTGGATTTCGATCTCCCAGCGACCATCGATTGAACGGATCTTCCCTGTATCGGAGACCTGCCCGCCCGATTCGACGTAAAAACACGTCTCAGGCAGGATAACTTCGATTTCATCTCCAGGGATGGCTGAACGCATTGAAAGCCCATTAATAATCAGTGCCAAAACTTCGCCGGATACTTCGAGCTGATTATACGGGTCATACAATACACCCCGGTCAGGCAGGCTGCCATTCGTCTGGAGAGTGTCAATTACCTGTTGATACCCTTCTACATCATCCCCCCCTTGATCACCCATGGCAATCCCTGCACCAGAGGTTTCTTTATGTTTATTCATGTATTCTTCGTAACCGTATTGATCAATGTCCATGCCGCGTTCCCTGGCAATGTCACGCGTGATCTCGAACGGCATGCCATAGGTCGTGTACAGATCCCCAGCTATGGAGCCCGCCAGGATTTTCTGACCGGAATTTAAAACCGTATCGAGTAATGCTTCAAGGTGGGATGTTGCCCGATCGAGTGTTCGCTGGAACTGTTCTTCTTCACGGGTGATGGAGATCAGGATGGTTTTATGATTGCGCTTCAGCTCTGGATAAAAATCTCCGTAATTCTGGATAACCTTTTCAGCGATACGAGACAGGAATGGCTCGTGCAGTCCTATCTTGCCTCCAAAGCGGTATGCCCGCCGGATGATCATTCGGGTGACATAGTTGCGCCTTTTATTACCCGGCTCAACGCCATCGGCGATTAAAAAAGCCGCTGCCCTGACGTGGTCCGCGATTACCCGGTAGGGGGTGAACTGGGCTTCACGCTGTTCATCACTCTGCCCGCTAAGTTCTTGGGTGGTAAGGATGAGTGACCAGAGCAAGTCAGTGCGGTAGTTGGAATCAACATCCTGCAGCACCGAGACGATACGCTCGAAACCCATGCCGGTATCCACATGCTTCGCCGGTAGAGGTTCGAACTGGGTTGGACTAAGGCGGTTGTATTGGATGAAAACCAGATTCCACAATTCCAGGAAGCGCAGACAGTCGCCATTAACCTGGCACACATGCCCTGGTTTATCCTGCTTGTCACAGTACTTGACCCCGCGGTCCAGGTGGATTTCGCTGCACGGTCCACAAGGTCCGGTTTCAGCCATCTCCCAAAAGTTATCCTTGCGACCAAAATAAAGGATATGCTCCTGATTGATTCCAGGCATCTGTTTCCAATACCCGCCAGCTTCATCGTCTGCGGGAATATTGCCCTTATCATCCCGAAAAACAGTCGCCCACAGGTCCTTCTGAGGTAATCCCCATACATCCGTGAGCAGCTGCCAGGCCCATGTGATAGCTTCTTTCTTGTAATAATCGCCAAAAGACCAATTACCAAGCATCTCGAAGAATGTGTGGTGGATATTATCCCGCCCAACGTCTTCGAGGTCATTATGCTTACCCGCCACCCGCATGCACTTCTGCGAATCGGTGGCGCGTTTATAAGGTCTTTTATCGATGCCTAAAAACACATCTTTAAATTGGACCATGCCGGCATTGGTGAATAGCAGGGTCTGATCACCGCCGGGTACAAGCGAGGCTGAAGGAACAATAGTATGTCCGTGCTCGACAAAGAAATCCAGAAATGTCTGGCGTATCTCAGCGCCAGTAGGTTTATTTAGGGTCATTAATTCGCCGGTGTTATCCTAGCTCAGAAGTGCAGTTTGGGCAGCGGGTAGCTGGAATGGGTATTTGCGTAAAGCAGCGTGGACATGCCTTTGTTGTCGGGATTGTGGGAGCCGGGGCTTTCTTCATCCTATTGATCGAGCGGACGAGCAGAAATAGGACAAACGCAACGATAATAAAGTCGATAATGGTATTAATGAAGACACCATAATTGATTGTCGGAGCGCCAGCTGCTTTTGCTGCGGCCAGTGATGGATACACCGTACCATTTAGGGAAATAAATAGATCGTTGAAATTGACGCCTCCAAGGGCATAACCGATCACAGGCATGATCATGTCATTAACCAGTGACGAAATGATTGCCCCAAAAGCAGCACCCATGATCACTGCAATCGCCAAATCTACGACATTTCCTTTGACCGCGAAATCTTTGAATTCCTTTAACATAATATTTTCCTCCATTTCTCACAAATCCATTTCTGCCAATTATACGCAAGAATAAGAATAATTGATGAGTTAATCAGCATCGATGAGCTTTTTAAATGCAAAATCCCACACACGGCTTCGGTCGGTATTCAAGGTATTTTAGCGGGTTTGTGGAATTTGTTGCCCTAGGATATAATCCGTCTGCTACTACTCCTTTAATCGATAAGATATCCCTTGATCAAGTCTAATATTTCACCGGGAAACATGAAAGGTTATCTCTATTTTGCCGTCTTTTGTTCAGGGATGGTCAGCCTGGCAATCGAATTTGGTGCTTCGCGCTTGCTGGGCAATACATTTGGGACCAGCAACCTGGTGTGGGCAAGCATAATTGGATTGATCCTCATCTACCTGACAGCGGGGTATTTCATTGGCGGGATCTGGGCGGACCGTTCACCGAAACATCAGACGATGTACACGATCCTCGCCTGGGGAGGCTTCACCGCAGGACTAATCCCGTTTGTAGCCCGTCCGGTGCTGAGCATGGCAGCCGACGCATTTGACCAACTGCAGGTGGGGATCCTATTCGGCTCATTCACCGCAGTCTTGATCCTGTTTATCATCCCGGTGACCATTCTGGGGACCATCTCGCCCTTCGCCATCCGCCTGGCAATCGTCGATTCGAGGCAGGCTGGTCGCATTTCGGGACAAATCTACGCCATATCCACACTTGGATCATTTATCGGAACGTTTCTACCAGTATTGATCCTCATTCCATTGGTGGGTACAACCTACACCTTCCTCATATTCAGCCTTTTCCTGACTACCGTGGCATTGGTTGGTTTATGGAAATCGGTAGGCTGGCGTCGGATGCTGGTTTGGATTTGGATGCCGGTCGTCTTAATCGGACTGGGGATTGCCTGGGGTAAGGGACCGATCAAGCGGACCGTCGGTGAGATTTTTGAGAAGGAATCTGCCTATAACTATATCCAGGTGATCCAACAGGATGGTTATCGCTACCTGCGCTTGAACGAGGGGCAGGGGATCCATTCCATGTACCATCCCACTGACTTGAACTATGGTGGCCCATGGCAGGAATTCCTGGTCGCACCGTTTTTCAATCAACCACCCTACTCACCGACTGCGGTGAAAAACATGGCTATCGTTGGTCTGGCAGCTGGGACGGTTGCCAGGCAAGCCACTGCGGTGTTCGGAGGCATTCCCATCGATGGATGGGAGATCGATCCAGCGATCATCGCTGTAGGGCGCGAGTATTTCGGAATGGATATGCCCAACCTGAATGCTTTGCCCCAGGATGGACGGGTGGGTTTAGCGCAAAGCTCCAAGTACTATTCCGTAATTGCCGTCGATGCCTACCGCCCTCCCTATATACCACCCCACCTGACCACCCAGGAATTCTTCCAGACTGCCAGGGATCATCTGACAGAAGATGGTGTGTTGGTGGTTAATGTTGGACGATCGCCGGTTGATCGGACTCTTGTAGACCAAATCGCCAGTACCATCCAAACCGTATTCCCATCCGTTTATGTCGTGGATGTACCCGGTTCTTTCAACTCGATGATCTACGCCACGATGCAGCCTACCCAATTTGACAACCTGCAGGCTAACCTCAACCTGCTGGAAGGTTCGAGCAACACGCCTGGACTCCTGCTCAATTCGATCAAGGTTGCCGTGGATAACGTCCAGCCGACCCCACCGATTGGCGTGGTGTATACCGATGATTGGTCTCCCATCGAGTGGGTGACCAACCGCATGGTGTTGAGCTACGTCTTATTCGGAGATTTACAGGAAATTGGGCATTAGTTCAGCCCAGACTGATAAAGAGAGTAAATCATGAAAATTTTATATACATGCTTGTCCTGGGTGGTTGCGCTGGCTCTTGCCATTGTTATCATCCTTTCGGTGGTCCGGTTGGTGATCAATCCTTTATACCTGGTCTTCGAGTATCACACGCCCGGCTTTCCCGCCGACCCATATGGTTTCACCCTCGCGGATCGCCTGAATTATGGGAAGTACGCAGTCGATTATCTGGTAAATTCGGCCGGGATATCCTACCTGGGTGACCTGCGTTTTCCTAGCGGGCAGCAGACGCCCCCGGCAACCTGTGCGGAGATGACCGATTGCACTCACCTGTACAACGACCGCGAGCTGCAGCATATGGTCGATGTCAAGAATGTGGTTACGGGGGCGATGCGTGTTTTGATGGTAAGCCTGGTGCTGCTGGTGGTGTTGGCGCTGTGGGCATGGCGAGGCAAATGGCTTACCACTTATCTGAAGGGATTGCAATGGGGCGGGTTGCTAACGTTGATTTTTATCGGCTCTATCATCCTGTTTGTTTTGCTCGCATTTGATTACCTGTTTGTGATCTTCCACGAGCTGTTTTTCAAGGCAGGCACCTGGACTTTTCTGTACAGCGATACCTTGATCCGCCTGTTCCCCGAGCGTTTCTGGCAGGACACCTTCCTGGTGGTGGGCGGTTTATCGGCTGTGTTGGGTCTTCTATTCTTCTTCGGGATTCGATGGATCCTTCACAGGCAGACAGCATAATCTACAAGGAAAATAATTCCCACCCTTATTATGATAAGGCTGGGAATTTTGATTAATTCGTGGGGATGCGAGCGGAGAAGCTGGCTGGTTATCTCGCTTTGCCTTGGTTGGCGACCGCTTCAGCTGCCTTGCGCACGGCTTCCGGGTCTCCCAGGTAGAAATGATTTAAGGGGCGCAGCTCCTGGTCCAGCTCATAGACCAAGGGGATACCGGTGGGGATATTCAGCTCCGTAATTTCATTCTCGGGGATGTGATCGAGGTACATCACCAAGGCTCGTAGGCTGTTCCCGTGGGCACAGATCACCATGCGTTTCCCGGTCTTCACAATGGGGGCAATCGTGCCGTGCCAGTAAGGGAGCATACGAGCGACGGTATCTTTCAGGCATTCCGTGCGCGGCAGCTCATCCGCAGATAGATTGGCATACCGGCGGTCAAACCTGGGGTGGCGTGGGTCATCCAGCTCGAGCGCCGGTGGTTGGATGTCATAACTCCGGCGCCAGATTTTTACCTGGGCTTCACCGAATTTCTCCGCCATTTCGGCTTTATTCAAGCCCTGTAAAGCTCCATAGTGGCGCTCATTCAGCTGCCAGGCGTTAATGACGGGCAGCCATTCCAGCTCCATCTCTTCCATGACGATCCATAGTGTTTTGACTGCTCTCCGCAGGACGGAGGTATAGGCCAGGTCGAAGGTATATCCGCCGTCGCGCAATAACTTCCCGGCTGCGTGGGCTTCGTTTTCACCCTGCGTGGTTAAACCAACATCCGTCCAGCCGGTAAAGCGGTTTTCCAGGTTCCAGGTGCTCTGTCCATGACGGATTAATACTAGTTTATAAGAAGATTCCATTTTTATTCCTTATCTGGTTGAAATAATAAACGCCTCCAAGCCATAAAACTTTCCTGATGGAAAGTGACTTTGCAAGGAGACGTTAATTTTCGTAAATCAGGTTTCCGTGCTTTACCGGATCGCCTGCTCGGTATCAGGGTCAAACAGGTGCATGTTGCCCATGTTGAAAACAACCTGGATATGTTGGCCCATCCTGGCGGTGGTGCGTGGGTCTACCCGGGCGACGTAGGTATGCTCACCGCTCCTGATATACAACTGGATCTCATTACCCATTAGCTCGGTCACATCCACATCGCCTTCCACTGGCTGGGGGATGATCCCTGGCGGCAGGAAGTTGGGATCCTGGATATCTTCCGGTCGAATACCCATGATGACCGGATGGTTAATGTGCTTTGAATAAGATTCCATTTTTGCCGCTGGAACCTCAACCTTGAAAGCCCCACCGTCGACGAATAGTTTTCCGTCCCCCTGGACCAGAGTCGTTTTGAAGAAGTTCATCGCAGGTGAGCCGATGAACCCGGCAACGAACAGGTTATCCGGATGATCATACAGCATCTGCGGAGTGTCCACTTGTTGTAACAAGCCTTTGTTGATCACTGCGATGCGGGAAGCCATGGTCATGGCTTCGATCTGGTCATGGGTAACGTAAATAAATGTCGTCTGCAACTGCACGTGAAGCTTGCTCAGGTTGGCACGGGTTTCCACGCGCAGCTTGGCATCCAGGTTCGAAAGTGGCTCATCAAATAAGAAAACCTTTGGCTCGCGCACGATTGCCCGACCTACTGCCACACGCTGGCGCTGTCCACCGGAGAGCTGACGAGGTTTTCGGTCCAGCAGGCTCTTGATGCCCAGGGTTTCTGCTGCGTCGTTCACTCTTTTCTTGATTTCTTCTTTGGGGGTTTTACGTAATTTCAAGCCAAATGCCATATTGTCATACACGCTCATGTGGGGGTAAAGCGCATAAGATTGGAACACCATGGCGATATCCCGGTCTTTCGGAGCGACATCATTCACTACACGGTCACCGATCAGGATTTGACCTTCAGTGATCTCTTCAAGACCAGCCAACAAACGCAGCGCAGTGGTCTTACCGCAGCCTGATGGACCGACCAACACCAGAAATTCCTTATCCGCAATTTCCAGATTCAAGTTGCCGACTGCAGTAACATCACCGAAACGCTTGGTTACATTGTTATACGTGACACTAGCCATTAGATTTTCTCCTTTCGATCGAATATAGTGAGTCAATTATATCTTCGGTATTTGAATAATACAATCAAAAGCTGATCCGAATTAAAAATAGGCTTGCCTATTTCGGATGCTCATACTAGAATGAACGCCGGAGGCAGAATGATTAAAGCCGAAGACATCACTCCCATCCGTAAGCAATACCTGGAAATAAAGCGCCAGTATCCGAATGCCATCCTCTTTTTCCGCCTGGGCGATTTTTATGAAACCTTCGACCAGGATGCTGAAATTGCTGCCCGTGAGCTGGATATCGTGCTGACTTCGCGACCGATTGGGAAGGGTGTGCGCGTGCCGCTGGCAGGTATTCCTCATCATGCAGTCGAGAATTACCTGGCACGGCTGATTGAGCGGGGTTTCCATGTTGCCATTTGCGAACAGATCGGTGACCAGCCTGTCAAGGGTATATTTCCGCGTGAGGTGGTGCGTGTGATCACACCGGGCACCATCACCGAATCGGGGCTGCTGCCTGCCAATGCGAATAATTACCTGGTCAGTGTTCTGGTGCAGGGCAACCAGGCCGGCGTGGCATTTGCGGATATCTCCACCGGAGAATTTGCCGTCACACAGCTGGAGAGTGATGATATCCACATTGCTTTGCGCGCCGAGCTGACCAGGCTCCACCCGGCTGAAATAATCTATCCAGACACCCTCCAGCTTCCTGATGGATTAACCGGTCACATGACAGCGTGGCAGCCGTGGCGTTTCGAATTTGCACGGTGCCGGGAAGTATTGATGAACCATTTCTCCGTCGTATCGCTGGATGGGTTCGGAATGCGGGGTATGACGCTGGCAGTCCAGGCGGCGGGAGCCATCCTGCAATACCTGGTGGAGACCCAGGCTGCTTCGCTCAGGCTGCTGACCGGTTTGAACACTTATTTCACTACCGAGTTTATGACAATCGATGCATCCACCCGGCGTAACCTGGAACTGTCCGAGACCATCAGGGATGGCAGTGTGCAAGGCAGCCTGCTTGGTGAGCTTGACCAGTGCATCACACCCATGGGCAAGAGGCTGATCAGGCAGTGGGTGAGTAAGCCCCTGTTGGATGTGGACCTCATCCATACTCGCCAGCAAGGTGTGAGCTTCCTGTTCGGTCAAGGGTTGCTGCGTGCAGAGATGCGGGCGGCGTTTAAACCCTTGAGTGACCTTGAGCGCTTGACCACCCGGCTGGTCAGTGGGTCTGCTCAGCCGCGTGACCTGGCGGGCATGCGTTCCACGTTGCAGCGGTTGCCCGGTATCCGGCAGCTCTTCGTTGAGCCTGAGGCAGCTTCGAAAGGAATCAGCCCAGACCTGCCCAAGGTGGGGCTGACTGCAGTGTTGGATGGTTTTGATGAATGCAGCGAGCAACTACAACTGCTGGAAATTGCGCTTGCCGATGACCCCCCGACTACGCTGCAGAACATTGGGGTGATCAAGAGTGGATATTCGGCCGAGCTGGATGGGGTCATCGAACGGTCTCGGCATGCGCGCGAATGGATCGCCAACCTGGAAGCGGTGGAACGCGAACGCACCGGGATCAAGACGCTCAAGGTTGGTTATAACAAGGTTTTCGGTTATTACCTCGAAGTGACGCGTGCCAACGCGGAATTGGTGCCGGCAGAGTACATCCGCAAGCAGACCCTGGTAAATGCAGAGCGCTATATTACGCCGGAGATGAAAGAGTATGAAGCGCTGGTGCTCAATGCCGAAGAATCGATCCATGACATCGAGACGCGTATTTTTAAGCAGGTGTGTGAGCAATTAGCCTCCTCAGCAAAACGTTTATTGGGAACTGCCCGTGCCATCGCTGAGCTGGACGTGCTCGCTTCGCTGGCAGAGGTAGCGGCGCTGGGAAGTTATGTTCTCCCAGAGGTGGTGGCTGAAGATATCCTCGAAATCCACGAAGGCAGGCACCCGGTCGTCGAGCATTATCTGAAGAGCGAACGCTTCGTGAGCAACGACACCATCTTCGAAGAAGGTGAACGCATCCGCATCCTCACCGGACCCAACATGTCGGGGAAGAGCACGTTCCTGCGCCAGGTGGCTTTGATCGTGCTGATGGCGCAGATGGGATCCTTCGTCCCGGCTGCCTCGGCGCGCATCGGACTGGTGGACCGCATCTTCACCCGCATCGGTGCACAGGACGAGATCTATTCGGGGCAGTCCACGTTCATGGTTGAAATGGTGGAGACGGCGAACATCCTACACCATGCCACCAGCCGCTCACTGCTGATTTTGGATGAGATTGGGCGCGGCACGAGCACCTATGACGGCGTGTCCATTGCCTGGGCTGTGGTCGAGTATATCCATAACCACCCGAGCTTGCGTGCCAAAACGCTTTTCGCCACGCACTACCACGAGCTGACCCAGCTTTCCGACCTGCTGCCAGGGGTACGCAACTACAATGTGGCAGTCAACGAAAGCGGCGGTCAGGTCGTATTCCTGCATAAGATCATTCCCGGTGGCGCTGACCGTTCTTACGGCATCCACGTCGGGCAACTGGCGGGTCTCCCCACGCCGGTGGTCCAAAGAGCGGAGCAGATCCTGCTCCAACTCGAGAAGTCCTCCGGCAAGGCTGTGAAAATTGACCCCGAGCTACCCCACCAAATGGCACTATTTCCGGAGACCAACCCCCTGCTTAATGAGCTGAAAGGGCTGGATATCAATGCCTTATCCCCGATGGAGGCATTGAATAAACTGTATGAATGGAAAAAGAGGTTCTTGCAGGATAAGTGATCTATTTGGTGCGCCGATCCTTCCTTTTGAGTAAACAAGCCCTGGCGGTTTAGCCGGGGCGATTTTTATTTTTACCTTAGATCCTCTCGATGGTCACTTTTTCGGGTTCGATCTCAAAAGACCAGTAGCCCAAATCTTCAAATTTATACTCAAGATAGAGATAATTTGAATCCCGGACGACTTTAACCAACTCGATGGAGCGTTGAAATCCATAAGTTTTAATTTCCGGGTCCCATTCTCCCTGTTCCGCAGGGTCATACCCTTGTGGAGGCTCGAGCAGGCTCTCGATGTCTGTTTCCTGCAAGAGCAAACGCAGGATCGCTTCGGGCGCGTTTACCGCCCAGAGCAGGCTGGCTTTGGATTGAGTATCCAGTTCTTCAACGCGTTCTTCTTCGGTTAATTCCCATTGCACGGGTGACCAGATACCCGGCAAGCCATTTGTATCCATTGTTTCAGGATCGATCACGCCTGGCATATTAAGCCTCCTGGTACAACAATATAAACTCGCATATGGATAAGATTACCCCGCCCTGCGAAATCTTACAAGTGCCAGCGGGCTCAACAAGAAGAGCAAGAGTAAGCGGTAATCCGTTCATAATTCAAATTGAATGTGGTAAACTATCCGGTTGGGTTTGTCCCATAAATGTGAAATTATCTACAGTTCCTTGTAGAGTTATATTGCAAACAGGAGAAGAAATATGGCTGAAAAGATGTGGGTGTATGCATTCGATGAAGTAAACCTGGCCGAGAAGTACGTTGGTGGAAGCTGGGAGGGTGTGCGCGCATTGTTGGGTGGTAAAGGCTCCGGTCTGGCGGATATGACCCGGGCAGAAGTACCGGTGCCGCCCGGATTTACCGTGACTACGGAAGCCTGCAACGCATACCAGGCAGATGGGAAGTTCCCTGCAGGGATGTGGGAGCAGGAATTAGAAGCGTTGAAAAAGGTCGAACGCCAGACAGGCAAGCGGTTCGGTGACCCGAATAACCCGCTGCTGGTCTCCTGCCGGTCTGGAGCCAAGTTCTCCATGCCGGGGATGATGGATACGGTATTGAACATTGGATTAACCGATGCCACCGCAGAAGGCCTGGTGAAGCTGACCAATAACCCACGCTTTGTGTATGACTCGTACCGCAGGTTGGTCGAAATGTTCGGTACGGTGGTGTTGGGGATCGCCGATGAAGCATTTGAAGAACCCCTGGCTGAATATAAGCACAAAAAAGGGTATAAGCTGGATACCGAGATGACGGCTGAGGACTGGAAAGCCATCACGGCGACATTTAAAGCCGTGGTTAAAAAGGAATACGGAAAAGACTTCCCGCAGGACCCATCCGAGCAGCTTAAGCTGGCGACCGAAGCCGTCTTCAAGTCGTGGAATGGCAAACGGGCGGTGGATTACCGCCGGGCGACAGGCATCCCGGATGACCTGGGCACTGCAGTCAACATCGTCACCATGGTATTCGGGAATATGGGTGAAGACTCGGGCACAGGCGTCGCCTTCACACGCGACCCATCCACCGGTGACCGGAAGATGTTCGGTGAGTACCTGCTGAACGCACAGGGTGAGGACGTGGTCGCAGGCATCCGCAATGCGGAGCAGATTGAGCGGTTGAACAGCAACCTCCCTGAAGCTTACCGGCAGTTCATGGATATCACCAACCGGCTGGAGAAGCATTACCGCGATATGCAAGACGTGGAATTCACCATCGAGCATGGCAAGCTGTGGATGCTGCAGACTCGATCTGGCAAGCGTACCGCCAAGGCATCCGTGAAGATCGCGGTGGACATGGCGAATGAAGGGTTGATCACGAAAGAAGAGGCCATTCTGCGGGTTACTCCTGAGCAGGTGGATACCCTGCTGCACCCCCAATATGATGGCAGAGCCCAGGAAGAAGCGAAAAAAGGCGGGCGTTTATATGCCAAGGGAGTCAATGCTTCTCCAGGGGCAGCAGTGGGTCGGGTGTACTTCGACGCCAATACGGCCGAAAAGCATGCCAAGCAGGATAAGGAAGACGTGATCATGGTGCGCCCGTTCACCAAGCCGGATGACGTGCACGGCATGATTGCCGCCAAGGGTGTGCTGACCAGCGAGGGTGGAGCTACCTCCCACGCGGCGGTGGTGGCACGGCAGTTCGGCATTCCTTGTGTAGTAGGCGCATCGATGATCAAAATCGACCTCGACAGCCGGCAAATGGCGGTGGATGGCAAGCTGGTGAAGGAAGGCGAGTGGATCTCCGTCGACGGAACCACGGGTGAAGTGTACCTGGGACAGATCCCCACCATCGCTGTCAGCCTGGAGGAACAGACCGACCTGCTCACGCTGTTGAAGTGGGCGGATGAGATCTGTGCCGTGCCGGGGATGCGGAAGTTTGCACCCGGTTGGCCCACCAAGGGGCTGCAGGTGTGGGCGAATGCCGATTACCCGAAGGATGCCCAACGGGCTCGAATGTATGGGGCGGTTGGGATCGGGTTGTGCCGCACCGAGCATATGTTTTTTGAAAAAGAGCGCCTGCCCATCGTGCAGCGCATGATCCTGGCGGAAAAATCTGAAGAACGTAAAGCAGCATTGGATGAATTATTACCTTATCAACGGTCGGACTTCGACGGTTTGTTCCGGGCGATGGACGGATACCCGGTGATCATCCGCTTGATCGACCCACCACTGCATGAGTTCATGCCCGATGAGGAGCTGTTGTTCGAAGATGTGATCACCATGCGGGTGAAGGGCGAGACCAAAGGATTGGCAGAGAAGGAACGCCTGCTGGCGGACATCCGCGGGATGCACGAGAGCAACCCGATGATGGGGTTGCGTGGAGTACGCTTGAGCATCTATATGCCCCAGATCGTCGAGATGCAGGTGCGGGCGATTTTTGAAGCGGCTGCCGACTGCACCAACGACGGTGTGGTGGTCAAGCCGGAGGTGATGATCCCTCTCACCGGCACGGTGAACGAATTGAAGTGGATCCAGCCGCGCCTGATCAAGATCGCCAATGATGTGATGGCAGAGAAGAAAGTGAGCTTCACATATAAATTTGGCACGATGATCGAGATCCCACGGGCGGCGGTGACGGCAGCCGAGATCGCCGAGTATGCCGAGTTCTTCTCCTTTGGGACCAATGACCTGACCCAGATGACCTTCGGTTACAGCCGGGATGATGCAGAGCGCAACTTCCTGGTGACGTATATCGCCGAGGGCATTTTGCCGAAGAACCCGTTCCAGACGATCGACCGGGCTGGAGTGGGACGGCTGATGCGCATGGCGATCGAGGATGGGCGCAAGACCCGTCCCGAGCTCGAGGTGGGCATCTGCGGTGAGCATGGCGGCGACCCCAATTCGATCGAGTTCTGCCATATCGCGGGGAATAATTATGTGAGCTGCTCTCCTTTCCGTGTGCCGATTGCCCGATTGGCAGCAGCGCATGCTGCGCTCAAGCACAGCGGGAAGAGTTTGGCGGAGGATAAGTAAGGCGATTTATTTTTACCCTTATGGTTGGTTGAGACAAGCAAAATAATTGGAGGGCTGTCCAGGAATTTTCTGGGCAGCTCTTTTTTTGATCCAGGGGTAATTGAATTTGAATAAAACAATTCGATTCAATTCATCTTTGGTTGCCAGGACTATCCTGGTACAACTGGTTGGTTATATCGAGATCTCATTTATAGACCAAGCGATATTCGAATTGAGAAAAAACGAATAAATTCGAATACGATGTTGATGGATATAAGCATTTTATATGGAGAGAAAAATTGGGAAGGAATTGTCATGATAGCGAGTAGAGGCGGATAACCTTTCGCATTGTTACCGGTAAAGACCATATCGGTTGGAAGAGCACCATACCGATAGGGGAGAGCACCCTATCGGCACAGAAGATCACTGATCAACCGGTACAGGCGAACACTGACCTGTAAACAGACGTCATTACTGATTTGGAAAACCACCATATCAACTTGTGAAGGCACCTATACCGGTAAATACCAACCGGTATACGAGCACATTTATCGATATGGGAGAACGCCAATCGAAATTGGAATGTGCTCTAATTATAGCACAAACGTTCTAATCCACAAGAGGTTTAAGAAGATTTAAGGAAAGCGTAGGGTAGAGAGCAGCTATTCGTGATTAGTGGTCAGTTATTAGCTAAAAACCAGGAGTGTTAAATCCATAATGTGAGGATCCAAAAGACGCAGCGGAAATATTTAATTTTAAATTTGTTATATAATAAATTCAGTAGATTTCCAGCAAGACTCTATCATTCAGCGAAATTCTATTTACTGCGGAAGTGCATACCAAACCGCAGATTAACCACATGTATTATTTTTCCAAATAATGGGGAGGCTGACCGATGAATAAGGTGTATCGAGTTTTATTACCAATCATCCTGGCATGTATCCTGACTGGACTAGTTATTTATGCTGCTGAAGCAACAAACCGGGCTTTGGCTTCATCGAACGGCTCGATTTTATTCGCAGGCAAGCCATCAAGTCAACAAGTATCGGAAATACAAGCCAACATTCGCGTGAATACCCTTGACGATGAGCTGAATACCGACGGCGATTGCAGCCTGCGAGAAGCCATCCAGGCGGCTAATACGAATGCCCCGGTTGACGCCTGCGGCTCGGGTGAGGTGCTGACCGATACCATCACTTTCGATGTGGCAGGCATCATCACCTTAACCGATGATCTTGACGTATATCCTAATGGTCCAGCGGTGATCGACGGTGGGGATGTAATCACCATCAGTGGTGGTTACGAAACCCGCGTGTGGTACGCCCAAATTGGCAGCGATGTGACACTACAGCATCTTGCGGTTATCAACGCAGTGACAAATAATTACTTTGGTGCAGCGTTGTTAAACAATAACGGATCGGTGAGAATCATCGACAGCTCCTTTTTTAATAACACTGGAAACCAGGGAGGAACGATTGCAAATTGGGGCTGGATGTCTGTTACCGGAAGTACATTTGGAGAGAATAGTGCTTATCAAGCAGGTGTATTTTACAATTCTAACATCCTGAACATAACCGACAGTAGCTTCACTGGTAACAGTGCTGAGTACAACGGAGCAATAGAGACTGATGGATTACTCACCATTTCTGGTTGTAACTTTTCTGGTAATTATTCACAGTCTGATGCCGGGGTGATAATGGTAAATTTTAATGGAACTGCGGAAATTATCGACAGTAGTTTTAATAACAATGGCATTGGTTCTGGTATAGGGGTATTAAAAAACTGGGGTAACACAAGCATTGAAAATAGCACCTTCTCAAATAATAGTGCTGGAGATGGCGGTGTTATATTCAATTCTGCAAATCTGACCATTACCAATAGCATCTTCTCAGATAACTCTGCCGCCGTTGGTGGCTCGATTGAAAATGTTGGAATAATAACCATCACCAACAGCACTTTCACCGATAACAACGCTGATCTTTGGGGAGGTGCGATTAATAGCTTTTTGGGTTCGGTGTCAATAAGCAATAGCACTTTCTCGGGTAACACCGCCAGCGCTGGAGGAGGGATCAGTAATTGGGCCAGCCTTTCCATCGACAGCAGCACATTTTATGGAAATAGTGCTCCTGAGGGCGGCACAATCAGTGGAACTGCCATTCTTACCAACACGATCATAGCAGGCACTCTTTTGGGTAGTGATTGTGTAGGCGACATTATCGATGGTGGGCACAACCTCGACTCAGATGGCACCTGCAACCTCGACCCTGGCAATGGTTCGCTGCCTGACACCGACCCGCTACTTGGTCCGCTGAAGGACAACGGCGGACCAACCAAAACCCATGCATTGCTAGCTGGCAGCCCAGCGATCGATGCCGGGGATGATGCACAATGCCCGCCCACCGACCAACGTGGTGTGCCCCGCCCACAGGATGGAAATGGGGATGGAATCGCAATATGCGATATGGGAGCATTTGAGCTCGAACCAAACCAGCTTATCGTTACGACATTGGAAGATGAGCTTAACAACGACGGTGATTGCTCGCTGCGTGAAGCCATCGAGGCGGCTAACACGAATACCCCTGTTGACGCCTGCGGTGCGGGTGAGGTGCTGACCGATACCATCACTTTCGATGTGGCAGGGATCATCACCGTCACCAGCCAGCTCACGGTGATAGATGGAGGTCCATTGGTGACCGAGGGTGGGGGTGTGATCACCACCAGCGGTGGGGGGACTACGCGTGTGTGGCAAATTGAAGCCGGCAGTGATTTAACCTTATCTGCAATTCATATTATTAATGGAATGGTCGGAGAAGGGGACATTGGAGCGGGATTAAATAGCAATGGCAGCAGTGTGACAATTATAGGCTGCACATTCACTGGCAATCAGGCGGGTTATGGGGGAGGGGCGATCAGTAGTGTAGGCACTTTATATGTCGTGGATAGCATATTTTCAGGCAATCACTCCGATATCGGTGGAGGTGGAATTGTAAATGTTGGTTCTCTTTATATCACGGGTAGTACTTTCGCAGAGAACAGCTCATTGAATTTCGGAGCGATTGCGGCCAATGGAACCGCAGACATCTCAAATAGCACCATCAAAAATAACCAAGCTGATCATACTGGCGGTGGAATTAGCAATATAGGGGGAATGACGATTTCCAATAGCACCATTTCCAACAACAGCGCGGTTAATACTGGAGGAGCTATCGTAAACGCTGGCACCATGACCATCACCATGAGCACCATCTCCGAAAATACAGCTGGTAGTTATGGTGGATTTTATAACGAAGGGAATCTAACCGTTGATAATAGCAACTTTATCGAGAATTCAGCTGATAATTGTGGCGCAATTTACAACAACGGAACCCTAACCCTGACCCAGAACACAATCTCTAATAATATTGCCACAATTTCTGGTGGTGCTATCTGTAATGACGCCAGCCTAGCAATTCATAACAGCACTGTCTCGGCGAACAGCGCATCAGTTGGCGGGGGAGTTAGTAATAATGGCAGCCTTTCCATCGATAGCAGCACATTTTATGGAAACAGTGCCTCCGAGGGTGGCACAATCAGTGGAACTGCGATCCTTACCAACACGATCATCGCAGGCACTCTTTTGGGAAGTGATTGTGTAGGCGACATTATCGATGGTGGGCACAACCTCGACTCAGATGGAACCTGCAACCTCGACCCTGGTAATGGCTCGCTGCCTGACACCGACCCGCTACTTGGTCCGCTGCAAGACAACGGCGGACCAACCCTAACCCATGCCTTGCTGCCTGGCAGCCCAGCGATCGATACCGGTGATGATGCACAATGTCCGCCCACCGATCAACGTGGTGTGCCCCGCCCTCAGGATGGAAATGGAGATGGAATTGCAATATGCGATATGGGGGCGTATGAGCTCAAGCTAAACCAGCTTATCGTTACGACATTGGAAGATGAGCTTAACAACGACGGTGATTGCTCGCTGCGTGAAGCCATCCAGGCAGCAAATACCAACACCTCGATCGATGCCTGCGGCGCGGGTGAGGTGTTAACAGATACCATCACTTTCGATGTAGCAGGGATCATCACTCTGACCAGCCAGCTTACCGTGATTGATGGTGGTCATTTGGTAGTCGATGGAGGGGATGCGATTACCACCAGCGGTGGGGGAACGACACGGGTATGGCAGGTTGAAGCGGGCAGCCATCTGACCCTGGTGAACATGGCGGTGGTTAATGGGTTTGTCAATATTTCTAACGGTGCCGGTCTGCTGAATAAGAATGGGATGGTGATTATCAAGGACAGTTCTTTCTCCGATAACCATACCGACGACAACGGGGGGGCGATAAGTAATGAAGGTGAGATGATGATTTTCAACAGCACCTTCTCCAGTAATTATGCCTTTGATGTAGGTGGTGGGATTGATAATTCATCGATAATGTCAATTACAGGCTGTACATTCTCAGATAATATTGCTGATTATGCAGGTGGGGGGATTTCTTCATCGGGAACCCTGACCATCATTGAAACCAGTTTTTCAGGAAATCATGCGTATCGTGGAGGGGGCGGAATTTATTTTATTGGATCGATGTCCATCACTAATAGTATTTTTTCAACGAATACTACCGGTACGATAGGGGGAGGTATTCTTGGTACCGGAACCTTATCCATAGATGGAAGCACGTTCAATGACAATCATTCGGATGATGTTGCAGGAGGTATTGCCAATACGGGTGAAATGGATATTTCCAACAGCACCTTCTCCAGGAGCAGTGCCAACAATTATGTGGGTGGAATCATCAATATTGGCACGATGACTATCACCTTGAGCACCATCTCTGAAAATTCAGCAGGCAACACTGGAGGTATTTACAACGAAGGTACTCTAGCCATAAGTGATACCAGCCTCACCTCGAACTCAGGCATTGATTGTGGCGCAATTTACAACAATGGAAACCTATCCCTGACCCAGAACACAATATCTGATAATATCGCCACAATTTCTGGTGGAGCTATATGTAACGATGGCAGCCTGGCTATTCATAACAGCACTATCTCCGCGAACAGCGCATCAGTTGGCGGGGGCATCAGTAATTGGGCCAGCCTTTCCATCGACAGCAGCACATTTTATGGAAATAGTGCCTCCGAGGGCGGAACAATCAGCGGAACTGCGATCCTTACCAACACGATCATCGCAGGCACCCTATTAGGAAGTGATTGTGTAGGCGACATTATCGATGGTGGGCACAACCTCGACTCAGATGGCACCTGCAACCTCGACCCGGCTAATGGATCACTGCCTGACACGGACCCGCTTTTGGGACCGCTGCAGGATAACGGCGGTCCAACCCTAACCCATGCCTTGCTACCTGGCAGCCCAGCGATCGATACCGGGGACGATGCCTATTGTCCACCCACCGACCAACGCGGTGTGCCCCGCCCGCAGGATGGAAATGGGGATGGAATCGCAAGATGCGATATTGGTTCGTATGAGAGGGAATTACAACCCGTATCTCCGATCCTGGTCGAAATTTCCGGTCAGCACGAGGGGTTTGTCGACCAGGAATATTTTTTCGTAGCTATGGTTGAACCCATCTCGACCACGTTGCCAATCACATACACCTGGCAGGCGAGCAATCAGCAACCCATCACCCATACAGGCGGTCTTACCGACACAGTTAAGCTTCACCTGGGACGAGGTCGGCACGCAAACCATCACCGTCACCGCCAGTAATGCATTTGGTTCAGTCACGAATACGCACAGCATCAGCGTGTTTGATGTGTTCATCAGAGGTCTATCTGCGGTAAACGACAGCCCAACCCAGCTCGGTGAGACGACGATATTCAGTGCCACCGTCCAGGAGGGATCAAACGTTCTATACACCTGGGATTTTGGGGATAATGAATCAGGCAGCGGACAGGTTGTGAGCCACACCTATAAAACCGCGGGCACTTTCACGGCGGTGGTTACCGCCACAAACTCGACGAACTTTGAGAGTGCGACTACAGAAGTCACAGTTTTTGTTCAAATATATTCGACCTTCCTGCCGCTGGCGATTAAGTCAGGCGGACCGGCACGAGCGATGGAGTTTTCAACATTCGGTGATGGGTCGTCAGGGATGAGATTGATAGAGGGAAAACGAACCCTTGGGATACCTGTCTATCAACAGTAAAGGCGGAAGGAATAAACTCGAAAGATTCGTATATAAGGAAAATTTGTTGGGTTTCGTAAATATCGCTCAATCCGGTAGAAGGATAAACCGGATGACCCCAACCTACATTTTACATGACAACGTTGCAAGGAAGTTTGAAAGAACGGGCGAGTCGCGGTCAGGTAATGAGATCAGGGTAAGTTCATCGAGGTTCCCGGGGGGAGATTTACTAATACTATGGAGACTCATCCCGACAAGACCAATATGGCAAAGAAGATTGAAAGTGCGGGCGAGTCGCGGTAACGTGATGAGATCAGGGTAAGTTAATCGAGGTTCCCGGGAGAAGCTATACTGATGCTATGGAGACTCGCCCCTACGCGACCAATCAGCGATTCGTGGTCAGGTAATGAGATGAGGGTAAGTTAATTGACAATCTCAGGAGGAGATTTGCTGATGCTATGGAGACTCGCCCCGACAAAAACGTATTTTAGACTTTGCGGGGGATGAGGAAGACACCCGTGGTGAGCAGGACCAGGAAGACCATCAGCAGCGCCAGGAACCAGATATTAAGGATGCCGGCGATGATACCAATGGCGACTACGAGGGTGATGAAGCGCATCCACCAGGTCTGAGAGACTGCTCCGGGGTCGGTCAAATCGAAATTGCGTGACCACAGCAACAATCCCACTGCAGCGCCGATTACGCTCAAAATGAGAATCGTGAAGTAGATGACCGGCCCACCCTTGATTGGAAGATCCAAAACCAAGGTGCCACAGGTGGCTTCACGCATGGGCAAACTGGATGAAGATGAAGCAAAAGCACGGGCAAAAATGAAATAGCCGAGGTCTAAATTATTTTGGTCTACATCCCAGGACAACACCCTGGATTCTCCCGGTTGGAGGTCGAAGCGCTCAGATGTGTCGGAAATGATGATATTTGTACTGAACTGAGCGTCGACATACCAGGATAACGACCGGTCGAGAGGGTTGCGCAGCTTGACCGTAACTGGCTCCTGGTCGCGCGAGGTCATCAATACCGGGCAGGTGAGCGAGGTAAGCCGCGGGTAGTTGTACTTGATGAAGCCATACATCGTGGCTTCAAGATCAGGTACAGCCCTCACCAAAATGAGGATGACCCCTAATATTATGTATATGGAGAAAGCGAACATCCCCACATGGCGCAAGGTTGGGTTTCGTTGAGCCAAGCGAGCTCCTTCCTGCGAATGCTGCCTCCCCCCAGGAATGATCAAACGGAGGTAGGAGCGACGGTTTCGGTTGGTTGTGGAGCTCGGGGTGTGACTTTCTCGACTTTTAATTCACCGCGGGAGAAGGCAGCACCCTGGTCCAAAGCAGCGAGGTTGCTTTTTAGCAATTTCTGATGCCGCTCGGGTAAATGAGCACGTAAAGAAATCTTGATATCTTTTAATGGCAGAATGGGCAGCTTATCCAGCAACGCTCCCAGCATGACCATATTCAATAACCGGCGCGGACCGATCATCTCAGCAATTTCCTGAGCTGGGATCATCAGCCAGGTGATATCGGTACGTAAAGGGTCGCGGTTGACCAGGGAAGAATTAACGATCAGCACCCCGCCGGGGGTCACCAATGGCTCGAACTTGTCCAACGATGGGAGGTTCATCACGACAGCAGCCTTGGGATATTTGACGGTCGGCGATCCAATCTCTTCATCGGCGATGACTACGGTGCAGTTGGCAGTTCCGCCGCGCATTTCCGGACCGTAGGAAGGCATCCAGGTCACATCATGACCGGCATCCATGGCGGCAAAAGCCAGGACCTGTCCTGAGAACAGGACTCCTTGCCCGCCAAACCCTGCAAAGATCACTTCAGTTTGCATCTCTCTATTTCCTTCCTCGGCTTTCCTATGCCTTGTAACCATCGAGCCCGGATGAGACTTTAAAATCCTGGATGGGATACATAGGAATCATATGTTCTTCCAACCAGGTCAATGATTCCGGAACGGTCATACCCCAATTGGTATTGCAGGTAGAGAGCAGCTCGACCATCGAAAAACCCAGGCCACGTTTCTGCGTCTCGAATGCGGTGCGGATGGCTTTCTTGGCCAGACGGACGTTCTTGGGGTCATGCAGGCTGCGGCGTACAACGTACCCGGCGCCGTCCATCCTGGAGAGAATCTCCGCCATGTGGAGAGGATAGCCCATGGTTTCCACGTCACGCCCATTGGGGGAGGTGGTGGTTTTTTGCCCGGGCAAGGTGGTGGGCGCCATCTGACCACCGGTCATGCCGTAGATGGCATTATTGATAAAGATGACGGTGATGTTCTCACCGCGACCGGCGACATGCATGATCTCGCTCATCCCGATGGATGCCAGGTCACCATCTCCCTGGTAGGTAAAGACGAAGCGGTCGGGGAGGACGCGTTTGATGCCGGTTGCCATCGCGGGTGCTCGACCATGGGCAGCTTCGACCCAATCGAAGGTGAAATAGTTGTAAGCAAACACCGAACACCCCACGGGTGCGACCCCGATGGTCTTCTCACGGATGTCCATCTCGTCCAGGATTTCAGCGATCAAGCGGTGGGCAATGCCATGGGTGCAGCCGGGACAATAATGGGTGGGAGTATCGGATAAGGAAACCGGACGTGAATAAACAGTCTGGATCTCTGTATGAACAATATTATCCATTATTTCATCCTCATCTTTATGAGAGCGTGATGACGCCGTCTTTGAGACGCTGCATCCAGCGCTGGCGGGGGTCACCATCAGGAGATTTAGGCTCGTGAACCAACCTTCTAATTTCGCCTAAAATCTCATCGGGGAAGGGGACGATGCCACCCAAACGAGCATAAAACTCGATGGGGACCCGCCCCTTGACGGCCATTTTTATATCTTCGAGCATTTGCCCGGTATTCATTTCAGTGACCAGGATGCCCTGGGTGGACTTAACCAGCTGCTCAATCTGCTGGAAGGGAAACGGGCTGAGCGAGATGGGGCGGAACAACCCGACCTTAATGCCTTCCGCGCGGGCGCTGCGCACGGCAGTGAGAGCAATGCGACCGGCAGTACCGAAACCAATGACGACGAATTCGGCATCGTCAAGGTAATATTCCTTGTAGCGGATTTCATTTGCCTGGATGCGGTACCAGGTGTCGAGGATTTTATGGTTATAGACTTCCTCAAGGGTGGGGTCGATCAAGATCGAGGTGAGCAAGCGCTGGGGACGGCCAACACAGCCATCAACAGCCCAATCAGGTGTGGTGGTGCGCAAGGGGCGCATGGGAGGCAGCTCGGCGGGTTCCATCATCTGACCGATGCTGCCATCCGCCATGACGATGCAGATATTGCGGTATTTTTCCGCCAGGTCGAAGGCCAGGACAGTCAGATCGATGGCTTCCTGGACAGAGGCGGGAGCGAGGACGATGGGGTGATAATCGCCGTGTCCACCGCCGTGGACCAGCTGGTTGTAATCTCCTTGGGAGGGGGCGATGTTGCCGAGACCCGGTCCACCACGCACAACATCGATGAGCACCATGGGGACTTCAGTACCAGCGATATAGGATAAGCCTTCCATCATCAAGCTGACCCCGGGACTGGATGATGAGGTCATCACGCGTGAACCAGTGCAGGCGGCGCCATAGACCATGTTGATGGCGGCGACTTCACTTTCGGCTTGCAGGAACACGCGCTTGAGCTCGGGCATACGGGAAGACATCCATTCAAGCAGCTCTGTCTGGGGAGTGATTGGGTAGCCGAAATAAGCTTCCAAGCCGGCGCGCACGGCTGCTTCAGCCATGGCGAAGTTGCCTTCCAAAAATTCTTTAGCCATGGATACTCTCCTATGGATTTAAGATTGCAACTTGGGTAGTTTTTACAGGGACCTCACGATATACTGAGAGGGCAGCTTCGGGGCAGATAATCGCACAGATGCCACAGCCTGTGCAGCCATCCTTGAACAACATCACCGGATGGTAACCTTTGGGTGTCAACCTTTCCATATCCAGGGCCATGACGTGCTGAGGGCATTCATTGATGCACAGCTCACAACCTTTACAGAAAATCTCATCGACCTCGATCCAACCCTTGACGGGCATAGCCAAACCTCCTAAGGTTTCATAACACGTGGGACAGCAATATTCGGATAGATTCAACCAAGATTATCGTTAATTATAATCCCTGCTGCCAGTGTATACTGTCATATTACATAAGATACAAAAGTACTTAGATTAGCTGTTGACAGGAAAAAACATCCCTATTATAATTCAGCCCGCACTGCCCTGGCAGACTAGCTGGGGCATTTATTTGTCGTATGACAGCCCGGCTGTCGACTATATCCCCAACTTCCCCGAAGTGCCGGCGTAAGATAGGAAAACGGTAAGGTAGGAAGCCTATCACAGATGGACGCGGACCTTACGGCGAAGTGAAGCTTGGAGGAAGCTTATGAAATATGCAATTGTTGAGGATGGCGGAAAACAATATCGAGCCGTCATCGGTGAATCCATCGAGGTGGACGTTTATCCATTAGAGGTGGGTAAAGAGATCGATATGGAACGCGTCCTGCTCATCTCAGATGGCGAGAACGTCAAAGTCGGAACCCCCTTCATCCCGGGAGCTAAAATCCAGGCAACGGTAGTCGCTCAGGTTAAAGGTCCCAAGGTTGTCGTTTTCAAGTACATGGCGAAGGAGCGGATCCGTACGAAGACAGGTCACCGCCAAAAATATACACGGGTTCGCATCGATGCGATCACCGAGGAGTAGGAGATAACGAATGGCACACAAAAAAGGTGGCGGCTCCGTCCGCAATGGACGCGACAGCAATGGTCAACGATTGGGTGTAAAGAAGTACGGGGGTGAATTTGTGAAGGCAGGCAATATTTTGGTCCGCCAGCGCGGCACGCATATCAAGCCTGGAGAAAACGTGATGGTTGGCAAAGATGATACCCTTTTTGCCGTTATCGATGGATACGTGTTATATAAAACCGTCCGTGATGACCGCAAGGTAGTAAGCGTTTTACCAACGAGAGCAGCAGAAACAGCATAGAGTATTATAAGTACTGAAAGGATTATGATTATGAAAGCAGGTATTCATCCGGAATATTATCCAGATGCACAGGTCATTTGTGCCTGCGGCAACACCTGGACGACCGGTTCGACCAAGAAGGTGATCCATACGGATGTGTGCTCGAATTGCCATCCATTCTATACGGGTGAGCAGCGCATCGTTGATACCGAGGGGCAGGTAGACCGGTTCTACAAGAAGTTGCAGGTACGCCAGCAATATATCGATGACAAGTCGGCGCGTGAAAACGCACGGACTTCACCCGAGCGACCGATCGCAGAGCTGGGACTGGGAACACGAGCGACAGAAGCACTGGCCAAGGCGAATATCACCACGGTTGGCCAGGCGATGGAGCTGCTGGAAAAAGGTGAATCAGGCATCCTGGCTGTGGACGGTTTTGGCAGGAAGTCACTGGCAGACCTGAAGAAGCGTCTACGCCAGTTTGGCTATGAGCTGCCCGAAGCTGCACAGGAAATTGTCGTTTAAGCTTGCGGCTCATCCAATATCAGTTAAACTTAACAGGCAGATGCTACCCGCGTCTGCCTGTTTGCTAAGATTACCAGGTTGTCCTTATCTGGGGCACGAAGAATAAAACAGGAGGAGAAGATGGAACATCGCATTGGATCGGTGGAAGTCATTACAGGCTCGATGTTTTGTGGTAAAACCGATGAGCTGATACGCCGGCTGCGCAGGGCTACCATTGCCCGGCAGAAGGTACAGGTGTTCAAACCGGCGATCGATTTCAGGTATGCCGTGCGAAAAGTCACCTCACACGCAGGAACTGATTTTGAAGCCAACCCCATCGAGGGAGCTGCTGATGTGTTATCTCACCTGGACGCTGATACGACCGTCGTGGCGATTGACGAAGCTCAATTCTTCGATGACAAGATCATCGATCTCGTACAAAGGCTGGCAGATCAAGGTCTGCGGGTGATCGTGGCAGGATTGGATACGGATTTTCGCGGCGAGCCGTTTGGACCCATGCCGGTCTTGATGGCGAAGGCTGAGCACGTCGACAAGCTGCAGGCGATCTGCATGGTGTGTGGTGAGCCGGCCTCACGCACACAGCGCATTATTAACGGCAAGCCGGCGCGGTTCGATGAACCTGTGGTCATTATTGGTGCAGCAGAGATGTACGAAGCCCGTTGCCGCAAGCATCATGAGGTACCCAAGGAGTGAGCTATGCAGGATTATCATGAATTCCTGGAAGATGTGCTGATCTCGGAAGTGGAATTACAAAAACGCATCGGTGAGCTGGCGGTTGAGATCAGCCGGGATTATCAGGGTAAGGAGCTGCTGCTGGTGTGTATCCTGCGCGGGGGAGTCATGTTTCTAACCGATCTGATGCGCCATATCACCATACCCCACATGATCGATTTCATGGCGGTATCGTCTTATGGGGTGGGGGCAAGACGCTCGCGCGGCCAGTCACGGATCACGTTGGACCTCAACACGGATATCCATAACATGCACGTGCTGCTGATTGAGGACATTGTGGACAGCGGTTATACCGTTAAAGCTGTGGAAGAATTATTAAGCGGCAGGCAGCCGAAAAGCTTAAAAATATGCGCGTTGCTTGATAAGGTTGAACGCCGGGAAGTGGATGTGAAGATTGATTACCACGGATTTGTGATTCCGGATAAGTTCGTGTTTGGGTACGGCTTGGACGCAGACGAATACTACCGCAACCTGCCATTTATTGGAGTATTATCGGCTGAAAAGTATGATCCGGGGGAATAATCCCGTTGTATTTTTTATGGACATATGCTAATCGAGCGGTCCCATGGATGAATTGCAAGCTAGATTAAACCAACCGCTGTTGAGGCGGATCATTGCGCACTTACCCAAAGACGTGCCAACCTACCTGGTGGGTGGAGCGGTCAGGGATGCATTCTTGAACCGGCAGAGCTATGACCTGGACTTCGTTACGGCTGGCGATTCAATGCGCATGGCGCGCAAGCTGGCGGATATGATGGGCGGAGCGTACTTCCCATTAGACCCTGAGCGGAGAGTGGCACGGATCATTATTAAACCTGATGAGACAAATAAGCAAGCCGTGACCGGCTTGATCAGATTAGATTTCTCTGCCTTCCAAGGAGCGGACCTGGAAGCTGATCTGCGCGGGCGGGATTTTACGGTCAATGCGTTAGCGGTGGATGTTCACCGCCTGGAAACCGTGATAGATCCCACGGGTGGAAAAGCCGACCTGGCTGCAAAACGCCTGCGGGCGTGTTCTACTAGTGCGTTTTTGGATGATCCAGTCAGAATCCTGCGGGCGGTGCGGATTGCTGTAGACCTTGAGCTGAGCATTCTGCCTGACACCTTGCAATTAATGCGAGAGGCCAGCGCGCATCTGCCTCAGATTTCCGCTGAAAGGCTGCGGGATGAACTATTCAAGGTGCTGACCATTCGCCATCCTGACACGAGCCTACGGATCCTGGATATGCTGAATGCGTTTGTCTATTTGCTGCCGGAAGTAGACCTGCTCAAGGGTGTGCAACAATCGAAACCCCATATCCTGGATGCATGGAACCATACATTGGACGTACTATCCCGACTGGAAAGTTTGCTGGATGCTCTAAGCGTTGGGTACAACTCTGATAAAGTGGATAACCTCAGTCTGGGGTTGGTGGTAATAAAGCTGGGGCGATATCGCTCACAGCTCACCGAACACCTGAATAATGCGCTGAACCCGGAAAGACCGCATCGGGGTCTGATGTTCCTGGCAGGCCTGTATCATGACGTGGGTAAGCAAGCGACCCGATCTGTGGATAGCGGAGGTAAGGTCAGCTTCATCGGGCACGAGCAAAGTGGAAGCCAGCTGGCGAGGAAGCGCGGGCAAGCACTCAGGCTGAGCAACCTGGAGATAGACCGGTTGGTGACTATCGTCAACCACCATATGCGCCCCAGCCTGCTTTCGCACCGTGAAGAACCGCCCACGCGAAAAGCTGTGTATCACTTTTTCCGCGACACCGGGGCAGCTGGAGTGGATATCTGCATCCTATCACTGGCAGATATGCTGGCCACATACGGAGCGACTCTGCCTCAGGGAAGGTGGGCGCGGCACCTGGATGTGGTGCAAACGATGCTCGGAGCCTGGTGGGATGATCGTGAAGAACTCATCTTTCCCGCCGCTGTAATCAATGGAAAGGAATTGATGGAAGCGCTCGAGCTTGACGCGGGACCGATGGTGGGATATCTGCTGGAGGCCATCCGGGAAGCACAGATCAACCAGGAGGTGAAGGATAAAGATGAAGCAATCAGCCTGGTAAAAAATATCCTGGTGGAGAATTTAAATAAAAAAAACGAGCTGACCGAATGAGGCCAGCCCGTTGATGGGTTAAGTTTACGGTCTAGGGGAATATCTCATCGAGATAAGGCAAGTAATTAGCGCGGCAGCCGAGAGGATGTGAGCATGCTTCATAGGGCAGCTGGGGTACCTGGTCTTTTGGATAGGTGCCGGTCAGGTTTTGGCAGGCGGGGCAAGCATCTTCAGGCACCACGATGACGATATATTTTATGCGGGGATTGGCTTTCATGCGTTCCAATGCTTGTGCGGCTGAGGAGGACTCCCAATTTTCATCGGTCCGGTCAGTCAGATGCAACGATTGCGTTTTTGAAGCTTGATCGGGTTTTTGGTTCGGCACAAGTGAACTCCTCAAGAAAAGATATCCTTGATTTTAACCCAAGACAATCAAGAATCAAGGGTAATCTGGGAGGATGTTATTGTGCCAGGGGGAAAGTTGGATTATTTTGAGTTAATTTCGTGCGGCGAGTGAGTTTCTGCAAGTGTGCAATGAGTACCTCGGAGGAGAAAGGTTTCGTCAGGTAGTCATCAGCACCTGCATCCAACCAGCGAGCGACCATATGTGGATCGGAGACAGCGGCGAGCACCAGGATGGGTGCCTGGCTGTGTTCTCTTAAGCGCTTGCAAAGCTTCCAACCATTTTCGTAAGGCTGCATCACATTGATGATGATCACATCGGGATTCCATGAGCCTGAAGTCTGGATCCCTTCAGGACTGGAAGTCACCTTATTAATCTCATAGCCATTTGGATTTAAAATATGCTTTAGGAAATTTTCTCCAAGCGTGTCCTGGTCGAGGACAAGGAGTCTCTTTGGAAGGTCAATTGTCATAAATAGTATTATGCCTTAGATTATGCATTTTTTCCTTATAATATCTTTACACTATTGTTAGGCTTGCGTTATAAGATAAGTCAGGATATGATAATAGAGAACGTTTAGGAGGAGAATGGATTTACACTTACCATGCCCCAACTGCGGACAACCTGTCAGCCAGGATGTGCTCGAATGCCCGCACTGCGGAGTGAACCTGGCCTTAGCGGCGGTGATTGGGGAGCAAGAGGTAATCTCCAGGATATCCAATAACCCAACCATCCCGATCACCCCTGAGATATTAGTGCCACGGGTGGGAGAGCTGCTCATTGACCGGGGTGTATTAACCCAGGACGACCTTCAAAGGGCGTTGGATTACTCGAAAACACCGGGTCCGGATGGCCAGCAACGACTCGTTGGACAGGCTTTGTTGGAATTAAAGCTGATCGATCGCGAAACACTCGACCAGGTGATCACAGAGCAAATATTAGCCCTGCAAAGCGCTTTACAGCAAGCCAACCTGCGATTAGAAAAGCGGGTATTGGAAAGAACCCAGGAGCTTCAGTCTGCACTGAATAAATTAGCCGAACTAAACCAACTGAAGTCAAATTTTATCTCGAACGTCTCGCACGAACTGCGCACACCATTAACCCACATCCGAGGGTACTTGGATCTGATGAGTGATGGCTGCCTAGGCGTGTTGAGCGCGGAACAATCCACAGCCCTAGACGTGATGTTGCGCTCAGAGGCGCGGCTGGAAGAGCTGATCGAAAAGATGATCCAGTTCTCATTGGAAGCGACCGGGCAATTTACGTTGCAGATGAAACCAGTGGATTTTAATGAAGTGATCGAGGATGCATTAAAACAAGCGAAAATAAAAGCCGCCAACCGACCGGTGGTGTTAAAAGTTGATCTCTCAGACGGCGCATGTATTGTACAGATGGACCATGAGAAAATCCAATGGGTGGTCATGGAACTGGTCGATAACGCCATCAAATTCACCCCCCCGGGGGGTTGTATTACCGTTGGATTGGAAAAAGGTATCGATAATGCACGTTTCCAGGTGACTGATACCGGGATAGGCATTTCCCCGGAAAGGTTAACGGAGATATTCGAGCCATACCACCAGCTGGATGGATCGAGCACACGACGATACGGTGGGATTGGATTGGGCCTGGCGCTCGTAAAAAAAATTGTCGAAGCCCATGGCTCCAAAGTGGATGTAACCTCTGAACCCGAACACGGAACATTCATTAAGTTCCAATTACCGATCATCGGACAAGATTGAGGATGAATACCCCAGAAGGAAATAAAGAAGCGTTTGTCCTAAGACCTGAGGATATCAAGGCAGTCTATGCAATTGGCCTGGCAATTGCTCAAACCGAGAACATAGATACTGCGATGGACCTGATCGTCTTACATACCCGCCACGTCCTGATTTTTGATAACCTGGTTTTGTATACCCCGAGGGAGGGAAACGGTCTCGACCCATCCTATGCCAGGGTGGTTGGCCGTGGGAAAAATGCTGAAGGTGAGATAGAGTGGGGAGAAGTCATTGCGAACCAGGCATTTACTTCCAAACATACATCAATGATTCAAGAAAAAATTGATGGTTGGGAGAATAACCGCCTTTTCTGGCGGGATTTCCTTGGGCTACCGCTAAAAGCAGGCGAGGATGTATTAGGCGTATTAGTATTCGGCAGGTTTGGCGGTCCACCCTTCACGCCAGACCATATCAGGCTGGCTGAATTCATTGCTGCGCAAACCGCACAGCTGGTGGAAAACCACCACCTGGTGGAAAGAGTGGCAAAATTAGAAGCCGAACGCTGGTTACGGCGTATGCAAGATGATTTTATTACTACCATATCCCACGAGCTACGGACTCCGATTGGGTTCATAAAAGGGTATGCGACCACGCTACTCAGAGAAGATACCAAATGGGATGACAACTCCAGGCATGAGTTCCTGACGATTATCGATGAAGAAGCCGACAGACTGCATAAATTGATTGAAGACTTACTGGATTCTTCGCGATTGAAGACAGGGACGATGTTCATGCAGCTCCAGCCGGTGCGGATCGACGTCATGCTGCGAGAAATTGTGGTCAGAAGCACGACCAGATACGCGCCTCTATCGGTCCAGCTGCATGCTGACCATGATGTGGTGGTCATGGCAGACCCAACCCGGATCACCCAGGTGTTCGATAACTTATTAAGTAACGCAGTAAAATACGCACGAGGGTCAGAAGTTGTGATCAGCCTGAAAAACTCAGAGTGCAATTGTATTATTTCGGTGGAAGATCATGGACCTGGAATAGCCCCAGACCATCTTGGACATCTGTTTGAGCGGTTTTACCGTGTACCAGAGACAAGAATAGCAAACCATGGGACAGGATTGGGTTTATATATTTGTAAAGAAATCATCCATGGACATGGGGGGGAAATTTCCGTCAGCTCAGAAGTTACAAAAGGGACTACATTCACCATTACCTTACCAACCAGGTTTGATAACCTGGAAGTACAAGCTGTGGGCGAGGAGGCAACCCGTGAGTAAAAAAATATTGATCGTCGACGACGAGCCGCGCTACGTCAGGCTAATGGAAGCCAACCTGATATCTGATAATTATGATGTACTCAAAGCCAACAACGGACAACAAGCCTTGGAAATTGTGGAAAACCAAAAACCTGATCTGGTGCTACTCGATGTGATGATGCCAGTCCTTGATGGGTTCACCACCTGCGAGAGGATCAGGAAGTTTTCGACAGTCCCCATCATCGTGGTAACCGTTAAGGGGGAGGAGAAAGACCGGGTGCGGGGATTGGATTTGGGTGCCGATGATTATATCGTCAAGCCATTTTCTGCCACCGAGCTACTGGCTCGCGTAAGGGCTGTGCTGCGGCGCGCAGCAAAACCTGCTCCGACGGCGACACCCTCGATATTCCACCATGGCGATATGGATATCGATTTATCCAAAGCAGAAGTATTCCTCAATGGAAAGATGGTGTATTTGTCGGCAACAGAATATAGAATCCTGCTTCAGCTGGCGCAGAATATTGGGACGGTTATTCCATCCGAACAGATGCTACGAGATGTCTGGGGTGTGGAATATCAAAAGGATAAGGAGATCCTATGGGTCAGCATCTCCCGCTTGAGACAGAAGCTGGAAAAGGACCAAAATGAACCAACGCATATTGTCACTCGCTCAGGTGTAGGGTATATCATGCCTATCCTTCAGGAATGATCGAGTGCTTGATACATCCGCTACCGAACAATCCCGATAAATCCGGAGTATAGGAAGGTGTTGAAATGACGATCAATCCTATTATTAAGATCATCAGAGCAAAAAAATTGGGCATCCTGGTCCGTGATGCAAGGGAAAAGGCGGGTAAAGGATTAGACGAGTGTGCCAAGGCGATGGGCCTCTCCGGTGAAGAACTTGCTGCGGTGGAAGCTGGGGATAGACCACCCACGTTACCCGAGCTTGAGATTTTGGCATTTCACCTGGATGTGCCTCTCGAACATTTTTGGCAGAGTGAGATTTTAAAGCCAGCGACAAATCTTAGAATGGTTGATACGGTCGAGATCACACAGACCAGGCAGAGGGCGATCGGTGACCTGATCCAACAAAGCCGGAAGGAGGCAGCCCTATCGATCGAAGAGCTTGCTCAGTTGGTCGGTAGCACCCCGGAGAATTTACAGGCTTATGAGCAAGGAGAAGCTCCCATCCCGCTGCCAGAGCTTGAGGCCATATCACAGGTGCTCAATCAATCCATTGTTGCCTTTGAAGACCATCAGGGACCTGTAGGAAGCTGGTTCTCAGATAAAAAAAATGTCAATGAATTCCTTGATCTACCCCAGGAATTGAAGGAATTTGTGAGCAGACCGATCAACCGACCCTACCTGGAACTGGCGGTCAAGCTGAGTGAGCTGAAAGTTGAGCGGCTGCGCGCTTTAGCTGAAGGATTGCTCGAAATAACCTTGTAAGCCCATGGAAATTATTGATCCACAACAGCTTGCGGAGGAAGGCGCGGCTGAATATAACCGGGGGAAATTCCTCGATGCTGCATTGCTGTATAAGGCAGCTGGTGAAGGTTATATCTCGTCAGAAAACGAATTATCGGCTGCAGAAATGGCAAATAACTGCAGCGTCGCATACCTGAAAGGGGGAAATGCACAAGCTGCCCTGGGAGCAGTAAAAGGCACAGATTTGATCTTCGCTGGAAAAGGTGACACGCTGCGGCAAGCGATGGCAGTGGGGAATGAGGCCGCGGCACTGGAGGGGTTAAGCCAATTCGATCAGGCGATAGGCAAATATAATGCGTGTGCTGAATTATTACACGGACTGGGTGAATCAGAACTGCGCGCTTATGTGCTCCAGTCCGTCTCTGCCATTCAGCTGAGGCGAGGCCAATTCCTCGAAGCGTATACCACGATGGGGGTAGGCGTGATGGGGTTGAACAAACCCAATTTATCGCAGCGGGTGTTAAAATCTCTGATCCAGCTGCCGTTTAAATTTATTCGCTGACATCCGCTCTGCCAGGAATATTTTCAGCACTGTTTTAGAACGTACCCTTGATTATCCCACCGTCTACTGCGAGCATAACTCCGGTAATATACGATGCGGCGGGAGAAAGTAGAAAGACCGCGGCATTGGCAAATTCCTCAGGCTGTGCCATGCGACCCAGAGCAGTATCCTTTACCTGCAGAGCGATTTCTTCTTCAATGCTGGTGCCATTCGCTTTTGCACGATAGGTCATGAGATCTGTGACCCTCTCGGTGATGGTCCAACCCGGCATGATCGAGTTAAAACGGATGCCTTCATAGCCAAGCTCAAGCGAGAGACTCTTGATCAATCCGCCGGTGGCGGCCCTGACACTGTTTGACAATACCAGGTTCGGGATGGGCTGCTTGACCGCATAAGAAGTTATGGCAAGCACACTTGCGGCAGTGGATTGGCGTAAGTAGGGCAGGGCAGCCTTGATCAAGCGTACATGGATAAGTAAGGACAGATCGACAGCATTTTGCCAGGCAGAGTCATCCAAGGTTTCGAATTTCCCGGATGGCGGTCCTCCCACATTGGTGACCAATAAATCCAACCCACCGAAGGATTTCACAGTCTGCTCTACCAATAAACCGGGCATTTCTGGCTGAACGACGTCTCCGGCTAGAGTAATAATATCTCCATGGGTCTCCGAGACCAGTGCTTCAGCGGATTGCTGCAAAGATTGGGGATTGCGTCCATTAATAGCAACCCGGCAACCTTCTTGTGCGAGTAATCGAGCAATCGCAAGTCCTAAACCTTTACTCGAGCCAGTTACCAGGGCGCGTGTGTTTTTCAATTGTAGGTCCATGTAATTTTCCTAACTGATCACCTCGATATGATCATCCACCAGTGTAACATCGGGCCAATTTTGCTCCAACCAATGGACAACTGTATGGAGAGAACTCTCGGAATATTTATGATCATTACTGATCACTGCACAACCGATGGTAGCTTCGTCCCAGCTATCCAATCGCTCAAGCTCGGCAACAGAGAGATTAAATTCCCGGTGCAGACGGGCGATCAAGGGCTTAAGGCGGCTCCGTTTTTCCTTGAGGGATTTACAGCCGGGCAGCTGGAGCTGCAAAATCAGGACGCCGATAGCCATGGTGCATCAAGTATAATATATTCTATGCATAAAGAAAAAAATGTGCTCGCGTGGATCCTGGTGATTGGAATTTTAGTAATCCTTACAATAACTGGTGTTGCTGTTGCGGGTGGGGTATGGGCGATCCAAGACACCACCCAGAGAGCCGTGCAGCCAGTCAGTGATATGACCAGTGAATTAAGCACACAGGTCGCTAGAATTCTCCATCCCACACCAACGGTCCTTCCGGATCCGGTGACCATCATCAATCAAATTCGTCCCCTGGCACGGTTGGAAACGATCCAATATACCGTGGAAAAGGTGATCACGGCTGAGGTGGGTCAAGGAAGCTTGGCGCCCCTGTTTGGAGATAAGTTGCTTTTCGTTGGTCACGGTTACGTCACTGCGGGGATTGATCTGCAGGATATCGGGGCACAGGATTTTATTGTCGAGAACGGACAGATCAAGGTCCACCTGCCCGAGGCAAAGATCTTTGAGGCGACATTGGATAATGACAAATCTTATGTCTACGACCGTGAAACCGGGATGTTGACCCATGGTGATATTAACCTGGAGACGACCGCCCGCCAGGCTGCTGAAGACCAGATCAGGCAGGCTGCGCTGGATGATGGGATTTTAGCGCAAGCCCAGGCAAATGCAGAAACCTATATGCAGAGCCTGTTAAATAAACTAGGTTATTCACAGGTGGTGTTCATCCAAGCGGGGGAGTAGAACCGGTTTAGACGAAGCAGCCGGTGAGTTTATATACGCTCGAGCCAGGCAGGGTGGTTATATTTTTCCTGCAGAAGCTGCTCAACGCGTTTTATTTCAGCTATGGTTAGCTCATCCTCGACCAACTCCAGGTCCAACGCGGTTTGAAATCCGTCGATGAATGCATGCGCGGCTGCGTCCCAGCTGATCTTATCGCCGAGGACGGATTCTACGGTTGTTGCATGGGAGAGCAAACGAAGCGCGGCGTTTTGGCGGGTTAGATCATCTGGATATTCCAGCACAGAGGTGATGCGGGTGAGATCTCCCCACAGCGGGAGGGTTCCATGCTGCAGTACCCCGTCCTTCCGGCGAGCCTGGGCACTTCCGATTAACTTTTTACCAGAGACAACAATTTCATAGTTCGAGGGGACTTCAAAGCAGACTGCAGCGATCCTTTGCTTCGTGCTGGTCGGGTCGAATGGGAAGCGCTTCAGCGGGGATGCTTAAGGAGTGCAAGGCAGTCAGCAGGGCTGTGGACAGGCGCTGGTAGCTCTCGAGCACGCTGCCTGAAACCCTGGGTTCAGCGAGGGAGGCAACCACCGAATAGGTCAGCTCATCCGTATGTAAAATTGCCCGACCCCCGGTTGGGCGGCGGACCCAATCCCATCCCAGAGCAAACAAGCGTTGCTGGTCAATATCTGCGCTTGGTTGCGCATAGCCGATGGATAAGCAGGGAGGATCCCAGGAATAGAGGCGTAAACAGGGGAGTGAGAGACCCTGCCCCGCAGAATCCAGCAACGCCTCATCTACCGCCATGTTCCACGCTCCTTGGGCGGGAGGAGTGATGATCAGTCGCCATTGTTGGTGAGGGAAGCTCATCGTTAACAGATCTAAATGTAAATTACGGAGGGGTGGTGGCAGTTTCAGTGGCGGTTGCCGTCTCGGTATAAGTCGAGGTTGCTGTGGCACTGGGAGTTGGTGTCATGGAAGGCGTAAAGGTCGCTGTCATGGTCGGGCTTAGGGTGGGTGTGCGGGTGGGTGCAGTGGTACCAGTTGGGATGGGGGAACGCGTGTAAGTTGGCAGGGGGAAATAATCCAGTTTCAGGCGGGCCATCGTGGCGTAGGGGCTGGTCCCGTAGTTTCGCCAGACCCATAAATATTGATCAATCGCATTTCCCTGCTGACCGAGTAAATCATAGGTCAGGGCAAGGGTGTAATGGAATTGGTCGCAGATATTAAATGCAATACAGTCACCTTTGAAACGGGGGGAATTATATAATTCAAGCAAACTGGTAAGGACCAATGATGGATCAGTACCACTCATTAGCTCGTTCAAAGCCTGGTTATATCCATCAAGGATCATGGTCGGGCGGGCATATTCTACGTCCACCCATTGGATATACGCTTCCAGCGATTCGGGAAGCCGATTGAAAATGAATCCTTGTTGAAGCTCAAATTCCAGTACGGGCACCGATCCCGCTGGTTCGTGGAAATATGGCAAGGAATCACCAGCTTCGATCACCTTGACGAAGACTGCCTGGACGCCCGTTTGAAGGCGGGATAAGATCCAATATTCAAGCTTGGCGTCCGGTTTTGGCTGGATGACCATCCAGCGCTCCTGCTGCCCATCAGCATCAAAATCGAGCAGACCGCTGGAGCGCGTAATGAGGCCATTCCTTTGCAGGTACTGCAACGCCTCGGATGGGTCGCTGGTTGCGCTGTAGGTCACCATTGTCCTGAGAGCGTCGCGCAGGTTGCAGTATTGGGCTTGCTTGCAGGCAGTAAGCAAATCAGAGGGCTGCGCGTAGATGCGCAGGAATTCCTCGGCGGGCGTCACCCAGCTGGATTCTGGGATGACCGGTGTCTTGATAATCTCCGACATCGTGCGGATGGCTTCGGAAGGTTTATCTGCCAGCGCATATAAGACACCCACACGGTAGCGTAGTTGATCGTAAGCATCGATCGGGTATGGATGACCGTCAGCATCAATCTCCGGTGGCCATATTTCCAGCATTGCAGTGGCTACGGTGAGAGCAGCATCCGGTCCCCAACCATTCGAGGCTGTATCCAGGACTACATCACAATATGTGCGCAGAGCATAAACTGGAACGAGCTGATATGCCAATGGAGTGACAGTGAAAATATTATCTTTCCAGGTATAGTCCTGGGTCACCAAGGCCGGGCAAGCAGGCAATACGATTGAAGTAACACTAAGTGTGCTGCTACCAGGCGCAGTCGTAACCACTCCAACTTCTGTGCGAGGTTCGAGTCCAAAATCCATCGGAACCTGTTCCTGTATAGGCAACTCTAGCGGAGGGATAACGGACAGGTTAAAAATGTGCGGGGGGACCAATAATGGTCGCTCCCGGGGTTTCTGAACGATAGATCACCAGCTCAGGAGCGGAGTCTCCCGTCAGGTCGGCTATAACTATAGGCATTCAGGTGGGGAAGGGTATAGTTAACGTCATTGATGAGGGGGTAAATGCTCGTACTGGTTGGGCTTTCAATCAGCCAAAGATAGGCACTTCCCTCCGCTTTTAGCTCAATTACTTCCCTGCCCAGCTCCCCGGGCTGGGGAGGCAGGGGAGATACTTCCAACATTATCCGGGTCTCGTACAAGTTGAACCAGGCAGGAAGATCAGCAGCACGAACCTGACCAGACGATACGGCAGATGAGATTAGATCACTATATAAAGCGATGCCAAGCGGATCGTTTATCCGCAGCAAATTATAAGCACGATCCCACTGCCATGACACAGCTTCCAGGGTTTGTGGGAAGCGGAGATAGCCTTCTGATTCGGCGTAGGCGAGTGCGCGATATGCAGCGTCGGAAGGGGTCAATATCGAATTTGCCTTAAGCAGCTCGATGGTACGCGACTGCTGGGAAAGGTCCCACGGTTTCAGCTCATAGAAAGTATTGTATTGTGCAGGCCTGGCGGGTGTGATTGTACGGATCAGCGTGGGCGTGGTGGTATTCGTGGGGAGGGGAGTCTGGCTGGTGGTGGCTGAGGGACGCAAAGTCCAGGTTGGTCTTGGAGTCAGGGTGATGGTGCTGGTGGATGAGGGGGTCAGTGAAGGGGCAGAGGTAAGTGTGACGAAACCAGGTGAATTGGTGGTGGTGGGGATCGAAGAGGGATGAGAGAAATACCTGACAGACATGAGCAAAAATAAAACCACTGCCAGTCCGAAAAAAATCAATACGATGTAAAGAATTGGTGATGATTTAGAGGAGCCAGTTGCCATTGGATCGACCTATTCCAGGGCAGCAAGATACTCAGAAAGCACAATTTCCGCCAAAGAAGGGTCAAAATCCAACAGAGGAGGTTTTACTTTCCAATAGGTAAAGCTATGCAGGCGGGATAACAGCATCTTGATGAGGGGAGGGAAGGGGGGATAACGGTCCAGCGCTTCCCGGGCAGAGCTAAGCTTATCCTGTGTGATTTCATCAATGCTACCGGCTTGAAAATTATCCCAAATCTGGCGGTGGAGCGGAGAAAGCAAATTGGCAAGCGCAGTAATGCAGCCTGAGGCGTGTGACTGTAAGGCGAGGCTGAAAAGGCGATCATTGCCGGTGAACACCTTCAGTCCGGTTCCAAAACGTTTTCCCAACGAGCGTGCCCAATCGGCATTGCCGGAAGAGTCTTTAATCCCCGCAAACTTATCAGGGTAGGTATCTTTGATTCGAGCTAACAAATTTATGGATAAGTCGATGCCGGTTACAGAGGGTATGTGGTATGCGAGAACCTGCCCATCGGAGGGAACAGCCTGGTCCATCAACTGGCTAAACCAGGAGAATAAGCCGTCATCGGAAGCTTTGCGATAGTAATAGGGCGGCAGGACAACCGCAGCCTCATATCCCAGGTCAAAGGCAGCGCGGGTGAGAAAAATAGTTTCTTCCAGGCTGGGGGTACCGGTACCTGCAAGGAGCTGGAAACCAGGCAGCGATGGGCGGGTGTTTACGGCTGCCTGGTAGACCAACAGCCGTTCCTCCCGTGAAAATGAAGGCCCTTCACCGGTTGTTCCCAGCACAAGCGCGCCGTGACAGCCCCGACCGGCAAGAAATTGGAGCAGACTTGAAAGCCCTTCGAGATCTGGGGTGAGATCAGGTTTGAGCGGAGTTACTACTGCCGCATAAACCCCTAAAAGCAAGGATGCGTTTCCCATGGTCAGATTATACTGGATTAAAATCTCGGGCAAGGGGATAGCTGAAAGATATTTCGGATGGCCGGATAAAATTATGATCCGGGAGCCTTATATAAGGAATATCTCTATAAACTGAAAGACTGGCAGCATAGGGAGTCTGTAGAAGATGTAAAGATTTGAAATCTATTGGTTTTCGAAAAAATTCTTGCTTCTATTGCTGTCGATGTAACTCTCAAACGAGCAATTACTAAAACGGGTTGCCTTGATGTAGACCAAAGCAACCCGTTGAGCCAATTAACTCTATCTTTTCGGTTGTAAACGACATTTTCCAGCTAATCCTTAAAATTAGCCTTTAACTGCTCCGGCAACTACGCCTTGAATAATGTACTTTTGTAATGCCAGATAGAAAATAACGATGGGTATGATCGCCAGGACAAGCATGGCCATCATGGCACCCATATCTTTGCTGCCATATCCACCCTGCAGGTATTGGATCGCAATGGGGATGGTTTTGTAATTACTGCCAATCACCAGGTAAGGTAGAAGATAATCATTCCAAATCCACATGGTGTTCAGAATGGCAACGGTAACATAGATCGGTTGTAGGATGGGAAATACGATCAAGAAGAACGTCTGTATCGGGTTGCAGCCGTCCATGGTCGCGGCTTCCTCTATTTCGTGGGGGATTCCTTTTACAAAACCACTAAATATAAACACGGACAATCCAGCCCCAAACCCAAGGTACAGCACGATAATTCCGATCGGGTTATCCAATTTTAAAACATTCGCAGTTTTGGACATGGTAAACATGACCATCTGGAAAGGTACGATCATGGAAAAAACCAATAGATAAAAAATGATCGAACTGATTTTTGATTTTACCCGCGTGATGGCCCAAGCCGTCATGGAGGTAAAAAGCACGATGGTACTTACGGAAAAAACCGTGATAAAAAGGGAATACCCGAAAGCCTGGATAAAGCCTGTCTTTGCAAGACCGACGGTATAGTTCTTCAATCCGACGAATGTCTGGCTATTGGGAAGAGCAAAAGGCGCATCGGAAATAAAAAATCTGCCTTTGAAGGAATTCATCAGAACGATGAAAATGGGAGTCAAGAACAAGATCGCCAGAATCAACAAAAAAATGAAGGTGATATTATTCTGAAGGTTATTTTTGGTTTTCATCAGATCTCTACCTCCCGGCTTCTGGAAATTCGCAGCTGCAGCAATACCACTACGGCGACAAAGATGGTGAACATGACTGCCTTCGCCTGACCAATGCCTTCAGAGCCTATGCTGCCATAAAAAGTGTGGAAAATGTCGAGTGCGAGCATGGCGGAGGCCCTACCCGGAGCGCCATTGGTAAGGGCAAGGTTTTGGTCGAAGAGCTTGAATGAATTGGAAACAGTCAGGAAGGTACAAATGGTAAATGCCGGCATGACCAACGGGATGGTTATACTTTTTAAGGTTTGCCAGGCGTTTGCACCGTCAATCTGGGCTGCTTCCAGCTGTTCAGTAGAGATACCCTGGATGGCAGCAATATAAATAACCATCATATACCCAACCATCTGCCAATTCGTCACTAAGACCAAGCCCCAAAAACCAAACTTGGCACTATAAGTGATATCGACACCGAAATTTATGAGAATTCCGTTGATTATTAACAGCCAAATATACCCAAGCACGATCCCGCCGATCAGATTTGGCATGAAGAAGACCGTTCGATATAGGTTTGTACCCCTGATCGCGCGAGTAAGAAGAAGAGCCAGCCCAAAGGCGAAAACGTTTATCAGCACCACAGACACAATGGCGAACTTCACCGTGAATATTGCCGCACTGATAAAGTTGGTATTATCGGTAAATGCGTGGATATAGTTTTCCACTCCAACCCAGGTTGAGTTGGTCACCGTGCGGAATTTAGTAAATGAAAGATATATGCCCAGGAGGAAAGGGACAAAAAAAGCAATTGCGAAGGCAATCATGGTCGGCAGGGTAAAAAATGCATAGTATTTTTTTGGCATGTTTTGCACGGGGATTCTCCTGCGTTAAAGAATAGTGGATGAGCAATATTCTAAATCACCCCGCACCAGGACTGGTGCGGGGTGAAAAAACTATTTAAATTAACTTGTTTACCCACCTGCCTTGGCGGCTTCAACTGCCCACTGGTCAATGAACAGTTGTTTGACAGCATCCCATTGCATGGAGCCCTGGGCATACTGTAGCAATGCGGCGCCAAAGTTATCCTTGAATGTCTGGCTGGGAAACACGACAAAATCCCAGGGAACATTGTATAAAGTTGTGTTGCCGGTATAGCTTAGCAAGCTTAGTGCCAATGGATCCGTCGGTTTTTCGGTCTCGGCAAATGTGTCGAATGGAGCGATAAATTTCAGATCATTGGTAACGAAAGCTTTTCCTGTCGGGCTGCTATACAGCCAGTAGATAAAATCTGCAGCGAGTTTCTGCTTGTCTGCCGAAACCTGGCTGTTGATGGAGAAGAAGTTCTCCGTGCCTACGGCAATCGATTGCTTTTCTTCACCAGGAATGCCGGTGTAAATCGGAAGGAATTTTACATCTTCTGGTTTAACCGTATTGCCATCAACGCCTGAGATTTGTCCCCAGGCCCAGTTACCATTCTGCACCATCGCTGATTGACCCAAGGCAAACTCTGCCATCGAATCATCTACGCTTTTACTGCCGAGCAGCGTGGGCTCAACGGTTGAGTTGTTGATATAGAGATCAAAGATATTCTTGAAATTATCAGAATACTGGAACTTGATGGTCATAAAATTAGCGGGGTTGCTGATATCGAGGCTGTTATCCCTGATCTCATAGAAAATTGGGACATCAGCAAGATGGGTTTGCCAGCGCCAGTCTTCGCCAGGTTTTAGCGAAGTGGAGGAAAATACTCCTTTAATCCCCAGCTGATCTTTCTTGGCGGTCATGTCTTCAACAACTGCTTTTAGCGTGGCGAAGGTCGTGATATCGGCCATGGAGGTGGCTTTGGCGCCGGACAATGCAAAATACTTGTCCATGATGGCATTGTTGTATATGATACCGTACCCCTCAACCACATACGGGATGCCATACACGCCATTACCCGAGGTAACAGCCAATGATTTATCGGTGAGATGTTTGTACAGCTCGGTATTGGTTAGATCTGCACAATAATCTTTCCAGTTTGCATACCCTCGCGGGCCATTAATTTGGAATAAAACAGGTGGATCAGACTTGGCGATTTCTGACTTTAACGTTTGCTCGTATGTACCGGCAGCGGCAGTCACTACTTTGAGTGTAACACCCGTTTCTGCTTTGTAAGCATCGGCAATTTTTGCATAGATATCGGCTACTTCCGGCTTGAAATTCAGGTAATAAACTTCTCCTCCGCCGCTCGGAGCAGTAGTTGCCGCGGGTGGATTCGTTGCTGCGGGTGCATTCGTCGCAGCGGGTGCTTGGGTGGTTGCGGTTGCGCAAGCTGATAGCACAAACGCTGCTACCAGGATCAAACTCAATAGTGGGAACAACTTCTTAAGCATTTTCTCTCCTTTTGATATATGCGTGTTTACAATATATAACCAATGGGTAAAAGCCAATTATTCCGAAGTTCACCTCCCTTCATTTCCCTGTTTCGCTTCTTGTTGTTATTCCAAAAGATGGCTTGATTCATTGCCAATATGCGAAGTCTGGTTAGTTAGCTGACCAATATTTAACATTTTCGCTGGCAAACGAGGAATTGAACGTACCCGAATCTACCTCCTCTTCTATATGCGTTATCATGCCATACAATATATTATGTTCAATTAATATAATATTATAGCATCATTAATTATATTCTTCACATAGTACTAAACCCAATTTTAGAGCAGATGGCTGAAAGTTCGATTTCGTTAAAAATTCTGATATTTACAGCACTTTTCCTGTCGCGTTGATTGCCTCCGAGAAATGTGGTTTTTCCCAGATATAATTGTTGGCTGATCAGGATGCATTTTCGCTCATACGAAGGATGGCCCGAATGGAAAGCTCGATACTGCAACGAATTAAAACCCAACCTACCCCTTTTATCGAAGATGGTACGGTCACATTCGTATGGAAAGGAAGGTCAGCTCCATTACTCGTCGGCGATTTTACCGGATGGGATGAAGATCACCCGGTGGTGATGGAAAAGACTGAACCGGGTCTGTGGACTTACCAGCACAGCTTCGATCCAGATGCGTACATAGAATATGCCTTTCTAAAAGATGATGAAAGCCTGCTTGATCCGTTCAATCCTTCAAAAACCCCCAATGGGGTGGGAGGATTCAATAACTATTTCTTTATGCCCGAATATATACCCACCACCCTGGGCAGGAAAAAACGCCAAATACCTCATGGAACGGTAACCTGTCATCATCTCCCCACAGAGTACTTGATCACAGGCGAAGAGCGTACGATCCGGTTGTACCAACCGCCGGTTAACGTGCCGGTGCCGTTGGTGGTGGTTTGGGATGGGCAGGATTATCTATACCAAATTCAATTGAATAATATTGTGGACAACCTGATCCATCAAGGGAGAATTCGACCCATCGCCATGGCATTCGTAGATAACGCCGGTCAGGATTTGAGAACGGTAGAATATGCATGCAGTGAAGCCAGCCTGGCATTCCTGATGATTGAGGTGTTGCCGCTGGCAAGAAAGGAACTCAATCTGATTGATATCGAGGCCAATCCTGGGGCATTTGGTGTATTAGGTGCATCGATGGGTGGATTGATGGCATTGTTCACCGGGGCACGCATCCCCCAGGTATTCGGGAAAGTGCTCAGCCAATCCGGGGCATTTTCCTGGGGCAATTTCGATATGGTCGTTTTTGACCTTCTGCAGCAAGGTGATCTGCGCCCGCTTAAGATCTGGCTGGATGTGGGTGCGTACGACCTGGCAGGATTACTGGTATCTAACCAGCGCATGCAAACCATGCTAAACCAAAGAGGATATGCTTATAGCTACCGGGAATATCATGCCGGGCATAATTTCCCTGCCTGGAGGGACGATATCTGGCGCGGCCTGGAAACATTGTTCGGTGTAGAAGAGTAAATAAGTATCTGTGAATGGTTTTCTTATAGTACGATCAGAAATACAGGTACCACCTGCTTTGAATTGCTCGGGAATATTGGATTGAACTTGGAGCCATAACGCCCATGCAAAACCGAATGCGATTCTCATCATAAGCCTGACCAATAATAGCATAATCTAAAAAGTCCCGCAGCTATTCAGGGATATCCTCGGGTTTCGCGACTCAAGAAAGGACTACCATTTAGTTTAAAAATGCATCTCCGCAGAGCAGGTGAGAATATTTCGGCGAGAACGTGCTGAAGATGACAGTTTAAGGTCAATAGTATAATAGACTATACTTATCCATTGTCTTTTTAAGTAATGGCAGGCTAATGGAGATCAGCTCATAATGGTTGGGACATGCGCAAATACCAAAAATATATAATCATCACTGGCTTAATTTTGGTATTTGGATTCCTATTGGGCGCATGCCAGCGGACGCGGCTAACTGCGACTGTTACTCTATCAGTGTCTGAGACCTCCGCTGCGACTCAAACGGCTGCTGCCAGCCCTACGCTACCACCCTACCCGGTTCCCACTTCAGTGGAATTTGTTACCATCACCCCAGGAGCATATCCGCAACCCAGCAGCCAGGCGCCAGCTACACCAACCAGGATCGCTTATCCACCACCTGTTACTCAAACATCACCTGCCGTAGGGATAAGCTCACCGACTACAAACCCAAACTTGTTTGTCACACTGACCCCGAACCAGACCCAAATCGCCTCAGCGAGTGAATCGCCAACCCGGGTACCACCCTCTCCAACGCAGACGTTTACTGCCGTGCCGCAATATCCCGGTCCGGGAGCCAACCCAACCATCACTGCCAAATATCCAGGTCCGGTCATTACAAGCACTCCCTTACCCTATCCAGGTCCTGTAACTTCCACTCGCGGACCTACTCGTACTCCATCCAAGACAGCTACACCTGCACCGAGTCAGAGTGGGACTGTACCACCATTTCCATCCCCGACGTTGAGAACCGGCACGCCAGGGGCATCTCCGACCGAGCTCCCCCCCAGGCCTGCTCTATCCCCCCCGCCACCCGGAAGTTCTGTGACGATCTGGCATTCATGGGGGAGCAGTGAAACCACAGCCCTGCAATCGATCATTCAATCCTTTCAAAAAAGTTATCCAGATGTAACCTTCAGCTTGCAATATGTTCCGTTTGACGATCTTTACGATAGCTACCAGGAATCCTCCTACCTCGGTAGTGGTCCCAGTTTGTTGTTAGGACCTGCCAGCTGGGGTCCAGGATTATTTGACGAAGAATTAGTCACCGACCTGACCCCGTTTGTACCACCCGATTTTCTCTCCATGATCAACCCGGCGGCACTCGCATCAGGACAATACCAGCAATTCCTGATCAGCCTGCCCCTGTCACAGCATGGGATGGTAATATTCCGCAATACCAGCATTATTGATACTGCTTCTCAGACATTCGAGCAGCTGGACAGTTCTTCGCACGAGGTCACTCACGGTGGAATTGTTGGCTCCTACCTGGAAAGAGGTTCGCAATTCTCTGCCGCCGCCATCATCGGTTTGGGTGGCAGTTTGATGGATGAAGATGGGCACCCTCTGTTCAATAACCAGTTTGGGTTGGAATGGTTCGGGTTGTTAGCCGATTATGATGCAGCGGGAGCAGTGACATTTAATACCAACTGGGATTTGGACATGTTCAAGCGCGGTCGAGTGGGGGTAATTATCGACGGAACGTGGAACACCTCTCTGTTGACCCAGGTGATTGGGGTTGAAAACCTGGCAATTGACCCATGGCCAACCTATGGCACGGGGCATATGTCTGGATGGGTCGAATCAGACAGCATCTTCCTCAATACGACGACCCTGGGTGATAACCGGTCAGCTGCACTGGCATTTATGGGCTACCTGCTTGACCCCAACGTCCAGATGCACCTGGCGGAAGTCGGGCATATCCCCTCCGTAACCGCCACGCTGCCCAGAGATCCATTGATCCAGCAGGCGATGCGCGCATTTTCAAGCGGTGCGGCTTATCCGATCAACGTTGATCAGAGTGTGATGAAGCTTTATCAGAACGAGCTGGATAAGGCGATCCAAAATGTATTTATCAATGGAGCTGCCCCTGGTGACGCACTGAAATCGGCAAGCGATAATATCGTCATCCAACTTAACAACACGCAGACTGCGCCATAAGGAAATTCCATGAGTGTTCCGCATTGGGTTCAAGATGCCATCTTCTACCAGATATTTCCCGACCGTTTTGCCAATGGCGACTCTGAGAATGACCCACCCAATGTAATGAAATGGGGCGACCCACCCACAAGCTGGGGTTTTCAAGGGGGCGATCTAAGCGGCATCCTGCAAAAATTTGATTACCTGCTCGACCTGGGGATCAACGCGATCTACTTAAATCCCATATTCAGGGCAACTTCAAACCATCGTTATAACACGGTGGATTATTATCAAATTGATCCAAAACTTGGCAGCCTGGATGACTTTAAGCGGTTGGTTAACCATGCCCATCAACACCAGGTGAGGATAATCCTGGACGGTGTATTCAATCACTGTGGGAGAGGCTTTTTCGCCTTCAATGACATCCTCGAGAACCAGGAATATTCTGCCTATCGGGATTGGTTCCACATTAATCACTTTCCGGTAGATGCGTACTCCTGGGGAGGGGCAACGGATTACCTCGGTTGGTGGGGGATGAAGAGCCTGCCCAAGTTTAATACCAGCAATCCAAGGACAAGGCAATATCTATTGGATGTAGGCCGGTATTGGATTGACCAGGGAGCGGATGGCTGGCGCCTGGATGTGCCCAATGAGATCAATGACGACAGCTTTTGGGCAGAATTTCGGGAAGTGGTTAAAGCTGCCAACCCGGAAGCATATCTGGTTGGTGAGATCTGGAATGCTGACCCCAGGTGGGTGGGTGAGGGGCATTTTGATGGGCTGATGAATTATCCCATCATGGATGCAATCGCGGGTTTATTGGCAAGCCAATCGCTGGATGCTGCCCACTTCTCAGAAAAAGTTACCGAGCTGCTCTCCGTGTATCGACGTGAACATACCTATGCGATGTATACCCCGCTCGATTCACATGATACAGAGCGGATCCTGACTAAAATGGGGAATAACCTGGATAAAACCAAGCTGGCTTTCCTGTTCCAATTTGCCTATCCGGGTGCGCCGGTCATTTATTATGGCGATGAAATTGGTTTAATGGGGGGTAAAGATCCGAGCTGCCGAGGCGCATTTTTATGGGAAGAAACCAGCTGGAATACAGACCTGCGTCAGTTCATCAAAACGCTGATCAAACTGCGAAAAGAACGCTTGGCGCTGCGCAGCGGGGATTTTGTAACCCTGGATCAACCTGACCACCCAGCTTGTTATGCTTTTGCACGGACAGGATCCGAGGATAATGTGCTGGTCATCATGAATGCGAGTGCAGGGGAGATTAAGACAAGGGTCAAACTGGATAGGTTAAAGTGGGAAAATGGGAAAGTGATTCAGGACCTCATTTCGCCTGGCAGGCAGTTCAGGGTGGTAAACCGCTCGATTGAGATCAGTTTGCCGGCGTGGGGGGGCGTGTGGCTGGGTTGATGTGCGGTATACTTGCCTGCACCTGACCACTAACGACCAAGATGAATATTAATACTCTCCCCACTGTACAGCTGCCATTATTTGTTTATGGAGAACCCACCAAAAGTATCCTTGAGATGCTACCGGTGGTTTGGAATGCAACCGAATGCCTGGCATCTGCAGATGCGATCACACGGCAGCATGGAATTGATGCCATTCTGGAGCTGGGGGCACAGAAAGCCTCACCATTGGTGGCTTTCATGATTGCTACACGCTTGGGGGATCAGAATATCTATATCCGCAGGCGGGTGATCTATATTTTGGCTGATTTAATCAGCTGGGAGCCGGGGGACAATCCAGCCGCGGATGCTATTAGAAAATCGGTCACCAATTACCTGCATGACATCGGTGAAGAAACCATCTTCGGCATCCTGGAGGTGGCAGTGATGGATCCGCAAGCTGAGAAGCCAATTTATGCTTTGCTCAATGCCTGCCCGATTGCAGGAAGGTTCTTGGGGAATTTACTGACCGAATGGAAGAATCCGCTGCCGATCAGGCAAAAAGCGATATATTTTGTAGGTTTGGTCGGCTACATGGAGGTGCTTCCGGTCTTGGAACGCCTGCTGGACCGGCTTGAAGCCCGGCAAAACGGGCAATATACGATGGCGTTTGTCCCAGCCTCAGCCAGGTCTGATGAGGATATAATGCCCTATCTGCGCATAGCCATAGATCAAATGAGTGCCCACTAAACTGGTACAGGTTGCCTGCAATTTGGACAAACCGTCTCAGAGTTTTTAAGCACGAAGCCACAGTTTGGGCAGGTATGAGGTTGCACATCTCCCAGGGGTGCCCCACATGCGAGACAGGACGGCTCTCCCACCGGGTTGGCGGTCCGGCAGTAGGGGCAAACAGCCCGGCGTAAGCGATTTGAGAGCTCCTGGGAAGCGCCGGCCACGCGTGCGACGTCATCGATTGCCTGCCAGACCTGTTCATTGATCTGCAGGTTTTGGATATCCTGAGCCAGGTCATCCAATCTACCCAGCAGGTTAAACGGGTTGCGAATTGCATATAAAGCCGTGGTTCCCAAGCTGGCAGCGATGCCTAACCACGCCTGCTGCCCTAATTGCACCGCAACGCCATCCGCGACTTTCTGTAGGATCACCGATACCGTTGTATCACCACCAGCCATCGCCCCCGGGCGTGTGCCGATCTGCACGATCAAGCGATTCGAATCACCCAGCTGCTGGGCACGCAGATTCCCCCGGTTGAAGTGTGCGATAAGCGATTCGCTGATGTCTGACGGGGTCAGGTTTCCGTGATAGATGCGCTGTTCCATGGCGATACTCCTGTAATCGGTTCGATATTTCTACCAGCGACGCTGCTCGAATTTGTGTTTCATCCAGACACGCAGGTATTGGTTTAGATTATAATCGCCACATACAAGAAAACCTAATATTTAATCAGGAATATATTTCGGAGCATGATGCGTCAATATCAAGTCAAGTTATTGGTGGGAATCCTGTTGGTGGGGTTCGTCGCATGGTTGGGATTAACTTCAACCGTGCGTAAGGATGTGTTAGCCCAGCAGCCGACGGTGGCTATTCCCACGGTGACGAGCAGCCCGTTCGGTCCCATGGTGACGGTAAATCAAGATCAAGAGCAGATCAACGTCAGGGCTGGTCCCGGGGTGGGGGATGAATATCCTATTGTGGGAATTCTGGAACAAGGGGAGAAAGTACCTGCACTCGGGCGTTCACCGGGCGGGGATTGGATTGAAATTGTCTATCCAACGGTTAATGGGGGCGTGGCGTGGGTATATTCCTACCTGGTGACGGTTTCGGGGGGTGACCTGCCGATTGTCGCTCCACCACCAACGGCAACCCCCAGGGTGACTCCGACAATCGATCCAACCCTGGCAGCCCAGCTGATCGTCGAGATTGGACCGACGCGGATGCCAACTTACACCCAACCTCCAGCGATACAAATGCCAACCTATACCCAGGCACCTGCAATCAGCGTAGCAGGTAGGCTGCCGATGGGGTTTATTATTATCGGGATGGCAGTGATAGGCCTTTTTGGACTCATGATCTCCGTGTTTCGTGGGCGATAAAATAAAAAGGTCATGGAGCATATGCTCCATAACCTTTTGGTTATCAGTTCGTTGCTCGATTATCCGCAGCCTGAACAACCACCGGAAGCATCATCTTCAGCTGAATCTGAACTTTGTCCGCAGCTGCAGGAAGATACAGCGTTGGGATTAATGATCTTAAACCCACTGTTGGTCTCACCTTCGATATAATCTACCGTAGCGCCTTGAAGGTATTTAATCGATACCTCATCCACGAGCAGCTTGATCCCATCCACATCGGTAACAACATCATCAGGACGTATATTGCTGTCCATTGCCAGCCCGTACTGGTAGCCTGAACAGCCACCCCCAGAAACAAACAATCGCAGTGCATAACCCTGTAAATTTTTTTGCTCGATGACAACCCGGACTGCATCTGCTGCAGGCTGGGTAAAAGTTACAGGGTTGATCATGATTTCCTCAGGAAAGGTCATATTCATCTCCAATTCAATAAATTAAACACGGGTGTGATTGTACCAGTTAAGATTTTCACGTCAATGGTGGATTGGTTAATATTTGATAAAGCGGTCAGTCCTGCCATGCAGATGCTTCGTCGAGGTTTTTCCTCTCTGCATCGGTTAGCCTGACGCCCGCTGCACCCAGGTTATCTTCCAGCTGTTCAAGAGTACGCGGTCCAATAATCGGGCTGGTAATTACCGTATTGCTCAATAACCACGCCAGGGCTAATTGGGATATCGTCATTCCTTTCTGAACGGCGAGACTTTCAGCCATTTCGTGGATCGCCCAGCCCTGATCATTGAAGTAGCGGCGTTTTACACCGCCAATACGAGCAGAATCAGGCTCCGCCTGCTCGCGATGATATTTATCCGTCAGGAATCCCCCGGCAAGAGGGGAATACGGGATGACCCCCAAACCGTATGCCCGACAGACATCGCTCAGCTCACGCTCGAACTCGGACCGGTGGGCGAGGTTGTAATGTGGTTGAAGGGAGTCAAAGCGTGCCAGGTGGAACTGGTGTGAAGTCCAGATTGCCTCGGTAAGGCGCCAGGCGGGGTAATTCGAGCAGCCGATATAATGCACCTTTCCCTGGTGGACAAGATCATCCATTGCGCGCAGGGTTTCTTCAATCGAGGTGCGGTCATCATACGAATGGGTCTGGTACAGGTCGATATACTCCACACCCAGGCGGCGCAGAGAGGCTTCCACGGCGCGCAAGATGTGGACTCGGGAGAGACCTTCATCATTTGGGCCTGAGCCCATTTTGCCTCTCACCTTTGTTGCGATGACAATTGATTCGCGGGGGATATTGTTCTGCTTGATCCATTTACCAATGACCGTTTCAGCGACCCCACCGGGGTTGCCATCAGCCCAGCGGGAGTAAACATCAGCCGTATCGATGAAGTTTATCCCGGCTTCGTGTGCCCTGCTCAGGATTTTCACTGAAAGCGGTTCGTCAGCCGTCCATCCAAACTGCATCGTCCCCAGGCATAGCTCTGATACTTTCAAACCCGTACGACCCAATGATTTATATTCCATTAAAACATTTCTCCAAACCAAAATTAATAAAATCCTGATGGTTTATTCGTTACCCAGGGTAATCAGCCCTTTTTGAAGCGCCAATAGAACACCCAGCTGGAGTGAGCCATCAATAAAATCTCCATTGAGGATCATCTGGTGTATGACGGCTACCGGTTTATGCACCGTCTCTAATATTTCACCTGGCTCGAGGTGCTGAGCCGTTTGAACCAGGTCAGTGGCAAAGAATAAATTTGTTGCTGCCCTTAGCACACCGGGGAATTGATTATAGTAACCGAGCTTCTCGATATGCCGGGGGTAATAACCGGTCTCTTCTTCGAATTCCCTGCGTGCACCGTGGAGAGGATCTTCACCAGGCTCCAGGTGACCGGCCGGGAGGTCATAGATCACCTGACCCACGGGGTGCCGGTACTGACGGGTGAGAATTATGCATCCTTCATTTGTGAGGCTGACGGTGGCTACCGCATCCACCGGGCTGGTCAGATAAAAGTACGGACGTTCAACCCCTGCATACTCCAGGGTGTCTAGCATCACCCTGGCATAAGGGTTATCGAAAAGGACCTGAGAGCGGATTAGTTTGAAGTCGACCATCGTTCCATATCCATTAAAGCTGGAATGTTCGTCAGATTATCTGAGCGTGAATTTCAACCGGTACGGTAAAATCCATTTGTGTGAAGCCCATGGATGAAATTTCCCCATGGGCTTAGCGTCCACAACCATTTGATTCACCCGCTTTATTATTGTGCGGATTGGATGGCTGCTTGCATTTGTTCCAGATGTGATTGCAGATGGTACGAATTCTGATTAGCCAGGTAAGCAAGCTTCCAGAACCTGCCTTTGTGGGATAAAAATTCTGCCGGGATGTGAGCCAGCATGCTGGTAGTTTCAGCATCATGGTTTTTAAGCTCTTTCAATAATTCTGCTTTTGTTTGGAATACTGTCACCGTTCCATCGATACGCGGCTGAATATTGCCACCAAAATCATCGTACGCGCCCTCATGCCCGCCGATGATCTCGCTGGCAGCATTTTGCCATCCTATCTCACTGTGGATCAGGTGAGCAAGAATATCTTTAGCGCTCCATTCGGTTGGAGCCGGCTTATGCGCGCAGGCTGCTTCAGTGGCGGAATTTAAGAGTGTTTCGATTTCTTTTTCGAATTGCTGGTAGATCGGCTCAACCTGCCGTGAAAGCTCTAAACCTGAAGCAGGAATTGTCGGTATCGGTCGTCCTGAAAGGGTCATTTTTGTCGTTTTTTTATCTGGACCACGGTAGAAGGATACATCCACAACGTCACCAGCATGTTTCGAGGACATCACCGCGGTTAGGGTCGTACCCGTAGTAAGCTCATGTCCGTCGATGGCGGTAATTACATCGTCTTTTTGTAAGCCGGCTTTTTGAGCGCCCATCCCATCCACCAAATCACTCAGGCGTGTCCCGATTTCAACCGGCACCCCCAGCCTGGCGGCTATTTCGGGGTTGAAGTCATCTAAAATTATGCCTAACATTGGTCGCCGGGTGATACGAAGGTCTGCGCCGTTTTCGAGCACTGAAGCGAGATTCTCGAAGGCACTGCGCCATTGGATTTCGTAGACTTTTGCAATCTCAGCCCACTTTTGACCCTTGCCAATCTCTCGATGTGAAAGCTTAACCAGTGTGCCCCCTCTTTTGTTCTTTAAAGTCACATCTACTCGGGTTTTATGCGGCTCATCCTTACCATGCCAGGTGAACGAAACTAATTTATCGGTTTCCAACAGCAGGTATTCACCACTCGAGTAAAAATCTCCGGGCCAGCACATATATAAATGCCCTCCCGGATGGGGATCAGCAGTAGCGATATCACATATCCAATCCCTGAGAGCGGTTGAGTTCGTAAAATATCGGTATACCTCTGAAGCAGGGGCCTTGATTAACTTTTCCAGTTTTACGGTCGACATTTTCTCCTCCTAATGTATGTTGGTATTATATTACCCATTTCAGTGCTGTCCAATTAAGAACAAAAGTGCATCATCGATGATGAAACTCTAATAACTCAACAAGGAATTAATTCCGTCACTGATCCGGTTCACCCCAGGTATGACGGCATTCATCAGGCTGATGTTATAAGGGATGGGAATATCTGGTGTGGCAATGCGACCGATGGGAGCATCCAGTGAATGGAATGCCTGGTCGTTGATGGTGGCGATGATCTCGGCGGCGAAACCATTGGTAAGGGTATCTTCGTGGACGATCAATACTTTGCCGGTGCGGTGGACGTCTTCAAGCACAGCATCTATATCCCAGGGCAGGATGGTGCGTAAGTCGAGCAGGGAAACCCGGCCAGCGAACTTTTCAGCCGCCTCCAGGCAAGGATGGACCATGGCTCCCCAGGTGATTAGGGTCAGCTCGTCACCCTGGGATAGGTGCGCGGCGCGACCAAACGGAAGGCAGTAATCATCGCCCGGATACGGGCGGCGTGCTTCAGGGCTATCCAGCAGGGCGCGGTGCTCGAAGAAAAAAGTCGGGTCATCGCCTCTCAATGCGGTGCGCAATAAGCCGACCGCATCTTCTGCGTTGGAGGGGTATGCTATGCGCCATCCGATGAAGTGCGCATATATCGCTTCCGCGGAAACACTGTGCCATGGATCACCCGTTTTTTTTGCGTAGCCGACCGGCATACGCACAACGACCGGGGCGGCAAAATGATTGGCGGTCCGCCAGCGCAGCGTGCCCAGGTCATTCAGCTGCTCGTGTGCCGGGTCAGCGTACTTGCGGAACTGGATTTCAGGGACGGGCAGCAGACCGGCAATTGCCATCCCGGTTGAACGACCAATAATGCCATCCTCATTCAAGGAGGTATCGAAAACACGGTCTTCTCCAAAATGAGCTTGCATTCCCTGCGTGGCACCGTGCACACCCCCTTTGACACCCACGTCTTCACCAAAAACCAGGACGCGTGAGTTTTGGTCCATCTCCACCTCGAGGGTGCGGCGCACCGCATCAAGCAGATTGATGCGCGCACCATGAGGTTTCGGGTCGGGTGACCCGATGGGCAGCAGCAACCCTGCAGGACGCAGCCCACCCTGGAGCGGACTCTTTCCGGAATAGAATACATGATTCGTGGCAGTATCTATGTCGGGCTCAGGTACTGCCTCGGCAACCCGCAACGCTTCTTGAAGCTCTTCATCCACCTGGGTTTCGAGTGCCTGCCAGCCTGGATCATCCAAAATGTCATTCTCATGCAAAAACGACCTGAGCTTGGGAAGCGGATCCTGGGCTGCTTCTGCGGCGCGCTGTTCGTCAGATTTATACGTCTGGGTATCTACGAAGGTGTGACCCATGATGCGTGGAACCCGCAGGCGTAACAGGCAGGGACCTCCTTCGGAACGGACAAAGCTGACTGCTTGCTGAATGGCATCCCAGGTGATCCTGGGATCGGTACCATCTGCATCGATGGTTTTCAGGTTCTCATAAACCGATAAATTGGCGGCGATATTACCACCAGGCGTCTGGCACAGGGAAGGGACGGAAAGCCCAAACTGGTTGTCCTCGATCACATATAGGAAGGGATACCACAGTGTCGTGACGATATTCAGGGCAGCCCAAAACCCATTTGCCGCAACCGAACCCTCACCACCCATCGCAACGGCGATAGCGCCGCCCCATTCGGCTTCTTCAAGCACCTGGGTATGGTAGCGGATGGATTGTGCCCATCCGGCTGCAGGTGAATACTGGGCACCCACATTGCCTGAAGTAGGCAGGACGGTGAGCTTCACAGCACCCGGCAAGTTAAACATGACCCCCGTATCCCTTCCTTCGGAAGGTCCCGCGGCACGTGCCATCCCGGCAGCCAGGGCATCTGAAGCGCTCAAGCCACATGCGAGCATAAAAGGCCTGGAGCGGTAGTAGATGGTGGCGCCATCATGGGGATGGGTGAGTGACTGGCCAACCAATACCTGGGCTAATTCATGCCCCGCAGCTGAGAACTGATATTTGATCTTGCCTTGGGGAGTGAGCTGCTGTACTTCGAGCAAATCCAGTTTCCTGGAAAGTAAAGCCTTATGGGCTACCTCAAGCCAATCCGGTGAGTTGATTGTCATTTGGACCTCTTTTGGGTGATCCTTCGTCTATACTTTGAGCATATGGCTGAATGAGATAGATTTAGACCGATAAAATGGCACCCTGCGGATGTTCATCACAGACCTGGCGAAGCAAGTCATTATATTTTCTTTTATTACTGCGCGGTGGAAAGAAATAATCCATTGCTCCCATCAGGGTAGATATGTCCCGAAATCTTTCCATCAATGAGGTAAATAGTATAGCACCTGTCCAAATGATTTAGTTAAATGTTTGATAAATTGGGGAATTCAGATGAAGATTGGAGTACAATCACGGGTATGCATGACCAGAACGAGGTGTTGAGGAGCTATTTCTTCCAAAAGGACCGATCGAGGGGTGATGATCCTGAAGCGGTCGAGCTGGCATACTGGCTGCAAAATTCTACCCCGAATGACCCTGCCGTACTCGAACGATTGGTATACCGTTATGCCAATGAGTTGTATCCCTGGGTGGAAATACTCATGTTTTACCAGAGAATGGTAAAACCATCGCAAGCGGAAATCCTATCCAGGCTAAAGCGTATATTTGGGACAGCAATCAAGGACGTGGAACAGTTCCATGGGAAGGAAAGCGCCTCAGATTGGCTTTTTTCCATTGCTTACCAGGTGGTGAGGGGATCGAAATCGATAAATGAGTCAAAAATAAATCACCCCGGACGGGATAAGACCAGCTCGTTGCAAGACGCCTTGGATGGCAGTGAGATTGACCTGGAAAAAATCCCCGAGCGTGTCCGCTCAACACTCGTGTTGAGATATCGATATGAGCTGGAATTGGATGATATCGCCACTATCCTCGCCAAAGCTCGAAAGGATGTACACCAGCGTTTGATCAAGGGGCGCAAGCAGCTTGTAGCACACCCAGGCAGGTCACACAGCGAGAAAAAAATCCAGGCATTTGTAGACGGGTTTTTGGATGATGATCCAAACGAGCTGGAAAGCCTAAACCAACACCTGTCAGGTTGCGATATTTGCCTTCAATCGCTGCAAAAGATAGATGGCCTCGAAAAAGACCTGGTAGAAACACTCCAAAAGAGGTGGGTATCCCCTCGTTTAAGCACTGAAATCCTTAATTCACTGATCCAATCGGTGATCAACGAAATAGTGATACCCAAAGCAGGTAGGACGGTAAAATTCCCGCTACGACAGACAGCCTGGATCATTGGACTGGCATTGCTGATGGTCGGATTTGTAATTATCTCCTTACGGTTAACCCCCGCAGAAAAGAGTATTGCCACGCCGGAGATAAGCTCTTCATTCCAATTGCCACCCATCATTGAAATGCAACCGGCTGATGCAGTAAAGCCGGGTGTTAATAATTCACCGAGCCCGCCGCAATATATTGCACCGGCATTCTCCAGCGATGGGAAATGGGCAGTATTTAGCGCCATCAAGTTCCGTATAAACTCGGAGGCTTCGATCCTCCAGACGATCGACCTATACAACCGGGAAGCGAACACGATCCATGTGATCAGTGAAAATTTAGCTTTCGTAAATTCGTGGGTATGGTGGGACCTGGCTCCAGGGATCTCGGGAGACGGACGATGGATTGTGTATGTAGGTAATGCTGAACGAGCCGAGATCGGCGGAGCTTCATGCGAAACTGCAGATCAACGCGACTGCCTGGATATTTTTCTATACGATCGCTTTACCGGCATTACCAAGAGAATAACCCAGGCAGCAAAGGGAGGTGCAGCAGATGGTGACAGCATGGCACCCACAATTTCTGCAGATGGTCAGTGGGTTGCATTTTGGTCGACTGCCGATAACCTGGTGGAGGGATTTAATAATACCTGTGAGCAAAATGGGATCACCATCAACTGCCTGTATATCTATCTTTATAACCTGGCTAGCGGAAAGGTTTCATGGATCCCAATTCGTACCATCCCAGGGGATTATGTATATGGCGTCGACCGGATCAGTCTGTCTGCTGATGCTCGCTACGTTGGGTTCACGGTATCATCTTCGTCTGAAGCAGGGAGTCCGGCGCTAAGCTATCCCCTAACTTCCTTCAACTCTCAAAACGAGGCAAATGGGAATACCATTTCCAATTCTTATATTCCGGTAATCGCCCACAGCAGTGAAGCGATCGTTTATGACCGGGAAACGGGTAAATACGAGCTCGAGAACCAAAACCATACTGGCGTTCCCGGAGATGGTTCTTCATCATCTCCGGTGATTTCAGCAGATGGCAGGTACGTCGCATTTGTTTCTGCATCGGCAAACCTGGTGGAGGGGGATAATAATAATTCCAGCGATGTATTTGTACGGGATAGGGAAAGTGGTAAGGTGGAATTGATCAGTGTTAGCTCATCTGGTCAGCAAGGCAGCAGCGATAGCGGGTATATATATTCAGCCAGGGGATATTACAGTTTGAATATCTCCGATGATGGCAACTACGTTGTATTCGAATCAGCCGTTGGGAACCTCGGTACAAATGGGAATCAAGGATGCAATCTTAACGATAACCGTGAGTGCCACTTTTTATACGTCCATGATCGGAAAATCGGCAGCACCGAATTGATCTCAGGGCTCACCAATCCTGATTTCACCCTCTTCCCTGGTATTACCTCCGACGGGCGGTGGGTAAGTTATATGCAGTTTTTTAATCGCTGCAGCCTGAATCAACCTTTCTGTTCGAACGTGATGCTGTATGACCGGCAAAACCATTGGACGACTGACCTGACAAAGTTTGATCAAGAAATTCCGGTACTTCCCTGGGCCTATTCCGGCAGTATTTCTCCTCCCTGGGAAAGCTGGGAGAATCCGGCGCTTGCGTTATCGCCGGATGGTATCCTAATTGCGTTAGGCGGTAATGACTCTAAAGTAAGGATTTGGCAAAGCGCGGACGTGAGCAACGCACCCCTTCAAAATAAGGCGGTTAAAACTTTCCAAATTGAGGGGAATGATTCCTTTTCCTCACTGGTATTTTCTTCAAACGGAGAATGGTTGGCAGGTGGAACGAATAGCGGGGCAGTCTATATCTGGAATATGTATGATGGCAAGATCATCCATAGTATCCATAACCAACCCGAGCTGGTGCGGCAGCTGGTATTTAGCCAAGACAGTAGCCAGCTGATTATCTCAACTTTGCACACCGCCTGGACCTGGAGATTGGATGACAATCAAATGTACCCGGTGGATGGTTTTTCACCCGTTCAAAGCGAGGCAAATGCAATCGACATCTCCCCAAAAGGGAACATCATCGCCTCAGCCCGGGGAGATGGCACAGTTTGGCTGCAAAGCTTACTCTCTAGAGAGGTGATCGCCAGGCTGGGCACCAACCAGGTATCCGCGAGCAGCCTGGCATTTTCAATAGACGGATCCCTTCTCGCGGCAGCCTTATCGGATGGGTCGATAACGATATGGCACATTGATGAGAATGGAGTTGAAACCTCATCGATCACGTTTGGCAAGACATATAAGACCAATTTATATATAGGGGAATTGGCTTTTTCATCAGACAATAATTACCTCGCCTCGAGCGGTGCGGAAGGTGAAGTCACGGTATGGAGTATACCTGAAGGAAAAGCATACACCGTCGCAACACCGCTGCCAGATGGGATGGTGTTTAGCCTGGCATTCAGTCAGCGCGGAGATCGGCTGGCGGCGTTATTTGAAAATGAAATTGTCTTGTGGAAAATACCCACAGAAAATCCGTCAACTTTTTATGTCCACGCACAGGCAGACAGCCTTGTGGATACCAATCCAAATGTTGAAACCACCTCAACCGGATTTCCATTCCCACAATCGATCTATAACGATATTTCCGCAGGGAATCTTGTGCTCGAGCAGACTGCAAAATCGGTGGCGTTCCAGCTGATCGTTCCAGCCCATATCCCTGAAGGCATGAGCTTCTATGCAGCCAATGTCAATGCGGATGGGAGCGTTTGGCTGAGGTACGATGTATTCGCACAACAGGCCTATCGGGCATCGTTATATATTTACGAGAAAAGCATGGGGGACAATTCCCTGCCCAGCTTAACCGTTGGAGCTGGCGCAGATATCATCCAAACCCAGGTAGCTACCCTATCCGGTGCTGTACCAGCTGAATATGTTCAAGGAGATTGGTCGGCAGCTCCAAGTTTCACTCTGCCACCGGGAAACTCTGCCAGCGCTGAAATTCATAATACATGGTACTGGGACAACGGGTCGATTGCTCAACGCCTACGCTGGCAGCAAAATAATGTTTTCATCGCATTCTATTATCAACCCCGCATACCTTATTCAGAAATAATTGGCGCACAAGGTTCGAATCCTGAATGGGTTTATCTAAATACGGACTTCGGTCAAGCGGACCTGCTGCAAATTGCAGCGGGGATGCTGCCGTACTCAGAAATGAGCCCTGTGAGCTCGGCTGATGCACCCGCTGGGGTGACCTCGCTACCCAAGCGTAGTATACCGAGGATTAACACGGATATTCTGAGCACCGCAGTACCTAATTTCACGGCAGGCAATAAATATATGGGGATGAACGCATTGAAATGAACCTAGAAGCAGCAACGAATCCAATCTATAAATCATATTGGGTCATCCCAAGACGCTTCAGAGCGGGCGAATATCCAGGGTCGATCCAGGATGATGAAGCGAGAGCAAAATTACGCTGGCTTTTAGCGCAGCAGATTGATTTTTACCTTGACCTGACCGTGCCGGGTGAGGCTGACTTGAAACCGTATCGTCTTCTGCTAGATGATGAGGCGAGTCTTATTCAAAAGGCAGTTATCCACAAACGCCTGTCGATCCAGGATTTTTCCACTCCTTCTAATGAAGAGATGGTTGGAATCCTGGATGCGATTGATACGGCGCTAGCTGAAGGTCATAACATCTATTTGCATTGTTTCGGAGGGAAGGGTAGAACAGGGACGGTGGTGGGTTGTTACTTAACCAGGCATGGGATGCCGGGTGGCGATGCCCTGGAAATGATTAAAATGTTTCGAAAAAATATACCGGAAGATTCTGGACAATCTCCGGAAACTGAACCGCAGAGAAGGATGGTGTTGGAATGGACAATGGGGAAATAAGCGTTACCACGGAATTAGACCCTGAAAAGCAAAAAAGAGCCAAGGAATACGCACGGATTAACCGCCGCTTGATGGTGCTGGATTTAGCCATCAGCGGGATCTATATGCTGTCATGGCTGCTGTTCGGTTGGTCGCAGGCGCTCAAGACCCGGCTGCTTCAATTTACAACCAACGATTGGATGCTGGTATTTCTATATGTACTGGTGGTCGGGGGGATCTATGTTTTTGATCAATTTGCCGCTCTCCTTTTACCAGGGTTACACCCTGCCTCACCGCTACGAGCTATCGAACCAGACGGTCGGCGGTTGGGTCAGCGACCAGGTCAAGGGGATCGCCATTGGTGGGGTGCTGGGGATGATCGTGCTTGAGATCATCTATACCATCCTGCGGGCGTATCCAGCCTTCTGGTGGCTGTGGGCGGGGGTGATCCTGCTCATATTCAACGTGCTGCTGGCCAACCTGGCGCCAACCCTGCTGATGCCGTTGTTCAATAAATTCGTCCCCCTGGGTGATGACCACGCTGAGCTGGCAGACCGGCTGATGCAGCTAGCCAGGCGCTCAGGTACGTTTGTAAAGGGGGTATTCAAGTTCGATATGAGCAAACGCACAAAACAGGCGAATGCGGGTTTGACCGGACTGGGCAACACCCGGCGGATCATCCTCGGTGATACGTTATTGAATAAATTCTCGCTTGAGGAAATTGAAACCGTCATGGCGCATGAGCTGGGACATCAGGTGAATAAGGATATCCCGTTGGGGATCATTTTCGGAAGCCTGATCACGATGGTCGGCTTGTACCTGGCCTCAGTGGGATTGAATTGGGGAGTGCGTGTGTTTGGCTTTTCTGGACCGGCAGACATTGCCGCTTTCCCGTTATTCGTGATCGTGATCGGTTTATACAGCCTGGTTACGATGCCCCTGGAAAATGGATTTTCCCGCTGGCGTGAGCGGCGGGCGGATGAATATGCCCTCTCGCTAACCCATAATGGGAGTGCCTATGCTTCTGCATTGAAGAGGCTGGCGAACCAGAACCTTTCCGATGCTGACCCCGAAGCCTGGGTGGAGTGGCTGTTATACTCCCACCCAGCCCTGGGGAAAAGGATCGCCATGGCTGAGCAGCAGATGCAGCTGCATCCCACAGAGAAATAAAGAGAGACGTCGAGCGGGCGTCTCTCCGATTGATTTTTTATGCCGGGAATCATTCATTGGGGATAATGATCCATAAGACCAGGTAGAGCAGGAAACCTGGTACACCCCCAGGGATCAAGGCGATTAAAAATGCCAGCCTGAACCAGAAAGCGCGGATGCCGAAGAAATCAGCTAATCCACCGCACACACCGGCGAAGATGCGGTTGGAACGCGAACGGCGCAGGATCCTGCGTTCATTTTGCGACATAATTCACCTCCTTCGATACCATCCAGTTAGACTGAGTGTTCACTACTATTTACGCAGTTAACTGAATAAAGTTTCCAGGCTGTCGATCACCATTTATTCCTGTGGACGATTTCGGGAAGAGGTCGGCGACCGCCTTTCTTGGGTGGGCGGGTCAATAAATCGGCATCTTGCGGATAGCCAAAAGATAGCGCGATGCGCAAATAGTAATCCTGGGGAAACCCCAGCAGATCCCGTGCTTTATCCGCTTCGTAGATGGAAGCGATGCACGAGCCAATGCCGAGCTCCCAGGCTTCAAGCTGCATATAGGCGGCTGTCTGGCCGATATCGAACATCAGCTGGAACTTCTCGCCTGGGTCGGGGTGAATGATGGCGACACCCAACGCTGCGCCTGCCAGGTGACCGGCGTAGGCTCCACACTCTGAGAGTGTTTTCAAGGTGGATCTATCGGTGATGGCAATGAAATTCCAGGGTTGGGTGTTCTTGGAGGATTGAGCACGCCTGCCTGCATTGAGGATGGTGAGCATGCTCGATTCTGGGATGGGTTGGTCAATAAATTGACGGATGGCACGTTTAAGCCGAATAGCCTCGGAAATATTCATCGTATTTTATTCTTCATAATATGGTGGGTGAGAAAGTAAATCAGCTCGTGGTTGTTTTTGATAGGTTTCTACAGATCGCTGAAGTCGGAGTTGACGAACATCGTTGCCATTAACTATCCACGCGTGTTGAATGACCTCCCAGGCTGCCTTGAAACGAGCATTTGGGGATTGTGCTTGCCAGAATTTCAGGTCAAAGGATCTGTCAAGCTCAGAGAGTTTACCTTTTCTTTCCATATAGGCCTTTTCCATAAGGTAATTATACCCGTCGTAGTAGCCTGAACTGTTTTCGAAATCCAAAAAAATAATATCCTACGGGTATGCAGAATGCCAAAAAGGTTTGAACAGGACCGTTAGCAAGGTTTAAAAAGGACTTGTGCTCGAGAGAAGGTGTTTGGTGAATCCCGGATGATAGACGAAATATCAGAATAACCAGGGAAATTGTGGATATTAAACCTTGCGCGATGAGTTGGCGAGTAAACGATGTATGAGAAATGATTGCTGTGATTTGTACAGCTTGAAATAGTATGCTAGTTGTATAGAACGAACTGATTATTGCAACTAGATCGATGGAGAACGGCAAGATACGTGACCGCCAAAGTCGGGGTTGTATCCGTTTTTATTTTCGAGCAGGCTTTTAATAGGTTCGTATGTTTATTAAATTATTCCGGCTCATAATAGCTGGTAACGATTACTCTTCGCCTAGGCGACATTTCATTATATACTTCAGTAGTAAATCAGATATTTTGCCATAGAATTATTTGGTCATGGCGAGAAACAAGACGGAATGATTTTTATAAACGATCAGGGAGCAGCCAATGAAAAATAAGCATTTCATCGACACCCAGGATTTTGCCAAAGCTGAGCTGCTGGATATCATTGAGCTCACCCGCCTGATCAAAGCAGCCGACAAGCAGGGCTGCACACCCAAGCTGCTGGCAGATGCATCGCTGGCGATGATCTTCGAAGAGCCGTCCACCCGCACGAGAGTGTCCTTCGAGGTGGCGATGACCGAGCTTGGAGGGCATGCCTTATACCTCAAGCCAGGCGAGATCCATCTTGGTGTGCGTGAATCGCTCAATGATACAGCCCAGGTGCTTTCGCGCATGTGTGACGCAATCATGGCGCGCACGCTGAAACATGATACGATGCTCAACCTGGCGCAACACGCCACTGTGCCGGTGATCAATGGATTAACCGATTACAACCATCCAACTCAGGTCATGTGTGACCTGCTGACCATGATCGAGCACAAACCGGAGGGGAAAAAACTGGAAGAAGTGAATGTAACCTTCATCGGGGATGCGACCAATGTGCTGAGCTCGCTCATGCTGATTACGACTCAAATGGGGATGCAATTTACCCAGGTTGCGCCGAAGAAATACCAGGCGCCTGCCCAATGGATGGAATGGGCGCTGCAGAATTGCCTGGAATCGGGAGGCACGCTCAGGCTGACCGAAGACCCGGTGGTAGCGGTAAAAAATGCTGATTTCATCTATACAGACCTATGGTGGTGGGTGGGGCAGGAAGACCAGATCCCTGAGCGCACAGCTGCCTTCATGCCTGAATACCAGGTGAACCTTCAGCTGTTCGAGCAAGCGCCTGCTCACTGCAAGTTCATGCACTGCCTGCCGGCGTCCCGCGGGGTGGAAGCCACGGATGAGGTGATGGACCACGAACGCTCGATCATTTTTGACCAATCGGAAAACCGCCTACATACTGAAAAAGGTTTGCTGGTCTATCTGATCTATCCGAGGCTGAAGCGACCGACTGAAGCAGACAAAGCTTTCCATCAGGCACAGATAGCTGCCTATCTGGATAAAATCACCCACTAATCATGAATGGTACTAAGATTATGACCAGTCCGCTAACCACACTTCCGGCAGTAGATGGATACCGGATGCCTGCCGAGTTTGAAAGGCACAACAAGACCTGGTTGCTGTGGCCTGAACGTGCCGATAACTGGCGTGAGCAAGCCCAACCCGCCCAAAGAGCATTCGCCGACGTAGCCAGGGCAATCGCCCAATTCGAGCCGGTGACGATGGGAGTGAACCCAGGTCAATATGAAAACGCGCGAAAAACGCTCTCTCCGTCGGTGCAGGTGGAGGTGATCGAGAGCAATGATGCCTGGATGCGGGACTGTGGACCGATGTTTATCGTCCATCGAAACGGAGCTGTACGTGGCATCGATTGGATCTTTAATGCCTGGGGTGGTTTGGATGCAGGATTGTACTATCCCTGGGAACTGGATGATGCCGTCCCACAGAAAGTGCTGGCGATGGAACGAATCGAACGCTACCGCGCACCGATCGTCCTGGAGGGCGGTTCGATCCACGTGGATGGCGAGGGGACGCTCATCACCACCGAGGAATGCCTGCTAAACCCTAACCGCAACCCAGGCCTTGGCAGGGTTGAGCTTGAACATGTCCTGCAGAACTACTTGAACGTCACAAAGATCATTTGGCTAGGCAGAGGGGTGTATAACGACGAAACTAGCGGGCATGTGGACAACCTGTGCTGCTTTTTGGAGCCTGGCGTGGTCACACTCACCTGGACGGATGATCGATCTGACCCGCAGTATGAGGTTTCGCTAGATGCCTTGGAGCGCCTAGAGAGCTCAACTGATTCCAAGGGTAGAAATTTGATCATCCACAAAGTACACCAACCTAGCCCGATGACCATCACCGATGATGAGGCTCGGGGCGTGAAGATATTACCCGGGAGCAAGCCGCGCCAAGCGGGCGACAGGATGGCAGCCTCCTATATCAATTTTTATCTGTGCAACGGTGGCGCGATCGTCCCGCTCTTCAATGATCCGCATGACCGGGAGGCATTGGATACACTGCAGAGATTGATGCCAGATCGCAAGGTTGTGGGTGTACCGGCGCGTGAGATCCTATTGGGAGGAGGTAACATTCACTGTATCACACAGCAGCAGCCTGGATAAAAAAGAAATCAGCCTTCAGCTTCCAGCCGTCAGCTAGAAAGTAAAAAAATACCTTTTCCGCAAGGGTTTGGGCGGTTTTCGCTATTAATTATTTCGGAAATGAAGATACTACTGGTGAAGACCGATAGCCTGGTATAGCCGGTCCTTATCCAGGTGAGCTTCCAGTAAGGATTGGAACTGTTTGAGCTTGGCGGTTTGACCGAGGCGGGTTTTTCCGAAGAATTTTTCGATCTGCTCGATAGTTTCCATCGTATTGGTACGCACCAAAAGGACCGAGATGCCAAATTCCTCGGCTTGCTTGATCACCAGGGGGCTCGGTCGCAGGTTGCCCGTCAGGATCAGGCAGGTGGTGGAGGTTTCCAGGGCTGCCAGCTGGATATCGGTCCGGTCGCCACCGGTGATGACAGCCTTGTTGGATGATCGCCGGAAGCGGCTGAGGGCTGCCTCGGCAGTCATTGCTCCGACGGTCAGGTTTTCCACCAGCGCCTCTGAGCGCTGATATTTTGTCAGTACTTCCGCCTCGAGCAGATGGATCAGCTCGCCCACGGTCAGCGCCGAGAGACCGCGTTCTTCAGGCAAGACGCCAAATACATTTACCTGCTTTTTCTCCAGGAAGGGGACGGCGATTTTATTGACAAAATCGCTGGCATCCTCAGGGACGCGATTGATCAGGATCCCGCAAAACGCTTCCCCCAACCGTGCTTGGGTGGAAAGGACGTCGTCCAGCATGCGGACTTCTTCGCGATACTTGGCAATGACCAATGCCCGACTGCCAAGCTGATTGACCACGCCTACTGTTGGCAGCCCGACGACATAGCCTTCCCGCAGGCTGCCTCCGCCCTCAAGGATTAACACATCCTGGTCCAGGCTTAACTTTTGGAACGCCTCGACAACTTTGACCATCAGATCCTCACGCTCCGGGTTAATCAGCCGGTCGCGTAAAAACTCAGGCGTGATCACAATGGGAGAAAGGTCCCAAGGCTCAGCAGGCAGGTTCAGGATTTGCTTCACATAGGCTGCATCTTCATCTGCGATCCTGTTTCCAATCCGCCAGGGCTGAAGGCTGAGGGGTTTAAGATAACCCACCCGCAATCCGTCCATCTGCATCCGCAAGCCTAATGCCAGGCAGGTGGCTGTTTTTCCAGAATACCTTTCTGCACCTGTGATATAGAGTGATCTCATCTGTTTTCCCTTTCCACCAGACATATCCTGACCCAGGGTTCAAACTCTTGCCCATGAAACCTGATTGTAAACGGTGTCATTTTAATACCAGACGCATGTCCAATGCCAATGCACCTTCTCCCTGGTGGTACACCATCAGGGGATTGATATCCATTTCGATGATCTCGGGGAAATCCTGGACCAATTGGGAAATGCGCAGTAATGCATCCACGATGGCAGTCTTATCCATCGGCGGCTGCCCTCGCACGCCGTCCAGCAGCGCGTGAGCCCGCACCTGGTCAATCATTTCTTCGGCTTCCTGGCGGGCAAGCGGTGACACTCTGAATGTAACATCCCGCAAGGTTTCCACGTAAATCCCGCCCAATCCAAAAGTGATCAAAGGCCCAAACTGTGGGTCGCGGTTCATCCCCACCAACACTTCCAAGCCGCCTGCAGGTGCCATCTCCTGGACCAGGCAGCCCCAGATGCGGGCTTCGGGGACATATCTTTGCGCCCGGTAGACCATCAGCTCGAAAGCATCCCGTACATCCGCGGCACTCTGCAGCCCTACTTTTACCCCACCAATATCCGTTTTATGCAGGATGTCTGGTGAAGCAATTTTAAGCACCACTGGATAACCCATTTTTCCAGCGATCGTCGCCGCCATCTCAGGCGTCTCAGCGATCTCGGAATCTGGGATGCGCAGACCGTAAGCCTGCAAGACCTGGCGCGATTCTGCATCCCCGATGGTCAGGCGTTTTTCCTGGCGCACCCGGTCAAACACCTTTTTCGCTGCGGGTTGGTCTGCATCAAAATGGACATACTCAAGCTGCGGGCGGGATTGAATCATGCGGTAACCCGCCATGGCGCCGAATGCGTTGGCAGCCCGCTCCGGGAAGGGGTAGTTGGGAATGCCGTGGGCAGTCAGGATATCGATCCCACTTTTAATGCGCGCTTCCCCCATAAAACACCCCAGGATGGGAAGCTGGATTTTACGCGCCATGGTGCTGATGGCTAGTGCTGTGGCATCGATCTCGGTCATCGCCTGAGGGGTAAGCAGTACCAGGATTCCATCGACATTCGGGTCTTTGGCGACTTGCTCGAGGGCGAACTGATACCGATCTGCGCGAGCATCCCCCAATACATCCACCGGATTGGCCGCACTGGCAGCATCGGGAAGGTATTGCTCCAGAGCATAGATGGTATCGAGCTCAAAACGTGCGAGTGCCAGGCCACTTTTCTCCAGCGCATCCGTCGCCAGGATTCCCGGCCCACCGGCATTGGTGATGATTGCGATCCTGTCCCCTTTTAAAGGTGGCTGATAACCCAGGGCGAGGGCCATATCAAACAAGGACTCCATTGATTCAGCTCTCAAAATGCCCGCTTGATGGAATGCCGCCTGGTAGGCCTGCTCCGACCCGGCCAGCGAGCCGGTATGCGAAGATACGGCACGTGAGCCTGATTGGGTCACTCCAGATTTGATCGCAACGACCGGTTTTTGGCGGGTCACTTCACGCGCAACCCGGATGAATTCCTGCCCGCTGGGCATCCCCTCGCTATAGATCAGGATTACCTTACTGTGCTCATCTTTTACCCAGGTCTGAAGTAGATCGATCTCAGAAACGTCGGCCTTATTTCCCAGACTGACGAACTTCGATAATCCCAAGCGGCCTGCCAGGGCGATATCCAGGACGGCGGTTCCCAAAGCACCGGATTGAGACATAAAGGCCATGGGTCCTGCTGGAGGGGTGCCGGCAGCGAAGGAAGCGTTCAGCGGAGTGAAAGAATCGATCACTCCCAGGCAATTTGGTCCGATCAAGCGTAAATTGTATTCGTGGCATATCTGGATCAGCTCCAGCTCACGCTCCAGGCCTTCCTGACCCGCCTCGCGGAAGCCTGCGCTGATCACGATCACCGAGGGGATGCCTTTCTTACCGCATGTGCGCAGCGCATCGGGGACGTGTGGATAAGGGATGACGATCACCGCCAGGTCGATGGGGTCGGGGACGTCCAGCACCGAGGGGAAGGCTTTAAAACCCAGTATCTCAGCTGCGCTGGGATTAATCGGATACACCTTCCCGATCATTGAATAACCGCCATCGACAAGATTTTTTACCACCGCATAGCCGAGCTTTTCAGGGTTGCTGGAAGCACCAATCACAGCCACCGATCCGGGCGAAAAGAAAGGCTCAATCCCATTCATACTATTGCGAGCTGATATTGATCACAACGACCGTGGTGTTGTTGAGTGGATTCAGGGATAGGTTGATGGTTGCCGTGCGGGTATCCTTGCTATATTTCAATTGGGCCGCATTGGCGTATTCATGGGATTCGGTTTCAAGGTACTGCCAGCCATTATCAGGCATCGCCGTTTGGTAAAACTTCAGCACCTCTGAATAGGCATTGGGAGCGGTATAGAAGATATACTGGCTGGCGCCAAAATAATCATTGACTTGATCGCGATTAAGGATGGGAATATCCGTTGGCGGCTCACCGGTGGGAACTTCCTTCTGGATGATTGCCTGGGCGGTTTGTACCAGACCCGGATTGTAAGTGGCAACTGCCTCAATGGTGCTTAACAGCGGGGCACCCTGGGTGGCAACCGCTTGGACCGTCCCGAGAATTCCAGGATTCTGGGTGGCGAGCGCTTCTGCTGTGTTGATCAATGACCCTCCCGCAGCTACGAACCCTCCGACGTCAGTTTTCAGGGCGCCGACAGTTTCCTCGGCAGTCGTGGCTTTTTTTTGAAGTCCCGAAAAGGAGCAAGCCAGTGTGGCAAGCACTAAGACCAGAATCACTAAATAAATCGACTTATTCCGTTGCATAATTTCCTCCCATCCATCTCCGTTAAGGTCACTTCCCCAAGGTTAGCCCGACAATGCGTCGAGAATCCCGCCTGCCATCGACTCGATACCGGCAGTATCATCCAGGTCCAGCCATTGGAGCATCAACCGCTGTACGCCAATACTATTCAGCTGACGGCATTGCTCCACGATTTCTTGTGCAGTTCCAACCACCATTCCACGCTGACGTAGATCATCGATACTGCGCTGACCGTGACTGCGCAGGTTTACCTTTTTCTGAACATCTTCGTGATCGACACCGTAAATACATCCGGTCATCATTGACCGGCGGACCTCACCGGGTTGGCGACCTTGCGCTGCCAGATAGCCATCCAGGAGTGCATTGAGGCGGGAAAATTCTGCTGGGGTGATGAAAAATGAGTTCCATTCATCCGCGTACCTGGCGACGAGGGGGATTGTCCGCCGACTGCCGTTCCCGCCCACCAGGATGGGTGGACCGCCAGGGCGAACAGGGCGGGGCAGTAAAACGCCATCGTGGATGTGGAAATAATTACCCTTGAAATTCAACGGGTCATCCCGTGTTAGCAATCGAGAGATGACTTCCAGCCCTTCTTCAAAGCGATTAAAACGTTCTTTTTTCTCGAGCAATTCCCAGCCATAATTGGCGTGCTCTCGTTCCTGCCAGCCGGCTCCAATTCCCAGGGTCAGCCTTCCGCCCGAGAGGTCATCTACAGCCGCCGCCATGCGGGCAGTGTGGGTGGGATGGCGGAATGACACCGGCGTCACCAGGGGTCCAAATTCAAGGCGCGTGGTATGGCTGGCTAGCCAGGTAAGCGAGGTCCAGCATTCGAGCGAATCCAGGTCGGGAGGGTTGGCGTTGGTAAAGTGGTCCGAGCGATATAAACCCACGTAACCCCACGCCTCGACAGCGCTGGCGATGCGCTGCCAGCGCTTCCAATTTAAACCGTTCTGTCCTTCAATCATGATCGCGATTTCGATCATAGTTTAAATCGACCGCCCATTTTGGAGCCAGGCGAGACTACTCATGCCCATTGGGAATTTCCTCATCCCGGCGTTCCGGGGCTACCAGGGTGATCCCCTGGAGCAGCAGGCCGACCTGAAGCACCACCAGTAACAGGATGATGATGGTAATTATCCCTGCGATCGCAGTCACCCAGTTGGCGAGGTTATCCCTGGCATTGGCAACGGATAATTCTATCGAATTCACCTGGGAGCGGTAATTTGCGATCGTCGTTTGGGCTTGAGCCAGATTTTGGTTTATGGTGACGATCTTCTTTTCCAGCCCAGCTAACTGCTCACCCACCACCCGCATGTTGGTCTTGGCATTATTTAAGTTAATTTGAAAATCTTTCAGCGATTGCTGCACCGGATCAAGGCTGGAAGTCACTTCTCCAAGCGCCTTATTTAAAGGGGTTTTGGGATCGTAATTGATCCCAATAAAAGGTACCTTTGAGATGGAGCCGAGGATATTATCGATGACGGCAGCGCTGGCTTGAGCTGAGTTCAAAGCAGTTTGCGTGTTGGTGATGGTGTTGATCAGGTCTTGGCCGACGAAATTACCGGCAGAATCCATGAAACTGGTCGTGCTTTGCATGGTCTGCGCCAGGGCACTGGTTGCGTCATTAAGGTAAACCGTGCTGGTGTACACGTTCGACACGACTTGATCGATGACAGCCAGTCCTTCATCGGTGGTTTGCAGCAGTGACGTGGCATGGTCCAAGCCAGTATCCAGCCCGTTGATAACGGGTTGGCGGTAGTGCCAGACCTCGTAAATGAGAATACCGCTGAGCACGAAACCGAATACCGCTATTAACACCATTACGATGCCAATTATTTTCTTAGCTGCCTCACTCATAGGTTTTCCTCCACAGCAGATTTTCGGTTTTTCGAATTACCATGGTCATTTTACCACTAAGATTAAGACGATTATTTGGTTAAGCCATCCCTCCAGGCAGTTTGATCCTGGCTGAATTGAGCCGGTTTTATTGTTATAATTTCCGGATGCATATTTTAGTGACGAATGATGATGGAATTACTGCGCCAGGTTTATTAGCTTTAGCCAGTGAAATGCGAACCTTGGGGCAGGTGAGCGTCCTCGCCCCCGATCACAACTGGTCAGCCTCCGGACATGTAAAAACGATGCACCGCCCATTAAGGGTGAAGGAAACCGTCTTAGCCGATGGCAGCCCTGCCTGGGCATCGGATGGGGCACCATCGGATTGCGTCGCCTTAGGGTTGCTGGGCTACATCCCTGAGAAGATCGACCTGGTGGTGTCGGGGATCAATCCGAATGCAAACATTGGGCATGACGTGACCTATTCTGGCACCGTCACTGCCGCCATGGAGGCAGCTATTGGAGGTGTATCGGGGATTGCCTTTTCACTGCACACCCCGGAAGATTTTCAAGGGCTGCTGGATTATGGTCCGGCGGCAAGAATAGCTTTCCGGATCGTATCGACGCTCAATCAGCATGGTCTGCTGCAAAACAAGCTGCTAAATGTTAATATGCCCTATCTCCAGGATGACCAGATCAAGGGCATCCTGGTTACACGGCAGGGAATGCGGGTGTATCGTGACCGCCTGGATCGCAGGCTCGATCCTCGCGGCCGGCCATATTATTGGATCGGAGGAGATTCGCCTACGGCAATTCCAGATGAAGGCACAGATTTCGGTGCCCTGGAGCGCGGCTACGTATCCATCACCCCGCTGCATCTAGACCTGACCGATTTTCAAGCTTTGAGCTCCCTCGAATCGATCGATTGGTAGGATGAGAATATACGCTCCTGCCCTTGACAGATGCTGGATTCGCTGTAGAATCGGGCGGAATGAAATACAAGGAACCAGCCGATCTGTTTGAAAAATTTCGCCCAGGAGCGCCCGCTCCAATGGGCGATTTTTTTATAATTCCTGAGAGCCCTCGTGGCTCAATTTTTTTGTATACAGGAGACGTTCCATGATCAAGCTGCCTGGATTGGTCGACCCACACGTGCACATGCGTGAGCCAGGTGGCGAACACAAAGAGGATTGGGATTCAGGCACTGCCGCAGCGGTTGCAGGAGGGTTTACCACCGTCCTGGCAATGCCCAATACCCGCCCCCCGGTGACTGACGCCGATACTTTACAGCGATCGTTAAATGCCGCGCGTGGTAAAGCGCGCTGTGATTATGCCCAATTTTTGGGAGCTGGACCCGATAACCTGGAGTATTTAAGCGACCTGGGTACCCAGACTGCAGGATTAAAAATGTACCTGGACCAGACCTTTGGTCCACTACGCCTGGATGATATGACGTTGTGGATGGAGCATTTCAAGCGCTGGCCGAAAAACCTCCCCATCGTTGCCCATGCTGAAGCGCGCAGCATGGCAGCAGTGATCCTGCTGGCGGCAATTTATAACCGACCGATCCACATCGCGCACGTCTCCCTGCGCCAGGAGATCTTGCTGATCCGGGCTGCCAAGGAGAAAGGCATTAAGGTGACCTGCGAGGTCACCCCCCACCACCTTTTCTTATCCGACGCCGACATCCCATCGATTGGTGTGGGTCGCAGTGAGGTCAGACCCCGCCTTGCCAGCCTTGCCGACCAGACCGCGCTGTGGGAAAACTTGCCGGTGATCGATTGTTTTGCCACCGACCATGCTCCCCATACCCTGGAAGAAAAGGATGGCGAAAATCCACCTCCCGGCTTCCCAGGTCTCGAGACCGCATTGCCCATCTTTTTAACCGCACTGTCCGAACGTCGATTGACCATCAATGACCTGGTCTTGCGGATGGTGACTAGACCCAGGGAAATTTTTAATCTTCCCCAGCAAGCCGAAACCTGGGTGGAGGTCGATCCGGACGAAAGGTGGGAGATTAGCGCCTCGAACAACTTTACTCGCTGCAAATGGAGCCCATTCGAGGGTACAAAAGTCCGAGGCCGGGTGCTCCGCGTGGTGCTGCGCGGCAAGGAAATATACCGGGATGGACAGGTGCTGGCTCAACCCGGTTCTGGACAAAATATCAGGAAATCAATCCTTACCCATTGAACCTAACAAAAGGAGAACTTCAAATGTCAATCAACTCACATTCACCCCACCAGCAGAACCCCCACTTGCCGTTTGGTGACCAACGTACAGCTCCATGGTATGGCAAAGACATCCTATCGGTAAAGCAATTTTCACGCTCAGACCTGGAATACATTTTTGCCGTTGCCCACGAAATGCACCAGATGGTCGACCATGTGGGCACGTTTGACTTGCTGAAAGGAAAAATTCTCGCCAACCTGTTTTATGAGCCCTCCACGCGTACATCTTCATCCTTTACTTCTGCGATGGAAAGGCTGGGAGGCAGCGTGATACCCATTAATGAGGTGCGGTATTCATCCGTGGCAAAGGGCGAGTCACTCCCCGATACCGTCCGCACCCTGGAATGCTACGCCGACGTGATCGTGCTGCGCCACCCCGAAACTGGTTCAGCCGCCCTGGCAGCTCAATATGCCAGCAAGCCCATCATCAACGCTGGAGATGGCATCGGGGAACACCCAACCCAGGCCCTGCTCGATACCTTCACCATCCGGGAAGAAATGGGGATGATCGATGGCTTGACCGTGACCATGCTGGGCGATCTAAAGTATGGACGGACGGTCCACTCCCTCGCACGGTTACTTTCCCTATATAACGTGCGCTTGAATTATATTTCTCCCGAGATCCTGCGCATGCCGGCGGAGATCATCGAGGAGCTGCCCCGCACGATGGCGCAGAAAGAGTTCAAACAGCTGGAGGAAGCCTTATCCGATACGGATGTGCTGTATGTCACCCGGGTTCAAAAAGAGCGTTTTGCCAGTGAAGAAGAATATGAGAGCGTGCGCGGCTCTTACGTGATCTCCCCCGAGCTGATGAAAGCTGCCAAGCAAAACATGATCGTCATGCACCCGCTCCCCAGGGTGGGCGAGATCAGCATGGACTTTGACGCAGACCCCAGAGCAGCCTACTTCCGCCAGATGGAATATGGCTTGTACGTCAGGATGGCGCTGTTGGCGATGGTACTGGGAAAGGCATAAGCATGTCGTTTTTCACCCGGCTGACCCAAAGAGTGCAGCAGGTCGATTCGCTTTTGTGCGTGGGGCTCGACCCCCACCCGGGCGATATGGATGCGCCGACAGTGGGTGCGGTTAAACTTTTTTGCCAGCGCATCATCGAGGCGACAGCTGATAGTGCCGCGGCATTCAAGCCCAACAGCGCCTTTTTTGAGGCGTATGGAGCGGAAGGGATATCAGCTCTCCAAGAGGTGATCAGGTGCATCCCAGCAGAGATCCCGGTTATTTTAGACGCCAAACGAGGCGATATTGCATCCACCGCTCAGGCATATGCACGGGCAGCGTTTCAGCAGCTGGGTGCCCATGCCATCACCATCAACCCCTACCTGGGGCATGATGCCGTTGAGCCGTTCCTGGTGGAGGCTGAGCGGGGCGTATTTTTATTGTGTAAGACCTCCAACCCGGGCGCGGCAGATTTACAAGACCTGATGGTAATGGATCAGCCTGGCGATCCAACGAAGACCGATGGGTATCTATTATATGAAAAGGTAGCTCTTCTGGCACAAGGATGGAACCTCAATGACAACCTGGGATTGGTGGTTGGCGCGACCCAGCCGGAGGCTCTGGAGCGGGTCAGGCAGTTGGCACCTGAGATGTGGATCCTTTGTCCAGGGGTGGGCGTGCAGGGTGGGGATCTAATCGCTGCCATGCAAGCCGGATTGCGCCGCGATGGGTTGGGGCTGCTGATCACGGTTTCACGCGGCATTTCGCAGGCTGCGGATGCCAAAAAAGCTGCCGAGCAGATCCGCCGAAATATTAACCAACACAGGCATGAATTCCTGGCGCAACAGAAGAAAACGCCAATGTCTGCAGCAAGCTCCAAGTTTAGTGATGAATTCGTCCAGCTGGCTGATGGGCTATTGGACGCCGGGTGTATAAAATTTGGTGAATTTCAATTAAAATCGGGGATGATCTCTCCCATTTATATCGACCTGCGTCTGCTGGTGTCCTTTCCAGGGCTGTTAGAACGGGTGGGGCAGGCTTACCTGTCAATATTAAAAAGCCTGTCATTTGACCGCTTGGCAGGTTTACCTTACGCTGCTCTACCCATCGCAACGACAATCAGCATTCAGGGCGGATGGCCGCTGGTCTACCCGCGAAAAGAAGCCAAAATGTATGGCACCAGAGCAGAGATAGAGGGGCTCTTCAAGGAAGGTGATCGCGTTGTAGTGATCGATGACCTGGCGACCACCGGCGAAAGCAAGTTTGAGTCGATTGAAAAGCTGACCTCAGTCGGGATGAAAGTGAAGGATATTGTCGTGCTGATTGACCGCCAATCAGGGGCAGGCGAGGCTCTCACCAAGGCGGGTTACCACTTCCACGCGGTGACGACGCTGACAGCATTGCTGGATTATTACGAAGCCAGCCAGAAAGTTCCGCCTGAGCAGATCCTGTTGGCACGTGAATTCTTAAAAACCAGCAAGTGAAAATTTATCCCCTTATCCGAGCGCTGCTTTTCCACCTGGATCCCGAGGTCGCCCACCAATTAACTCTGAATGCGGTGCGGCTGGCGGGGGAGCTCCAACCTGTCCGGGCAGTATTGCAGGGCATGTACAAGGCTCCTGCCAGGCCGGTACAGGCTTTCGGCTTGAGTTTTTCCAACCCCATCGGGCTCGCCGCCGGGTACGATAAGGATGGGCTGGGTTGGAGAGGCCTGGCTGCTCTCGGGTTTGGTCACATCGAGGTCGGGACGGTTACACCAAAACCGCAAGCGGGGAACCCGCTGCCGCGTTTATTCCGCCTTGCAGAACAACGAGCGCTGATCAACCGCATGGGTTTTCCTGGCAGAGGGGCAGACTTCGTATTGAAACAAGTCTCCAAGCCACGACCGAAGCAGCTGGTGTTGGGAATCAATATCGGGAAAAATAAAGACACGCCCTTGGAAACCGCTGCTGAAGATTATCTTTTCCTACTCCGGTTATTCGCCGGTCAGGCAGATTACCTGACCGTCAACGTGAGCTCACCCAACACGGTCGGGTTAAGGCAGCTGCAGGAGCGACAGGCGCTGGACGACCTGTTACAACGCCTTTCTCATGAAAGGGACCTGCTTGTGCAAACGCCTGCTCGCAAGACTCCGATTTTGGTCAAGCTTTCACCCGATCTAACCGACCAGCAGCTCGACGAAGCCCTGGATGTGATCCTGGCAAACCACATGGATGGTGTCATCGCTACCAATACCACCCTCTCTCGGGAAGGGATTGGGGGTCCTACGCCGGCGAACAGGGTGGCTTAAGTGGCCAGCCGCTATTCGAGCGCAGCCTGGCGATGGTGGAAAAGATAAATGTTCGCACCGGCGGGAAACTAGCCGTGGTAGGTGTGGGGGGCATCAACAACGCAGCCGGCGTCCTGAGAATGATGGACGCCGGGGCAGTACTCGTGCAGATCTATAGCGGGTTAATTTATGAAGGACCAGGACTGGTTAAGCAAATCCTGCGAGAGCTCGCAATCTGACCCAATCTCGCAATTCTCCCGAATAGACCGAAGGTTCGTTTCATCTCACGGTAGTAAAAAGTTGAAGCGCCAGGCGCCCGTGCTTTCCTGTTTGGCAGCAGTGGATACGCCCACTACCTGGAACCAGGTGCTGCCCGGTTTATATGGGAATGCAGTCCCATCTGCGTTGGTGAGGAATAAGACCGAGTTGGTCGTCGGCCGGTTCCAGGTCACCTGGTACATCTTTCCGTCTCGGAATGCGTAAGCAGTCCCGGTACCGCTGAGCAGGATATCGATGATCTCATTGGGGGGTTGTTGGTAGTACTCATGGCGTGCCAGGATCACCACCACATTGGAGGCACTGATTTGCTGGTTATTCAGACGGTCGGTTAGGGGAGCATATTCTTCACCTTGACCCGTATCGAAGATATTATCCTCGAAGCGCAGATATTTTCCTGTGGTAGAGTCATAATCCCAGCGCGTATAATTATCTCCCGAGTAGCGCACATAGAGCTGGGTGCCATTTTCCCCGCCGGATGGCACGGCTGGATTAAAGGTCATGCCATCGAGGTTCTGCCGCTCGTTGCTCACCCCCAGGGAGGTGATATGCGCACTCATGGCAGCTGTATCGCCTAACAGGAAATCATAGGTGTTCGGCTCGTAGCGACACATCGGGTTGGCAGGGGTGGGTGGGCAGGGGGATTGGTTCCCCTCGAGGATCACCCGGTTCGAAAAATCAGAATTTAACAGCCGCTGGTTGATCAGTGCGTCGGCACTGCCATAGGCGAAAATACTCTGGTACATGTGCACCAGCTCATAATCCAGCAGCCGCCCTGAGCGGATCGGTCCGACCAGGCTGGCGTTGTTCCCATAGAATATGGCGTGGAAACGCGAATAGCCGCCGTTATGGTAATAATCGTAGACGATGTCAGCAAAGGAAAGCCCCCATGGAGGGCGGTTGGATGAGCGGGGGACGATATTTACCTTCACCGCCACCGGGCGTCGTTCGAGCAAGCTCGGGTCGCTGACCAATAAACCCGTCAGAGGGTCGATATTGGCGGGGAAATTGGATGGTCCATACACAACCGGGGTGGGTGTGAGAGTCGGGGTTGGCGTTTCTGTGATGGTGGGAGTTAAAGTTGGCGTGTTGGTTTTTGTGGGTGTAGCGCTGGGTGTAACGGTGTTGACGATCGGTTGTGCCGTCGGGGAAGCGGTGGGTGAGCCGATGATTTGCCCACATCCAGCCAACAGCAGTGTAAGCAACAGCCCGGTGAGTAGGTATTTCAGCATTCTGTCCTCCGTATAGCAATCAAACGGCAATCATACCGCGTTCGAACATATTTGCCAATTCTTTACTGGATGCTTTCATTTAAATTTCATTGGAATTGCCTTATAATATCTGCTGACTGGAGCTGGGCAATAGTTGCATGCAGATCGGCATTTTCACCTAGTGCCAGAGGAAGAATTCTAAGGAGATTAGGATGGATATATTTTCTGCTTTCGGCCTCTCGGCCAGTGCGGGGTTAAATGCATATATTCCTCTCCTGGTGGTGGCATTATTAGCTCGATTCACGAGTTTAATCACCTTGAGTCCACCGTGGAATACCTTGGAAAATGGGTGGGTCATTGGGATATTAGTCTTTTTATCGTTGGTCGAGTTCTTTGTGGATAAATTTCCAGCCATCAACCATGCCAATGATGTTATCCAGACCGCGATTCGTCCGGTGGCAGGGGCGATCCTGTTTGCCTCGAGCGCCCACATCATCACGGATATTCATCCGGTCTTGGCGATGAGTTTGGGGCTGCTGGTCGCAGGGACTGTCCATGCGGTGAAGTCGCTTGCAATCAGACCCGCAGTCACTGCAACCACCGCGGGGGCGGCGAATGTACCGGTGAGCATTGCCGAGGATATCACTTCCACCGTTTTATCGATTATTGCCATTATTCTCCCGGTGCTCATCGCGGTCTTGCTTGTCATGCTGGGTGCGCTTTTCGTCTGGTTGATCTGGCGCCGGATTAACCGTGAACGGGCGATAAATAAGGATCCACAGGTCAGATAACTCTTCGCTCTCGAATGAACCGGAACCATCGAGGTCACCTCATCCCGGTATCATACATCACCGTCACCTGGGTGTATTTATTTGGTATGACGACTACAGTCTGGTCTGACGCCCGCGGCAGCACCTTATCTGATTCAGGGTGGAGTGTATACGTCCCGGGTTCCAAGGTGAGCTTAAAATATCCAGCTGGATCCGTTTGGAAACGGCTGACTTCCTGGTTATTTGCGCCTAAGATGGTGAGGGTCGCTTGATAGGGTTGGTCCTGACAACGGGTATCGCCAATGGCGACCGGTCCCGGGCACATCGGACCTAGTGTGACCTGACCTTCAATGCCGCTGAGTGGAGGCGTTGACGGGGTGATTAGCGGGGTAATTGCTGGTGTAATTAAAGGAGTCATGGATGCAGCCTGGGTACACCCGCTTAATCCGATCGCCAGGCTAAATATCGCTATAATTATCCTTTTGTCCATGTCATTCTTTCTATACCGGTAAACATACTGAAGAGACGTAACGAATCCAGGCTATGTTCCCATCTTCTCCAGGAGAATCACAAAAATACAATCTGCCAGGGTGTCTATGATTGACTTGTGAAGATTTTTATTGCTTCATCGGGGGTGAGACTGAGCGTCACCTCGGATCCAACGCCCGGAAGGTTCGTCGAAAAGGGAAACTCAAATATCAGGGGGATTTGATTAACCATGATGGTCACCCGCTGCCGGCTGCCTCGAAACGATATCTCTGAAAATTCTCCACGGATTACCAGCGGTCCTTGAGCATCGAGCCGGGCAAGGTCAGGGCGCAGCAGCATAAGCACGTCTCCAAGCATTGAAGTATCCACCGAAAAACTCCCGATCGCAGAGGTCAGCTGCCGTTTGCCATCCTCCATATAAACCCTGGCGGGGAGTATATTGGTCATCTCAAGGAAGCGGGCAACAAATTGCGAGGCCGGATCCCGGTAGATCTCATTGGGAGTGCCGATCTGCTCAATCCGCCCCGAATTCATCAGGATGACCCGATCCGAGATGACAAACGCCTCTTCCTGGTCATGGGTGACGTAGATCGCAGTCTGGTGCAAACCGCGCAGGATCCCTTTTAACTCGCTCACCAACCTCTCCCGCAAGTTGCGGTCTAGGGAGCCAAGCGGTTCATCCAGCATCAGCAGGCGTGGTTTTGTAGCCAGCGCCCGTGCCAGGGCGATCCTTTGCTGTTCGCCGCCGGAGAGCGTGTTGACATCGCGCTTGGAAAAATCCGGTAACCCCACCAGGTCGAGCATCTCACTAACGCGCCGATCGATCGAAACCCGGTCCATGTGGGCCAATTTCAAACCGAAGGCGATATTCGCATAGGCATCCATATGCGGGAACAAGGCAAAATCCTGGAACATCAGGCCAAAACCTCGCAGATGGGGAGGAACGCCTGCCAGTGATTTCCCATTCCAGCTGACGTTACCGTGGTCAGGTGTTTCCAGACCGGCAATCACCGAGAGCAAGCTGGATTTGCCGCACCCACTCGGGCCAAGCAAGGCAACAATCTCTCCTTCGTTTACATCAAAGGAGATTCCATCCAAAGCCTGGATTTTTCCGAATGATTTTGAGATTCCGTGGATGGATAAAATGGTCATGAGACCTGGTTCCTGTGTATGATTTTCCTGACTTAAAACTCGCCGATATCGCCGATGCGCATCCGGTCAATCAGCAGCATGCCAGCCCCTGCAACCAGCATCAAAATGGTGCTCAAAGCCAGCGCCTGGCCATAATTGCTCTCTCCAGGGCGTGAAAACAGCCGGTAGATGGCGATGGGTACGGTTGGATATTCGGGTCGCGCAATCAAAGAGGTTGCCCCGAACTCTCCCAGTGAAATGGTAAAGGCGAAGGTTGCCGCAACCAGCAGGGAGCGGGCGATCAAGGGGAAATCGATATAGCGGAACACGGTTGCGGGAGAAGCGCCCAGCACTGCAGCCGCCTGGCGAACGCGCGGGCGGATACTGCGCAGGGCGGGGGTAAGATTGCGCACCACGAATGGAAAGGCAACCAATGTGTGTGCCAGGGGAACTAACAGCAAGGAGGCGCGCAGGTCCAAGGGCGGTTTATCCAATGCCACGATGAATCCCAGTCCAAGGGTGACGGCACTCGTCCCCAGTGGCAGCATCAACATGGCATCCAGGCTGTGACTGACCGGTGATGTGTTATCCCGGGCGAGCGCCAGCGCAGCAGGCATACCCAGCAGCACTGCCAGCAGCATCGTCGCCAGGGCATACCCCAATGAAACCACGATGGCGGTCAATGGAGGGGCGAAGAAGATCGACTCACTTGTGTTCGTCAGGAGGGCACGGTAAAAATCCAGGGTGAAGCCAGGCGACACCACGCTTTGCTCGCCCCGGTTGGGCTCAAGCCGGGTTACCGAGCGGATTGCCAGGCCAGCCAGAGGCAAAATGAGCAGCGCAAACAGCAGGATGACGATCATCCCAGCCATCAGCCTGCTGCGCCAGGTGGTGAGCCGGCGTTGGGTTACCTGGCGAGATTTAAGCGCCAGGGGGATGGATAATCTCCTCACCAGCCTGGTGTAGAGAATGGTCAATCCAAGGGTGCATATCAATTGTATGATCGCCAGGACTGCCGCCATGGGCAGGTTAAACAGGCTGATCGTCTGGTAATAGATCTCGACTTCCAGGGTAGCAAAGCGTGGCCCTCCCAGGATGAGAATGACACCAAAGGAGGTGAAATCGAAGATGAACACGAGGAGAGCGGCAGCCGCGATCGCAGGGGTGAGCAGGGGCAGGGTGACCTGTCGAATGGCCTGCCAGCGGCTCGCTCCCAGCATACGCGCAGCCTGCCCCAGGCGCGGGTCGATGTGGGACCAGAAGTCGCCTACCGTGCGGAGGACGATCGTCGTATTGTAGAACACGTGCGCCACCAGGATGGCGATCAGCGTGTTATTAAAATGGATCGGGGGAGCGTTTAATTTGAACGCATGGATCAATCCCAGGTTGAGCCAGCCACCTGGTCCCAGGAGCGCATTAAACGCCGCCGCAACCACCAGCGTGGGCATCAAGAATGGGATGCTGGTGAGCGCCTGGAGCAGGCTTTTTCCTCGAAAATCATAATGCGCGATCAGATATGCCCCAGGCAGACCGATCGCCAGCGTCAATAGCGTCGAAAGGATCGCCTCCCAAAATGTGAAGGTGAGAACACGCCATGTGATGGGGGAAGTAAGCGCCTCGATAAACGGCGCAAGTATGCTTCCCTCTGACCTGGCAAAGCTGAGGCTCAAGATGCTCGCCATGGGGTAGAAATAGAACAACGCCAGGAAGCACACCGGTGCCAACCACAAGAGTAGCAGCGAAGCCGATCCGAAGCGCTTGAGTTTCATCTTAAGACTGTCTGCGTCCAGTCATTGATCCACATTTCACGGTTGGCAGCGATCTCCTCCGGGCTGACATACGCAGGGTTCTGGTCGATTGCCAGGAATTTTTGGAAGGTTGGATCCAGCTTCGCATTGGGATTAACCGGGAAAACATACATCTGCAGCGGCATATCCTCCTGGAAGGCAGTCGAGAGCATGAAATCCACCCATTTTTCAGCCAGGTCCAGGTTTTTCGTCCCTTTCAATATCCCCACGAACTCGATTTGCCTGAAACAGGAGCCATCGCTGGTGATGACGGCACTTTCTGGAGCCGTTACCGGGGTCTTGGACCCTACCACTTCGAATGCCGGGCTGGAGTTGTAGGAGACGACAACCGGGCGGTCTCCTCCCAATCGGCTGAAATTGGTGTAATACGCAGTCTCCCAATCGTTGACCACCAGCACATTATTCGCCACCAATCCTTTCCAATAATCCAGGTACTTACTGGCACCAAAGTGACCGATCGTCGTGAGCAGGAACGCCAGCCCTGGAGACGAGGTGGCAGGGTTTTCCACAACCAGCATATCCTTGTACTCGGGTTTGAGCAGGTCCTCCAGGCTTTGGGGGGGCTGCAGGTTGTTTTTGGAAAAATATTGAATATCGTAATTCAAGCATACATCCCCCCAATCCACCGGCAGGGCCCTGTTTTGCGGGTCCAATTTATACTGGGCTGGGATATCCACCAGTATGGGTGAGTTATAGGCTTGGAAGATATTTTCCGATAGCGCCCGGCTTAGAAAGGTATTATCCACGCCATAAAACACATCTGCAAAGGGGTTATCCTTTGCCAGGATGGCTTTATTCAGGGCCGTGCCGGCATCGCCAGAGGCGATGAATTGGACTTTAACGTTATTGGCGCTTTCGAAGGCCGCGATAACCGGTTTTGTAGCCGCAAACGAATCGTGGGTCATCACGGTTAAGCTCCGCGGAGCAGTGCTGGTTGTGGTCGGTGACCCGGCTGCCGGATTACACGCCGATAGGAGCACGGCGGCTGCCATCACGATGGACATTAGCTTCATTTTCACCTTCTACCCCTTTCATTGGGTCGGGCTGTTAGAATTTCTCCCTGCTGGAGATACATAACAGCAAAATACCCTGCTTCACCACCACTAGCGCCTGCTCGCTGACGACGACGTTACTCACCCCTCTGGAAGAACCGAAGTACAGGGTTTCATCCACTAACGGGTATTCCAGCCCGTGGGTGGTGATCCCGTGAACGTCCCCGCTGAGCGGGACCAGCGAGACGGTATCACCTTGTCTGCCTTGGATGTCAAACTGGTCTTTCCCCCGGAGGATGGCAAGCTCATCCGGGCCATCCACCAGGAGAATGGATAACCCTGAGAACTTGGTGTGCCCTGCCAGCAGGATATTTGAGATGGTCATATCCCACCGGTTGCCCAGGGCACCGATGATGTATGCCCGGGTGACCTGGTGGCTGACTGCGAATTGCAGCGCCAGCTCAAGGTCAGTCTCATCTTTATGCGTCGGGTATTGGACGATCTCGACCCCCGCTTGTTGGTACGAGCTGATCGCTTCAGATCCGAGCGAATCTAAATCACCAATGACCAGGTGCGGTGTTATTCCTAAAGTTTTGCAGTGCCGGGTCCCGCCATCTGCGGCGATGATCAGATCCGATGGTAGAATATCCTTGAGGATCGGTGGTGGGCTTTCCATCTTCCCGTTGGCAAATAGGATCGCTCGCTTCATAAAAGAAAAACTCCTTGCCCCCGGACCGGTGGCAGGAGTTGGTATGATGCAGCTATTCCTCCGCCGGCATTATCCGGATCAGGTTCGCGGGTCGAGGCCTTGTGGGTCTCCTCTCAGCCTGGGTATACCGGGCTCCCCGTGCGGGTGGTAAATCTTATCAAAAGAGTATATACCACTTTGCGAATATGTCAAGTTTTAATGGAAATTTCGCATTATTATTTGACGTGATATCGGCTTAAATGTATAATCTTTGCACCTCTTCAATTTAAGGGATGGTAGGAGGCCATAAAATGGCATTAAAGGGCAATTTACGTGATTTTCCGGTAACCCAATTGCTCAATTTGGTGAATGTTGCTCACAAAACTGGGACGCTTATCGTCGAGCGATCACAAGAACAAGTGCATGTATCCTTCAAGGACGGGAAGCTGTCATTTGCCCGGGATGGTGTTGACGCGGCCAGTTTAACCATGGTGCTCTACCACGCAAAAAAATTGAATGCTGCCCAGGTTCGTGCAATCAATGAGCGGGCGGGGGGAATGGGCGATAAAGAGCTCGGGCTGCTGTTGATCAACTCCAACCTGATCAGTCAGCAAGAGATTTTATCCAGTCTGCAAGCTTATTATCTCAGCCTGGTGAACCGAATTTTTACCTGGAGTGAAGGCTTATTCCGGTTCGAAAACGAGTTATTCCCTCCCAATGATAAGATCACCATACGCCTCAATCTAGAGAACCTTATCATTGAAGGGACGCGCAAGATGCGTGAGTGGGAACAGCTCCAGGGAGAGATACCGAGCCTGGAGATGGCGCTGAAGTTCAGCGATCGCCCGGGAGTAAATTTGCGCAATTTAAACCTGAGTGTTGACGAATGGAAAGTCATTTCATTCATCAATCCCAAGAATACCATCCACCAGATCGCCAAAGCAGCCAACAAAAACGACCTTGAAATCCGCCGGATTGTTTACAGCTTCATCCAGGCAGGTCTGGTCGAAATGATCCGGCCTGAAGGCAGACCGGTGCCCCAGTATTCTCAGCCGGCTCAACCGGTCCAGCCGCGTAACCTCCAACCTGTCACCGTTCAATCTCAACCCGGTCAACCTGCTCCGGTGCAACCTCGCATCGCGATGCCACAAGGCAATAAACCTGAATTCAAGTCTTTGATTAACCGCATTATCAACCGAATACGTTCGATCTGATGGATAACCCACATCACGAAAAAGGGATGCTCATATGCAAACAGTAAAAATGGTCGTTACAGGTCCATTCAATGCGGGGAAGACTGAGTTCATTCGTTCCGTTAGCGAGATCGAGGTCGTATCAACCGAACGGAAGATATCCTCAGATTCAGAACGGGTTAAGGATCAAACGACCGTGGCGATGGATTTCGGTCGTATTTCCATCGATGAGAACCTGGTCCTGTACCTGTTCGGCACACCGGGTCAGCGCAGGTTCGACTTCATGTGGGAGATCCTTTCGGAGGGAATGCTGGGTTTTATCGTCATGGTAGACAGCTCACGACCGGAAACGTTCAGAGAAGCGCGCAATATCCTGGAGACCTTCCGGGCTTATGCACCAACCCCCTATGTTGTGGCAGCCAATAAACAGGATGATCAGGATGCCTGGGAAATCGAGGACATTCGCATTGCGCTGCGGTTAAGCCAGCAGGTCAAGTTACTCCCCTGCGTTGCCAAAGATAAGGAAGCGGTGAAGAATGTGCTGTTGGAATTACTCTACAGCATCCTGGAAGAAATGGAAATCGCGCCTCCTTAAAAAGCCGCTTGAAGATTGGTAAGTAAATATGGGGAAGATCATCATCGCTGACCATGACCGGGATTTCCGCGAAATGGCAATATTTGCCTTACGCTTCGCCGGACATGAGGCGTTTGGCGCATCGGATGGGGGTGAATGCTTGAGGATCGCAAAACAGGTCAAGCCCGATTTAATCCTGGTTGAAGTCAACATGCCGGTGATAGATGGATATGATCCCTGCCGCCTCTTAAAGCAGGACGAGGTTACAGCCTCGATTCCTGTGGTGCTGATGCAATCACCAGGGCAGGAACGCGATGCGCAATTCGGGATAAAAGAGTGTGGAGAGGATATCATCTTCAAGCCCATCGATCCCGACCAGCTGACCGACAGGGTGAAGGAATGGCTGAAAAGGGCGAAAAAGACGATTCCTTGACATTGGTTAGCCTTACGCTTATAATCACGACGCTTTATTCCTCGATAGCTCAATTCGGCAGAGCGGGCGGCTGTTAACCGCTAGGTTCTAGGTTCGAGTCCTAGTCGAGGAGCTGATAAATATCCCTGGCACCCCGTAAACTCGGGGTGTTTTCGCTTAATTACGCTCACCTGTCAATTGCTAGGTTCCAGCTCCCCACAGGGTGCGATGATATTCGAGTCCTATACCATGAAAAGCGTATGGTATTTCGCAAAAAACGCTCAAGTCGAGGAGCTGATAAATATCCCTGGCACCCCGTAAACCCGGGGTGTTTTCGCTTAATTACGCTCACCTGTCAATTGCTAGGTTCCAGGTCCCCACAGGGCGCGATGATATTCGTGTCCTCCTTCATGAAAATCATTGAATAATACGCAAAAATCGTTCAAGTTGAGGAGTTTCAACTACCGCACTGATTCGGTTTGTATATATGCCCCAAGCTCCGCTTTAAAATAAAAAAATGGACGCAATTATTGCGTCCATACTCTGATAATAAAAATGTTACTCCGACGATTTTTCCGCAGGTTTATCCGCTGTAGTCTTGGCAGGTTCTGGTTTCTTCTCCGCTTCACTTGACTTGGCGGCTGATCGTTCGGCGATGCCAGATGGTGAGCGGTGGTCCGTGGAATAAAACCCTGAACCTTTGAACACGATCCCCACCGGAGTATATACCTTGCGCAAGGTCTTTTTATTGCATTCCGGGCAGCGCGTGAGGACGGGGTCGTTAAACCCCTGCAGCCGTTCGAAGCGGATGCCGCAATTTTCACAGCGATAGGTATAAACAGGCATTTCTTCCTCTTAAAAGCTCTACCCTGCACTCATTCAAAAGTATTATAGCGCGTCCTGGTGGTAGTGACAAGAGACCTGAACCACCGTTCTAACAAAACTCTAACATTCTGGGGATTTTCAGCCTGTGATCTAGGCTAACTATTTTTCTAATGTGGAGAAATCGCAGAAGGATTGATCATTTGCGACTAGCATCTGGGGCTGGGAAAATTTATGCGACCGTGGATTTTTACGAGAAACATTTTACCCACCCGCTTACGGCATGGGTGTGGATGTGCCGGTTTCGGTGGGGATGGGGGCGCGGGTGCCCGGTTCGGTGGGGGTGGGTGGATTGATGATATTCACCCGTTCCTGGGCGTAAGTGCGCCAGTATCCGGGCACCTGGCTGGGCGGCAGAGCCAGCAACAACTCATAGTCCTGCAAAGCCCGGGTGGTATTTAATTTCTGGTCATACACCCTGGCACGGTTGTAATAAACCTCTGCCAGCTGCTTATCCGTTGATGCAACGAGCTCAGATCCATCAAACTGTTGTGCCGCCTGGTCTAACCGATCGTCGGCCCATAATGCTTTACCCAGGGCAATATTGTAGGCAAAATTACCCGGATCAAATTTAACCGCGTCTACCAGGTCGTTGACCGCTGTCCGCGTGTCACCCTGGTCCAGGTGGATCAATCCCCGGTAATACCAGCTGGGAGCGTTCTCTTCATTGGCTGCAATTCCCAGGTCACAAGCTGCCAGGGCATCGGCAAAGTTGCCCAGCTGGAATTCAGCCTGGGCTTTGATCGCCCAACCTTCGGCGTCATCCGTGACGTAGGTAAGGTAGGTATCAATATTGGTCAGAGTATCCTTGGAATCATTTTGCGCCAGGTAGATCTTCGCCAGGGCGAGGTAGGCGGGGAGCGAGGTCTTGTCTAGGTTAAAGCCAATTTGAGCATACTTCAGCGCGGTTGTGGGGTCATTGAGCTCCAGGTACGCCTCTCCAAGTAAAATATAGACCATGGGATTTTGTTCCAGCTTATCGACTGCAGCCAGGTCTTCGATCGCACCCGTCGGGTTGTCATGCTTGATCCTAACCCTGGCGCGGTTCAGGTAGGCGTCGACAAAATTGGGGTCATACTCGAGTGCATAATTGAGCTCACCTTCAATATCCGTCTCAGGATTGATTTTCTCATAAGCCAGAGCACGACCAAGATAAGCCGGAGCAAATCTCGGGTTTATCTTGATCGCATTATCATACTCAAACACTGCATCCTGGTACTGCCCCTGCATGCGGTATGCCTCTGCAATGTAATAGATCAAGTCTGGCGAGTTAGGCTCAGCTGTCGCAGCCTGGCGCATTAACCCCAGCAGAGAGGTCCAATCTGATTTTTCATACGCGGCGATACCTGCTTTATAGGCTTCCGTTATGGGGTGGGGAGTATTGACGTACAGCGGCTCGGGAGTATACGTCTTTGGCATGAACAAATAAAGCGGTGTGGCACCGACGAAAGTGGGCGTAGGGGAACGGACGACTAATGTACGCGTCGCAGTCGGTGAGAGCGTCGGCTCGGGAGTGTGGGTTGGAAATGGGGATACTTTGATGATTTCAACCACCTGTTGGGGCTTGTGACGAGGTCCAATCAAAGTGGCGATGATAAGAACGACTACGATGAAACCGGCTACACCGATTGATCCGTAGCGGAAGATGCGGTTATCCCACGCTTGACGGAACAGTGAAAAAATCGGCAGTTCGGTGATATGCACTCCATCTTTTTCCTGCTTCCGACGGATGGGTGAATTCTTCGGCGGTTCGGCGATATGTTCTACCTCTTTTTCCCACTTACGACGGATGGTTGGCACCGGAGTGATCTCCTTCCCCGCCTCCCTGGCACCCAGGATGATCAGTCCGCGTTTGGCAGCTTCATTATTAGGGTCAACCCGCAGGGCAGATTCGAGGCAATAAATCCGCTCTTGCGCGGATTCGACCAGTGTGCTCATCCATAACCAATAGTCAGCTTTGGAGGAATCTGCCCGCAACAGGCGTGTGAATAAATCGCGTGCCCGGGCAGTTTGCCCTTGGTCGATGGCTTCCAGGGCGGCTTTGTACATCTTATCTTGAGCCATTGGATAATCAGCTAAAGTTTAGCACAGCATGTCGAGGAGGGCAAGTTTAGCAAGCAGTTGATTCAAATGAGGAACAAATTGCCCCAGAATAACCCAGGCGAGCACAGATTTAAAGTGTTTTTCTAACCCACAATACGAAGAGAACAACGATTTCCTCAATCAACTTGTAAATATATGTCTGGATGACTAACTAATAACTAATCATTAACCCCTAAACACTTTTCCCCATTCGGATAGCGTATAATCAGGGACGATGATGCACAGGATCGCCAGTTTAATCGTTGGTCTTGGGTTAGTGTTGAGCGCATGCACCCAGGCCACAGTTCAGGCCAGCCCCACGCTCGCCCCGACGGGAGCACTTACCCCGTACCAAACCCTTAGCCCCAGCCCACAAAAACCCACAGCCACCGTCCAGGTGAAGATACCGGTCACGCCAGCGCCCACACCAACGCCATACCTGTATACGGTGAAGGATAACGATACCATGCTGGGCATCGCCATCCAATTCGGAGTCAAGCTGGAGGATTTGCAGGCCGCCAATCCCAAAGTTGACCCGCATTTCATGGGCAATGGGCTGCAGCTGGTCATCCCCATCGCTGAGCAGATCCCGGAAGCCGTTCCGACTCCTACAGCCATACCGGTCAATTCATCCCAACCGCGCTGCTACCAGGCTGGTGATGGGGGTGCGTGGTGTATCGTCGCAGTCCGGAATGATCAAGAAACGAGTCTGGAAAACCTGTCCGTATGGATTGGTTTGTATGATAACAAGGGTGAAAATATTGCCAGCCAGGTGGCCTATCCTGCGTTGAATATCCTCAGGCCTGGCAGCACCATCCCGCTGATGGTTTATTTCCCACCCCCACTTCCGGAAGAATTCCAGCCGCAGAGTGAAGTGCTGAGCGCATTGTCCGTTGCTTCTGACGACCAGCGCTACATCGATGCGCAGGTAAAGCTGGATGCGGTTGATATCTCCCCCGATGGGGCAGCGGCAACCGTCAGGGGGAACGTGCTGCTTCCGGAGAATTCCCCGCCGCTGTCACAGCTGTGGTTGCTGGCGGTCGCTTACGATTCCAAAGGGGATATTATCGGGGAGCGTAAGTGGAAATCGGCTGGGGAGACCGAATTCGATTTCACGGTCTACAGCCTGGCTGGAGCGATCGACCACGTCGAAGTGCTGAGCGAAGCCCGTCCATAATAACTAAGCCGCAGTTTTAGGCGTCGTTCCCCAGAAAATCGTGGGGAAAGTATATTTTTTACCCCAGGAATTATGAATACAACAAATAAAACCAGCCTGGACAAGAATCCAAATTGTCTGCCTGGGCTGGCTGTGTTTTGGGGAGGTGGAGGAAATGATTACACCAAGGGCACGGGGATGAAGACAAAGATGAACAGCAACACCCCGAAGATTGCCAGGAGGCGCCGTTTTGGGTCCAGCGGAGTGATCTGGTCGAGCGGTTCAGCATGGGCACGGCCGAGCAGGAAGATCAACGCTGCCCACAGCCACCAGCCACTCCAGGCGAAGCCCAGCAAGACCAGGGCCACGAGAATGAACGGCAGCAGCCTGGTAGAGCGCTTACCCAATAGCACATACATGATATGACCCCCATCCAGCTGTCCGGCAGGGATTAAATTGAGCGAAGTTACCAGCAAACCTGCCCAACCCGCCCAGGCGATGGGACTGATATTGATATCCAATCCTCCTGCAGGCAGGGGTGCACCGGTGAAGAAGTAGCGGATCCAATAGATAATGGGATTCAGACCGGCGTACGTTAAGGGCTGGGGAAGGAGCTGACCTTTTACGATCAGCTTCATCAGTAAATAGAGGAGAGAATTGCCTTCGAAAATTTGCCCCGCAGGCAGTGTCATTGGGAGCCTGGCTACAGGAGATAGGTATATTCCCAGCAGTAGGACGGGGATGGCGACTGCCAGACCTGCCAGAGGTCCGGCGATCCCGATATCCAGCAAGATGCGCCGGTTCTTGGGTGGCTCTTTGAGCTGGATAAACGCGCCCATCGTTCCAAAGTAGCTAAGTGGGAAGGGGATGAAGAAAGGAAGGGTAACTGCAGTCTTATGATAGCGACCGGCAAGGTAGTGACCGAACTCGTGGCACACCAGGATGGCCATTAATGAAATCGCGAAGGGAAGGCCACTGATCATAAAATCTGTCCAGCCGGATAGATCCACGGGAATATAATTGTTACTCGTGAAGAGTGCCCCGGCAAACGTCACGCTGATGACCGTCAGGAAAAAAAATAGGATATTCCCCCAATTTCGGGTTGGTTTCGGCTGAATGATCCCCTTCATCAACAGGATAACCTGTTGGTTTTCTTCCAGCCGGAATAATGGGGTTATATAATATTCGCGCAGGGCCTGCGCCAGCTGATCATAGGAAGCGGCAGAATCCTGACCGTAAAGTGCACCACGGTAGCGCACCATATACCCTATTTTGCCGTCACCCCAGGTCGTATCATCGATGCGGAAATATCGGGCGATGATCGCAGTATAGACATCATTTTGTTCTTTTTGAACTACTTGAACCGGCTCTAACATTTAACCCAATCCTTTTGTTACCGATAAAGACAACAGGCGGGAGTGGATGGGGGTCGAACCCACCGCGGCCCGCAACGCGACCCGCCACCGGTTTTGAAGACCGGGGAGCCCACCGGAACTCAACCACTCCCAACGGCTAAGGATACCGCAGGCAGGATGAATTTGCAAGGAAACAAGGTTAAGAAAAGTTTATCAGGGGATGTTTGAAGGAGGCACCCAGAAACCCCTATGGATGAGGCTTAAAACCTTGCCGTGCAGGTTAGATTCTATACATTCACTGCCAAAGCTAGGCATTGCAACATCAATTCACATTGATCTGGGTACGTATTTTGCTGGTTTAAACATCACCACCGGAACTAACCTCCACCTTGTCGCCCAAATGAGCCTGCAGCACCTTTGCCGCGTTCCCATTCACGACCGAAATTACTAGTGCACCACTGCTATCCAGTAAAGCCACCAGTGTTCCGCGCGGTCGGTCACCAAAAGTGGACGCCATCCCTACGATCTGCTTTTGGTGAATTCTCAGAACCAAATCTTTCAAGGTATTAATATGGCTGGCATTTAAATTGGTGGAAAGGTTCCCAAAATGGTCGATATAGATCACCTCACCCTGCCAGCCTGCCGATGTAGGCGCTGGGGCGGGGAGGTCAAGCCTGATTGGATCGTCGATCGCGCTGCCGAGCGAGTCAAGGGGTGTTCCAATAGCAAGATGGGCTGCGACGGGTGCAAAAATATCTCGTCCGTGGAAGGTTTTGGAGACCTCAGGCAGCCAAAATGCTGGCTGATTGAGATGAATGAAATGTACAGGAAGGTGCTCAGATTCTGCTTCGGCCACAATTAGGGTGAATAATCCGTTGTCAGGCCCGACGAAATATTGCGCCCCAATCCTGCATGCCAGCCCCCGGCGGGAGGTGCCAACCCCTGGATCGACCACAGCGATATGGATTGTCCCATTGGGGAAAAAGGGTGCGCTTCGTCTCAGCAGGAGAGCTGCTTCCAGGACGTCCTGGGGTGAGATTTCATGGCTTAAATCGACAATCTGGACGTCTGGGGCAATGTTCCAAATTACGCCCTTCATCACTCCCGGATAGCCGTCGCGGATCCCAAAATCGGTGAGCAGGGTAATAACCGTCATCGGTTTATTTTACGACAAAAACCGCCCCTACCATCCCCGCGCCGGAGTGAACCGATAAGCCTGGTGTGACCTCGACTGAAGGGATGTCAGCGGGACAGCTCATCCGGCTGCGGATTTCAGCGGTAAATTGCTGCGCCATCTCGGGAGCGTTTACATGCAGGACGCACATTTTCTCGATCTGCTTATCACCGGTTTTAATTGCCGAGAGCTCGATGACCCTCTCCCAGGCTTTTTTCTGCGTGCGAACGCGTTCCAACAGGTCAAGTTTTCCATCTCGAATGGTGAGGATCGGCTTTACGCTCAGGATGTTTCCCATACTGGCGAAAAGATTGCTTACCCGCCCTCCCATCGCCAGGTATTTCAAGGTGGACAGGGCGGCGAATAAATGGATGCGGGGTTGGAGGTCTTCGATGATGGCGCTGATTTCCTTAATCGAGGCACCTTTGGACGCGGCTTCGGCCGCAGCCAGGGCGAGGTAGCCCTGAGCCATCGACAGCGTGCGGGTGTCGATCACGAGGATTTCTCTTCCGGGGAAGGAATCGCGGGCGGTTTGTGCCGCGTTATAAGTCGCGCTCACTTCTTTGCTCACGCACAGGCAGACAATTTTTTCCACCCCCGAAACAAAGGCATTATTGAAAGCAGTGATATATTTACCCGGTGATGGCGCAGCGGTGGTGGGCAGCTTGCCTTCTTTGTCGATCCGTCGGAATGTATCGGCATCATTAATGGCATACACTGCCTCGTAGCTTTCCTCACCAAAATGGATCGTCATCGGGATTTGGTACAGGTTATAACTGGCAGCCAGTGCAAATGGAATACTCGAATCGGTATCGGTAATTATCGCAATTTCCTGCATGTCGGCTCCTCGGAGGTGTATCGTTCCATACACCATTAACCCCCATCAGTCCATTAGGGTGTGATAAAATTGCGGGCAATTGTATGGGGATGAAGGGTCCAGATATTTGGGTGTAACGCTACCAGTGTGGAGGATGTATGGATAATTTCCAATTATTGGCACGAGTTAAAGAAGACGAAGTCAAGTTCATCTCGCTTCAATTCACCGACGTGACCGGGACGGTGAAGAGCGTGGACATCCCGGTGGGACGGCTGGAAGGTGCGCTTGACGACGGCATGTGGTTTGACGGCTCATCGGTGGAGGGGTTTGCCCGCATCCAGGAAAGCGATATGCGCTTGGTCCCCGATGTAGACACCTATGCCGTCCTGCCATGGACGCTTCCCGAGCTGCGCCGGGCGCGTATCTTCTGCGAGATATTCCAGCCGGATGGAAACCCTTTCCCCGGTGACCCGCGCGGCACTCTGAAGCGCATGCTGGTCAACGTGGCAGAACGCGGCTGGAAATATAACGTCGGTCCGGAGCCCGAATTCTTTCTCTTCAGGGGTGGTAATGGGCATGAGAGTATCCACCCGGTGCCGCATGATGTGGGCGGCTATTTCGATTTCTCGGCCAACGATGATGCCGTGCGTGTGCGCACTGAGCTCATGGATGCATTGGAAGGGATGGGATTGGATATCGAGACGGGGCATCATGAGGTTGCTCTCGGTCAGCATGAGATCGACTTCCGTTTCGATGATGCGTTACGCACCGCGGATAACGTATTGACCCTCAAATACACCGTGAAGGCGATCGCTGCCCAGCATGGGTTGATCGCATCTTTCATGCCTAAACCGATCTATGGCATCAACGGATCGGGGATGCACGTACACCAGTCATTATTTGACCTGCAGGGAAACAACCTGTTTTCCGACCCAAAAGATGATTTTCATTTATCGACGATCGCTTACCAGTTCATCGCCGGCCAGTTAGCCCATGCGCGCGCCCTGGCAGCCATCGTTGCACCGACGGTGAATTCGTATAAAAGGCTGGTGCCAGGTTACGAAGCCCCGGTATATATCGGCTGGGCCCAGATCAACCGCTCGGCGTTGATCCGCATCCCGAAGTGGTCAGAGGGCAGGGATCAATCTACCCGCGCTGAGCTGCGCTTCCCTGATCCATCTTCCAACCCTTACCTGGCATTCACCACCATGCTGGCGGCGGCCCTGGATGGCATAGACCAAGGTCTTGCGTGCCCCAAACCCTTGAACCAAGTTAATGTGTATGAGCTGACTGACTCGGAGCGGAAGTCCCTGGGGGTTGCGGCCCTGCCGGGGTCGCTTGGTGAAGCGCTGCGCGAGCTGGAATCGGATGCCGTGATCAGGTCCAGCCTCGGGGCGATCCTGTATGAGGCTTTCGTGCGGGCGAAGTGGGAGGAGATCGAGGAGTACCAGATGAAGGTCACTGATTGGGAAGTGGAGCGTTATTTGGAGCGGGCCTAGTTTTTAGTTGATCCTTGTTTATACAGAGCCGCCATCAGCCATGGCGGCTTTACTATTAAATCTGGAAGGGGGTGAAGTTTGTATCACGGTCGTAATAGTCTTCGTGTTCCACACGTTTTAACGTATTGACCACCAGGTAGGTGATGGGGGTCATCAGCGCTTCGATGGAGCACTTGAACAGGTAATTGGTCATCACCAGGGTGACGAACAGGCTCCAGGGAAACACTCTGAATAGCGAAGCGACCAGCACAAAAACCAGCGAGTCGACCAGTTCTCCCACCAGCGTGCTGCCAATCGTGCGCGACCACAACCAGCGACCGCGCGTCAGGATTTTCATCTTGGCCAGCACGAAGGAATTGGAAAATTCACCCGTCCAATAGCCCAACAGGCTGGCGAGGGCTATCCCACCGGTGCTCATCCCACCCAGGATGGCGTTATAGGCTTCCTGACCAGCGTACTGCTGCCAGGTGGCTTCTCCCGGCAGCCGTCCAACCACCCAGAAAACCAGCGAGCTCAGCCCAAGGCAGAAAAAGCCGATCCAGATCACCTGCCTCGAGCGCTTATATCCATAGACTTCTGTCAGGATGTCCCCGAAAATGTAGCTGATGGGGAAGAGCAGTGTACCGGCATCAAAAGCCAGGCGCACCCCAATAATACTGAAACCCCAGTCGACAATTTTGGCCGAGCTGGCAATGTTGCTCACCACCAGGATGGTGACAAACAATGCCGTGATCAGGTCCAGGTAGCGGTAATTGGTGCGCTGGTGGTTATCTGCCGGCGAAACTGAGGCTGTCATGCTTCGTCCGGCTCTATCGCTTCGAGTCCGTCTTCATGGCTGGCAAACATCCGGCAGAAGGCACACAGCCCGGGAGCTGAGGTGGGCTGACCACACGCATCGCAGTCATGCACCATATCGGCTCGTTCATCCGCGCTGGGTGAAAATAGCCCGGCGCGTTTGGCTTGGAGGAAGGATAAGTAAAAGCTGAGCTTGGCCCCAGGTCGGTCAGCTTCGAGCTTGTTCAACAGCTCCTTATGGTAAATGGACGTTGACCCCTCGGCATGGGGGCATTCATCCTCGATATATGGGATCGGGCGTAGGAAGGCATAGGCTGCCATTTCGCGTTCATACATGCGGCAGAGAGGCTTAACCTTGCGCACCAGCCCAGGTCGGTCGGCTTCCAGGACGGGTCCCTGCCGCACCAGGTAGGACCCGACCCAGCTGAGCGTGTTTCCGAACAGGATGGCCGCTTCATCATCCAGGTTGTGCCCGGTGAGCAGGACGTCATAATGGTCGTCCTGGGCCAGCTGGTTCATGATGTGGCGTTTGGTAAGCCCGCACACCGAGCAGGGTTTATACCGCCCCCGGTGAGTGCGTATAGCCAGCTCAGGAATGGAGACACCATAATCGGCTTTGATATCCTTGACATGCAGCAGCAGTTGATGTTCCTGGGCAAATGCTCGGGCATAGCGGAAAGAATTCTCCGAATAGTCCACACCCCCATCGATACCCAGCCCGATGTATAACCCATCGGCGGCGTATCCCAGGCGGGTGAGGATATCCCATAAGGATAGGGAGTCCTTCCCACCTGATACGGCTACCAGCAGGCGGTCATCCCGCGTGAACATGCTATACCTGCGGATGGCGCGTTCAACCTGTTCGGGCACCCAATCTAAAAAGTGAGCCCCACACAGGGCCAGTTTATGCTGGCGCATATTGATTACCGCTTTTTCACCACATTTTCGGCAATGCATGGTTAACCTTTAGTGACCGGAAACCGGGGTAAATGCAAAATCATATCGATGGAGTTCCTCATTGTCGTGAGCGAAATTGTAAATCAGGTGGGGGATTAATGACAGGCTGAAATTAATCTTCTATGGAAAAGGTGAGACCTGCTATAATTTTATGGTATGCGCAGCCAGAATGATTGAGGTTGGTAGAGGAGGCACACAATGTTAAAGTCTGGATTGATTTTCGGTGCGGTGACATTGGTTTTTATCTTAGGGTTCGCCGTATTAGTCGCCCCCTTCTGTGCGCCCTGCCTGGGCCTGGTGTTGGGGTTGGCCGCTGGATATATGGCGGGCGTTTTCGATAAGCCGGCGAACTCGGGTGAGAGCATAAAAAAGGGTGGTTATGCCGGGGCCATCGCCGGGGCGATCGGTTTTGTGGGAGGTCTCGTCGGTGGGGTGATCAATGGTCTCCTGCTCAACCCATCCAACGTAGCCTCGTTTTCAAGGGTTTTCGGGCTTTCCAATTTAGGGGTAAGCCAGGCTCAAATTTGGGCCTCCCAGCTTGGTTTTGCTGTCTGCATCGGCTTATTCGACGTTCTATGGATGGCCTTATTGGGGGTGGCTGGCGGTGCGCTGTGGTACCAGATCAGCGGTAAGAACCAGGCTGGTGCGGTCCTGCCTCCTCAGCAACCGGTGCCACCAAGCATGTAATTATCCCGGTATCCGTTGATTCATCCGGTTCCGAACTGGCGGTCGCCAGCGTCACCGAGACCCGGCAGGATATAACCCCGCTGGTTCAAGGTTTCATCGATCCCGGCGATATGGATGTGCACGTCTGGGTGGTGGCTTTGCAGGTTTTCGATACCCTGGGGGGCCGCCAGGATGCCGATAAACTTTATCTTCCGAATGCCCCAACTTTTAAGGATATCCACCGTCGCCACAGCCGAGCCGCCGGTTGCGAGCATCGGGTCGAGGATCAAACACACCGACACATCCGGCTCGGCGGGCACCTTCTTATAATATTCGACCGGTTTCAAGGTGTGTTCGTCCCTGAATAGACCAATATGCCACACCTCGCAGGATGGCATCAGGTGCCACACCCCCTCCACCATGCCAAGTCCCGACCTCAGGATCGGTACCAGGCAGATCTTCTCGGATAATACCTTGCCGGTGGTTGCCGCCAGTGGCGTATCGATATTCACCTGGTAAAGGATCAGGTCGGTCGTGGCTTCGTAAGTGAGCAGCGTGGCAATTTCCCTGATCAGCTCGCGGAATTTCTTCGGTTCTGTGTTCTTGTCGCGCAGCTTGGACAGCTTGTGGGCCACCAGGGGATGGATCGAGGGGTAGACGTTGGACATACAGTTTCGCTCCACGAGAAAGATGATGGAATTATAGTACGTTATCTGTTTCGGTTATAATCACATTTATGGATGATCAACCAACCCGCCTGGTGAACCCCGAACCTCAAAAAGAAGACCGATTAGACCTGGCTTTACGACCCCGCACGCTGGTTGACTTGATCGGCCAGGAACGGGTGAAGGAGAACCTGGCCATCCTCATCGCAGCCGCCAGGCAGCGCGGTGACCCGCTGGACCACGTGTTGTTCTATGGTCCGCCCGGGCTGGGAAAGACCACCCTGGCGCACGTGCTGGCTAACGAGATGAGCGTCAGCATCAAGGTCACCTCCGGACCGGCCATCGAGAGACCCGGCGATTTGGCCGCCATCCTCACCAACCTGCGCGCCAGTGATATCTTATTTATCGATGAAGTCCACCGGCTGGGCAGGGCGGTGGAAGAAGTGCTGTACCCGGCCATGGAAGATTACGCCCTTGACATCATCATCGGCAAGGGTCCTTCGGCACGTTCGATCCGCTTGAAGCTGCCCCGTTTCACCGTGATCGGTGCCACCACCCGTCTGGCACTGCTCACTGCCCCGCTGCGCTCCCGCTTTGGGGCGGTTTATCACCTTGATTTTTACGAAATTGAAGCCATGCGCCAGATTGTGGTGCGGGCGTGTAGAACTTTGAATGTGCCTGCGGATGATGAAGGGGTAGATGAGATTGCCCAACGCGGCAGGGGCACCCCGCGGGTCGCGCTGCGCTTGCTGAGGAGGGTGCGTGACTTCGCCCAGGTGCGGGCAGATGGTAGGATCAGCCGGAAGATCGCCCGCGATGCCCTGGACCTGCTCAACGTGGATCTGATGGGCCTGGACGAGATGGACCGCAAAGTGCTCATCACCGTGATCGAAAAGTACCGCGGGGGACCGGTCGGATTGAGCACCATCGCTGCATCGATCAGCGAGGAACCGGATACCATCATGGACGTGGTCGAGCCTTACCTGCTGCAGCTGGGCTACCTGGAACGCACCTCGCACGGGCGGGTAGCCACCGCCCTGGCATACGAGCACCTCGGGATTGCCCAGCCTCAAGATGGGCAGCAGGCATTGTTCTGAGTCACACTTTCATAAGACGACCATCGGTTTAAACCTTCCATGGTTCCATCGCTTGGCAAGATTTTTCTGATCATCGGGGTTATATTTTTAGTCATCGGCGCCATCTTCTACCTGGCGTCGCGGCTCAATATTCCCCTGGGCAAGCTGCCGGGTGACCTCGTCATCCAGGGGAAGAACCTGACCTGTATCATCCCACTGGCGACCTCGATCGTGCTATCCATCCTGCTCAGTATCATCCTCACCCTCTTTTCCCGCTTCGCCGGGCGTAAATAAGAGGATTTCTCCATTGCGCACCTCCGATTTTGATTACGATTTGCCTGAGCGCTATATTGCCCAGGCCCCGCTCGATAGGCGCGACGCATCTAAATTGATGGTCCTTGACCGGCAGCGTGGGGTCATCCAACACGCGGTGTTTACAGATATTGGGAACGAGCTGCGTCCCGGCGATATCCTGGTCATCAATGAGACCCGTGTGATACCCGGGCGGCTGTATGCCCGCAAGCTGCCGTCCGGGGGCAAGGTGGAAATCCTGCTGCTTCGCAAGCGGGATGAGCTCACCTGGGAAGCCATCGTAGGCGGGAAAGGTCTGGTCGAAGGAAAGCAGCTGCAGATCGAGGCGGTCAGGCCGGGTCAGCCGGCTCCTACGGCCACCATCGAACAGGTGCTGGAGGGCGCTGAACGGGTGGTGCGCTTCAGTGCACCGCTCGAACACCAATTCCCCTATATCGGCCATGTTCCCCTGCCACCCTATATCCATACCAGCCTGTCCGACCCGGAGCGCTACCAGACGGTGTACGCCCGCACCTCCGGCTCGGCGGCAGCTCCGACAGCCGGTCTGCATTTCACCCCTGAATTGATGGCGAAGTTGAAATCCAAGGGCATCGAATTTTCCACCGTCACGCTGCATGTTGGCTTGGACACCTTTGCCCCGGTGAATGAAGACGATCCTGAGGAGCATAAAATCCACAGCGAATGGTGCCGTCTATCCCCGGAATGTGTAGAGCAGATCCAGCGGGCGAAATCAGCTGGCGGTAGGGTCATCGCAGTTGGCACGACCAGCGTACGCACCTTGGAGACCGGTGGAAGGAGTGGTACCTTACAAGCGTTTGAAGGACCCACCAGCTTATTTATCCTGCCCGGATATCAATTCAAGGTCGTAGACGGGCTGATCACTAATTTTCACCTGCCCCGCTCCACCTTGATCATGCTGGTGAGCGCATTTGCAGGGCGTGAGCGGGTATTGAATGCCTACGAGCTGGCCAAGCAGGCAGGATACCGTTTCTACTCCTTCGGTGATGCGATGCTGATCATCTAACCCTCGAGGCTTGGGTTAACGGATCTTTACAGGACAATGATGGATTTTGATACCCTGAACGACACAATCATCAGCTGCCGCAAGTGCCCGCGTTTGGTGGAATACCGGGAAAGTGTGGCGAAAAAGAAGAAGAAAGCCTATCAAGCCTGGGAGTATTGGGGAAAGCCCGTGCCTGCGTTCGGTGACATTCACGGCCGGATATTGGTGGTTGGGTTGGCCCCAGGAGCGCATGGATCGAACCGCACCGGCAGGATGTTCACCGGTGATGCCTCCGGGGTGTTCCTGTTCGGTGCGCTCTACCACGCCGGGTTTGCCAGCCAGGCAACTGGCCTCTCCAGGGATGATGGGTTGGAGCTGAATGACATGCTCATCTCGGCTGTCTGCCGGTGTGTGCCACCGGACAATAAGCCCCTCCGTTCGGAGATCGAGAATTGCCGGCCATATCTCGAGCAGGAAATTTCGCTGATGGGTAACCTGCAGGGTTTCGTGGCTTTGGGGAGGTTGGCCTTCGATAATGTGATCAATATCTATCGCCGCCGGGGAACGGCTGTTCCCCGGTTTAATTTTCGGCATGCTGGCGAGTACCTGCTGGGTGACAAGCTCCCCTGGCTGCTGGCTTCCTACCACCCCAGCCAGCAGAATACCCAGACCGGGAGGCTCACCGTAACCATGTTCGATCAAGTGTGGCAAATCGCACGCTCACGTTTGATTTGAACCCAGATGTTGCCCTACATATGAAGAATGCATGACCTGAATCCAGCTGGGATTATAATGGGTGGAACAACCGGGAGAAAAAGTACCATGCGCATGGTGGATATCATCATTAAAAAGCGGGACCACAACGAGCTTACCAAAGCTGAAATTGAGTTTTTCATCCAGGGTTATACCAGCGGCGAAATCCCTGATTACCAGGCCTCCTCTCTGTTAATGGCGATCGTCTTGAATGGGATGGGCTCTCAGGAGATCACCGAATTGACCCTGGCGATGGCGCATTCGGGAGAGCTGCTTGATTTGTCGCAGGTGGTCCCCATCGCGGTCGACAAGCACTCCACCGGTGGGGTGGGCGATAAGACCAGCCTGGTGGTGGCACCAACCGTCGCTGCCTGCGGGCTGCCGGTGGGGAAAATGTCGGGCAGGGGTCTCGGTTTCAGCGGGGGGACGTTGGATAAGCTCGAATCGATCCCCGGGTTCCGCGTCAACCTTACCACCGAGGAGTTCATCGCCCAATTAAAACGGATCGGTATCGTGCTCACCGGGCAAAGCGCTGACCTTGCCCCCGCGGATGGAAAATTATACGCGCTTCGGGACGTCACCGGAACTGTGCAGTCCATCCCCCTGATCGCCTCCTCGATCATGAGCAAGAAAATCGCCGCCGGCGCCCAGGCGATCCTCTTGGATGTGAAAGTCGGCCTGGGTGCATTCATGACCAACCTGGAGGACGCCCGCAAATTAGCCAATTTGATGGTTGAGATCGGGACGCTGGTGGGGCGGAAGACGGTGGCGATATTATCTGACATGAACCAGCCGCTGGGAAAAGCCATCGGCAACTCGCTGGAGGTCCAGGAAGCCCTGGAAACGCTCCACGGCGCGGGTCCCGACGATTTTCGGGAGCATTGCCTGGTGGCCTCTGGATATATGCTGGCGTTGGGTGGGTTGTCCCCCGACGAGGTCCAGGGGAAGGTAATCGCCGAGGCCGCGCTGGCAGGCGGAAAATCCCTGTCGCTTTTCCACCAATTGGTAAGTGCGCAGGGAGGCGACCCCCGCTTTGTGGATCAGCCAGGCTTGTTCCCAAAAGCCTCCCGTATTGTCGAGGTTAATTCACCTCGCAGCGGGTACCTGAGCGAAGTGAATGCCTGCGCCGCGGGAGAAACCGCCGTCCTACTGGGGGGTGGCAGGGAGCACAAGGGTGATCCCATCGATCACACGGTGGGTGTGGTGGTGCAGCACAAGGTGGGCGATCGTGTGAAGGCTGGGGACTTATTGTTCACCATCCATGCCAACGACGATGCCAGGCTGGAAACGGCGAAACAGAAGATGCTTGATGCCCACAAGTGGAGTGATAAACCCGTCAGCCTACTGCCCTTGTACTACGGGACGATCGGCTAGATTATTTAGCTACTTGCTGGCTGTTAGCGAAGAAATACTTTCGATCAGTTTATCCGGCTGGTGGGAGAATTCATCCACCGGCAGTTTTCCCATAGTCAGGCTGGTCAGGGTCTGGTTCAGCCACTGGTTTACCGGTGTGGCGACGCCCGTCCGCTGCCCGAAGCGTACCACCGCCCCGTTGAGGGTATCCACCTCGCTCTTCCCCCGCCCTGAATGCAAGTCGATATGGAAGGAGGGCATCTTCTGACCGCGACCTCTGCCGGCAATGCGCGCAATGAACGGCTTGGAGAGGCTGGGGCGCAGGCTGCTTACCGCCCAGGAGAACAGGCGCACAGGCACACCCGGTAGGTTAACCGTTGGGATATTCAGCGCCCGCATCACCGTAATGGCTTCTCGCAGCTGGGCGATCTCCACGCCGTACAGCCCCGGATGGCTGAGTATCTCTGACGGGGTCATATCCAGGATGGCGGAGGAGGCATTCGCCAGCAGGTTGGTCAGCATCTTTGACCATTTCATCCCCGAGGGTGACGAAAATAGATGGGCATTCAGATGCGCATCCGAGAGGGCCTGCACAATTTGAGCTGATAAAGGGTGGGTCCTGGCAATTCCCATCCCCCGCAAACGCTCGAGGACGATATCCCCCGGTCCGCCTCGGCCAACTGCGCTGGTCACCGTCCCGGCGATGACCTTCGCTTCACCCAGCGCAGCTTGAAGTACGCTTTCGTTCTCCACGCCATTCTGGAGGCATATGACCGGTGGGATGGCGCTCGTGTATGGGCGGATGGTGTCGAGCACCGTCTGGTTATCGTAAGATTTTATGGCGAAGATGGCGACATCACAGGGAGCATTGGAGAGGGCAGCCGCGAGGGATGAGAAAATCTCTGGATGCAGGATGCGGTAATCCTGTCCGTGGATCGAAAGGATCAGCCCGCGTTCATACAGCTCGGAGGCGGTCTCGGGCTGTTCGACGAAAACAACCCTGTGACCATGCAGCTGCAGGCTGCCACCGATATAGGTGCCGAGTGCGCCAGCACCGAAGATGAGCCAGCTTAAGCGTGCTGCCACGAATTCGCACCCTGGAAAGGTTTGGGGGCAGGCAGGCTGTTCAGGCTGAGCGACGCCCTTTGTTGGAATGCAAAATTACAAAGCAATTGCGCATAGCCTTTACGAGTAAATTGAAAGATATGGCTAAAGTGCATTATCAGCTTTCGTCTAATTTTAGATGCATGTGGTCATTTACTCCCAGGATATACCAGCGGTGGGAGGCAGGGTTGTAGCTCACGGTGGCGAACGCCGAGTTATTGAAGCGGAAACGCGGTCCATGGAAGTTCGGTTGAGGCGTGATCCCCAGGATGGCATAGAAGAACATGTTTAACAGCCCTCCGTGAGCAACCACCAGGTACTTACCCGGAGGGTGGCTGAACAGGCTTTGGACTCCGTTCCCCGCCCGCAGGTACAGCTGCCACTGGCTCTCACCGGTCTGCCCCACCGGCTGGTAGGGGTGAATAAAATTGGGTTGCGGCAGGGATTGGCGCACTTCCTCCGGGCTTAGTCCCGCCATCAGCCCGTTATCTCGCTCCATCCACACAGGGTCGAATTCCAACGGTACCCTCATCCCGCCGGCGATGATCTCGGCGGTCTCACGCGCCCGCGCCAGCGGGCTGGATAGTACCAGGTCAAATTCCTTTGCCTCAGCACTCCAGCGTTCGAGCAATGCTTTCGCCTGGTCTCTGCCCAGGTCGGTGAGCGGAAAATCCGCCTGGCCCTGGTGGCGACCTTCGAAGTTACCCAGCGATTCGCCGTGACGCAGCAAGGTAATGTGGTAAAGAATGGGAGCGTGGGTCTGGTTGGTCATTGAGCGCTATATAACTCCGTTTCCCAATTCCTGTTGCCCTGCAGGAATGTATTCCCCGATTGGATATTCCTTCCTGCGAGCTGCAGCTCATCGAATAGCAGGCTGCCGTTACCGGTGGCAATGGCTGGCAAGCCCTGGATAACGAGATGTTTTCCGGGTTGGTTCGAATGATCCTCAAGTACATGCGCCCGGTGGACTTTGAGTATCTGGCCATTCCAAAACGTGTACGTACCCGGCCAGGGATCGAACGCCCTGATCTTGCGCTCCAAGACGTCCGCCGGTGTGGAAAAATCGAGCAAGCCTGCTTCTTTTTTGATCATCGGCGCGTATGTAGCCAGCGAATTATCCTGCGCTTCCGGGATGCGCTCACCCGATAGATATGCCGGTAGTGCCTCCATGAGCAGGTCCGCCCCAAGCTGGGCAAGTATTGTAGAAAGGCTGCCGGCAGTATCATCAGGCGCAATCGCTAGTGACCTTTGAATTAAGAGTGGCCCGGTATCGATGCCGGGGTCCATACGCATGATCGTGATGCCTGTGGTTTCGTCGCCGTCCAAAATCGCCGCCTGGATCGGTGCAGCCCCGCGCCAGCGGGGCAGGAGTGAGGCGTGCACGTTGATGCAGCCAAGCTCTGGTAGGTCGAGCACGGCAGGTCGCAGGATCTGCCCAAACGCGGCTACGATAATGATCTGGGGTGCCCATTGTTCCAGCTGTTGGACCGCCTCGGGCTCACTTAATCGGCGTGGTTGGATCACCGCTAGATGCAGCTCTTCCGCCAGGTTTTTTATCGGGGGAGCTGTCAACCTACGCCCACGCCCGGCGGGGCGGTCGGGCTGGGTGACGACCCCGACGACAGGATACTCGCCAGCCAGCTGGCGTAAGACCGGCGTGGCGAACTCAGGCGAGCCCATGAAGACGATGCGCGGCATCATGGGTGGGATTCTAGCATACATCTATTAATAACCCTTCGTCGGGAAGAAATAACTTTACCCTTCAGCCTTCTTTTTCATCCAGGTTTCATCATCCACCAGCGTAACCACCTTAAAACCCTCGGCATACTGCATTTCCTTGCCCTTGGCGGTGTCGCTAGCCCACTCCTTGATCATCGCCTCAGGGTCCCAATCCTTAAGCTGGCTTTTGTGGGCACGCAGCGCCGCAATTTTGATCTCGATGGTATCCTCGATATTCACATACACATCGGCTTTTTCCCACACCCCGGCATACACTTTTCGCACTTTGTGAGCGCTGAGCCCCTCTTGTGCCAGCTCTTCGAACAAGTTGGGCTGCCCGGCAGCCGGGAAAGTCGCATCCAGCGCCGCCATGGCGGCGGCGCGGTGGTCGGGATGGTTGATGTAATCACTGCCCGACCATACGATGGTTGGGTCACCGGTCACGATCACTTCGGGCTTATATTTGCGGATCTCCCGCACCAGTTTCTTGCGCAGCTCCAGGGTGGGCTGCAACAGCCCATCCGGCTCGCGCAGGAAAACCACCTGGTTCACCCCGGTGATGCGGGCTGCTTCGAGGCTTTCGGCTTCACGGATTTCGGTGGCTTTTTCCCGGGTCATGCCGGGTTCATCGATGCCCACGTCACCGCTGGTGCACAGCACGTAGGTCACCTTGGTGCCGGCTTTGATCCACCGCGCGACCGTGCCGGTGCAGGAAAACTCGATATCATCGGGGTGCGCATGGATTGCCATGGCTGATTCAGGGACGTAGAGTTTCATCATAAATTCCCACCATTCCTAAACAAGATCAAGTATTGATTATGATAAATATTGAAAAGAAAACCGCGCGCCATGCGCACGGCATCCAGGTGGGGCGAGTGGGACTTGAACCCACAAGGTATCTCTACCGGAGGATTTTAAGTCCTCTGCGTCTGCCAATTCCGCCACCGCCCCACAGAGTAATTTTACCTGAATTATTTAAATCGACAAGATAAGATTGAAAGGGATTTTCGTATGAAGGGTATCGCTATTGCTGCGCAATTTTAAATCCTTTGC